>NZ_JBFRCT010000009.1:0-319181 GCF_052113225.1 Paenibacillus sp. YAF4_2
AGCAGCGCGTGCGCGCGGCACTCGCGGCGCTCGTCAGCGCGCCCGCGGAAGCTGCCGCGGCACTGCTGGCGGAGCCGCCGCAGCCGAGCGCCCGCGAGYAGCTGCGCGCCGCAGCCGAGGCGCGCGCGTCCGCGCTGCAGCGCAGCGAGCAGCTCGGTGCTGGCCGCCACGAGCTGGCGCGCCGGCATGCGCGGCTTCGAGCTGCCGCCGGCGAGCGCCGCGAGGCAGCAGCCGCCGCGGCAGAAGAGCGTACAGCTGCTGCCCGGCAATGGCGCGGCTGGCTGGATGCACTGGCGCTGCCGGACATGTCGCCGGATGCTGCGCTCGAAGTATTCGAGCTCGCCGAGCAAGCTTTGCACCGGCTCCAGCAGCTGGACCGCCGCGCGGCGAAGAAAACCGCCGCGGACACCCAGCTCGCCGCCTTCGAGGCGAGAGCGGCGGAGCTTTGCGCCGGCTTCCCTGACGCGGCGCAAAGACTGCCAGCTGAGCCCGTGCTTGGGCTGCGGCTCCTGCAGGCAGAGCTGCGCCGGCAAGCAGCGGCGCAGGATGAAGCCGCTCGCCTGGATGAGCGGCTTCAGGCCATACATATCGCGATCGCTGCAACACAAGACAAACAGGAGCAGCTCACTATCTCCATCCAGAAGCTCTACGAAGCGGCAGCATTTACGAATGAAACAGAGTTTACCGCAGTCCTCGCACATCGGACGCGATTAGAAGCTATCGATGCAGAGCAGGATAAGCTGCAAATCGAAATGACCGCTGGTTTGTCGAGGCAGCGAATTGAGGAGCTTGAGCAGCTTCTCGCTGCCCATGACGGAGAAGAGCTTGGAAAGCTTCATTCGGAGCTTCAGCTTAAGGTGCGGCAGATGGAGACGAACAAAGCGGAATGGCTTGATCGACGGGGGAGAGTGCGGCAGCAGCTGGAGGATTTACTCCAAGAGGACAAGCACCGTGAGCTGCTTGCAGTGAAGGAAATGACCATCGCTCAGCTTTCGCAGGATGCGGAGCGTTATGCCGTGCTGGCTATCAGTGCTTCGCTTATCCGGGCTACAAAAAGGATCTACGAGGAAGAACGGCAGCCTGCGCTGCTGAAGCTGTCGAGCAGCTTTGTCCGTCAATTGACCGAAGGAAGATATATCCGGGTTGTAACAACACCTGATTTGCCGTCTATACGTCTTGAAACCTCAGACAATAAGTTGGTGGATTCGGTTATGCTCAGCCGAGGTACAGCGGAGTTAGTCTATTTAGCTATGCGTCTTGCGCTGGCTGTAGAAACAGCAACAGCAGCGAACATGCCGCTGCTGTTAGATGATTTATTTGTTAACTTAGACCGTCAGCGCCTGCATGCAGTTGCCGGTCTGCTAAGCGAGCTATCGGAGAGACGTCAGCTCATCCTGTTCACCTGTCATGAACATATCCGGGATGCGCTGCAGGGTCATATGCCTCACGCTATGCTTGTTCAATTGCCTGGCGCTCGCCGGCAGTTAGTGAGCCATCTTGCGCCTGATCACCAGGAATAACCAGCCTAAGCTGATCAGGCCAAAGATCGGATAAAGCGTTGAGAGCAATGGACCAAAGCCGATTTGGCTGGCCACGAAACAGAAGGCGAGCACAATCATCGTCAGCATCGAACGAGACCATTTTAGACGTTCCTGCAATTGAAGGGTTAAGCCGTAAATATCGGCTATGAGTGTTGTGAAAATTTCAGCAAAGATCAAAAAGATATAAATATACTGCACAACAGAGCCAAGCTGTTTGGCGATCCCGCCCATTGGAATGGCATACTGCTGAATGCCGGGCATATGGACAGATAATGCGATATGTCCGGCAAGCAGCATAAAGCCGATGCCGATCCCGCCAACCCATGCGCCAAGTACAATCGTTTTGCGGTCTTTAATTTCTGCTCCCAGCGGGACAAGCACCGCTTGTGACATCGAAAGGTTAAAAGCGGTATACAGAAAAGGCGCAGCCCATGCTGCCCATATCGAATGATCTGTGACAATCGTTGTAAACCTGTCGGATTCCGGAGTTTGGAACGTGTCGATCATAATAATAGTCGTAAACAGCAGCATGATGGGTACAACGATTGCATTGACCGTTAAGATTGCCTTCATGCCTTTGCGTAACAGGAAGTAGCAGGCCGCAATCGTGATAAGTAACCCGGACTGATACGAGATATTCCAATTCTCATAAAAGATCGTGCCTGCACCTGCGAGCATGACGGCCGTTACACCAAGCAGGACGACCAGCATGAAATGACTAATCCATTTGCCGTATCTGTCGCCAAACAGTGCAATGTTCAGGTCCTCATAGGATTTCGCCCCGATTTCGCTCGCAATAATCATCATTTTACCGCCAAGCCATATAAAGAGCGCCGTTGCGACGGCGATTGTCAGTGTACCCCAATAGCCGAATCGGGTAAAAAACTGCAAGATCTCTTGTCCAGTCGCAAAACCGGCGCCCACAATTGTGCCCATATAAGTAGAAGCAATTTGCAGTACCTTACCTGTACGCTTTAACATGGCATGTCCTCCCGAAATAACCTTCTATAGTAAAGGTATGTCCGAATGAGGACGAGCATGACAGCTTGTTAACAACTTACGTCACAGCCAATAGTTTGATGGAGACGATCTTGTCATGATCCGGATCCAAATCAAACTTCAAGAGCGAGTCTTTTCCTTCATAAGTAATAATGAAGCTATTTTGCGATGACGGCTTTCCAAGCGCTTTAAGAACAGCATCCGAACGGTCTTCTACATGAACGCCACTTAATCCGGTTACGATCGATTTATCATAAACCTCTATATATTGGATGGTATGCTTATCGTTAATGCCGACAGCGAAACCTTTATATTCATGTACTTCGATGGATTCTGATTCATCCTCCAAGCTGTAAATATCAACTGCCTTGCCAAATCGTTCAGCTACCAGCTTATTAGAATCTCCGATGGACAGGCCAAGCATGATGGGATGTGAGGCGTTCCAAGCCGAAGCTTGCTTTGTGCTGCTGCCCCCGGTTGAAGCTGCGCTTGTATCTCCGCCTTCATCAAGCGATTTAGGTTCTGATCCTGTTTGTCCTTCTTCTTGCCCCTGAAGATACGTTTTCTGTGGAGAATCACCTGATAAATAAGTGCTTGATTGATCATGTGAAGGTTGTTCATAGGACTTAGAATTTGGAACTAATTCATTGGAGCAGCCTGTTGCTGCAATTAGTGCGAAGGCAAGGGCGACTGCCCATTTTGCTGCAGCATATTTCCGTGTTCTCTTGTTCATGCTCTGCGCTCCTTTTGGGTCGCTATTCCATTTGTCTTATCATTATAAACGTCCATAACTGGGAAAAGTTTCTTCCTTTATACGTCTCTTCTATTATAAAAGATTCCTCTTCTTCTGAGCGCAAAAAATTGAAAAAGCCGGGTTGCGTTGTTTGCCCATCCTATGGTAAGTTATCGAAAAGAGATTTTGGTGGAGGGAAATAAAGATGGATATTTTAAAAGAGCGAATTTTAGAGCAAGCATCGGTGCTGTCAAACGATGTACTGCGGCTGGATTCTATACTTAACCACCAGGTCGATCCTGCACTTACGATGGAAATGGGACATGAATTCGCAAAACGATTTGCTGACGAGAACATTACGAAAGTGGTTACGATTGAATCTTCGGGTATCCCGGTTGCATATGCAACTGCTTATGTACTAGGTGTACCACTTGTATTCGCACGTCGCAAGAAAACTTTAATCGCGGACCCGGATGCTTATTCGGAGCGTGTTCCATCCTTCACAAAAGGTATTGTCACTGATATTATGGTGTCTAAGCAGTTCTTAGCGAAGGAAGATAAAGTATTGTTTATCGACGATATTATCGCTAATGGCGATGCTGCTCGTGGACTTATTAAAATTATTGAAAGATCCGGTGCAAGCCTGGTTGGTATGGGCATCGTCCTGGAGAAATCGTTCCAGGCGGGTTCCAAAACACTGCGTGAGCAAGGTGTTCGTGTAGAATCACTTGTAAATGTTTCTTCTTTGAAAAACGGGCAAATTCAATTCGACTAAGTTATAATGAGAGAGTGAAGGAACCGAGGGGAGGCAGCAGCAATGTTATCTACTGAATTTTTGTCTGCGAAACTGGAGGACGCGAAAGTTCACTTCGAACGCGCGCTGGACTGCAAGCATACGGAATTTGATGATTTGTATCCTTATATGATTGAGCATCCGCAATTTTTCTGGTACAAGCGTTATGTTGCATGGTCAGAACTTCTTACGATTGTTAAGCTTTGTGATGAGCTCGAACAGGAATGGAAAAGTCATTTCACGGAACGTCAGGCTGAATATATTGCAACACGCGTCATGTCCTCAAGAGTGCTAGATGAATGGTATGAAACAGAAACAAACGATTCGAAAGAGCATGTCGGTTAGTTTGTTCGGAGGTTATAGCGGTGATTAGTGAAGAGCAGTTAGACCAATTCCGCGTGAATGGTGAATTAGTCCGCGTTATACGTGATGAAATGGAAGTAAACGATGTGGTTGGGATCCTCGTAGCATGGGATGATACGTCGGTTGTGATCCGTCGGGCTAACAGACGGGTCGTTAAGCTCAGCCGCGGTTATCGTTTTGAGCTTGCCTCAAGTGAACGTGGTTCCACCATTTAATATGAAAGAACTTTTGAAAGCAGAAGCCCTTTTAGTAAAGGGTTTCTGCTTTTTTATTTTAATTAGTAACCTTTTATCTAAAAAGCTCGTCTTTTAGGTAATGGGAGGAAACAATGAAACCAATCGTTATACTTACCGTCTTTACTTTATTAATTGCAGGCTGCTCTAATCAAAACGGTCATTCAAGTGGTGGAAGTAAACCTTATTCCTATGAAGAAGCCATTAGTAAAGGTGATGTTGTCTTTTTTAACGACGTACATAATGTCGAGAAATTTAATCAATTCTTAACGGACCTCGGCAATAAGAAAGTGAGCAGTATCCGAGTGACAGGTTATACCGATGAGGGAGATCCGATCTTTAAGGATTTGAAGTTTGATGGGGAAGTTATTCATTACACGTACGATGATTCTAATGATAAATTTGGTGGAACTCAAAAGGGAGTACGAACAGATACTTGCTCGGAAGTGACAAGTGAGAACGTGGAAGAGGAAGTGCAGTATACACTTAGTGGGTGCACCACCAATGATTCTGAAATGAGTTATTTTCTCCTTCGTACGAAGAAGGAATAATGGCTACTCAATAATCCAGTCAACAACAAAAAAGGGCTTTGGTTCGTCTATTGCTAGACTTTCCAAAACCCTTGCGTTATTAAAGTTGGTGCGGTCGAGAGGACTCGAACCTCCACGGCTGTTACACCACTAGAACCTGAATCTAGCGCGTCTGCCAATTCCGCCACGACCGCAAATGTTACTGACGAAGGTAATAATAGCATTTTCTCTTAGTTATAGTCAAGCAGTTTATTATTCTATTCAGAATTGCCGAACAATAGAGCGCCAGGAAGCTAATACATGCTCGCGGTCATTCTCTGACGAGATATAGCCTTGCAGCTTGCGCAGTGTGTTTGAACGGTTCCATTCCGTTCGTTTATTGAAATATTTGCTTGCCAGTCCGTAGAACAGATGAGGAAACAAGAGATCAGCATAAATGATCTGACATTCTTCCTCAGATAAAGGATGGACTTCGCGGTAGGTGCGGAGCATGCTGGCAGCTTTGGAGCTGTTCCAGCCATATTTTTTCATCACTTTATTAAAGATTTTGCGGATATCCCTAGCCGGCAGATCAAATGTGATGGAATCCATGTCGATAATGACAAGCCCCGAACTCGTCTTAATCAGATTAGCAGCAGCGAAGTCCTGATGGCAGAGGTTTTTCTGAACGGCCGCTTTATTGACCCAATTGGCGTAATAAGGGCCTTGCACCCAGGATAAGGCTTCTTTGCCTTGGCTGATATAATGATCAGCATGCTGGACATATAGTTTCTCAAACTCAGTGGTGCTGCTGCTTTTCACTAGGCTCTTGAAGCGGACGAGCTCTTCGAGATGACGTTCATAGCTTTGCGCCCAGCGGCCAAGATGAGCACGCTCATTGGTTGTGCTGTTAGACTGAAAGCCCCGTGAGGCGAGATGGAAGCGTCCAAGCTCCTTCATAATTGCAAGCAGATCCCCATTCGAATAAGACGGCTGAGAGCCTGAGATCGCATCGGATAAAATATAGCAGCTGCCCTCACTATCCTCGGCGTAATCTTTACCGGCAGATGTTGTAACCATAGCAGGAATAGGTGCACCATTGTTCTGCAGATGCTTAATCGCTTGGATAAGGAAGAGCAGCCGCTGTTTGGCTGCAGGAGACTTTTTTAATATCTTTGTCCCAGCACTAGTGGATACTGTCCAAGCTGCTTTTTTATCTTTATCGCTTATTAGAGAGACATTTTTTACTCGAAGCGGATATTGGGCAAGGACGGCTTGAACGTTATCCGGCATAAATATATTGAATTCCGCCGCGGTTGTCCTTGTCTGGTAAACTGTCATCGGTAATAGAATAAATGGTTACCTCATGTTTTTTGCCAAGAAAGGGAGAGATCCCATCCATCATAATTTGAATCGCTCCGCCTCGAATGGCAGGGGAGGGCAGTTTTTCCGTACAGATTAAGGCCAGTCTCATAGTGAGACATCCTCCGGTCAGAATCGAAGTATTTGTCACTTTATGGGGTATTTTAAGGTCGCCCTATACCGGTATATTCAAAGCCAAGACTTTCAAGCTTTGCCCGATTCAGACGATTACGTCCATCCAGAATGACAGGACGCCGCATAGCCTGTTTGACGGTCAGCCAATCAGCCTCCACGAATTCCGGCCAGCAGGTCGCAACAATAAGTGCATCTGCTTGCTCCACGGCTTCATAAGCACTTTCGCACCAGATAACCGATGGAAGTGACGGATGGGCAAGGGGATCATAGGCATATACGTGATACCCGAGCTTTGTCAGCTTTTTCATTAAGGCAATGGCTTGTGATGCACGAATATCATCCGTATTCTCTTTGAATGTGGCTCCCCATACCGCAATTCGCTGGTTATGGTTACATTCGCCTAGCTTTGATTTAAGTTTATTCACGTATAGAGACAGTTGTGAGCGATTGATTTTCTTCGCTGCGGTTAGCATCCTTAACTTCATTTGCTTACTTTCAGCCGCATGAATAAGTGTGTCTACATCCCTTGGCAGGCAAGAGCCCCCATAGCCAAGGCCGGCCTGCAGAAACTGAGGCCCAATTCGTTTGTCGAGACCAATTCCCTCCGCTACTCGGGTAATATCTGCATCAAAGGCTTCACAAACCTTTGAGATCTCATTAATAAACGATATTTTGACAGCGAGAAAGGCATTGGACGCATATTTAATTAATTCTGCTTCCCGATTAGTAGTTAGCAGGAAGGTGGTATTAATGGTCTTATAGAGCTCTTTCACTTGTAGAGCAGCAGATTGTTCGACAGCTCCGATTACAATACGATCGGGATGCTGCGTATCGTAGATAGCAGTTCCTTCCCGTAGAAACTCAGGATTGGAGACGATATGGAATAAGTCTGGGCTCACAAGCTGTGTGAGGAACCATTGCTTGATTTGATCTGCTGTTCCCGGCGGAACCGTACTTTTTATAACAATTGTTTTAGGTGAACGAATCATGTCTGCAATATTCCTTACAACACTGTGAATAGCGCTTAGATCGGCACTTCCATCTTTGCTCGGAGGAGCTCCGACTGCAATCATAAGGATAGGACATTGAGAAATATAGGCAGAGACACTGGTATCAAAAATGAGCTTTCCCGATTCCATATTACGAAGGAGCATGGCTGATAACCCTGGCTCATAGACCGGAATGACGCCTTGTTTCAGCTTATCAATCTTCGCTTCATCACGGTCTGTGCAGAAGACTGTATGACCGATGTCTGCCAGAACCGCTGCTGTTGTAAGTCCTACATAACCGGCCCCAATGATACAAATATCCATTCATACACCATCCTCTCGTTAATGTTGCAGTATATGATTTGACTGCAAGGAAAGGTAACGGCGCATGCTCATGAATCTAGTAACGACAGCGAAATAGAAAAGACTCTCCTCATAAGAAAAGGAGAGCCTTGAAAAGGGAATGATTCTTACTTGACGTCTTCGTCGTCTTGCCAGCGGGAGTCGCCGCAGTGATCTTTATGATGATCATCTTTGCAGCAAAATTTACGGCGCCATTCTTCATATGCCTCACGATCCCACCATACATCGTTGTTGGAGAGATTGTCCGAAAAACATTTTGTTCGCACATCTTTTTTCATTCGTATGCCTCCTCACGTATGTGAAAGTTCAGCATATGAATAAAAGTTTGATAGAGTTATAGATTTAAGAGGCAGACAAATAAAAAAGGCTCCAGCTCATGCGCTGAAACCTCTTATGTATGGTGCGGTCGAGAGGACTCGAACCTCCACGGCTGTTACACCACTAGAACCTGAATCTAGCGCGTCTGCCAATTCCGCCACGACCGCATACGTTATTACTTCTGTTATGGTAGCATGGCCCCAATTCATTCGTCAACCTATTCGATAAAGTTGCAAAATTCAGCATATTTTTCCTTGATTGGACAAACAATGAAGAAGATAACCGACAGGAGATACTAAGGGGTGTATGTCATGAACAGAAAGACTTTGATCATATGGATGCTAGGGCTGTTGTTCATGCTGCCAATTGGCAGCGAACAAGCGATGGCTGCTGAAGAACCAGGTAAGACGGTGAGACAATTCGCAATCGTGATTGATGATTTCGGTAACGGAATGAACGGGACCGCTGAGATGTTGAAGCTGCCCGTTAAGTTTACGGTAGCGGTTATGCCCTTTATGCCAACAACGAAGCAAGACGCGGAAGAAGCACATCGGCTTGGTCATGATGTCATCGTCCATATGCCCATGGAACCGAATAAAGGCCTTAAGAGCTGGCTTGGCCCAGGAGCGATTACGGCTGATCTCAGCGATGCCGAGATTCGGAAACGGGTAGAGGAAGCTATTGATAATGTGCCCTATGCTGTTGGAATGAATAATCATATGGGCTCCAAAATTACGGCGGATGAACGGATTATGCGGATCGTCCTGGCTGTCTGTAAGGAGAGAGGTCTGTTCTTCCTCGACAGCCGTACGACCTTTAAGACCGTTGTTCCCAAGGTGACGCAGGAGCTTGGTGTACCGGCTTTGGCCAATAATGTATTTCTCGATGATGTATATACGGAGCAGCATGTCGCGAAACAAATGACAATTGCCAGAAAACATCTAGAGTCCCATGAAACTTGTATCGTAATTGGTCATGTCGGTCCACCGGGCTTAAAAACGGCAGCCGTCCTAAAGGCATCGATTCCAACAATGCAATCGGACGGCCAGGTGCAATTTGTTAAGTTGACGAGTCTGCTGCCTTCATTATCGGGTGATCCATTTATACTGCCGAATCCCTGAAGCAATAGCTGAAGCAATCTTCAGCTGTTGACGTGGATCAGTGAGCATCGTTCGATCCCCCGAGTTGCTGATAAAACCCATCTCAACAATAACGGCAGGCTGATCGACACGACGAAGCAGATAGAACGGCTTGCCTTCCCTTGGATAAAAAGCGGTCTGCTGGTGTCGATTCAGCGTATCTTGGATGCAAAAAGCGAGTAAAGCACTTTCGCCGGAGGATTGATGAAGAACAATCGGACCATGCTTGGAATTATCCTTCGTCCAGTTCACATGCAAACTGACGAGCATAGTCGTCTTAATCTCCTCCGTTAATTGGCGCCTCTGGGATAAATCACGTTTATGACGGGATCTGCTTAAATGCCATCTGTTGTCTTCGCTTAAGGCATAATCTCCCGTGCGATTCAGGACGGCAGGGATACCTTGGCTGTTAAGCAGCAGGTACAGCTTTCGGGCAATGGCGAGATTAATGTCCTTTTCCAAGGTGGAACCGGCCGTTGCTCCGCCGTCTATGCCTCCGTGTCCGGCATCAATTAAGACAACAGCTGAAGGCATTGTCCAGCCATCTTCGGGAGCCTGTGTGAGCTGCTGCTCGTCCTCGGGTATGGCAGCTGATAATGGTTGTGAACAGCACATTAATCCGAACAGCAGGACTCGCATTATTTTGAACAACAACTTGATTCCTCCTTCATCATGCCTGGAAGCCGATATCGTGCAGCTAAAGATAGAGTGGCTCAATGAAGGAAAACTCATGCATGTTTATGATTTGATGAATTCGGGCAAACTTCATGTAACAAATAATTCACCTGAGGTGATCTGTATGGCAAATGGACATGATCTGATTAAATATATGACCGTGGAAATTGTGAACTATATCGATACGCCTAAAGATGAACGTAAGCAAGCCAAAGCGTCAGCCAAGGCAACTAGGGAGCATTGGCTGACGCGCTGGTTCGGCTGGGGGCCGACTAGTGTTTTGTTATGGTGGAGAGGTCGTACGGAACGTTAAACGTTATTAAAGGTTAATGGTAAAATGAACCGAGCTCGGCAAGAAGCTTAAGGGGAATATACCTTGTGCTATTGCCGAGCTCGTCTGTTTCCAGCGCGGCGTAAACAGTACCGTTATCATCCCAGCTGTGATAGCCCGTAATGGACCAAACATACAGCATTTCCTTATTGTACCTCTCAGTAACATAACGGAGCGGCTCCTTCGAGCTCAAAGCTTTCAGGACAATACTTGTGTTATCTGCTGATGCTACGAGTGGTTTCTCTGTCAGCCACGGCATTCTGCTATAAGGATCAAAGGAACGGCTCCGAACAGCTCTGCCAATGGAAGATCCGTCTTCCATGGCATATTTGGAGGCAAGCTCTTCTTCCGATTTTGCTGTTTTATTCCACGTTGCTTGCTGAAGCGGTAACCATTCTCCACTTGCGCCATCCAAGTAAGTATCCTCCGCAGCGCCTTTTATATGCCACACAGCAAATAACGGATGAATATATAAAGCTTCATTTGCCTCTGATAAAGAGGAGATAAGTTCAAGCTGCACTAACGATTGCTGCAGCGTGTTCTGGTCAAACAGATAATCCCCAGTTCCATACTCTCCAAGGGCAAAACCGCCATCTTTCTTCGCTTGAATAACGAGATAACCAAGAGACTTCTCCTTTAATTTCACTATCGCTATCCAGCTATGTGTACCGGGACCAAGCGGCTGCACGATAAAATCAGCCTTGTTCCAATCTTGGAAGTTAGACTGCTTCGCAAGCTCGTCCATCCAGCCGCGAACAGTTGTTTGAAGCTGTTCTTCCTGTGAGATTGAAGGCGGCAATTCTTCCGCTTGTAGAGCTGTAACGGAGAAAAGGAACGTAGACATGATTAAAGCGGCCATGGTTGTATTTCGAATCCACTTACGCATAAGGCACACCCTTTCCTTGAATCTACATAAATTACGTTCTGAATGACATGATCCAATTATATTGGACAAGCCCGCAGAAGGCTGTTGGAACCTGTCGCGGGCATCATCTTATATAACGTTCTAATTTTGGCGTAAACCTGCGAATGCCGTCTGATTGACCCTATTCAATACCTTCCAGGTGGAAAATACCGCAGTTAATGGCGGAAGCCGTCACTCGGGGTTCATATTGCCACTTGATCTCGGTCTGGCGTTGATTGAATTGTTCTTCTACCTTTGCCTTGGTCTCATCATCTGCTGCATGCTTAACCAAGGGATCATAATAATGGCGAATTCGATCCAGTTCTTCCTCCAGCCTTGCTGCTGCATCAACCGCCCAATTGTAATCATATCCCTTCAGTTTGCGTTCAAGGGAAGTCTCGATAATTCCTAAGGCTTTGGTAAAAGACAGTCCGTTTCGTGTTAAATGAACATTGGAAGGAAGACGCGGCGTCAGCTTCAGGTTTTTCAGACGGTCATAGAAATTCTCGACAACCATGCCTGTTGCGAGGGAGACACCATAGCTGTGTATCTCCTCACGCTTGCGGTCACAGGCGAATTCGACGCGCATATTAACGCCTAACCATGCTGTGTACGGAGTTGATTGGAAAGGAGTGCTGGACCGACGTTCAGGATCTTGGAACAGATTGACGTAGCTGCCCGATGATTTGGCTGCTCCAAACAGCTGCTCCAGCTTGCGGGAGCCAAAGTACAAATCTTCTCTTGGCGTGCGAGCACCGCTGGCCAGATTGTTATTAACGAACCCGAAAGAACGGTTTAACGCTGCATCAACCGCAGAGCTTGCCTGCGTTGGCACTGGAGCTGGCGCAGCCATAATTTCTTCATATTTCTCCTTATCGGTTACGAACAAATAGGTCATCGTCTCCGGTTCGGAGTCCGTACGATCTACAAAGCTCCAATAGAAGGGACGGTTCGTCAGCTCGCGATCAGCAGCAGGGGAGAGCTTGACGATGAAATGCGCTGGTGATTTTTCAATAATGGAGCATTGCGTTGCCTCAAGAAATCGTTGTACGTATTTATGGACCTGCTTTGAATTCACGGTCTCACCTCGACTTTCTGGCCGAGTGCAGTCATCTGACCTAGAATCGTTGGTCCCTGTGCCTTCTCAGAAGTGTCTGTTTCTTTGCGAAGCTTGGAAATGGTTGAACCAAGATGGTTAAGCTTTTGCTCCAAGTGGGCAGTGTCTCCTCCGGACTCAAGGAGCAACTTGGCAAGCTGCTGCTCAATGGAACCCGCATCGGTCTCGATCCGTTCCAGAATGTGATCCAATTCTCCGATAACAAGCTCGAACAGGTTGATTTTCTCATGCAGCAGGTTCACGATATGCTCCTCGATTGTCCCAAGAGTACAAAGATTGTATATCTTCACATCTTCCGTTTGACCAAGCCGGTGAACACGGCCGATCCGTTGTTCAACCCGCATCGGGTTCCATGGCAGATCAAAGTTGATCATATGGTGACAGAATTGAAGATTAATTCCTTCACCGCCGGCTTCGGTCGCAATTAAGATTTGGGCACGCCCGCGGAACAGATCCATCATCCAGTCCTTCTTGCCGCGGTTCATGCCGCCTCGATATGGTACAGCCAATATGTTGTGGGAGCGGAAAAACTGCAGCAAATATTCCTGCGAAGCCCGATACTCGGTGAAGATAATCACTTTATCATTAATTTGCTGGACTAGCTCCATCACTTTCTCGGCTTTTGTATTGGCATTGATCTGCTTAATAAACTCAATTAGCCCCCATATTTTCGGGCGGATAGGAGAATCCTCTGATGTTTTCTTAAACAGATTAACTAGCGTAATAAACACCGCATCCCGACTGCTGCACACTTCACGCTGCAGCGTGACGAGCGGAAGCATACTCATCATATCAACGCCATCTTCCTTATAGCGATCTCTGACGAAGGCCGTTACAGCGTCATATAGAGCTTTCTCTTCCGTTGACAGCTCAAGAGGGATATTTTTCACGATACGTTTCGTAAATGAAATACCGCCATCCCCCCGCCGGTTGCGGATCATGACGGAAGACAAGGCGTCCTGAAGCTGATCCTCGTTCTTTGGAAGACGCTTGTCGACAACGAAATTCGCGGCGAACTCGCTTTGACCGCCAAGCTGACCGGGCTTCAGCAGCGTGATCAGATTATAGAGCTCATCCAGATCGTTCTGAATCGGTGTTGCGGTAAGAAGGAGGCAATATTTTTTACGAAGCTCCAGTGCAAATTGATAGTTTGTTGTCTTCTTGTTCTTCAGCTTATGCGCCTCGTCAATGATGATCAGGTCATAATCTTGACCGAGAATAATGTCACGATGAGGATCACGCTTTGCCGTATCAATGGAAGCAACTACGACATCATATTGCCACGTATGCTCTTTCTTCTGGGCAACGGCGGAGATGCCAAACTTTGAATTCAGTTCTCTGACCCACTGGAGGACTAGAGAAGCGGGAACAAGAATAAGCGCTCGCCGGACGAGGCCGCGTACCATGTATTCTTTTATAACGAGGCCAGCTTCAATGGTTTTGCCAAGGCCAACCTCATCGGCAAGAATCGCTCGCCCGCCCATCTCATGTACGACCTTTCGTGCCGTATCGATCTGATGTGGCATTGGTTCAAAGGAAGGCAGTGAACGCAGACATTGCAGCTGCTCGAAGCTTTCAACTCGCTTCGCCTGCTCGGCTTCCATCGATAATTGATAGAGCGTCCAATCGTCCCAAGGTCCATTTTTGGCAACACGGCTTTGCAGCTCCTCGAACCAGGTACGGTCGCATTGCAGATCAACAAGCGGATGAAGCTTGCGTCTTACTATGGAGTCCTCGGAAGAAGCGGGATTCGCATTTGCCTGATTGTTATTAGTAGAGGTCACGATGGCAGCTCCTTTCGATTTCCAGCAATTAGAGATAATTGTCACTAGTATGGCCTTTTTCAATCATTCTTAACAAGCATGTGTCGAACTTTGAAGGAGGCCGCTGCGCTTCAAGGTGAAATATAGACATTGTGTTGAAAATGTTGACATTCCTATATGCTAAAAAACGAGCTAAATTAGGGAGAAGACAAGCAATAGAAAGAGAATAGGCGATGTAAGCGCAGAATAGCGGGGAAATAGGTGAAAATTGGGGTGTATACCGATATGTAGTATAGTATAATGATGAGTACACACAATATATGGTGCCCGATTCATACAATAAATAGGTGTGCAAAGCGCTATAAGGGGACATGGGAGGAAGGACCAATCGTGGTAATGACGCGGAAATTGGAAGGCCTTAGCGAGAAGATATTTTTGGATCGCTATGCTTGGAAAAATGCCGATACAAGTAAAACAGCTGTAGGGGATGTAGTTCTGGTCCTGACGAAGGATGATCCGAAATTTCCGGCCAAAGAGGTTGGAGAAGTGATTAAGCGAAGCGGATCTGAAGTAACTGTAAAGCTCAGAAGCGGGGATACGATGACAACCAGCGTGGAAAAACTCACGCTTACAATAGAGAAGACACCGGAAGAAATGTGGGACCGTCTCGCTGGCGCGATGGCTGGTGCGGAATCAGGGGATGAGAATCAGCAGCTATGGACCAATCGTTTCCGTTATATTCTAGATGATTGGAAGCTGGTACCTGGCGGTCGTATTGCTGCAGGTGCAGGTGCAAGCGAAGAATTGACGCTGTTTAACTGCTACGTTATTCCATCACCGAAGGACAGCCGCGGCGGTATTATGACGACGCTCTCTGAAATGACGGAAATTATGGCTCGTGGAGGCGGGGTTGGTATCAACTTATCATCACTTCGTCCTCGCCGCGCTATTGTGGCAGGTGTTAACGGTTCGTCGAGCGGTGCCGTTTCTTGGGGTGGTTTGTTCAGCTATACTACTGGCTTGATCGAGCAGGGTGGCAGCCGCAGAGGCGCGCTGATGCTGATGATTAACGACTGGCATCCGGATGTACTTGATTTCATTACAGTGAAGCAAACGATGGGTCAAGTGACCAATGCCAACCTGTCGGTCTGTGTCAGCAATGGCTTTATGAAGGCTGTCAAGGAAGATCTGGAGTGGGAGCTTGTGTTCCCTGACACTAAAGATCCTGAATATGATGAGCTGTGGACAGGTGATCTGGACGCATGGAAGAAGCTTGGTAAGCACGTTGTGCCTTACAAAACAGTCCGTGCACGTGAAGTCTGGCATACGATTATCGAGTCGGCATGGAAATCGGCTGAACCAGGCGTCGTCTTCATGGAATACTACAACCAGATGTCGAACAGCTGGTACTTCAACCCGATTATTTGTACAAATCCATGTGGCGAGCAAGGTCTTCCAGGCTGGGGTGTCTGTAACCTTTCCGCGATTAACTTGTCCAAGTTTTATGATGGAAGCAAGCATGAGGTGGATTGGGAAGAGCTTTCGAAGGTTACGAGGTGGTCGGTACGTTTCCTTGATAACGTTATTGATACTACACCTTATCACTTTGAAGAAAACGAGAGGAACCAGAAGCTCGAGCGCCGCGTAGGCCTTGGTACAATGGGGCTAGCTGAGCTGATGATCAAGCTTGGCATCCGTTATGGCAGTCCAGAATCGCTTCTGTTCCTCGATAAAATATATGGATTTATGGCACGTGAAGCGTATCTGGCTTCTGCTGAGATTGCAGCAGAGAAAGGTTCGTTCGAAGCCTTTGATGCGGAGAAATTCCTGCAAAGCGGCTTTATGAAAAACATGGTATCGGAGTTCCCTGAAGTGGGAGAAGCGGTTCTGGCAAAAGGAATCCGTAACGTTACCGTCATTACACAAGCGCCAACAGGCAGCACGGGTACGATGGTAGGCACTTCTACAGGCATCGAGCCGTACTTCGCTTTCGAATACTTCCGTCAAAGCCGCCTTGGCTTCGACAAGCAACTCGTGCCAATCGCGCAAGATTGGAAGGATGCACATCCTGGTGAAGAGCTGCCGGATTACTTCGTAACGGCGATGGATTTGTCCGCGAAGGATCATATCCGTGCACAAGCTGCGATTCAGCGCTGGGTAGACAGCTCGATCTCGAAGACGGCGAACTGTCCAAGCGACTTTACGGTTGAAGAAACAAAAGAGCTGTATGAGCTTGCGTTTGATCTTGGCTGTAAAGGCGTAACGATCTACCGTGACGGCAGCCGTGATGTACAGGTGTTGTCGACGAAGAAGGATGACAAGCCAGATGCAGCTGGTGAAGCAGCTGCAACAGTGGAAATAGTGGAGGATCAAGATTCACTCGAGTCTCTTAACACGACTTTGAATGCGAAAGTCACGCCTCAAGCGGAGCAGGACTTTGACAAGCAATACAAACGCCGTCCGCAAATTTTACGCGGCGCAACCTATAAAGTAAATACGCCATTCGGCATGGCTTATATTACGATTAATGATCTGAACGGTATTCCAGGTGAGATCTTCCTGAACGTAGGCAAAGCGGGATCTGACGTGTTTGCGATGGCCGAAGCGCTTGGCCGTGTCTGCTCCTTGTTCCTCCGTTATGGTGATCATGGTAACAAAGTGAAGCTCTTGATCAAGCATCTCAAAGGTATTGGCGGCACAGGCGCTATCGGATTTGGAGCGAATCGTGTAGAATCGATCGCTGACGCGGTTGCGAAGGCACTTGAGATTCATATCGAAAGCACAAACGAGCAGGCGGCGGCTTATGAGCCGGTGAAAACTGCACCTGTGTTGGAAGCTTCTCCAGCTGCTGCTGCGGTTGATTCGCATAAGCATGGCGAGGTAACCTCGCGTGATCTTTGCCCGTCTTGTGGTTCGGCTTCTTTGCTGAATGTAGAGGGATGTAAACAATGCAGCAACTGTGGGTATAGCAAGTGTAACTAATAAATGCAATGTGCATAACAAAGAACACAAAAAAAGAGGTGTCCCATAAGTCATTTAAATGACTAAGGGACACCTCTTTTAAATTTGGGTTAAACCCCAATAGTGTGGAGTGGAGATGGACTAGAAAGAAAAAAACGAGCTTCCGGGCTTCAAAACTTAATTTTGTTGTAATAAATAAAAATGCAATAAACAAACTAAAGAGGGTAGTATTGATTCGCCGATAAAGTAAGGCTACCATCTAGTTTTAATATCCTAGTTTCTATACTTTGAGTATTTTAGTATTGATTAAGTTCAATAATATCAACACCCGAAAAAACGTAAAAGTAATGATTGCGTTCACTTCCTCGATGGAGGCTGAGTCCATGTTAACGACACAAAAGATATTGGATTTCAAAAAAGCCGATACTCACTGGGCTAAAGCAGACATCTATTATCTGCAGGGCAAGGACATTATCAGCGGCGTTAACGACAGCCAGTTCTTGCTGAATAACGCGATCATGCGCGGCGAACCCCTGAAACTGATTGCCGGTGCCGCCGGAGCGGACGTGTCCGCGTTCAAGAACAGCTCGTTTGCGGATATCAAGCCTGGAGTTTGGTACTCGCCTTACTTAGAATGGGAGAAGAAGAATAGCATCGTGCTGGCTCTCGGGATCCAAGTCCCACGGGCAGAAACGTTCGCCCCCCGGCTACCGCTATCTTACGACCCTACAAAAAAGAGGTCGACCAGAAAGATCTGGTGACCTCATAATACGAACGGGCATGATAGTTAAGAGGCGTTTAAAAATGAATACAGATTGAATTAGCCGTGCCCTGCTCTGGAGTCAGTTCATATCCTACAAAGAATGCCTATGGAAAGACACTTACCTAAGGAGCTGGGGGATAATTGAGAATTGCTCTAATCTCGACGAATACGATTCCTGTCCCGCCGAAGGGTTACGGGGGCACGCAGCGCGAGGTTCATTATTTGACTGAAGAATTGGTCAAACGGGGACACGAGGTGTTTCTGTTTGCCAAGAAAGGGTCGAGCTCGAACGCGACCCGAACGTTCGAATATGAATCAAACGATCGAAAAGAACAGCTCGACTTCATCATTAAAAACCTCCCGCCCAACGTGGACATCATACATGATCATTACGGCATCGTCGCCAAGGCGAATCCGCCGATTCCTACCATCGGCCAATCGCATTCCCAAGGAAGCGATAGCCGTATTCAGATTCCGGTCTATGTCAGCAAATTCATCCTGCGTAAATTTGGGAAACGAAGAGGCTACGCCGTCTACAACGGCATTCGCATGGATGATTACACGTTCAGGACCACCAAGCAGAACTACATGCTCTTCCTGGGGAGAGTGATCAAGAAAAAGGGCGTTCACCTGGCCATCAAGGTCGCCAAGAAAACGGGAAAGCGGCTCATCATCGCCGGGACGCTGAACGACAAGAAATATTACAACTCCAAAATCAAGCCGCATCTGGGTAAAAATATCCGCTATGTCGGCATCGTCGGCGGTGAACGCAAACGCCAGCTGCTCGCCAACGCCAGCTTCGTCTTGTTCACCTCGACGTGGGATGAACCTTTCGGTCTAGTCCTCGTAGAATCGATGGCTAGTGGCACGCCCGTGCTTGGCTTCCGGAAAGGCGGCGTCACTGAGGTGCTTCGGGGCATGCCACAGCTGCTGTGCCGCACAACCTCAGACATGGCGGCGAAGGTCAAGAACCGCAAGAGACTGCCGGCGGCCCGAAAGCTCCGGCGTTATGTAAGAACACGATACTCCGATATCATCTTGACGGACTCGGTTCTGAAGCTGTACCAAAAGGTTCTCGACAACAAATTGTACAAAATCAGGAGTAATACGTTGTGGAACCGTCAAAAGGCCGAGCTTCTAGGAAAAAGATAGAAGCGTTGTTATTGATAAATCGGAAGGTCGACACTAAAGGGACACAAACAACAGTAATGCCTGGCTGCCGGATAAGAGGAATGAGCTAATTCGCCAAGCGGAGGAGAATAATAGAACTCTACAAGACTGGATTTTGGAGCGTCTTGATTGATTAAGTAATTACTTTTGCGCTTCTTATATTTAAATAAAAGTAGACCCCCCACGACTAATGGGGAGGTCTACTTTTTTTTGTATAACGAACGTGACTATCCCAATAAACCTTCTTCTCAAATAGATTTATGCGTTGTCTCAAACTAGTAAAAGAAAATCAACTCAACGCATTACTTAAAAAAGGATCATTTTTCCTGTATTCCTCAAAAAAGAATTATGATATAAATTCTAAAATAAAAAGAATTGAAAAAGATACGGCGGGTCACGCAGGGGAAGAAATGGAAGTTGAAAGATGCTAAAGACAAACGAGTGAAATCCTTAGCTGGAGACGGTAAAATTATTAGCGATTAAAATCAATCCATTCCTATAAACGTTTTTGAGGAGGAAGTTGTCTTGTCAACACGTGAGTTATTAGAATCGTTGTTCCCAGATCTATCTCTTCGCACAGGCCTTTATAATGTTTGGCCAATTGGAATTCGATTTGAATTAGGTGATCTTGAAGCATTAGAAACTGATATGAAGCTATATATGGAGCAGGTTTATTACCGTGCAACAAACATTTTTAAGCATTTATTTAGTCTTGAAGATGATACGTACTTGATTGTGAACGTAATAAACGAGGGTTCTAGAACCATTACAAAAACAAATGTGTTCAAAAAATATATAAAATCTAAAAAAGTGTTACGGAATCTTTCTTCTTATACAGAGGCTAACATCAATGATTCAGATTCCGAATCCATTCAGAGACTGTGTTTAAAATGTAGCGTTTCGGATATAAGCTACAATAACTTAATTAAAGCAATTTGTAATACCGATATGGGTTTGAAACCTAACGTCAAACATGAGGTTTTCTTTGTGAATATTAGCAAAGAAATTATTCTGCAAATTTATGATGATAGGGGATGTGATGTCATCTCTACAAATAGAGAACAATTAAGAAGTGTTTATAAAGAATTTAATGATTGGATTTTAGAATACAATCGAAAAGAGATTGAAGAAAATTTCACTCTTTAAAAGGAAAAGGTACTAATGAAAAATCAGCCCCTAAATGGAGTGCTTCTGGACTGCATCATTGTAATGAGGGATATACTCATGATTAATGCGGACAAGTAATATAAATTGCAGTAGGTACTTTCAAATAAGCCGATATTCCAATGAGAATATCGGCTTTATTTTTTTATACGAACAAAAATACGCGATCTATCAGGTATTAACCTCGTCCAATGAGCCTCCATGAAGAAGTTGTCGGACGACAAGAACATATATCAAGAAAAGTCGCATAAACTGCGGCTTTTTATTTTTTGTATAGAAGTTCTTGTCGTGAGCTCAAGACAAGAACGACCACATTCGCTCTTGGCACTTCTGCAGGCGACTTAACAGCCTCCAGCATGCATTTGGGATATTTAGCTTCCGGAATAATGTTTTTTGCTTTGCTATTCATACCCGCATTATGTTATCTGCTGTTTCATCTGAAAGAAATTACAGCTTTCTGGATAGCTTATGTTTTGACTCGTCCTGTGGGCGCGTCCTTCGCGGATTGGCTTTCTGCGGCACCAGGCCATGGCGGTGTTGGTTACAGCAAAGGACTCGTTAGTCTAGTCCTCTTGATTGTGATTGTGCTTCTCGTTGTCTTTCGAGGCGGTACCCCTGCAAAGATGGAGGAGAGTCAGCAGGTCGCTGTTAGTCAGTAATGGGGGATCTTCTTATTTTCATGCTCATTTCATAGTTTATTGGTATATTTAAGATCTATGAAATTGCAGGAGGTAAGATAACATGCGCGTCTTGCTTGCAGAGGACAATGAAACGCTTGGTGAGTTAACCGAGTATCGACTTAAGCGAAGATACCATGTCGGGTAGGGTTATCGGCTGACAGTGGACGGGGGCACGCATGTTTAAATAAACGAGAACACGACTAACGCGTGAATTCTATCAAACCGTAGGTATTATCTTAATGATAACTGCGGTTTTTTCTCTATGGAATGGTACAAAATATGCTGACGACGACAGAGGATAATCAGCTTACGACGTTAAGCGGTCAGTACAAGTCAGAATTGCAAAAGCATAAAATTCCGATATTCCTAAGGCGAGTCGCACCCGTTGCTGCGCCTGAAGATTAAAGGAATATTCCATGAGAAACTGCTCTTGAATTGGTTTCATAAATTCTCATCAAATTCTAATCTTGATCTCAAGGCATTCTCATGTTGACTTGCTATAGTTATAAATGTCATAAGACAAACCCAAAATTGGAGGTAACAAAATGAAGAAGAAGACATGGATTATTGCCGCAGCTCTTTTTGCGGTGGTAGCTACTGGGTCGGGATCTTTGCTGCATTCAACGTATGCGGCTTCGGGTAACAACAAGTCGTCGGTGGAACTAAACCCAATGACAACGAATTCAGACAACACCGGTATCTCGTCTACTCAAGAGAAGTCCGATGGCGATGGCGAGGTTGCCGACGATCAAGTGAAATCCAGCTCTGTTAAAGCGACCAACCAAGAGAAGTCCGACGGGGACGGCGAGGTTGCCGACGATCAAGAGCAATCCGATAAAGACAGCGCGAATGGCGTAGACCATCAAGACGATGGCGAAACGAATGAGGATTAATCCAATTCGGGCATAAAAGATCAACGGGCAGGAATCCTATTACAGGGGTTCTTGCCCTTTTGAATATATTCGGAAAGGAATCCGCATGAGAAAATTGCTCCTTATTGAAGATGAACCGAACTTTGCCCGTTTTGTTGAACTCGAGTTAGAGCATGAGGGCTTCGAAGTCACAGTTGTTCATAACGGGCGGGAGGGATTCTTGTTAGCCAGTGGACAGGAATGGGATCTGATCCTGTTGGATCTTATGCTCCCGGGTCTTAGCGGAATCGAAATTTGCAGACGGCTTCGAAGTCAGAGAAACAAGACCCCGATCATCATGCTCACGGCTCGCAATAGCGTGATGGATCGAGTTTCGGGCCTCGACAGCGGCGCTGACGATTATTTGCCCAAGCCTTTCGAAATCGAAGAATTGCTTGCCCGAATACGGGCGTTGTTTAGAAGAGTGGATCCGTCGGAGGATGAAGAAAACGAAAAGATAGAGTTCCATGACCTTCAAGTATATGTCAGTTCGCGAACGGTCAAGCGCGATGGAGAGGAACTGTCCCTCACCAAACGGGAATTCGATCTATTGGTCGTCCTTCTTCGAAATGCGAACAACGTGCTTAGCAGAGATCAACTGCTCGACCTGGTATGGGGATTTGAGTCCGGAGCGGAGACTAACGTAGTCGATGTTTATGTCCGATATATTCGGCAAAAATTGGGCGGCGGAGATAAATACATTCAGACCGTACGCGGCGTAGGTTACGTGATGAAAGGGTGAGCACATGCCTATCAAGTACAAATTGGCTTTATGGACAACATCGCTGATTCTAATATTGTTTATAGTGTATACCATTGCTCAATACAACGCAGTAACGCAATGGATGATGGATTCCCAGAAAGACTCGATGAGAAGGACGGCTTCCGAAATCATCGGATACTTCTCAGAACAAGAGGAACCACTGGATAAGGAAGGATTGGAAGAGAGTAGAGGGTTTCTGCAACGGTTCGTCCAAAACAATCAGTTGCTCAGGCTGTTGGACCCCGCCGGCCGGCAAGTGATGATTCTCACCCGTGAGCTTCCTTCCGATTGGGTTCCAGTTCAAACGGCGGAAAGCGAATCGATCGTATCCCTGCGCCATGGACAGGACCGATTGATGGTCGTTCGCGCTCCGATCAAAACGAATTCATTCAAAGGCACTTTGGAGTTAGCGGCAAACTTGGAAAATGAAGATGCGATGAAGGATCGATTGAGAAGTCTCATGCTGGAGCTTGGGGCACTTGGGATAATCTTTAGCACGATTGGAGGTTTAGTTGTCGCTTGGCGGTTGCTGAAACCGTTGAACCGCATGGCTTCTGCTATGAATAACATCAAGCGAACAGGGGTGAGCGGACGAGTAAGATATCGAAACAATGGGGATGAAATTTCACGACTTTCTTCTATCTTCAATGAGATGATGGAGGAGTTGGAACGTTCCTTCAATCGACAGCGCCAATTCATTGAAGATGCTTCGCATGAAATCCGAACCCCCATCGCCATTATAGAAGGACATATGAAATTATTAAAGCGATGGGGAAAGAATAATCCGGCGATTCAAGAGGAATCCATAGCCGCAGTAATCGAAGAGATCGTACGTTTACGCCAATTAACTAATCAATTATTAGATTTATCTGGCGACCTGCATCATCCTGCAGAGGAAATTTCCGCTCCAATCGATCCTTTGAGTGTCGTGATGGAATTGATACAAAACTACCGATTGCTTTATCCGCATTTCACGATCGAAAGCGATTTGAAAGAAGGGAAGCGCATTCGAATAGACGAGCATCGGTTACATCAGGTCTTGATCATCCTGTTAGATAACGCCGTTCGGTATTCCAGTCAGAACCCTGTGTTGCGAATGAGCCTTCAAGTTGTTGGAGAGAATATCCATATATCTGTCGAAGATAAAGGAATCGGCGTTCATAAGAAGGACATACCTTACATTTTTGACCGCTTCTTCCGTGTAGATAAGGGAAGGGGACGGAAGGAAGGAGGAAATGGCCTCGGACTGTCGATCGCGAAAAAAATCACGGAGAAATATGGGGGGGAAATCCGGATCATAAGCGAAATGGGTATCGGAACTATGGTGACCTTGATTTTCCCGCATGCATAACTTTTCATGGATTTATCCAGTGACAAGAACATTGGTCATTTGCAGCTGAGATGAATCGTTAATAAGTAAATAATATGAACTTATTAAAATTTTAAGATTTAACGTCTATGATATTGTCGAGCAAAGAGCGAAAGCATTTTCGATATCTTCTTTACTTGTACAAGGAGGTTTGATTTCATGTCGGAACAACCAAACAAACCGAAAATATTGCTTAGCAAGGTACCTGAAGTTACGATTTACTTCTGGATCATCAAAGTTCTATGCACAACGGTCGGGGAAACATTTGCGGATTTTCTCAATTTCAACTTGGGATTCGGTTTAACCAACACAACAATTATTATGGGAGTCGTTTTTTTCATTTTATTGTTTCTTCAATTCAGGACAACGAAATATGTACCCGCTATATATTGGCTGACCGTCGTGTTAATAAGCGTTTTCGGAACGTTGGTTACAGATAATTTGACGGACGGGATCGGAGTTCCGCTGGAGAAAAGCACGACCGTATTCAGCATACTGCTGGGACTGACTTTCCTGGTTTGGTACTTAAGCGAAAAGACGCTTTCTATTCACTCGATCTACACAAGGAAACGCGAAGTTTATTATTGGCTAACCGTTCTATTCACGTTCGCCCTTGGAACAGCTGTCGGCGATCTGTATTCCGAACAACTCGGACTTGGATACTTTAACACAGGTCTCACGGTCGTTATTATCATCGCGATTATGTATTTGGCTTGGAAATGGCTTCGTCTAGATGCGGTATTAGCTTTCTGGGTCGTTTATATTCTGACTCGTCCCCTTGGGGCGTCCTTAGGTGACTACTTGTCCCAAACCAAAGTAAATGGCGGATTAGGCTTAGGCACAACGATAACAAGCGTCATTTTTCTAGCTGCGATTTTGGCTGTCATCATTTTCTTGGCTGTTACCAAAATCGATACAGTTCCGAACAGCCGAACCGCAGAGTCGGAGCATGTAAAAGAAAGAAAAAGAAACGTCCTCATTCAAACCGTATCCGTACTTTGTGTTTTCTTAGCTGTCGGCATCGGCGGATATGTTCAGTTGAGCAATAATATCGCATCGCAAATCGATTCTTCCGGATCGTCTTCAACGTCCAATTTGGCTTCACTAGCCGGACAGTTGACGGATTTCGTGAATATAGAAAATGATATGTCGAAAGCCGTGAACGCAAAAGACTTTGCTGCCGCGAAAAAGGGTGCTGACATTTTGGAACATAAATGGGATACATCGGAGCCAAAGCTTAGAAAAATAGACGGCTCCACATGGACTCAAATCGATGGGACGATCGACGTGGTATTGGCCGCAGTCCGCAATGGAAAACCCGATGCGAATCAATGCAATAACGCCCTTCAAGAGTCGCTGAAGGTATTGAACGAAGCCAACAAAACAGCGGCTTCACAAGCTCCTGCGTCGTCGCAATCTGAGACTTCTCAAGCCCCGGCATCGTCTCCGGAAGCCGGAACAGCTACGCCGCATGCAAAATTGGCCGGACGATTAACGGATTTTGTAAATATTGAAAACGAGATGTTGAATGCAGTAAACACAAAGGATTTTGCTGCCGCCAAAAAAGGCGCTGACAATTTGGAACATCAGTGGGACAATTCCGAACCTAAGCTTAGGAAAATCGACGGTTCCACTTGGACAAAGATCGATGGTACGATTGACGTTGTATTGGCTAACGTTCGTAAAGGCAAACCTATTGCCAGCCAATGCATCACTGCGCTTAATGACTCGCTTAATATCATGAGTGTAGTAAATCAATAAAAAAGAGGATAAGATTTTCTTTCTGACGGGTAGATATGCTTAGAAGCTTATTTTAGTTTGTCACTATTTTGGGATTCGCGTCTTCTTTTCAATAATCCTGCTTCTCTTAAAATGCTTCGTAATATATTCATCTGATAACTTATTCGCAATTTAATTGGTAAACCGATTCCCGTTTCTACTGTTATTGCATTGGAATGCAGCAGATGGTAAGCGGCTGAACGTCCCGATCCAGGTAATTCTCGCTGAAGGAGCGAAAAATGTATCGAAGCCTTCTTGATAGATGTATTCAATCGTCGAATCATCCTTTTTGCTGCAGGGATAGCCTTGCTTCTAGGGTTAACGATCAAGGTTTGTCCCAGTGACCTTGGATGGATACCGGATAATCCATTCGCCTCATGCAGATCCACGTACCATACCGGTTGTTGTTCCCTGGCAAGCTCGAATACTGCTCTTGAAAGGGGGTGACTAGCTGATTTGAAATTGTGTTTTGGGAACGTCCGATTCAGATCGGGAACCCCTCTTATTTTTTTTCTAACCGCAGTCTGATTGACTATAGGAATAATTATTAACCTTCCGCTGTGGACATGAATAATATCCCTTTGAAGCAATTCAACTAGTTTTTTTGCTGAAAGAAACCCTGCCCGTTCTGTCCCATGAATACCCGCCGTTACCATAACTGTACTCCCCTGAGAAACTCCATCGACAATATAATATGGCGTCTCGTGCTCGCTCCTCTTGGCCAGCAGCTGTTTTGTGATTTGCATATTTCTCACCCCCAGATAGTTCTAAAATACGTTGTGATCGAAATCGTTGAAACGGACAAATGAATTAACTTGTAACCACTATTTCAAAAATGTGTATCAAAGGTCACTATGCCTAGTGTAATAATGGCAACAGGCCACTCCGAACCGATCACTGTAAAAAACATCATTATCTTCGTTAAAGGGGCAGATTCTATACTACTGATAAGACTCGTAATCCGAGTATCAAATGAGTCTGACTATATTGTAATCGTTGTGGAACCAGATGATAAAGAATACAACCGTGACACAGCGGACTAATCATTATTCCGTTCTTCGAACGATTGAAGATCTTTATGGGCTTGAATATGCGGGACTGAGCAAGTATTCGAAGAGCTTGCCCGTGTTCAAAGCCTAGATTGAATGAAAACCTGACTGCTATTATACAAAAACTCCGGCTCTAAAAATTGGCCGGAGTTTTTGCTGTGTCTAACTTTTACTAAAGCGGGACAATACGGGAATGACGCGCAGGATTTGATTATAGAGAGAGATAAATAGCCTGGAAATTGGGTCGATCTGCTTTCTCAAGGCAAATACCGTCAAAGCTATTAAGAATGAGAGAACGACAGCTCCTAAAATATCTGCAGGGTAGTGTACGCCCACATAGATACGCGAGATCCCCGTCAAGACGGCAAGAACCAACATGAGTACGCCTGTTTGTCGCTTCATAAGCAGTATTACAAATGCAAACGAAAACGCCACTGTCGCATGATCACTCGGGAACGAGGCATCGGCTGCATGCGAGATTAATTGATGCACGGTATGATCGACGAACGGACGAGGATGATTCACAAGCGGCGATATGACCCAAGCAGCCAGTAAGAGAGAGACTGCTGCGGTTAGGCATGCAAAGAATACAGCCCGTTGATTCTCTTTACTTCCGCTGCACCACAGGAAAACGAGTATGGCTAGCATCAGCCACACGATATCTTTCGCAAATATTTCCATGAGATCATCTATCCAATCAAAACGGCCGGCAAAGTTATTGATGATTTGGAACAGTTGTTCGTTCAATGATGTTTCCTCCCTTCAAATTTCAACTCGATAATGATATCAAAAATAACTTAAAAATCTCTTAATTTTTGTTCCTTAAAAAGATTTATTATTTTTCAAGTTTCTGACTCATATTCTTCTCATTTGAGGACCAAACTGAATTTGGTGTAATGACCGCCACAAGTCAGTAACCGAGAGTGAGGCAGCAACTCTCGTACAACACGGAGGTATTATTCCCATCTATGAGGACAAGGCTCCCGGCTATTGGAGCTTAGGTAACCGATAACTTGACCGACAATTTTTATAGGCTTAACGTTTCTTGCCTGGCACTAGAGTGAAAAAAACTCTCGATTCATTCGATTTATACACGAAAAGAGAGGCTTTCTATTGGGTAACTCCTATGATGAACGGGATCAACTATCTAAAGAAACACTTTATGACGGAACTGAAATCTCCTATGAATATGATATCGCTGGAAATCGTACGAAGAAATCAATCAAAACGGGAACTCTGACTAATACAACAAGTTACAATTATAATTCAGAGAATCAACTGATTACTGTTGAATCAATCATACAATTATGATGATAATGGGAATCTTATTAATGGGCCGTCTCCTGACTTTGGGGTCTCCTCTAAACAAGGAGCAAGAAGTGAAGCAGCAGGGAATTGGTGAATATAATATGCAAGCGGCTCTCGAGCTGTTAAGCATTGAAAAAGCAACCTTCGCGGAACAAGTTCAAGCAGGTAAATCATTTGTGGACATTGCTAAGGACCGTGGCATATCCCGTCAGAAGCTCATAAGATACATTAATGTCCGACTTTACTGCCAAAATCGCTGCTGTACAAGTAAAGGCTATATTACACAAGATGAAGCAAATCAGAAAAAGCAAGCTGTGCTGAAAGAGGTTGAGGACTTTGTTGATCATACACAGACAAAGTTTGAATTAGATGAGAAGAAATAAAAAAGGAATGAGGTTGCCGACGATGGCGGCCTTTTAAATTAGACATATGAAATTGTTAAAAAAGGTGTTCCTTATATCGAATTATGATTATAGACAATCCACTGGTATTTCAGACGTTGGAGCAAGCCTTGCATGCAGCTCCAAGAAGCAAACCTATAGTTCACAGTGATCGCATGTTTACTTTTTCGGGAGCGTTTGTGAAAGGGTTATGTTTACGAGCATACAAAGCTTTTAGGTCATAGGGCCTAGTAAATACACTTGGTAATCCTTCAGAATAACCTCCAAATGAGTGCCGTGTTTTACAATTAGTTGGTCACAAACATCGGCGAAATTAATTCTGATCTACAGAAGTAAACTTAAGAATTAATTGAACTGACGGAGGTGTTGAATTGATATGCATATGCATATTAATGAAAAACGTTGAGCTAAGGTACAACGTATTCAACAAGATTAACAGGAACATACTCGTCAGTCTAAAATGTGCTTTGGTTTATCTCATTTCACTTAATTAAACATACATTAGTTATGTCAGAGTAGTATAACTTTAAATTTTATAGAGTGAGGGATAGATACGAAAAAACATCTAACATGGCAACAAGTGTTGAAAAAGGTGAAATATGCTTTGGACCATAGAAAACCTTTTTCATTAGTTAGAATCGGCGATGGGGAGAATATTTGCTTGGCGCAAAATTCAGTATGGCCTATACGTGATGTTCTAAAAGAGCCTTGGACAATAAAAGCCAATCATGGAAAGAAAAGTGTGCATTTGCCTAATATCCGTCTAAGAAATGAGCTTGTTCAAGGGATTAGGAATGCAAATGTTGTAGGCATTCTACTTCTTAACGATAACCGAATTCAAGCGCCGAAGAGACTTAAAAGAATATTAACAAACAAAATTTTTGCTCATTTTAATCTCTCACCACGTTTTACATGTGATGCCTGTATTAATCGCTATATTCCTAAATACAAAGCTTTTTGGGACGTTCTGAAAAACAGGAGAGTTCTTCTCATTTCACAACACGCTAATGAAATGAAACAAGTACTCGTTAATAAATATAGTTTAAATGTAACAGGAACCATATTAATTTCGGATTATAAACAGACTAGTCGGATATTAAAGAAAGTTGAGATGCTGAAGAACAAATTTGATTTAGTACTCATTTCTGCAGGCGTAAATGCTGTTATTCTAGCTCCAGAGATAGCTCGAAGGACTGGGAAAGTTGCAATAGATTTTGGTCAAGGACATAAGAACTTTATGAAATCCCGGACAGTTTGAATAATTGCGTATCATTTGAGAAGTCTGAGTAAGGGAAATGTCTCAGCTCTGCAGTAAAAAAGGAACTAATATACAGATGGCCACCTCCGGGAACGAAAAATTCAGTGCACGAAATCGTTCATTCGCTGTGGTTTAGGGAAGCGGTTAACCTAAACTCCATCGAAAATGTTATTCAAATAATCCGCGGACCGGAAACTCTCTGATGGAAAACAGAATTCATCAATATTTGGTTAAACGTTAATGACAACTGCCCTACTTTCTAGAGTCCACTGGAGAACCTAGGTTTTTTCAAACTCATAGGCTGTAGCATAAAAAAATGGGTCAGTCACTCTTGAGAGATTGAGAGTAACTGGCCCATTTATTCTATGCTATTTCATTTTTTAGTCTGTTTATTTTATTTAGATTAACAGCAAATATCGCCATTGCGCCATGCAGCTCCATGCCTTATAGACCCGGGGCTGTGGCTACATCATACCCATGTCTGTGTTTTAAGTTCGCTATTCTTGACTTCAATTTTGTACCGTTCTTTGGATTTTTCTTTAAAGTACTCCGCTTTCTAGAAAAGCCATTGTTCGGTGTGTTCATTGAAGTTTATTGTTACGGAATAGGTTTTGGTTTTCGCTCTGTCGTGAAGCAGCCTTCTTTAAACGGGGCAACGCTTGCACTTTTCTACATATCGTAATAATACGCGTTTTACTGGTTTTTTCCTACTCCTTTCTTCCCTTGCCGGGCTTTTCGAATGGCCATATGACCAGCCTTGCATACATACATTCCTGCATCTTTGTTAAACTCGAATTCATCTTGAAAGACATATCCACAATATCCATTTTTGACATTTGAATATACATAAACTGTATAAATTGACATTGGATGAGGCAGTAGATGACATTTTAAACATACAAAAAGCCCTTCTACAGGGCTGTTTTGTAGACATTTCATGTTACAGCGGACAAAAAGAGGTGTCCCATAAGTCATTTAAATGACTAAGTGACACCTCTTTTTGTAAACAATGAGCCTCTTCTTAATTGCACTCTCGATCTACAAAAGCTACCATAAGCGCGGCACTAGCCCTAATAAGGGCAACACGCCAATCGTGCACCGAACGCTATAAAAGTGGCAAATACAACAATAGGGTTTATTATTATTGGGCCTGTTAGCATGAAAGCTATTACTTGATATTTCATACAAGGCGATAGGAAAAGAGGAGGGCTTTCTCTACTTACATACCAATCAGGGAGTCTTTTCTTATATGTTATCTATAGATCCTAAATCATTTATTGAGGCTTATAAGAAACTAATTGATCGTTCATGATGTTATCGGAGGAGCCTGTCACCAAGGGAGAAATGTGTATAAACATAACGCTCCTAGGCAGCAGGCTAATTTATTTGTCATTTAACTGACGCTTTGTTGGCTTTTTTCAATAGGGACAATATGTCCAAGTACGGCATGAACCCAAACTCGTCCAGATTCACCCAATGAAACTTCGTAAATGCGTTGGGTATTTCCCTGAGTAAACAAATAATATGGCTTCACAACCGGGCCGGTTAAGGTGCTTGGATGAGCTAGCGCACGAGTCGCGATTTGAGCAGCTTGATTTGGAGATACAACAGGATAAATCGGCAGATTATAAAGTGTACGCTCTAGCTGCGGATAGATAGTGCCGTGAACAGTATGTATAACTCCCTCCTTATCCAATTCGAATGTTAGTGAAGCGTTATATACAGGAACATTGAACAGCAACTGTGTAAAACGGATTGTGACACCTCCATCGAAGTTATGCATCATATCTTCAAGAACAAGATTACTCTTTGGATCTCTTAGACCGTAATATGTTCGCATTTTCTGCATAAAACCATAAACGATCCATAAGCTGGAGTGTCTGGATGGGGAGGTTAAATTTCCTTCTATTAAAGAAGGAGTCCCTAGCGTGGAATTCCATTTAATTGTAATATCTTTATTCTGGAGTTTAAGCTTCCCAAATAGAGACTTTGACTTTAATTCGCTGGCATTTGGCTCTGCGTTACCGAGTGAAGGAGAATATGCAGTTGTTAACAAAGCAAATATTAGAATGATTTTTGCCAACATAGTTTTTATAATCATCACACCTCCTGAAAATGACAAAAGGAGCCTGCTGGTGACAGGCTCCTCCGAAAAACTGATTTTATATTTACAACTCATTATTCCACAGATCGAGTAGTTTAATACGCTAGAGGAGCATTTTGTGAAGATTCGTTTTAAGCCATATGTCTTCCATAGAATATAGTTAGCCATTTGTGTTGCTTTACATGCCAAACTTGATAAATTATAATTAATAAAGCTGAACATCATAGTATGAAATTCGGAGGAGCCTGTCACAGCAGGCTCCTTTTGCATTTCAATACATACAATTTTATCCACCAAATAACACAAATCAAATAACCTAAACCATGCACTAAAGGGACAGGCTATTGATCTAGATTCATTTGGAAAAGGGGAGTTGTATTGGAAGCAAGCGGATCGTATGGCGGTTTAATGTTGGTTGTAGCGGTATCATTCATAATTCCAATTGTCTTATTGAAACTCCGATTGCGGGTTGTGCCGGTTGTTGTAGCAGAAATTATTGCTGGACTGATATTGGGTAACAGTGGTTTTCAAGTGGTTGGGAAAAGTAATTGGCTTGATTTACTGTCCTTACTTGGCTTTATTTACTTAATGTTTCTAAGCGGACTCGAAATTGATTTCTCTTCTTTACGCGGAAGAAATCAACCATCTAGAAAAGCTTATAATCCACTAGTTGTGGCTATTACTATTTTCACTGGAATATTTCTCGTTTCAAGCGTTATATCTATTGTCTTAGCTTCACTTGGTTATGTAAATCAGCTCTTTTTAACAACTCTTATCATTAGCACAGTATCTCTGGGTGTTGTTGTTCCAGTATTAAAAGAAAGACAGCTGTTGTCCTCACCGCTAGGTCAAACCCTCTTATTTGTAACCGTGTTGGCAGATTTCTTTACCATGATTTTGCTAGCGGTATATGTTAGCTCACTCAGCAATAATAAGATGGACATGCTTTTACTCGTTTCATTCTTTATTGTTCTTGCTGTCGTCTATTACGTTATTCGTTATCTTGCATCTAACAAAATATTTAAAATATTACGAGAGAGCTCTGTTCAGTTCGGGACACGTGCAATTTTTACTCTACTGTTAAGTGTGGTTTTCTTATCTGAAAAACTAGGTGTAGAAAATATACTCGGTGCTTTCTTAGCCGGTGTCATCGTGTCAATGCTCAAGCCGCAAAAAGCTTTTGTCCATCAACTTGAATCCTTCGGATATGGATTCTTAATTCCGGTTTTTTTCGTCATGGTAGGCGTGAGGCTTGATCTGAGACCATTACTTGAAGACCCGAAAATGTTAACGTTAATACCATTGTTGCTATTACTTATGTTCCTTGCGAAATTCATACCGATGCTGTTACTCAAGCGCTGGTATTCATTCAGGGACGTAGTAAGTTCAGCGTTACTGCTATCCTCAAAACTAAGTCTTGTCATAGCAGCAGCTACATTAGCTTTGGAATTACACATTATAGACAGCCAGCTTCATGGTGCTTTTATTCTTGTAGCTATCGTCAGTTGTTTGCTGTTTCCAGTGCTTTTTAATAAATTGGCAAGCCCACCAGTAATAGCCAGGAGAAGCATCGCATTTATTGGGTTAAATCATATCTCCATTCCAGTAATCAGCGAATTATTGAAAGATAGTACATATCTGATTAAGATCTATACGTCTAATAAGGATTTGTATTTGAATGTCGTCAGTGGGAAAGAACAGCGTTTCAAGGATCAGCTAGTACATGTTAATCAATTAACGATAGAAGAACTTGAAGGACATCATGCCTTTGAAGCGGATTCAATCATAGTGGTAACAAACAAAGATAATATTAACAATTTGATTGGTACATATGTAAGAGCAATGGCTGGAAAGCATTTAATTCTTAGAATTGAAGATCCAGATCTGTATAAGCAGCTGCGAGATCAGGGCGTAGAAGTCTTCTCAACTTTATATGCAGCACAGCGTGTACTAAAGGCGCTCATTGAGAGCCCAGGTGCTTTACGGCTTCTAGAAGAAGATGATAATCAGTTAGCGGAAATTGAAATCCGCCAATTTAGATGGACAGGAAAGAAACTTAAAGATATTCCATGGCCTCCAAATTTATTAGTGATGCGCATCTATCGAAACCACTCTGCCATTATTCCAAACGGAGGAACTGTCATCCAGTTTGCTGACAGATTGCTGTTATGTGGAGAAGCATCAGCAATTGAAGAATTCCGTCAAATATTCATTTCATAAGCTCCTTTTACTTAGGGGAATAAGCCATTAATTGTTGTAAAACGAGATTCAAACTGTGAATTATTACCTATCGTTAAGCAGTATGCCGATCAAATTGTAGAATGGGATGCTGATCAAATCATTAATGCTATATCCATTTATGGACGTTGAACTAATTACTTAATTGGAGAGATATGATTTACAAAGCAAAAATTCTCGTGTAAAATCATGGGTAAATTGCATACATGTACGATCGGAGGAGCCTGCCAACAGCGGGCTCTTTTTGTCTTTTTTTGGATGAGGTGATAGCAAAACGAGGAGTTTGGGAAGTATAAGTAAGCAACATTTTATAGAAACGGAGGTCTATTGCAATGGAATTATTTAATGAAACCTTTATTCAATTGCTTATTCTTCTGGCGATATCTATGTTCGTTATTGCGATTGCAAAGAAGTTAAATCAACCGTATTCGATTGCCCTTGTAATTGTTGGTCTTCTGCTTGGGATCACACATATTCCTATTTTAGATGAGGCCGAAACTTTCATTACACAATCGCATGTCTTTCAAGCGATTATTATCTCGCTGTTTTTGCCTATACTGCTTGGGGACGCAACGTTGAAATTACCATTCTCACATCTGCGTAAGCAAAGTAAACCCGTACTAGCATTGGCTTTTGGAGGAACGCTGCTTTCGTTTTTCCTCATTGCAGCAGGGTCTTATTACATAATGGGTTTACCTTTAGTTGTCGCCTTTACTTTTGCATCTCTCATGAGTGCAACAGATCCGATTAGCGTCATCTCCATTTTCAAATCATTAGGTGTGCCTAAACCCTTAGTCACCATAATCGAAGGAGAATCCTTGTTTAATGATGGCATTGCCGTTGTACTGTTTCAGATTTCTTCCATCTATTTACTCACGTATATGGACATGGGGTGGGGTGGAGCTGGAGAGGGAATACTTTTATTCCTAAAGTTTGCTCTGGGCGGTATCGCGATAGGGTCAATTCTTGGATGGATCTTCTCTCAACTTATTCGTTTTTATGATGATTATCCACTGGAAATTGGATTTTCTATGCTTCTATTCTTCGGTAGTTTCTTTGTAGCCGAGCATTTTCATGTGTCTGGAGTTATTGCCGTTGTGGTTAGTGGCTTAATCTTCGGCAGCTATGGAGCTCGAGTCGGAATGTCCGAAACAACACGGATGAATATCGATTCCTTCTGGGATGTAATTACCTTAGTAGCCAATTCCTTGATCTTCCTGATGATTGGATTAGAGATCAAGAATATAGACTTCACAAATAAATGGCTCATCATTGGTGCTGCTATTCTCATTGTTCTAGCTGGAAGGACAATTGCGTTATATAGCAGTATTGCCATGCTGCGGGATTTCCCTAAAGCATGGAAGCATACTTAACTGGGGAGGTTTGAAGGGCAGCCTGTCGATTGCGCTTGCTTTGAGCTTACCAACTTCTTTCGAAGGGAAAGACGATGTTCTTGTTCTGACATTCAGTGTAGTCTTATTCTCATTGCTTGTTCAGGGACTTACCATTAAACCACTTGTATTAAGACTTGGAGTAGGCAGCACGAACGAAAGTTCGGCATTAAAAAAAGCAGAATAACATATTAGGAGGACACAATGGAACATCAGGCTATATGGGCAATTATTATTTTTCTGATTGCATACGCTCTTATTATTTCTGAAAAAATTCATCGTACCATTATTGCCATGATCGGAGGGCTTCTTCTAATAGGGTTCGGTATTGTGGATCAAGAAACAGCACTTCATCATGTTGACTTCAATACATTAGGTCTCTTAATAGGCATGATGATTATCGTATCTATTACATCTGATACCGGTCTATTTAGATACATTGCGATTTTGGCAGCAAAGAAGGCGAAAGGACGACCTGTTCATATTTTGATCGTGTTGGCGCTGATCACAGCTATTGGCTCCGCATTCTTGGATAACGTGACAACCATTCTTCTAATGGTTCCCGTTACATTCAGTATTACTAGACAATTAAGGGTTACACCTATTCCGTTTCTCATTGCACAGATTATGGCGTCTAATATCGGGGGGACGGCTACTTTAATTGGTGATCCTCCAAATATTATGATTGGGAGCGCCGTGAAGGAACTTACATTTGCTGCATTTATCAGTAACTTGGCTCCTATCGTAGTCATCATTATGGCTGCCTATATACCTTTGTTTATCTTGCTGTTTAGAAAACAAATCCAAACCACACCAGATCGCATAAAAAACATTATGGAGCTTGAGTTAACCGGTGTTATTAGTGATTCTAAGCTGCTAATCAAATGCTTAACCCTACTCGGCTTAACCATTGCAGCCTTCTTCCTTCACCAAGTTCTTCATGTGGAATCCGCTGCTGTTGCACTTGCAGGTGCGTTCGTCCTTTTATTAATAACAGGAGAGCATCGTATGGAAGAGGCATTCAGCAAAGTGGAATGGACGACTATTTTCTTTTTTATCGGGCTATTTGTACTTGTGTCTGGACTGGTTGAGACAGGTGTCATAGCTAATCTGGCAGAGCAAGCCATTGAGCTTACCGATGGAGATCCTGTCGCTACCTCTATGTTAATCCTTTGGTTAAGCGCGATTGCATCCGCATTTCTTGATAATATTCCTTTCGTTGCAACAATGATTCCAATGATTCAAGAAATGGGGAACATGGGGGTTCAAAATTTAGAGCCGCTGTGGTGGAGTCTTGCGCTTGGTGCTTGTCTAGGAGGAAACGGAACGTTAATTGGGGCGAGCGCTAATCTTATAGCGGCTGGATTGTCAGCCAAAGAAGGATATCCAATTCGATTTATGTCTTATCTAAAAATAGCTTTTCCATTAATGTTATTATCCATTGTTTTATCTAGTGTATATATTTATTTACGATATCTCATTTAACAACAAATAAAGGTGGTAAGGAATAATGCTTAAGTATGAGTACGATAGCAATGATCTGCAAATTCAGGAAACGCAAAATGGTGCTGACATTGAATTTACTATTCAAGTATTTAATGAAGAAGAGGTTACATCGAAACTTAAAGCGGTAAGAGATCATTTTGAAGACAATAATATTTATACAGATGTTTTGTTTTATTCGTATGCGAATCATCGTTACAGCGCGATCGTTCGTCCGGAATTTTATACAGATTTCGTGCTTCAGCTTATGAAATTTCGTATTCTCAAACGGGTAGAATGGGCAGACTAGAATATTGGAAAATAAGCAAGACCAGGTAAGGAGAACTTTTCAGGGCTGAATTGATGACATTTCATGTTACAGCGGACATTGTCGTCACACGTATAAGATGAAATGTCACTCAAATTGATTGTGATGTAAAAGCCTGAATCCCTTGTGGATTCGGGCTTTTTTTGTAGAATAATACCTGCAACCTGTAGAGATACCTGCAACCTGTAGAGGTCCCACATCCATTAAGACTGGCTTTTTCAATTCTATTAAGGTCTGGACACATTTTGTTGACAACTTCAAGACAAATTGTTCGCAACTTCTAGATATTCTCGTTACAATTGGACGTTACACTTTGGGTTAGTAGAGATGTTTTATTTCAATAGACGAGTTATGTTATTATCGACTCATTCACGCAAGCGCGAATTGGACGTGTACAGATTGGAGCCTCATAATGAATAGAACGAAAATACTGATCATCGAGGACGAAGAGGCAATCGCTGATCTGCTGGCCTACGGCCTCGGACGCGAAGGCTTCGAGACCCGTATAGCAGGCAGCGGCACAGACGGGCTTCGAGAACTGCAGCAATTCGAGCCTAATCTGCTCGTACTGGATTGGATGCTGCCGGACCAAAGCGGCCTCGATATCTGCAGGCAGGTAACTGCCCAATATAATATTCCTATACTCATGCTTACGGCGAGATCGGATATTACGGACAAAATCCTGGGCCTTGAAGTAGGAGCAGATGATTATATTACGAAGCCATTTGATCTGCGGGAGGTCGTGGCTCGTATCCGTACGATACTCCGCCGGCTGGCACAAGCCCAACAACAGGCTGTGGAGGAGTCTGCGCCCTCGGTAATCGGCTTCAGGGACATCATCATATCACCAGCCGAGCGGCTTGTAACCAAGTATGGCGAGACGGTTGACCTCACGCCGAAAGAGTTCGATCTGCTTATGGCGCTGCTTGGTGCCCGAGGGAAAATTTTCACGCGGGCGGAACTGCTTCAATTCGTCTGGGGCTATGATTTCCCGGGTGACATGCGGACGGTTGACACCCACATTCAGCGGCTGCGCAAAAAGCTGGACGCAGCGGATCTGATTACAACCGTGTTTGGCATCGGCTATAAGTTCGAGAAAAGGACGGACTGACAGTATGCTGCGCACACTACGGGCAAAATTCGTCATCGGCTTTTTCCTAATCTTTTGCCTGTCGTTCCTTGTTCTGAACGTCACGCTGAAAGAATATATACGATCCAGCAACCGGGACATGATTACCTCAGACCTTATCGAGCTAAAAAATAACAGCAACGTTTATGTCCTGCAAGCTTTTCTCATTAATCACTTCACGAACAACGACCTCTATTTCGGTCAAATGGCCGAGGAGATGGTTGGCGACCTTCACCGCGCCACTTCAAGTGACGTCAGCGCCTACACGGTCGATGGCATTTTACTGTATTCGACTGACGAGACAATGTTTGCCGGCCGTTCGAACGAAGACCTCAAGCTGGCATTGGGCGGAAAGACCGCTTATACGATTACGTATGAAGGCAGCACCGGCTCCGTGCTCTATTCTTATCCTGTCGTCATCGACGGGGTAAAGGTAGGTATTCTGAGATTTGCTAAAGACTTCTCATCTCTCTATGAGCAGACGGAACGAATTCTCAACATCCTCTTTTATCTCGCGCTAGCGATTTTCCTAACAGCATTCCTGTTCTCGTACATGCTGTCCAGGCATATTACGATTCCGCTCGTCAAGATGACTGACGCTTCCACGGAGGTTATAAGGGGCAATCTGAACATCCGCTTGAAGTTTAGGCGTAAGGACGAAATTGGGCGGTTGGCGGAAAACTTCAATGACATGATTGGGCAGATCGACAGCCAGATTGCAATGATTGCTCGTGACCGCGACAGGTTGAAGGCACATAACGAGCAGGAAAAACGATTTTTCGATAACGTCACGCACGAGCTGAAGACGCCGCTCACGTCCATTCTTGGGTACGCTGAGATTATCCGGGAGAACGGAGAATCGGATCGCGGTTTCTTCGACAAAGGGATGACACATATCGTGGATGAAAGCCGGCGGTTGCATGGCATGGTACTGAACTTGCTTGAAGTGTCGCACCACAACGCCGTTATGGATGAAGCCACGCTTGTCGACACAGGGACGCTCCTTCGCGACGTATGTGATTCGATGGAAATTCGCGCCAAGCGCTACAAGAAGCGTATCATGCTGGACGTGGAGAACGGACTTGTCGTACTCGGGCAAGCGGACAGGCTGCGTCAATTGTTCATCAATCTGCTCGACAACGCAATCAAGTACAGCGCACCAATGGCGGATATCTCGCTTGTTGGGGAGCGAAGTATGAAAGCGGAAACTATCCGGTTCATATTCCATAATCCGGGAGAAACATTGTCGCCTGAACAGATCGCAAGTGTATTCGAGCCCTTCTATTCCGGCGACAGAATGTATAAGGAAGAAGGGAGCGTTGGCCTTGGTCTCAGTATTGTAAAATCTATTGTTGACTACCACGGCGGAACGATCCATATGGAAAGTATCGAAGGGAGTACGACCGTTTATGTTGAGCTTCCCGCTGCCGGAAAGAAGGGGGGAGAATAACGATGCGTAATATGATTAAGAAGTGGAAGCGGCTCCGGGCTATTGCTGTTTCGCTCATGGCTGTCCTGCTTCTTCTAATGACAACCGGCTGCATGGGTAATCCCCGTTCCGAGACGATCGTTATTCCGGAGACAGAAAGTGAGAAGCCGGCAAATGAAGCAAGCCTCGGAAAAGAGTTTCAGGTAAAGACGATTTATCCGCTGCCTGTATCATCTTCATCCGAGTTTCTCGGCTGGACTAACGGGGAAGCCGTCATCGGCTACTTTGAAGATAACGTTCCTCAAATAGCCCCCTCTAACCGCATGCAGCTGTTCGTTCCTCCTTATGAACAGTCCAAGCAGCTTGCTGGTACTACGAACATCGATTTGAAGATACTCAGCCTGTCACCAGACGGGAGGATGATTGCAGGGCTATCGGAATCCGGGGAAGGTGCTTCTTTGACCCTCGTGAACTTGGAGGGAGGTCAGGTTAAGCCGATCGCTGATTCATCTAATGATATACAGAGGACGCTGCTTTCGAGTATCCTGCACTGGTCGAACAACAGCCGGTTCATCTCTTACCTTGTGACAGGAAATAGCCAGGGACAAATGAACGCTGTCGTTTACGACGTAGTGGAGGGAACGACAAAACAATTCCCTCTGCCGGGCTTTTCCCTTGCGGATCGCAGCGCCTCTGTCATGCTGTCTAACGATGGAAGCAGCGTTCTCATAGAAGACGGGAACCTGGTTACAATGGCAAAGCGGAACGGAGACGGGAGCTTTGTCGTCCAATATGACCATCCGTCGGGTAATGGCGGAAGTACATGGATAGACGATGACCGCTTCATGTTTCTTGGCGTGGACGGTACGTTGTTCCAGTACGATCACCGTAACGGCGAGCTGTCTGTTCTGCTGGAGAAGATTGGCAGCTTCAGCGTGTCACCAGACCGGAAGCTGATCGCATATACACGAAATAATGAAGAGGCGGTCTATGCCGGCAAGCTGCAGGGCAACAACGTGCTGTACCAAACGGCTGTTTACCAGGGCATTGTCCCGTATCAAATGATGTGGAGTCTTAGTGATGGGGCTCTTCTGGTCGACGGGAGCAAATCACACGCCGCTACGGCACAGGAGATTGCTCCGGCACCAGCGGCGGACCAGGAACGATTGCGGACATTTGTCATCCAGTTTCAATAATAGATGTGTGATGGCACTAAGAAATAGCAAGATCCCTCTCATAACAGCAGGTTGGACGAATTATCGTCTATCCTGCTGTTTTTTATTTGAATTTTGGAGACATTTTGTTCACATGACGATGAAGGTTTGGAGATATCTCTTTTTTATAATGTGACAAGAGCCCGGTGAGGCGAGCAGTAAGAATGCGAGAACAAAAGGAGAATCAAGCTATGAAAAAAAACGGAGCCTGTATCGCAGCGAGTTGCCTGCTCGCCTTAACATTGACTGCTTGTAATGGAGGCGGAGGAACCAATGGGGTTGAAAAGACAGCGAATGATGCTGCAGCGTCAGGATCATCTACCACCGCTGTAGATGATGAAGGGGCATCGCATGGCAGTGGCAAGAAGACGATCATTTTCTCAAGCTTCTGGCATGATTCCAAATACGAGGCAGCAATTAAGGAGTACGAGTCGCTCCATCCAGATGTCGAGATTAAGCTGGAAAATGTAGATTACACTGACGCAACTTTGGAATCGGACATGGAAAAGTACGTATCGAGCATGAACGCGGCGCTGCTGGCTGGTAAAGGACCTGATTTGCTCGCAATGGATATTTTACCATCAGATAGCTACGTCAAGCACGGTCTATTGGCTGATCTGAGTCCAATGATGGAGCAAGATCATCAATTCAAGAAGGGCGATTATTTCGCAAACGTTCTTGACAATGTCCGAATGGGCAATTCGTTGTACTCCATGCCGCTCTCCTTCTTCCTCATGGGCTTTGCCGGGGACGAAGGTGCCATTGCCAAGACAGGTGTCAAATTTGATGACCATTCTTGGTCGTGGAGTGAGTTCACGAAAACGGCAAAGGAGATGACAGCAAGCGGTGGACTTCCATCCGCGTTGTCCTACGAAGGACCTGAGTATTTACTTGGTGAGATGGTCAGCGACAATTACTCCCTGTTCATTAATCCAGGCGAACGCAAAGCGCATTTTGATTCGGCATCCTTTACAGGCCTTATGAAGCAGGTAAAGGCGATGTTTGACGAAGGTCTCATCTCCAAGATTGGCCGCGGGGCGAACGCTTATTTCCGAAGTGTTCAGATCAATTCGCCGAAGGATTATTTGGAAACGATGAAGGTCTCCGGTCTGGAGATGAAGATGTTCGATAAGGAAGAAGGTGATCACATGAAGTTGTATGCGAAGCCGCACGCGCAGGACACGTCAGCAGGAGGTTACTTCAAGACCTATCGGAGTGTCGCAATCAATGCTCAATCAAAAGTAAAGCCGGAAGCGTGGGAATTCGTGAAATTTATGATGTCTGAAGACATACAGTCGCTGTCAACGACAACGGGCTTTCCAATTAATAAGGCAGCGTATGCCAAGCAGATCGATGAGCTGAAGAAGCAAGGGTCATTTAAGTCGGCCCAAGAAGGGCCTCTTCATGGCGAGATGATTGAAGCGGACGGCACGATGCTGAGCGGACTCGAAGCCTATGTCAACGGTGCCGTACACCCTTCACAGGATGATGATTCCGATAAGATGCGAGAGTTGATTGTCACAGAATCTAAAGCCTACTTCGCCGGGCAGAAGTCAGCTGAAGCCGTTGCTAGCCTGGTTCAGAATAAAGCGATGACTTACCTTAACGAATAATTAAAAGTAAAGGAATGATAGAGTTGAAGAAAATGGGACTTATTCTACTTTCCGCTGCACTTATCGTGCTGACCTTGGCAGCTTGCAGCAGTAATAGAAGCACCATCGGGAACAGTGACACAGCTGAGGAAACAGGGAAGATGAATGGTCAATCCGGAATTACAACAGGCACGAATTCCGGTGGAGAAGCTACGACTTCCAACGGAAAGAAGACAATTGTCTTCTCTTCTTTCTGGCCGAACGAGCAATACGAGCAGGCGGCTAAAGCGTACGAGGCGGCTCATCCGGACATCACGATCAAGCTTCAATACGGGCTGAGCGAAGAGTATAGCGATGATGGGGGAGGAGAGCAGACGGATGCGGACATTGAGAAGTTTACTACATCCACGAACGCAGCCATGCTGGCGGGCAAAGGGCCTGACCTGCTAGACCTTCGATATTTGGCCGCTGACGATTATGAAAGACATCATTTGCTGGAGGATCTGCAATCAAGAATGGACGGAGACAAAACGTTTAATAAGACGAACTACTTCGCAAACGTGCTGGACGGAGGACGGTCTGAAACAGGCCAATTCAGCCTTCCATTGTCGTTTAGCCTAGGTGGTATGGTTGGCGACAAAGCTGCTATCGCTGCGACCGGCGTGAAGTTTGATGACCGGGCATGGACGTGGGATGATTTCATGACGACAGGTAGGGAACTTGTCGCGGCAAAGGGTAAATACGACGCGGCTATCGTTAGTGGTGAAGGATATCAAGTAGGCGGTAAGGATTATTTTGTGCGCAGCATTGTCGCGGACAATTATGGCAGATTTGTGGATGAAACAAGCCGAAAGGCGAGCTTCGATTCACCTGCCTTCGCCAGCTTGCTGAAGCAAATCAAGAGTATGTACGACGATGGCGTCGCTGGTTCTAACGGCCGTGGTTATTTTATCAATGTTTCGATCTTATCTCCGGAAGACTATTTGACCAGCTTGCACGCTTTTGGCGATGAAACTGCCTTTTACGTGAAGCCGCATGCGGACGAAGAGGCTGCGGGCACTTCCTTCGAAACGCGAGCAGACATCGGGATAAATGCCAATTCCAAAGTGAAGGACGCAGCTTGGGATTTCTTGAAATACTTGATGGATCACACGTCAATAGGTCTTCCAATCAACAAGGAACGCTTCCAAGATGCTATTCAAGTGTTGAAGGAGCAGGGTACAATCACACCTCCATCCATTGATTCGCAGCATAGCAAGCCATTCAAAGTGGACGGTGCTCAGCTTGACCAGCTCGAAGGCTTTGCGGGCGCCGCCGCCCGCAAGAGGAACGAATCCGGGAAGGTGCTTGACATTGTAGCCGCCAATACGGATGCCTTCTTCACCGGTCAGAAATCTGCGGAGGACGCTGCGAGGTTGATTCAGAACAAAGCAATGACTGTCCTGAATGAGTAGCAGGTGGTTACGGCGGCTGCGGGGTGACGGTGTGGCGGCCTGGCTGTTCCTTGGGCCAAGCCTGATCGGATTTTCCTTGTTTTATCTCATTCCATTTGTACTTGGCTTCTACGAGTCGTTCACTGACGGCGCGCTCGGGGGACGGTTTGTAGGTTTGAATAATTATACGGATCTACTTCACAGCGCCTCGTTCCGTAAGGCTGCGGGCAATACCATGCTGTTTACGGCAATCGCTGTACCCCTGCTCATCGTGCTGTCGCTGACGCTTGCCGTCATGCTGAATCGGCCGCTCTTTTTGCGCAGCTGGCTGCGGACGTCGTTTATGCTGCCACTTGTCGTACCTGTCGCTTCCGTAGTAACCGTATGGCAAATTTTCTTCGACTGGAACGGGACTTTGAACGCATGGCTGCACGAGCTGGGTTTTGCCCGCATTGATTGGATGCAGTCGAATTGGTCAATGAGTATCGTCGTTGTGATGTACATTTGGAAGAATATTGGATATGACATGATTCTGTTATTGGCTGGCCTTCAGTCGATTCCGAAGGATTATTACGAGACGGCTTCACTTGAAGGAGCTGGTCGCTTTCATCAATTCTGGCATATTACGCTCGTCTATTTGACGCCAACCATGTTCTTCGTATTGCTCATCTCCATTATTAACTCGTTCAAGGTGTTTAGGGAAACGTACTTGCTGGCCGGAGATTATCCGTATGATCGGCTGTACATGCTTCAGCATTACATGAACAATATGTTCTTCGAGCTGGATGTTCAGAAGTTGACGGCCGCTGCGACACTAATGGTCGGCTTCATCGTGGTAATGACCTCCGGATTGCTCCGCGCTGAACGTAATTTCAGGGAATATACGGAGTAAAGAAAGGAGGGGAATCATGAACAATTACCAACGTTTGTCAGGCCTTGCACTGTCGGTACTGTTCAGTATTTTTGCAGCTGCGATGCTGTTCCCGATCGGCCTCACACTTGTTAGCTCCATGATGTCGGAAGCGGAAATTAGCCAGAATTACGACCTGATAGGGAAAATGGTGGACACTGCAAACGGTGGCAAGGATGCATTCCTCAACCTGAAGCTGCTGCCGGACTGGCTGACGTTCGAGCAATATTTACAAGTACTGATCCTAAGCCCGAAATTTTTGAACATGTTCTGGAATTCGGCCGGCCTTGTCGTTCCGATCGTTATCGGTCAGACGCTCGTTGGTTCACTGGCGGCTTATGCATTCGCCAAGCTGCGATTTCCCGGACGGGACAAGCTGTTCTTCGTTTATCTAATGACGATGCTCATGCCGTTCCAGGTCACGCTTGTCCCAAACTATCTTGTCATTGATATGCTGGGTCTTATGAACCGCTCATCGGCGATTGTGCTGCCTGGCATTTTCGGCGCCTTCGGGGTTTTCATGATGCGACAGTTCATGGCTCATATTCCATATGCGCTGACCGAGGCTGCCAAAATCGACGGTGCCGGGCAGTTAACGATATTTATGCGGGTTGTTCTTCCGCTGGCCAAGCCAGGACTTGCAGCGCTGGCTGTACTGCTATTTGTTGATTACTGGAATATGATCGAGCAGCCGCTTATTTTCCTGCAGGATGCAATCAAGCAACCTCTATCGCTCTATTTGGCGCAAATTAATCAATCGGCACGTGGTGTCGGCTTTGCCGCTTCCACATTGTATATGACCCCCATGGTGTTGTTGTTCCTATACGCGGAGTCCTACTTCGTGGAGGGCATCCAGCACTCGGGCATTAAGGGATAAACTCAGGAGTGATTGTAATGGAAGAACGGAAGTCCGGGTTCAGCAAACGGAAGATACGTCTCTTTGCCGCTCTGTTCCTGGCTCTGCTCGCAATATGCACACTAGCGGGTAATACGCTTCGGGGCTTGTCGTTGCCGAAGGTCCACACGCAGCTTGCGGCAAAAGGATCGGTAACGCACGAATATGAAGGTAATGCGACCGTGCAGCCGGGTCAGACGCAGGATATCACAAATCCGGCAGGCTGGAAGGTGAAAAAGGTGCTGGTCAAACAAGGCGACAAGGTATCTATCGGCCAGAAGCTGATCGAATACGACGTTAGCGAGGCGTTGCTGCAGCTTGAAGACATGCAGACGAATCTGAAGAAGCAGCAGTTGTCTATGACTCAGCTGCAGACGGATTACATTGCAGCGGTAACTGACGGCGATGAAAGTACACTAGCCGCTGCGAAGCTAGCAATGGAATCGGCCAAGCTCGATATTGCGTCACAGGAGCAGCACATTAAGAGTATCCAGAAGAATATTGCCGAAAGTCAATCGGTCCTAGCGCCGTTCGCCGGTGTCGTGATCCAGGTAAATGCAATAGCTGGCGTCCTGCCGGGAGGATCGCCGGATATTGTATTAGCAAACTCCGCTAAAGGTTATGAAATCCGGTTATTAATTCCGGGAGATGTCGCCGGCGTGCTTAAGATAGGTGAAACGCTGGATCAAATCACGGTTGCCGACAAGGAAAATCTCCAGCTTTCGGGTACAATTACGACTATTGACGATGAGGTGCTTGGCGGAGAGTTGCTTGCGCCGGCAGGCGATTCTTCTGACACAAATGATTCTGCTGGCCAGCCAAGCAGCGTGACAGTCTCGCTCAAGGACGATAGGCTGAAAGTTGGCGAGCGTGTGCAGGTGAAGATCGCGAAGTCCAGTGGGGAACAGACGGTGAAGGTGCCTAATGAAGCCGTTCATCATACGGATCAAGGTACATATGTATTTACGCTGGAGAGCAAGGAAGGACCGCTCGGAAATGCCTATTATGCCATAGAGACGCAGATCAGAATTGCTGAATCCAACGAATACGTTACGTCCGTTGCCGAAGGGCTGTTCGAACAGCAGGAAGTAATCGTAAATAGCACTGGCTTCCTGATCGATGGGACGCGTGTGAGAAGATAATTCTGCTTCATCGAGAGTGATGATCCATAAAGTGCGTCGCGATGACCATCAGTAAGGAACGCTTGTTCAAGTGTTTGTGATGCCATCCGCACTTATTGTATTGTTGGATTCTTGACACTGGGAACATTTTGTTAACTGAAGTCTAATTAAACAAAAACGCGCTTGAACCCTTATGGTTTTGCGCGTTTTGTCGGGACGAAATATGGTGTCAGGAAGGAATGTTCATAGCGGTCTGAATGTTTTTCAGATCGAGCTGAATTTGCTCTGGAATATGGTAGGGATGGTATAGGCCCCGTTGCATCATGTAGATTGTTATCTTTTCATGGGAGTCTATGGCTTCGTCGAGCTGTTTCATCAAAATTTGCTTAATTTCGGGGGTGGCACATTCGGTCACGGCCATGGCGTAGTTTCTGACTCCGCTCTTGGCGTTCATCAAAAAATCCATTGCGATCACGTCATCGGTCAGCGTATGAAGCCCTGTCATATGTTCTAATATTGTGTTCATGTTTTTATCTCCTATCGGGTCACTTTAGACAGCACTCCACCAAGCTCCTGAAGCTGCTGCTGTGATATTTGCACGTCTTGTTGCAAAATTTGCATGAGCTCCGGTTCGGTTACCAGAGCTTGCATGGTTTTGGATTTGGTCATGCAAACCGTCTTGAACACAGCTATTTCATGAACCTCCAGCATCTCATGCAAAGCGTAATCGGTATTCATTCGGATTTTCCTCCCACGTCTCTATCCATAATCAAGGCTTTAAGATGACTTTGATGCAATCGTCCGTTTTCGTATCAAACACGTCATAGCCGCGTTTGGCCTCGCTGAGCGGAATGACGTGCGTAACAATGTCTCCAGGGTCCACTTTTCCAGATGTAACCAACTCGTACATATACGGCATGTAGTGAATAACCGGAGCTTGTCCCGAACGGATATTCACGTTGCGCTGCATAATGTCGCCGAGCGGGAATCCGTTATAGCGTCCGCCGTATACCCCAGTGACTTGGATAGTACCGCCTTTGCGGACAGCCTGTGACGCAATGATAAATGCGCTCATGGTGCCGCCTTGCAGTTTCAAACCGCTGGCTAGAAAATCGAGATCGCTCATCTTTCCGTCCATTCCTACTGCATCAATGACGACATCAGCGCCGCCTTTGGTCATTTCCTTGAGATTGTTTCCTATATTCTTATCCTGTTTGAAATTTACGATTTCCACATTGTTCGTTCTCTTCGCATGCTGTAAGCGGTAATCGACATAGTCGACAGCTATGACCCGCTTTGCTCCTTTGAGCCAGCAGAATTTCTGGGCCAGAAGTCCGACCGGACCGCAGCCGAGCACGATGACCGTATCTCCATTTTTTACACCCGCGTTATCTACGCTCCAGAAAGCCGTTGTCATGGCATCCGCGATCAAACTTAGCTTTTCGTCCGGTTGTTCGCAGCTTTCGGGAATCTTGAAGTGGGTAAAATTCGCAAACGGGACTCGTAAATACTCGGCTTGCCCGCCAGGGTATCCGCCGGTCGTTCCGGAGTAGCCAAAATATGCGCCCATATCCCCGTGGTCGTTAGAATTGTCACATTGGCTTTCCAACTGATTTTTGCAAAAAAAGCATTCTCCGCATGCGATGTTGAACGGGATGATTACACGGTCGCCTTTCTTTACGTTTGTCACGCCGGGGCCAACTTCTTCTACGATCCCCATCGGTTCATGCCCGATGACATAGTTCTCCTGAAGGTTAGGGATCATCCCGTGAATAAGGTGAAGGTCAGAACCGCAAATGGCGGTACTTGTGATCTTTACGATCATATCGTCCGGTTTCTCAATCTTCGGATCCGGCACCTCTTTGACCACGACATTTTTAATCCCTTGATACGTTACCGCCTTCATGCTTTATGTCCTCCAATATGTTCATCTGGGGTCCGATCAAACATCCCTTTACGCGACGTATCATCCGGGAAAAAGTTCATCTGACCGATCATTACCGTATTTTTCGCCGAAAGCTGATCGAGTTGGTACTGTTCGTTCAGCTCGTAAGGATGGAACCATTTTTTGCGAATCATGAGCTCCGTGATTTCTTGGTGCATTGCAATTCCCTGCTTAAGATGTTTCCGCAGCAGCACTCTTACATCCGGAGAAGCTGTTTCCGTTAGGGCGATGGACAAATTTCGCACACCCTCCTTGGCACGAAGAAGGAAGTCCATTGCAAAAGTCATATCTGCCATTTCCGGCATATTTAATGAATTAATCGGGTCTAAATAGTCAGTATTCATTTGCTTTATGTTCCCCTTAATGTGTTATAGGTGTTGGGCTATTCGGAACAGGTGCTTGGAAAGGAGCTCTTGCATAGATGGCTTGCAGCTCGGCGATCTGTTGTGTGGATTGAACGACATCTTTCTGCATTAACGCTTTTAGCTCTTGGTCAAAGACCAAGCCTTGCATAAGTTTTGACTTAGCGAGGCATAGTGTTTTAAAGTTTAACGCTTCATGTAGTTCCATAGATTCGTGTGACGCTAGCGTTGGCGTATTCATTGAGAAATGATCACCCCCTTTTTTCATCTACGTTAGATTTTCCGACACATCGAATCTTATACTAAAATTGATCCGGAAATATAGGATCGGGTTATTCCCATGCAGTCGAATGAATATTAACAAAATCTCAGCCACATACTTATTTCTGATAATAATCATTGCTCAAGGGAGGAGGACTCACATTGCCCAATGAAGACAAAGTTAATTTAGCCACCGATAATGCAAGAAAACCGGCAGAAGGTTCACTTAACTCGAGCGGCAATGCGCTGGAGCAGCATGCATCTTACGCGGTTTCTGAGGCGCAAACGGCTTTAAATCAGGCAATAAGCTCGATAAGTGACACTAATGCGTCAACAAATTCACAAGCTTTGGAGAAGGCCCGGCAGCAATTGACCCAAGCAGAGGAATTTTTAGATCAAGCACAAACTTCAGCAAACGCATTAAGTCTGTCGGACCAACAATAAAACGGTAGGCTTGGCAGAAGTTCTCCTTCTTTTTCGGATACAAGTGGAGTCAAGCTCTCTAGTGTCGAGGCATGGTCGTCGTAGTAATCTATTTACCCTAGAAACGGAGAGTCACTGTCAGAAGGCTTCGGCTTGCGCCGAAGCTTTTTTAATGGCTCGGACATTTTTAACAACATTTGATCTATACAATTTGACTGACTTTGATCTCTTCCTGAAGACACCCTTTTCATTAAGAGTGAAGCATTTGAAAAAAATTTTTAACATATGTTGATAATATCCGTTCAAAAATGTTGGGGAGGATATTATAAAACCTATGTTACCTATGGAAGAATACTTCGGTAAGTTAGAACTCGTTTATTCATTTTATGGGGCTATGCCTACAGGCGTGAGCGTATCAGAAACCGGGCGTATCTTCGTTTGCTTTCCGAAATGGGGAGATGACGTTAGATTTACGGTAGCGGAAATTGTTGAGGGTCGGTTGCAGCCTTATCCTAATTTAGAAACCAATATGATAAATCCTTTGAATATCACTATGTCCTTCATCAGTGTCCAAAGTGTATTTGCTGATGGAAGGGGAACCCTGTGGGTACTGGATACGGCTGCACCAAATTTTTCTGAGCCTATTAAGGGAGGGGCAAAACTAGTCGCTATAGATTTAAAAACAAATACAATAAGAAAAGTATATACGTTTGCAGAAGATGTAGTTTTGCCGACAACGTATCTGAATGATGTCCGATTTGATTTTCGTGTTGGTAAATCAGGTTACGCCTATATAACGGATTCTTCTTCAAAAGGACCAGGCGCTATTATAGTCGTAAATTTAGAAAATGGAAATGCGTTTAGACGGTTAAATGGAGCAAATTCAACATCACCCGATCCGTATTTTTTACCAAAAGTGGAAGGTAAAATTTTGATGAATCGAAACACAGATGGTTCGACCTCTCCCTTTCGATTGGCCTCTGATGGTATAGCAATTTCCCCTGATGGAAAAATTATATTTTATTGTCCATTAACCAGTCGTCATCTATACTCGATCTCAACAGAAGCCCTAAGAGACAAAACAATACCGGATTTCAATTTACGTTATCATGTGCAGTATTGGGGAGAAAAAGGTGCATCTGATGGATTGATAACCGATGCAAAAGGAAACGTTTACGCTGGAGACTATGAAAACGATAGTATTCGAAAGATAATGCCGAATGGAATAATGGAAACCATCGCACATGATCCGAGAATTTTATGGCCGGATACTTTTTCTATTGGTCTGGATCAACACTTATATGTTATTGTGAACCAATTACATCGACAGGCCAGATTTCATTATGGAAAAGACCTGCGACAAAAACCATATAGTTTACTTCGTATAAAAATTGATGAATTACCTGCTCCTACCTTTTGAACACTATTTCTTCCGCAAAACGAGGAACTTTAGTTTTAAATACACTATGGAGCAGACTGATCCGGCAGCTGCTCTTTTTCTTTTAGCTAAGGACAGTTTATGCTAATGCTCAAGGCGGTCCAGTACTATAAACTTCTCCCTAACAGGGTACCAACTTGTGTAGCCATCACTTTAGGCGGATAAGGCATTCCATTTTTAATCCACCATTCAATTGTACCTACATAAGCGGTACCGGCATATTGCAGCATGACATCATCGATTAAATCTATATTTCTTCCGCTTTCTCTATCTATCTCACCTTTGAAACCTTCAATAAAAGAAGTTAGAAGTCGAGTTCTGAAAGCTGACGGTACACCTGTACTTGCCAACATGGTTGAAAAAAATAAATAATTTTTCTCGAAATATTCAAAATAAGGTTCAAGAGCCTCGTTCCAATCCATCTCACATGCCCATTCGTCCATCTCTCCTAATTCATTCAGGTGTGTTTCTATGAGTTTATCCAATAAATCGAATTTGTCTTGAAAATGAAGATAAATTGTTCCGCGATTTAGGTTTGCCCGGTCTGCAATATCTTGAATGGTTATATCATCAAAATTTTTTTCAGTCATCAGTTCAATAACAGCTTTTTTTAAAGCCTCCTGCGTTTTAAGAATTCTCCGGTCTACTTTAGCCATCGTTTACCCACCATACCTTCTAAAGATACTTAACATTTATATTTCTTATGTTGATTTATCAACAAATCTCGTTTCTTTAACCATTGAATTAACGCATCTTGATCATATAATAATAAACACAAGTTGATTAATCAAGTATTGTTGTTTAATCATCAAAGTTTGAGCTATGGAAAAGAGATGATGGATCAAGAAATGAACTTCAAATGTCCTGCAACTGTCCTTCATACAGTGTTTGCTTCTTTGACAATTTAGAGGATTATCTTGAAACATGCCAGGAAGTTAGTTGGTTGAAGATAGGATCATTTTAGGGAGTTAAATGATGATTAAATAGTGCGCGGCTATTATAGAAGTTCTCGAAGTTTTTCGAAGTTTTGTTTAAAGAAAGTAGGAGCTAATTTAATGGATAGAAAAAATCATTTGTTTATCGTTATTTTGACGATAGGTGTATTCGGTATTTTAAATACGGAGATGGGTATCGTTGGGATATTACCTTCGATTGCTGATCACTTTAATGTCAGTATAGCCAAAGCAGGGTTACTAGTGAGTCTCTTTGCTCTTGCTGTTGCCCTATCTGGACCGATTCTTCCGTTATTGTTTTCGGGCTTAAATCGTAAAAAGGTAATGTTATTTGTATTAGGTGTTTTCGTTCTTGGCAACATTGTCTCCATATTCGCATCAAGCTTTACCATATTATTAATTGCTCGTGTACTTCCTGCCTTTTTGCATCCTGTATACGTCTCAATAGCTTTAACAGCAGCAGCTGCATCAGTTAACAAGGAAGAAGCTCCAAAGGTGATTTCAAAAGTATTTATGGGAGTAACTGGTGGGATGGTACTTGGTTCACCAATCTCCAATTTTATTGCTAGTTCAACTTCAATCGAGATGGCGATGTTATTTTTTACTATCGTGAATGTTATTGCATTTATTACCTTACTATTTGTACCATCCATGCCTGTTAAGGAGAGACAATCTTATGGATCTCAGTTAAGTGTATTAAAACGGTTCTTTACTTGGCTGTCCATAGCTGCTGTCATTTTTATAAATGCAGCGATGTATGGAGTTAGTAGTTACCTTGCTGAGTATCTTGAAACCATTACAAATATACCTGGGGAAACAACGAGTTTAATGTTATTCATATTCGGTGGGGCCAGTATAATAGGAAACATTGTCGCAGGCAAGCTCCTTACAAAAAGCACAATGAAATCTGTAATATCCTTTCCATTCGTATTGGGTTTCATTTACACTTTATTGTTTTCAATGGGACAGTTTACTGTACCTATGGCAATCATTGTTTTCGCTTTTGGGATAGTAGTGGCTATAGGGAATAATATCTCGCAATATTGTATTATGTCTGCAGCTCCTGAAGCTCCTGAGTTCTCAAATGGCTTATTTTTAGCATCTGGTAACGTAGGGGTAACAATCGGAACTACTGTAGGAGGAACGATTATTACTGAAATGGGTACAAAATATGTGGTATTAGGCGGATTCCTATTTTTGTTATTGAGTATACTGTTTATTTTAATGAGAAACTACATGCATTATCCCATTAGCCTTACTAACAAAGAGAGTCAGTAAGAATTAATAATAATAAACAAAAATTGATGATCTGTTGTTAACTTAACAAATCTTAATTTTTTAACCATTGAATTCAAATTGCTTACATCTATAATAATAGACACAAGTTGATTAAACGACTTTAATTGTTTATCGCGATTTTTGCACAATAATTTTTGGGATTCTGATCTCATATGTACATGAAAGCTTGAAGCTTTGATTTACAAATACGGATTAAAGAAAAGGAGACTTATGAAGAAAAGATTATTGGGTAACTTGGAGACTTCATTGCTTGGATTCGGGTGTATGGGGCTAAACTATCATCGGGGTCCGGCAAAAGACCGTAATGAAATGATTCAAGTCGTGCACTCTGCTATTGATGCTGGCATTACCATGTATGACACAGCAGAAGTTTATGGGCCTTATACAAATGAAGAGCTTGTGGGTGAGGCGCTTGCAGGTCACCGCAGTAGGGTGCAAATTGCGACAAAAGGCGGTTTTAAGATCTCTGGTTTAACAAATGAGCTTGACAGCAGGCCAGAGTCCATCATCCGTTCAGTTGAAGGATCTTTAAAAAGATTACGTACGGATTATATCGATCTATATTATATCCATCGTGTGGACCCAAAGGTTCCAATTGAAGATGTAGCGCTGACTATGCAACATCTTAAAAAAGATGGAAAAATCATCCACTGGGGATTATCGGAGGCAAGTGCTGAAACCATACGCCGTGCGCATTCCGTTGAACCGCTGGCGGCGGTGGAGAGTGAGTATTCGATTTGGTGGCGCGATGTAGAGCGAAATATTTTCCCTGTACTCGAGGAATTAGGGATTGGCTTAGTTGCCTATAGCCCTCTGGGACGTGGATTTCTCACCGGGAAAATAGACAAGAATACATCTTTCACCGAGAATGACAACCGGGGGGAGCTTCCGCGTTTTACTAAGGATGCAATGGAAGCGAATCAAGTGATTATTGATTTTTTGAATAAACTCGCTATGCGGAAGAATGTAACTCCTGCACAAATAGCACTTGCATGGATTCTTTCCCAGAAGTCCTTTGTTGTTCCAATTCCAGGGACAACAAACGTCAGCAGAATCTCTGAAAATGTTGCATCTACTAATATCGTATTTACTGAACAAGAGCTACAGGAGATTAATGAAGAAATCTCCAAGATCCAAATTGTTGGTGACCGTTATCCAGAAGCAGAAAAGAAGAGAACCGGCAAATAAGCAAATCCTATTCTTGCGAAAGTCTACTCAAAAACAATTAGTTTCATAAATGAAAAGAGGGTGAATTGGAATGAAAGCAAATATGATGTACGCTGCTGGTGATGTTCGCGTAGTAGAAGTACCCGTTCCGAAATTGCAAAAACCGACTGATGCCATTTTGAAGGTGGTTACCGCCTGCATTTGCGGAAGCGACCTGCATCCTTATCATAGCATGCATGCCCATGAGCATGGCGAAGGTGAAGCCATGGGCCATGAAGTCATCGGAAGAATTGAAGAAATGGGATCGAACGTTACTGGATTCAAAAGAGGCGATTTGGTTGTCGTTCCTTTTGCTTATGGCGACAACACATGTCCTTTTTGCGAAGAAGGATTAATGACTTCCTGCATGCACGGAGGGTTTATGTCCGGTTGCCAGGCGGAGTTTGTTAGAGTACCTCAAGCACAAGGAAGTATGTTCAAATTGCCTGACGAAATAGATGAGAACTCTCCATTGCTGCCTTCCCTATTAACATTGTCTGATGTATACGGCACTGGTTATCATGCGGCAGTGAAGGGTGGTGTGAATGAAAATACGACAGTAACGGTTATCGGTGATGGAGCAGTTGGTCTTCTTGCCGTCCTGTCAGCAAAGAAACTCGGTGCCAAGAAAATCATTCTCATGGGTCGCCATAAGGTGCGGACAGATCTTGGTGTTGAATTTGGTGCCACAGATGTTGTTTCTGAGCGGGGAGAAGAAGGCATTACGAAAGTTCGGGAGTTAACGAATGGCGAAGGAACACACGTTGTTCTTGAATGTGTTGGTCTAATGCCTGCTTATGAGATGAGCCTTGGTGCAGTGAGGGCTGGTGGGGTTATCAGCCGTGTCGGGGTGCCTCAGTATGAGGATGCTCCCATCGGCTTTGCTAGTCTTTTCGGGCGTAATATAACGCTGACGGGGGGACCAGCACCAACGCGTGCTTATATGGAAGAATTATTACCCGACATCCTTAACGGAACAATTGAACCTGGACGTGTATTTGATGTAACCGTTGATCTGGATGGGGTTCCAGAAGGTTATCGTGCCATGGACAAACGTGAAGCGCTCAAAGTATTAATTAGACCTTAATGTTAAGATAGGAGATAACAACTATGCCAGAAAAACAAACAGCAGGGCGAGATTTGCTTGGAGAATTCGCACCTAAATTCGCAGAACTCAACGACGATGTATTATTCGGTGAAGTATGGTCCCGAGAGAATGAATTATCTCCTCGCGATCGCAGTATGATAACGGTTAGTGCTCTAATCGCTGGCGGGAACTTTGAACAATTGCCAGCTCATTTACAAAGAGCAAAAGCAAACGGTGTTACCCAAGAGGAAATAGCTGAAATGATAACCCACCTTGCTTTCTATACTGGATGGCCAAAAGCGTGGTCAGCATTTAACAGAGCTAAAGAAATTTTTACTATAGAGGAGGGTGAATAAATGGCATATGAAGAATTAAGTCAAAGTATAGTCTTTCCTCTAGGTAAGAAAGTTGAAGCAAACTTTATTGGCGATGCTTATCTACAAATGGTATTTACGGATCCGACACCGCTTAATGCAGCTATTGGGAACATAACCTTTGCACCAGGTGCACGAAATAATTGGCATTTCCATAAAATTGGACAAGTTTTATTAGTCACAGGTGGAGAGGGATGGTATCAAGAAGAAGGGAAAGCTGCGCGTCTCCTTAAACAAGGCGATGTCGTCAATATTCCTCCTGATGTGAAACATTGGCATGGAGCAACCAAGGACAGCTGGTTTGTGCACTTAGCCGTTACGGCTGGAACATCGCAAGATACGATATGGTTATCACCTGTTGAGGACGACTGGTATAATAATCTGTAGGCTTCCTAATCATATATTCAATAGTATTTCAAAACACCTGATCATATTGGATCAGGTGTTTTTGGTTGTTGGTTCATATCGATCTGGCTCATATAGCATAGCTGCAAATTGACCATTAAAGCTCAGCGTACCGTAGAAGGGACTATTTTTATCTAATGTCAATCTCCAGCTAGTTATAGGTCTGTCACTAATCATAACGCCATCTTCCATTGGACTGTCCGGAGTCTTAACTCCAAATTTATGATAAAGTTCTTCTACTTCCGTTAACCATTTTGTATTTGTTTCAAGCAGATCATCATTCCAATTGACGGTGTCTGTAACAGGATCACTTTTCTCGTTATAGGAATATTCCCCTTGACCACGCTTCTTCGTTATCGCTTGTTGGACGTATGCGATATCTTCAGGTTTGAATTTTGCTTGAATAAGAAATAAAGTGTGATATTCAGAAAAATAGAAGGTAACTTCAGCAGTTCGATTATATAGCACTAGTTGTTTATTGAAGATAAAATTTGTCATAGATGGTGTGATGTTTACTTCAGAAATATGGAGAGCTTCTTTAACTTCTTCTTCATTCATGCCCCATGTTATTCTCTTAATAGGAATAGGAGTGCCATAAGTAGTTGTTTTACTACAACCAGCTATTAAGAGTCCAAGCAGTGATATGGTTAGTAGGATAAGGATGTACTCTACTTACCATTATTATTGCCGGAGATATTATAGCAGCAGAATTTTCAACCGGAACTATTAAGCTTCTGCTCATCCGCCCATCGAGTCGGATTAAGATCCTCCTATCTAAATATCTTGCTATGCTTTTGTTCAGTATGGTCTTGCTGCTTATTTTGTTTGTCATATCGTTCTTGATTAATGGAATTTTATTTGGATTTAATGATATGGATTTGCCTTTGCTCCATTTTACTGGAGGGCAGGTCGTTGAACAAAATATGGTCCTTCATTTGTGGAAGACCTATTTGCTGAATGGGATATCTACGTGATGTATGTTACGATTGCCTTTATGATCTCGTCTGCTTTCCGCAGCAGTGCGATGGCGATCGGATTCTCCATCGGCATTGTGTTTGCAGGCAATATTCTTCTGAATGCGCTGCAGCGCTACGAGTGGAGCAAATATCTGTTTTTCGCTAATACGGATCTAACTCAGTATATGGAAGGGAGACCTTTCCACGACGGAATGACGTTGTCCTTCTCCATTGGAGTGCTAGCGGTATATTTCTTATTGTTTAATCTGGTTTCCTGGCTAATGTTCACACGGAGAGATGTGGCAGGGTAATAATAATGGCGCTGGAACTGGGGATTACCCCGGTTCCAGCGCCTTTTTTGTTTTCCGATGGTTGAATATGGCATTTTATTCCGTTATACTAATACCTAGATATACGATGCATCGAATAACTAGGGAGGACGATATGGCGATTAACAAGGAGCTAATGAAAGGAAGTACAGTGATTCTAATCTTGAATATTCTCGATAAGAAAACGATGTATGGTTACGAGATCACGAAGGAGCTCGAGCAAAGCTCGGGCGGACTTTTTCAATTAAAGGAAGGTACCCTTTACCCTATACTCCATGCGTTAGAACAGGACAAGCTTGTTGAGGCTTACTGGGATGAACAGACCGGACGCAAGCGGAAGTATTACCGGATTACGGACAAAGGCCGACTTCAAATGCAGGAGAAAAAACGGGAATGGGTTCTATTCCGTTCGACAGTGGATCTCGTGCTGGGGGAGGGCCATGCATGATTGCTTCCTATCGTTTGAAAGTAGCGGAATATTTGGACCAGGTATGTTTGCCGGTCAAAGCAAAAGAGATGCATCCAGAGATTAAGCTGGAAATCGAGGCTCATCTGGAGGCGATTATCGAGGAATTATTGGCTGAGGGGCTGTCAGAAGAAGCTGCGCTGGATCAGGCGATCGCCCAGATGGGTGACCCGAATAAGCTAGGGGTTCAATTCCATAAAGTACATAAGCCGCAAACAGACTGGAACCTGCTTGTATTGGTAGGGTTGCTTCTCGGAACCGGAATGGTTGCGATGTTTGCGATGAGGAAGGCAGTAACGACAATTGTTGTTCATTTTGTAGGGAATACTTTATTTTATGGAGTATTAGGTTTACTTGTAATGGCAGCCATCTATTTCTGGGACTATCGCAAGTTGAACCGTTGGTCGCTTGTTCTTTATATAGCAACGGCATCAGGTCTATTACTGACCAAGAGATTTGGCTTGCAGGTAGATGGAGATGAAGCATGGATCAGAGTAGCAACGATGACTATTAATGTGTCGATGGTTTCCATTTATGCCTTTATACTCGCCATAGCAGGCATGATGAAACCAGCTCTTGATAATCAGGTTTCCTTACTGAAGAGAAGTATGGTCTATATTATTGAATTATTACTGTATGTTCTTGTACCTGCATGGATTTATTTAACGATCAGTCATATTTCAATGTTTGTATTGTACATGATCGGCTTATCAGTACTGCTCTTGATCTCTAGAAGATGGAAAACCTGGTTGTCGTATATCACAGTAATGACGGCTTGTGGATCTGTCTTGGTACTGCTGGATAATAAGTTTAGCTATACGGTAGAACATATCTTGCATCAAATCAATTCTATTGATTCCAACTATATCGCAGCTCGCTCAATGGAAGCCATTCGATCAGCTGGATTAATGGGAAATGGATTTGGCATCAGCATGGATCAAATTCCATTTTTCTATAGCAACATGATGTTTACTTATTTGATTTATAGTCTTGGTTGGATAACAGGGGTGTTAGTAGCTTCGCTTATTGCTGCGCTGATGGTTAGAGTGTGGATTGTAACGAGAATCGTAGCCGACCCTTATGGTAGAAATGTTATCGCTGGCTCGTTTGGGATAATCGCTGCCCAATATGTACTGAATATGCTAATGACTGCAGGTCTGCTGCCTGTTATGGATATAACTATGCCAATGATCAGTTATGGCGGATTTAACCTTGTCTTGAACTTAGTCGTAATCGGGTTTATTCTCAGCGTATACCGGCGGAAAAATATGATCCCATCCGTTGCCTTGCATCAGCGAGTATAAATGAACCAAATTATTCAAGGGGGTAGAACATTATTGTTCTACCCTCTCATTTTACTAGTTATATTTGCATTCAAACTTCGTAAACTCCGCCAAAGAGCCTTCCCCGCAAGCATATAAACCAATCAATACGCCAGTAAAGCCCCCAGCAATCTCCGAAGATAAATATTTTGTTTGAGCTGTACCAAGTAGGATGTCTTTGCCGTCAACATGAAGGTAGAAGCTGTAGCGTTCAGGGGCTGCACGTACAACCAGAGTGGCATGATTGCTGCTTCCTAGATCTACTTCATGCTCGATGGATTTGATATCTCCGATATTCAGGCGTTCAATCACCTTATATCCGTTCTCTGTTTGGCGAATAGCAAGATCATAATGATGATTTTCATCCATATAAAGCGTGATACCGGCTTCACCACTATTAAGAGTTATATCGCAAGAGATTACAGCATTAAAGTCTCTTTGGCGTATGCCAATGAAGGTTGGGGATGCTGGCATATCAAGCGTCACTTTAGTGCCTTTTAGCTGAAGCTTATCGTGTTCTAACAAATAATTCTCTTTCGCTGGATGACGAAGAAAGCACCAGTCCAGATTCCAATCTGTATTCTCAAAAGAATAGAGCTTTTTCTCCTGCTGGATGACTGTGTCTGAGATTCGATCGGTGTCGAAGCTCATGAGCGTGGTGCCTTGATGTCCGGCTGTAAACCAACCATCCTCGCCAAAGGTAATAGGCGTTAGGAAGACTTCACGACCTAGATGATGATAAGTAAGCCACTGCCCGATTTGACGGAAGCCGAGGTGGAAGAGCCACCAATTACCTTCGTTGTCCTGTATCAGGTCACCATGGCCAACCCCCTGCAGCTCGTAGCCACCTAAATTACGGTTGGTCAATACGGGATTCATTGGATAGGCTTCGAATGGGCCGGAAGGGGAGTTGCCCCGCGCATACGTTTCCATATGGCCATATTCGGTTCCTCCTTCTGCTGCGAGCAGATAGTAACGTCCATTGATTTTATACAGATGAGGGCTTTCCAAATAACGTCCACCTGTTCCTTGCCATATAGAACGGCTTGGCGATAGCTTATTCCCCGATTCGATATCAATTTCACACTGAACAATGCCGCCGATCCCTTCATCGTCCGTCCCATTGCTCATAAAGAAGGTTTTCCCATCCTCAAAATACAAATCCGGATCGATTCCTCCTTGGTCGACATAGACCGGGTCGGACCATTCGCCATAAATATCGTCGGTCCATACATAGAAGTTCTGACGTGTAGTGTCGTTCGTTGTGGTCATATAGAACCGCCCGTTATTGTGGCGAATAGTAGGAGCAAATACACCGCCTGAGCTGCTTACGGTTTCCAGCTGAACCTGGCTTTTGCGAGTTAAGCAATGACCGATTTGTTCCCAATTAAGAAGGTCTTTACTTTGGAAAATCGGAACGCCAGGAAAATATTGAAAGGAACTGCAAACTAGATAATAGGTGTCTTCCACTTTGCATATGCTTGGATCCGGGTAGAAGCCTTTTATGACGGGATTATTGTATCTCATTGCTGCACCTCTTTTTTTTCTGAATTCATGTATATAAGAATTGATTGCTGACAAGTTCATATAGGAATTAAACAATACTGCTCAATTTGTTGCAATAGTATGGGGTTGAAGGATGCGATAAAATCCATTAAATTAATATTTATATGAATTTAACTGGTGTCAGGAGATATGTGGTTATGATTAAGGCAAACGGAGATTCGAGATTCTTGCCGTTATACGAGGCGCTTGCCAGCGAAGTCAGATGGAGAATGATGGACCTCATTGCTGATAAGGAAATGAATGTGAAGGATATTGCGGCTGCATTAGAGCTAAGCCCTTCAATTGTCACCATGCACTTACGTAAACTCGAGAAAGCTGAACTTATCGGAAGTCGTAGGGTGCGTCTAAACGGAGGAACACATAAATTATGTTTTCTCAAACAAAAAAGCATCGAGATCGAGCTTCCATCCGCAACCCGGAATGCAAGGATTAGAGAGCAGATGATTTCTGTCGGGCATTATACGGCTTTTGATGTTCATCCTACCTGCGGGCTTGGGACGCATGAGAAAGAAATCGGTGTTTGGGACGATCCGCGTTACTTTCTTGATCCTGAGCGGGTTCACGCGGCTATTCTTTGGTTTGGAAGAGGTTATGTAGAATACAAAACACCGAACTATCTGCTTTCCGGTCAAAAGGCTGAAGCTATCGAAATTTCGATGGAAATCGCTTCAGAAGCGCCGGGCTTGAACGATTATTGGCCATCGGATATCCAGTTCACATTTAACGCTATCTCACTTGGGACTTGGACAAGTCCTGCAGACTTTGGTAGAGCTGCACGCGGCAAATATACGCCAGAATGGTGGCACCGTAATGTGAACCAGTATGGGTTATTAAAGACGATTCGTATTGATGCCTTCGGTACGTTTATGGATGGAGAGCGGATGTCGGATGTGACTGTCGCGGATATCAAGCTGGAGGAGCCGTTCTGGACGCTTCGTTTCACGGTGGATGAGGAGGCTGTGAACGTAGGGGGATTAACGATCTATGGTGCTGGATTCGGCAATCATGATCAGGATATTGTCATTCGTGTACACCTTTAGATGAAACCTACTTACACTTGTACACGTAAAGAAGGCTGGTGCTATACAAATCGTTGCGAATTCATATCATGAAACGTTAGGACGTGTCTGCAAAATGAGAAAATCAGCTAAAACATGGTTTCGATGGATCAGCTATTTGGAAGGGGCCTCCTTCCTTATTTTATTATGTATCGCGATGCCTCTTAAATATATGTATGATCGTCCGGAGGCCGTAGCGGTAACAGGCGGTATTCATGGTTTCTTATTTTCACTCTACTTAATAGCAACTGTGGTGATGGCTGTGCTATTCAGATGGAAAATTGTGCGTATAGCTGGAGCTGTTGTGGCTGCCTTCCTGCCGTTTGGTCCATTTGTTCTGGAACGCAGAATAAAAGCGGAGGGTTAAACTTTTGCGAGTTCTCCATTGTGAAACTTAAAAAAAGCCATCATCCTGGGAAACCCCAGTTTGATGGCCTTTTCTGTTAGCGCCTGAGTCCTATCATATTGCCTGAAGTGTATCTTCTTAAGCCTTTATAGAAGATAAGGATGCCTCCTGCGCATAAAGCGGACGCCATTCCAACAGCTCCGAAGAGGAAGTTCAGGTCGATCTCACGGATCAGCGACACTGGCATACTGCTTATAAAACCAGCGGGAATGACCGTAAATAATACAAGCCGGCCAAAGCCCTTGAAGATACCTGTAGGGTAGGTGGCAAAGGTGAGCAGCGCATTATACAATTGAAAACTTAGTCCTTCCGTGTTACCAAGCCAGAAGGAGAGGCAGCCCGTAATGACACAAAAGAAGATAAAGATCAGTGCGGAGAGCAGCAGAGCTGCCGTAAATTTGATAGTCCCTAGCAGAGTAACGTTCCCAAACGCTAGGAAGATAAATATGGCAAACAGGAGATCACCTATTGCGCTCACTGACATGCGGCTGATCAGCACATTCAGCAATACCGGCTTCGGCTGGGCGAGATAAACATCTAATTGCCCGGTTACGATCAGACTGGCAAGGCGTGTAGCATTGCCGAAGAAAATCGACATGATTCCAAAGCCTCCAGCCGCTGCTGCCCACATCATCATCACATCCTGCATCGTCCAACCGTTAAGCACGGAGAAGCGCTGGAAATACATATCCCAGAAAATAATCCAGACAATGTTGTTCACAATCATGGTTCCGACAGTCAGCAGGAAGCTGAGTCGGAACTCCATCGCTCCTGCCAGATTCAGCCTCCAGCTTGCCGTTGTAAATCGGAATAGGCGGCGAAGCCTGCCTGGCTGATCATGCTCGGATATTCCCACCGTATATCTATTGTTATCCGCCATTGACATTCAGCTTCCGCACCCCCTTTCGATAAACAAGCCATACAACGAGTCCGATAAGGGCTGCCCACAGCCACTGCACGGCAAGCATGCCAGCGATCTCGCCGTGATGCATGCCAACAGCTGTTCGAGCCGGGAAATAGACGATGGCTTGAAAAGGCAGCCAGTGTCCAATCTGCTGGAGCTTATCTGGGAACAGCTCCAGCGGCATCAGCATACCGCCAACTGTAAATAAAATTTTGTTATAGACGAACTCAAGCCCTCTTGTCTCCTCGACCCAAAAGGCACTTAATGCAACAAGCATACCGAGCATAAAATTAACGGTAAACCCGCCAAATGCCATGAGAGGCAGCCATGCGAGACCTGCACCAACAGGCAGAGAGCCGACCATCAAGAAGGCAATCGTAGAACCAAGCAGCAAATTGATTACAAATCGGATGGCAACCTCGCTCATATACTCGACATAGTGAAACGCGAGAAAGCTGACCGGTCTGATGAGCTTGAAGGCGACGTCACCACTTTTAACTTCTTCTTCGATTCGTGTACAAAGGCTTGGTGTAGCAAGCACCATCGATTCGGTGAAGACAAGATACCACATCATCTGCTTGAAGGAGTATCCGTTAATAGCGGTTGTACCTTCACCCGCAAATGTCGTTTGCCACAGCTGCATGAATATATAAAGGATGAGGAGCAAGAACAAGGAACGTATGACAAAATCGACGACATAAGCGAGCTGGCTGCGCAGCGTGATTTTGCCGATGAAAATATATTTGGCCGGTTTCGAGAAGCTGATCACATGACCACCTCTTTCGTACGAAACGTCCCGTACATTCGGGAGATAATATCCTCCATCGGCGGGTCCTGCACTGTCATATCGACAATGCGATGGCTCGCCATCAAGGCTGACATGACTGATTCAATCGTTGTATGCCCAGTATCAACGCTGAGCGTGAGCCGTGAGCCGCTGCGGGTCAAGACAGCTACACCATCAAGCGAGAGCTTACCAGGGTCATTTTCCAGCACAAGCTGTACGGTTTTATGAGTCAGAAATTGCTGTTTCATGAATTCAACCTGTCCGTCAAACACGATCCCACCATGATTAATGACAATAGCACGGTCACACAGCTTTTCCACGTCGCCGGCATCATGGGAGGTCAAGAAAATCGTAGTACCTTCCTCGCGGTTCATCTCCACGATCAGCTCCCGAATACGCTGCTTGACGACTGCATCAAGACCAATAGTTGGCTCATCAAGGAACAAGGCCTGTGGGCGATGGAGCAGGGAGGCGGCGATTTCACATCGCATCCGTTCACCAAGCGACAGCTTCCGCACGGGTGTATGCAAGTATGGACCAAGCTCGAAGCGCTCGATCAGGCTGTCACGCCGCTGCATATAATCATTCCGACGCAGCTCGTAGATCCGACTCATTAATTCGAACGTATCCAGCGGCGGGAGATGGTACCACAGCTGCGACTTCTGCCCGAACACGGAACCGATGCGGTAAGCAAGCTTTGACCGTTCCGTCCATGGACAACAGCCCAGAACTTCAGCTGTGCCAGAGGACGGGTGGAGGATGCCGGTCAGCATCTTGATCGTGGTTGACTTACCGGCGCCGTTTGGTCCAAGGAAAGCAACCGTTTCTCCTTGTTCAACAGAGAAAGTAATGCCTTCTACTGCGGCCTTGTTTGCAAATTGTGGCTTAAATAATGCCTTAAGGCTGCCCGTCAGACCAGCTTGCTTTCTCTTTACTTGGAATACCTTTTCCAATTGCTCTACCTGAATGGACCGCACCCTACACACCCCTTTTTGTTTTAACCCGCTAAAGGGGAAAAGACCTCCGGTCTGTTTCGCCCTATGAACAGGCGGAACTTTCCGAAGGTCTTTTATTCCTCACGGTGTAGCTTGGCGCCTCGCGCACAAGCCGGCTTCGCTTGGTTCGCCATCCTGATGGAGTCGGATCCCTAGAAGCCCTTCCGAAAAACTATTTTCCATATATTAACACGGTGTGTCAGGTGTGGCAACAGCTATTTTTTAAACGATTATTTATAACTGTGCATTGCAACAATTCCTTATCCTGACTAAGATTAGAAGAATGGAAAGGGGATTACTAGAGTAATGTGGATTTTATTTGCGATATTAGCGGCGTTATGTTTTGGATTAAGAGGAATCTTATATCATTATACTAGCCAGCTGCCGTTAAGCCGGACGGTGCTGCTATGTGGCGCATTTACAATGGGTGCACTGATCTGCGGTATAACCGCTGTTATATCCGGCCAGCCTTGGACGACATCGGCCCTTGTTGGTATCCAGATGGGGGTATTCTCCTTCGTCGCGAATGCGAGCATGTTTAAGGGATTTGCTGTCGGAAAAGCCTCACTTGTTGCAATCATTACGGCACTACCAGCTGTATTGGTTGTCATGGGGGCGTACGTGTTATGGGGAGAAGCGCTTAGTACGATTCAATTGGCTGCTTTCGCTGTGATTGTGGCTGGCATCTTGCTTGTCCGCTATTCCAATGACTTATCGCTAAAAAATCTGCAGGGAGCACAATGGGGGCTGTTGTCCCTCCTCATGTTCGCCTGCAATGATCTGTCTGGCTCTTGGTCCACCAAGCTGGACGCGCCGCTCTTCCCAACCTTGTTCTTTATGTTTGCTTCCGGCTCCACCTGTTATGGTGTATGGTGGCTTAAGGATCGGCTTACCATGAAGCGGGTCAGCCTAGCTATGGCTGCATCTACAGCTGACGTAACTGTCGCCGCCGCAGTGGAGAGCCAAGTTGCAGTTAAAGCTTGGAGCGAGCGTCGGACCTTTTTTACAGGAATGTTGGTGGGAACGACGAATGCGGTGGGCATGATGATGATCGTAACAGCTTTTGACTTCGGCAAAGCTGGACTCGTATCCGCCGTAACGGCATTAAATGTGCTGATCGTCCTGCTCTACACTCGGTTTGTGGTAAAGGAGCAGTTTTCGCGTATCGAAGTGACAGGGATGGCTTGTGCTTTTGGAGGAATTCTCTTTTTGCGTTTATTTGGAAGTTAAGAGAAATAGTTAAGAGAAATAAAAAAATCGCCGGCTAGGGGCGATTTTTTTATTTCTCAGGGATTGGTTCCATAGAATTGGCGACTTTAACGATTATTTTTTTCATTTTTGAAAATCGTATTGTTCGCGAATGCATATGAAGATCGTACAAGACATTGCCATCGAAAAAGCAAAGGGATACATAACCAATATACTCGCTGTCGAACGGTCCATCTGAGCGCTCTCCATTGAAATAAGCGAGTTTACCGTTATCTAAAAGAATGTTTAACGTATATTTATCCATTAGTGGATGGTCTTTTCTAGCGTCTAACTTAATCATTCCATCATGTCTTTGTTTAATCATGTAGGTAATGGAGAGATCCTTTGCAGTATATTCGAGATTTTTAGCCGTGTACTTCGGAGGAATCCAAGTGGGAAGTAAAACCCGCTGTCCGACATCTTGTTCGTAACTTTTGATTAATGCAGTCATTTCTGAATGAATGGCTGCATCAGGATTGGCATGAACATGACTAGAACCAAGGAGAGTTAAAGTCATTATGAAAATGATGAGTACATTCTTCAGCATGGCGTTCACCTCATCCAGATCGGTTAAATTAGGTTTCCACTAAATGAGAATTTTATAATGATTGGAAAAACTACCAAACTAAATATTGACAGCGTCGTTTGTGAAGTATACATTTGTATACATAAAGTGAAGTGTATACGAATGTATACAAAGACTGAAGGAGGCATATACCTATGCGTAACGGCCAAGGACACAGAGGGAAGCATTTTAAGGAGGAGTGCAGAAATCGAGATGGTGGAAAGGCACAAACTTTTCGTCGGGGCAGAGCTCTTGCTTTTCTAGAAAAGCTTATGGTTACTCGTTCCACATTGCAACGACAGTTGAATGATCCGGATTTTGAGGCAATTAAACTGGTAGTCAGCGGCGAGCTGAAAGCTACCGAAGCCATTATGGAAGAATTTATTAATGTATTTCAGCTTCACGAGCTGCCACCAGAAGAGAATTCTTCGGAAGTGGAAAAAGAGATCAATTCTGAATCCAACAATGGAAGTGATGAGTCTTGAAATCTGAAGGAGTTTTAAAGCCGTATTTCAAGCAGACCTGGCATATTTACCTCGGATCTTTTACTCTTCATGCGGCTGCGAGTATTGTATTTGCTTATTTTCCGAAGGTACTTGGGGACTTTACGGATAAGCTGAAAGGCGGAGCACTTGGCTCCCATGATGTCGCTCATTACAGCTTACTGTTAGTTTTGATTGGAGCGGGATATGCACTGCTGGGAGGATACGGCCAATATCTGGTCATGTACGTCGGACGGTTGTTCGAGTACATGACCCGTCGTCGTCTGTTCACCCATTTCTCAGGTCTTAGCGAGCATTACTATTCGAAGAATGGCGTCGGCAAAATGCTCAACTACTTCATGAACGACGTGACCGGCGTACGGGAAGCGATATCGATGGGCATTAACCAGACGGCCATGGCTTCCATGCTGTTGATTTCCTGTGTAGGGGCGATGATTCTAAGCGATATACCGCTCTATCTCATCGCTGCTTCCATAGGGCCGATCATTTTTATTCCTTGGATTGTCATTAAGATTGGTCCGGTTATTCGCCAGCGTTCCCGCAAAGTGCAGGAGGCGCTTGGCACGATGACGGAATCGGCAGAGGAGCAGTTTGGCGGTATTCGCGTGACGAAGAAGTTTGCCGTGGAGCCTATTATGATTAATCGGTTTGGTGCCAAGGTGGATCAGATCAAGACCAATCAGCTATCGCTGGTACGGATCAGCTCGCTGTTCCAGGCAACGGTGCCGTTCCTGGGTAACCTGTCGATCATTGTGTCTTTGGCCTATGGCGGATATTTGACCATCAACGGGGACATTACCCTTGGTAATTTCGTTGCGTTAACCCTATATGTGCGGATGCTGATGAACCCGCTGCAGCAAATTGGTAACGTTATCAATACGGTACAGCGTTCGCGGGCATCCTTGCAGCGGCTTAATGAATTGATAGCGGTTCAGCCCGACATTGTGGAGACTGAGCATGCCACAGCTGTCAATCTGTCTGAAAATCCAATTCGCATTTCGGATTTGACGTTTACTTATCCAGGCGCTTCACAGCCTTCGCTGCATCATATCGATCTTGTTATTCGGCCGGGAATGACGCTTGGCATTGTAGGGCGTACGGGCAGCGGAAAAACAACGCTAGTGAAGCAGCTGCTTCGGGTGTATGATCCGCCGGCTAATGCTGTCCGGATCGGCTCTGAAGATATACGGCAGCTCTCCTTCGAAAGCCTTCGCACTCAGATCGCCTACGTGCCGCAGGACGGATTCCTGTTCAGCACAACGATTGGCGAGAATATTGCTTTTGCCAGGCGGCAGGCCGGGCAGAGCGAGATTCATGGGGCTGCCAAGCAGGCGCGGATTTATGATAATATTACCGAATTCCCGGAAGGCTTCGAGACGAAGCTGGGAGAGAGGGGCGTAACCTTATCCGGCGGACAGCGTCAGCGAACAAGTCTGGCGCGCGGCTTTATTATGCAGGCTCCTCTTATGATTCTGGATGACAGCGTCAGCGCCGTTGACGCGGTGACCGAATCCGAGATTATACACACGCTTCAGCAGGAACGTCAAGGAAAAACAACGATTATTATCGCGCATCGGCTCAGCGCTTTAAAGCATGCGGATCTCATCATCGTATTGGATGAAGGGAAAATCGTTCAGAGGGGCAAGCACGAGGAGTTGCTTGCGGAACCGGGACCTTATGCCGAGCTCCATGCGATTCAAGAGGAGGGAAGCCAATATGCCGACGGCCGTTAACAACTGGCAGATGGATCAGAAGGCGGGTAATGGAAAGCAGCCCAAACCGCAATACAAGTCAGCTTTTCGTATTCTGAAGTCATATATAACCCCTCACCGGAAGACGTTTACTCTGGTTGCCATCTGTACGATTATTGCCATTGCCTCTGAACTGTTCCAACCGTACCTTGTGAAGATTGCGATTGACGATAACCTGATGGTGGGTAAGAACGATTACAGCAGTTTGATTGTGATTTGCGCGATCTATCTTGGCTTATCCCTCTCAAGCATGTTGTTTACTTATTTGCAAAATAACCTGCTGCAGGAAGCCGGCCAAAGCATCGTAGCCCGCATCCGAAAACAGCTGTTTGAACATATTACAAAGCTGTCGATGTCCTATTTCGATAAAACGTCCAGCGGCAGCCTGATCACGCATGTATCAAGCGATACCGAGGCCGTTAACCAGTTCTTTAACCAGGTGCTGCTGACTCTGCTAAGGGATGGTCTTACGCTGGTCTCCATTCTGGTGATGATGTTCTATCTGGATACAACGTTAGGGCTTTACTGTCTTCTTCTTCTGCCAATTATTGCGCTTATCGCCATTGGTTTCCGATCCTTCATGCGTACGACATACCAGATGGCCCGGACGCGCTTGTCCCGTCTTGTCGCGTTTGTTGCGGAGAATCTTGCAGGCATGAGCCTGATACAAGTCTTCCATCAGCAAAAAGCGCAAGGAGAACTGTACAAGGAGCGGAACGAGGATTATTTCAAGGCAAATGTTCGTGAGATCCGCACAGCGGTAACGTTTAACCGGACCTTTGATTTACTTGGTAACCTGACCATTGCTTTTGTCGTCTGGACCGGAGGCAAGGCGGTACTTGGCCATACGATGGAGTTTGGGGTCTTGTATGCTTTTATAACGTACATCCGTCAGTTCTTCCAGCCGATTAATGCGATTACCCAGCAATGGAATACTCTCCAGTCCGCAACGGTAGCAGTCAACCGGATCTGGGGCGTTCTCGATGTCGAGCCTGAAGTTGAAGATGCGGCCAAGCCGGTTAAAATTAACCATGATGCTGTACAAGGACGCGTGGACTATAACAAAATCTCGTTCAGCTACGGGAACGGGACTCCAATCTTCCGCGGACTTGATCTGCATATCCGTCCGGGCGAGATGGTCGGAATCGTAGGTACAACCGGTGCGGGCAAAAGCTCGCTGATGAGCTTGCTTTGCCGGTTCTACGATGTGCAGGAGGGCAGCGTGCAAATTGACGGAAATGATGTCCGTCATATCCCGCAGGCAGAGCTTCACCGAATAGTGGGCTTAGTTCAGCAGGAGCCGTATCTGTATGCGGGAAGTATTATCGATAACGTTCGAATGTTTGACGACTCGATCTCGCGTGAAGACGTTATTCACGCCTGTGAATTCGTAGGGGCGGATCAGTTGATTAATCGTATGGCTGACGGCTACGAGACGAAGCTTTCCGAACGAGGCAGCGGTTTATCAGCTGGCGAACGGCAGTTGATCTCTTTTGCCCGGATTATCGTGTTCCGACCGAAAATTCTGATTCTAGATGAAGCGACAGCCAACTTGGACTCTCAGACTGAACAGCTGATCCAACGAGCGTTGCAGGTCGTGTCTGAGGGCAGGACGACAATTGTGATCGCCCACCGCTTGTCCACCATTATGCATGCGGACCGGATTCTTGTTCTGAGCCATGGCACTATTGTCGAGTCTGGAACGCATACGGAGCTTATTGAGCTGCAAGGGGTGTACGAGGAATTGTACCGCCACTCGCAAGGCGAGGTTGCTGCAGCGGCACCAGAGGTGCAGACGGTTCGATAGAAGTGAAATGGTGAAAAAGTGAAAAAGCTGAAGCCGCTATTACTTAGGGCTTCAGCTTTTTTTGATCATGAGCTGTCTATATTGGAAAACATCCAGTGAAAGATCCGATTCCGAAATGTCTGGAGGGGCAGGTTGGATTTAGTACAATGTTTTAGCTATTTTTGCCGAGAATGCTACTTAGGAGCTGAATTCTGTTGGATGGAATCCAACGTAGGAGCAGCCAGCTATCATAATGGATTCTTATGTTGTACGAAATCCAACCTAGCTCAAGAAGGATAGTCGAGTTAGCTTAGCCAGCTTTAGCTGCCTGACTCATCTCTACACACATCAGAATAAAGGCGCCTGCACCATGCAGATCGTTCTCGCTTGTTGGGCGGGCGATATAGTGGGCATAGTCGCCAATCCCCGTGCCTATGCATATCTGTCCGATGACTACGTTGCCATTGTCATCAAACTTCAAGGTATCGATGACACCTTGATAACCTTTCCAAGCATACTCCAGATACTTCGCATCCAGATAGCCAAACCGGACGGCTTTAGCGATAGCATGTACATATAGAGAAGTACAGGAATTTTCAAGCCAATTATCCGGCTGCGCTCCTTTATCGACAACCTGGTACCATAAGCCAGTTGCAGGATCCTGATAATTGATCAAGGCTATCAGCAGATCTTGCAGAATCTCAACGAGTGCTGCTTTATCCTTGTGATCCTCCGGGAGGTGTTCGAACATTTCGAGCAAAGCGACTGGATACCAGCCGATTGCACGGCCCCAAAATTCTGGTGCTAGACCGGTTTCAGGATCAGCCCACGAAGATTCCTTTGTCTCATCCCAGCCGTGATATAAGAGTCCAGTAACATGGTCCTTCGTATGTTTGGCCATCAATATCGCCTGGTAAGTCATCATGTCAAAATATTCGTTTGCATCAAACGCTTTACCGAACTGAACGGCGATTGGCCCCGCCATATATAGTCCGTCCAGCCACATTTGATTCGGATAATGCTCTTTATGCCAGAAACCTCCGGAAGCGTTCGTTTTCCATGATTTAAGCAGCGGCACAAGGTAGTGCAAAGCAGCCTTGTATCGTTCGTCGCCTGTCTGCTCGTACAAATTATATAACAGCACACCTGGCTGAATATCATCCAGTTCATCGGGTTTATGCTTCTTTATGCTGCCATCTTCAAGTACTTGACTGTCTACCCAGCGTTTCAGGTAATCGTAATAGTCCGAGTTTTGTGTTTCCTTCCAGCATTTCTCCATACCAGATAGGAAAACACCTTGATGATAATGGAACCTGTCTGGTGGAAGCAGCTCCGGCTCAAACTTAGTCATTAATGCCTCACAAGCTTTCTCTGCCCACTCAATAGGGGAATATGCAGGTTTCTTGTTATTCTGGATATTTACTGCCTCAGAAGAATTCATTGATCATTCAGCCTCCCTCATCGTCTTAAGGCTATACTAGCACGAGGAAATGTACATTTTTTGCAGAAAAGAATGAATTCTTCTTATATCTTGCTGTAAATGAGCGAATGCGTATAATGAAAGATAACCAATTTGGAAGGTGTGAGGCGAGGGATGGGGGATTTCCAATACGATAACGGTGAGGGAACCTACTCGGTATCCTATCGCAAAGCCCGCAGTCATAACATGCCTGTGAGCCATTTTCATAGTACATACGAAATTTTCTGCTTAATGTCCGGGAAACGGGAATTTTTTATAAAGGATCGGACGATGGTCATTCATGAAGGAGACATTGTGATCATTGCACCCAATATCCTGCACAGGACGACCAATACGGAGACCCCGGAGCATGAACGGCTTATTGTAAATATTCATGAAAAGCTTATGGCAGCTGGGAACAGCACTTTTATGGATGTTCTGCATCCATTGTTTGAGAAGGAGTACATTATAGTAAATTGCTCGTTACAGGATCGGTTAGTTATTGAAAGTTTGGCGCAAAATATCATATTGGAGATGCAGGAAAAGAAGCCTGGGTTTGAAATGTATACACAGACTTTAACTTTGCAAGTGTTAATGATCTGCTGCCGCCATGTAAAGCAGAACAGCGTAGAGCCGCTCGAGTCTCCAAGCCCGATGCATGAGCGAATATCAGAAGTTGTCCGCTACATAAACAGCCACTATATGCAGGAGCTGTCGCTTCATTTGCTGTCGGAGAAGTTCTACGTCAGCCCTTATTATTTGAGTCGTTTTTTTAAGGAAGCTACCGGATTTACGTTCGTCGAATATTTGAATAGTGTTAGAATCAAGGAAGCGAAGAAGCTGCTTGAGCAATCATCCATGAAGGTTAATCTAATCGCGAAGCGGGTTGGCTTCGGCAGTGTGACTCATTTTGGCAGAGTGTTCAAGTCGGTCACAGGATATGTCCCTTTGCATTATCGGAAGGGAAATTAGCTTGTATTTCCATTAACTTTCATCCTCAAATGTTCACAAATTTGTCGCTTATGAAGAGGGGGTTCCAATCTCTATAATGACAAGAGAACAGAGAGGATGATAAATTTGCCGACGAATAAGAGAGAAGATTTTTATTTTGGTTTGATGATGGTGACGGGGATGGCCCTTGTCATGATTACGTATAATTTCATACGTAATGACTTGTTTGGAACGTTGTCGTTAGGAGAAATTGTGCTGCAGTATGTGTTAGGCTTTATTGTTGCTTTTGTCATTGAGATGTTTGTGGTAGGGCCAATTGCAAAGAAAGCTGCCTTTTCGCTGCCTTATGATAAATCGAAGAAAGTATATGTGATCTTGTCCCTTGCCTTCTGCATGGTTACGGGTATGGTTCTATGCATGTCGTTGTATGGTCTGATCAGCTCCTCTTTGGCAGACAGCTTGGGAGAGGGATCGTTAGTCAAACATTATTTCTCGATCGTCTTCCATAACTATATTCTGGCATTCCCGCTTCAATTGATCGTAATGGGGCCGCTGGTACGGTTCTTGTTCATTAAGTTTGTGGCAAACAAAAATGCTCCAAAATTGGCTGCTTAATTGCAATATCTATTACTGTCGTGGGCATCTATGATGATGCTTCACGGCATTTTTTGATTTTGTATATTTATGGTAGATTAGATAGAGAGGTGGGGATATCAGTATTCTATTAAGTTAAACGAATAATAGAAGAGGGTGGTATAAATATGTCAAAAACACTAAAAGAATGGAATGAAGAGCTAGAGTCGTTAAGAGAGAGGGCATCTGAACGCGAGTATTTGGAGCGCAGGTCAGATCAGCTTGATCGTATGCTGAGGAATGCTAGGACTCAAATCTCTAAGCTAACGGCTGAACATGACCGGGAGCAGGAGGATGTCACTAGACTAGAGAGGAAATCCTGGGCGAACTTATTCCACAGCATAATGGGAAATAAAAAAGAGCGATTGGAGATTGAGCGGAAGGAAGCACTTGCTGTGGCGCTAAAGCTTCAGGAAGCTCAACCGGCAATCATTAAGCTGGAGCAGGAAATTCTGGAGATCTCTACGAAATTAGCTGCTGTCCATGAGGCTATGAACGCCTATAAACAAGTTCTTCTGCAAAAGGAACAGTTTCTGCGCAGCGGCGATTCGACAGCCTCCGGTCATTTATCTGAGCTGGATGAAAGCCTGTTCCGTGAGCAGACGGATATGAAGGAGCTTCGTGAAGCCGCATCAGCCTGCAGAAAATTGGTTGAAGCATTAAGCAACGCAAGCGTAAAGCTGGACTCTGCTAAAGATTGGGGAACGTACGATATGCTGGGCGGTGGAGCGCTCAGCACGTCTATCAAACACTCCCGTATGGATGAAGCACAGGATTATATTCACGAGGCGCAGCATCACCTCCGCCAACTGCAAATTGAATTAAATGATCTCAAACATACGGCTGACCTATCGGTTGAACTTGGGACGATGGACAAGTTCGCTGATTATTTCTTTGATCATTTAATTACAGATTGGATTGTACAGAATCAAATCAAGTCATCTATTAGCGATGTTAACTCACAGTTATCGGAAGCGACAGGACTTCTGGTTAAATTAGATAATGAAGTGAGGGCGTCCGAACGACGTCAAGAGGCTATTAGACAGCAGCGGGCGGCATTCATTGAACTTTTTGACTAACTTATTCGTTTTCGAAAAATAGAACTACATACGATAGAGCTCCGGACGTCACATACTGGGGTTCTTTTTTATTCACTCCTTTATTTGAAGTGATTTTTGAGAGTCATATAAGTAGAGTGTTATGTCGTAATCTTATAGTCGAAACTTCTGATATTCATTGAATAAAGGTGGAGGTAGAGAAATATCAATGAACTATAACCGCATGGAAGCGCTTAACCAAGGGTGGTTGACTAATAGGGAGGGATTCTGATGGCACGCGGTAAAAGACTCTGGTCTATTTCTACTTCGCTCGTATTGTGTACAACCCTGCTTTTTGCCTGTTCGAACAATTCCAACAATACGAACAGTACCAGTACTCCAAGTGATAATGCTGGCACCACTGCAAAACCAACGAATGATGGGGGAACAAAAGAAAATACGGAGAAAAAGGTCATTACCATCACCTATCGCGATGACGGAATCGGCGAGGAAGGTGTGATGTACAAATGGATTCAAGAGCTTGCAGCGAATTATCCGGACAAAAACGTAGAGATTAAGGCAACTCCGATTCAGGCGTCAGAAGGCGACTATTTTGCCAAGATTGCATTGGCACTGAAGTCCAAGGATACCGCACCGGATATCGTGACGGAAGATACGTTTATCCTCAACTCAGACGCAAGTGCCGGCTACTTGACATCATTAGATGATAAAGTGAGCGCTTGGGAGGATTGGACGAACGGCTCCTTCATAGAAGCGCTCAAAAAAGGGGTAACCGCCAGTGACGGCAAGGTTTACGGGGTCCCTTACAATACAGATTCCAGGGGATTATGGTACAACAAGACACTCTTCAAGCAAGCCGGACTGCCTGAAGAATGGACACCTAAGAACTGGGATGAAGTCCTGGACGCAGCTAGAACGATCAAGAGCAAACTGCCTGACGTCGTGCCAATCTGGATGAATATGGGCAAGGCAACCGGTGAGGCAACTTCCATGCAGACTTATGAGATGCTGCTCTATGGCACAGGCGAAAGACTTTACGATAACGACACAGGCAAATGGATTACGAAAAGCCAAGGCATCGTTGATGCGCTGACGTTTATCCAGACGATTAACAAAGAGAAGCTTGGACCACCGCTGTCCAAGGTGCTGAACGGTCAAGCGGGCAATACAGCCACTCGTGAATATTTGCCGCAAGGCAAGCTGGCGATTTCGCTCGACGGTTCGTGGATTACAGGCAACTATCTGGAAGGCGGCGCAGCACCATGGCCGGAATATAAAGACGTTCTTGGCTTCGCTCCAATGCCTACAAGCAAAGGTCAGGCTCCAGGCTCTATCACCCTTGCAGGCGGCTGGGCATTATCCATTCCGGCGAACGCGCAGCACAAAGATGAGGCGTGGGAAGTTATTAAATTTGCACTTAACAAAGAAAACTCGAAAAAGCTTGTCATTGCGTCCGGTAATATCACCGTTCGTGCGGATGTAGGGTCTGATCCAGAATATACCCAAATGCCGTTTAATCAAATCGCAACAGACTATTTGAAGAATGCCGAGTTCCGTCCTGCGCAGGATAAATATCCGGAAGTCTCGACACAAATTCAGACGATGGTCGAATCCGTTGCATCAGGAACATCAGCGCAGGATGCAGCGAATAAATACGCCCAAGATGTCACTCGAACGGTAGGCGCGGATAAAATTTTAGAAAAATAATAGAAAACGGCTTGCTCAAGCCCATCCCATAGACGCGGCTGCTTGAGCAAGTCTTCTTTTCATCTTGCAAGCGGAGGAGGAAGACAAGAATGAGCAGTTTGGCCGTTCAAGGCATGGAGAAGCGGCGAAAAACATGGACTTGGGTTTATTTTTTACTGCCCTCCGTAGCGATCATGCTGGTGTTTTTTATTTATCCGATTCTACTGACGGTATTCTATTCCTTTACTAACCTTGCTCTAACGGGAGAAGCTGCCAAGGATTTGCACTTTGTTGGGATCGATAACTATACGCGTATGTTCGAGGACCCCACGGTACGGACCAGCATTTGGAATACACTCGTATTTCTTATTGGTTCAGCTGTCGTTGGTCAGCAGGTATTAGGCTTCTTAATCGCACTCTTCATGAAACACAGAAATAAATGGTTTCGCAGAGTCATCGGTACCATTGTATTAGCGGGCTGGGTTACGCCGGAGATTGTGTGCGCATTATGCTTGTACAGCTTTTTTGGCGATGAAGGGACCTTAAATGCGATCCTGCAATCCTTTGGCATGAGCGAGGTTACTTGGCTGTACACCGTTCCGATGATTACGATCATCCTCGCGAATATTTGGCATGGGACAGCCTTCTCCATGCTGGTGTTCCAGGCGGCTTTAGATGATGTGCCTAGCGAGATTGAGGAAGCTGCTATTGTGGATGGAGCTTCAAAATGGCAGGTATTGATGCGGATAACGATCCCATACATAAAAGAAACCATCACGACCAACATGATGCTCGTTACGCTTCAGACACTAGGCGTGTTTGGTCTGATCTACGCAATGACAGGCGGGGGGCCAGGTACGTCAACCACAACGCTGCCAATCTTTATGTACAATCAAGCGTTCGTAAATTATCAGCTTGGTTACGGTACGGCCATTTCATTGTTGCTGCTGTTCATCGGTATCATCCTGAGCTTGTTCTATATCCGCTCGATGAAAGAGTAAACGGACAAGGAGAACAATTGTATGAGTGCAAAACAACGAAAATGGATTTTTCAAATATTGCCTTACTCCATATTGGCTTTAATCGGAGTCTGCTTCCTGCTGCCCCTATTATGGGTGCTAGTAGCCTCCGTTGATACAAATGCCATGCAGTCTTTGAAGACGCCAACTCATCTGACAGGCAATAACTATGTGGACGTACTGACGAACAAAGACAATCAGCGTGCCTTTCTGATCGGCCTCTTTATGTCTGGTGGCCAAGCTGTTCTGGTCGTTATACTCGGCTTGCTTGCGGCTTATCCGTTGTCACGTTATCAACTTAAATATAAGAAGCCATTTATGCTGACCATCCTGTTCATGACCTCATTGCCAATAACAGCGGTTATGGTGCCAGTATATCAATTGTTCCTTAGCCTTAAGCTGTATAACAATATCTTTGGCGTTATTCTCTTCTTCGTAGCTTCTGCTATGCCGTATGGTATATGGATGTTGAAAAACTTTATGGACTCTGTGCCTTCCGAGCTGGAAGAAGCGGCATGGATTGATGGGGCTTCCGTATTTGTAGGGATTCGGAAGGTCGTTGCACCACTTATGGTTCCAGGTATTTGTACCGTTGCGATCTTTACATTCTCCGGCAGCTGGGGGAACTTCTTTGTACCGTACATCCTGCTTCAGTCCCCGGAGAATTTCCCGGCTTCACTTAAGATCTACCAATTCTTCGGACAATATGGCATGGCCGACTACGGTAAGTTAGCCGCTTTCTCCGTCATGTACGCCATCCCATCGGTTATGCTGTATATTTTGTCCCAACGCTTTATGTCCAAAGGGTTTGGCATGCAGGGCGGGATGAAGGGATAGGGGAGAGGTGAGAGCATAGTGGATAATCAGAAAAACCTTGATTGGCTTTGCGCCTTTCAAGGTTTTTTGGCGATATCTATATTGGTCAGTTATATACGTTAATTCTTACCCATACACATACCAAGCGCGGACAGAGGCTTTAAAGGTTAGCGTCCCAGGTTCAATTGACGTCCCGGCGTCCCCGGCTGGTATGGAAGCCGCCTTGAACATGACTGGCTCGAAGCCGTTCCGGGATGTTTCCATTACCTTGCAAGGAACGGCAGACAGGGAGACGCCAAGGGTTGCGGCAATGGCAAGTGCCTTCGCACCGGCGTCGCGTACGGCCAATGTTAAGGCCTCTCGCTGAGCTTCATCTGCGTGTGAGGAACGGAATGTCACATCGGATACCATGTTTGCTCCCGCGGCAACAGCGGCATCGATAATTTTGCCAGTATCCTTCGCTCCGTCAATCGTGACGCGTAATAGGTGCACGGCTCTGTATCCTCGGAAGACTTGCTTCCCGTCTATAAAATCGTATTGCGGCTCGATTGTAAATTGCGCGGTTGAGATATTCTCCCGTGGTACTCCTTGAGACAACAGTGCATTTATGATAGCTCCAATCTTCTCAGCATTACTCGCCTGAAGTTCTCCTAGGCTCTCGCCTTCCTGAGCAACGCCTAGAGTGACGACAGTCTCGTCTGGCACAGCCACTGCCATTCCTTCACCGATCACCTCAATCGTAAACTCACAAGAAGGCTGATACTGCTCCTTCAATACAATCGACCTCCGTTTCAGTTGTACCGTCTCTTTCTATATATAGACGTGATGTGGACTAGAGATGTTTCTGGAGTAAGGAATATCCGGCAGGCACAGTCATGTTGTATGTCAGGGAAGAAAGACTGCTGGTGTGGCAGTCGCATAAATATGCTTAAAAGAGAATTATAAAAAATAAAAAAGCCGCGGTTTACTCGGCTTCAGTAGTATACATATTCTTGTTGTCCGACAAATTCTCTTGCACCCAACAGGGCCAATGAACCTTCTCTTGTAACTATAAAAAGCGAATTATTCTCAATGATCGCTGCCGATACCTTGATAATAATATCCGATTCCACGCATCCGCCTAGCATCCATCATATTGCGCCCGTCAAAGAAGTTGGGTTGCCCGAGTAGCCTCTTCGCTTTCTTCCAATTCAGCTGTCCGAACTCGGGCCATTCCGTGCATAGTATAATCGCTTCCGCGCCCCGTAATGCTTCTTCGGCTGAGGAACAGACCTTCACCGCCGCGTAGGAAGGGTGCACCGGTAAAGCCGCAATGGGATCATAGAGCTTAACATTGGCCTGTTCGAGTAACAATTGATCGATTATCCGTATTGCCGGTGCTTCCCGAATATCGTCTGTATCCGGCTTGAACGCAAGCCCCAGTATCGTAATGTTCTTGCCTGCAAAGCCCCCCAGCCGCGACCTAGCCTTGTCGAGCAAATAGGCGTACTGCGTGCGGTTGACTTCTATGACTCCCTCCAAGATACGAAGATTTACATGATGCTTTCTTGAAGTCATAACCAATTCCGAGACGTCTTTAGGAAAACAGGAACCTCCGTACCCCAGGCCGGCTTGTAGAAAGCTTGACCCGATCCGAGGATCAAGACCCATTCCATCGGCAATCTCTTTTACGTTGACCTCCAGCTCGTCGCAGAGCCTTGCCAGCTCGTTCATGTACGATATTTTAGTTGCGAGAAACGAGTTGGATGCATACTTGATAAGCTCGGCGGTCCTCGGCTTGGTTACGATCCAAGGGCATGCAAAAGAGTAATACAGCTTTTGAAGCTGCTCGGTTGCCCGCTGGCTATCGGTGCCGATTACGATACGGTCGGGCCGCAAAGCGTCCTCGACGGCCTTGCCTTCCCTCAGAAATTCGGGATTGGAAGCGACATCGAATGGATAGGTCTCTTGTTGCGCGGCTTCTATCCACTTTTTGATCTGTTCCTGCGTTCCGACGGGGACGGTGCTTTTGGTGACGACAAGTTTATAGCCTTTCATCATGCGCCCGATGTCCTCGGCGGCTTGCCCAATGTAGCGCAGGTCCGCGCTTCCATCCGGCAGCGATGGCGTTCCGACGCAAAGGAAAATAACGTCATGTTCTTTAATGGCGGTTTCTTTATCCGTCGTAAACCGCAAGCGGCCGCTTTGCACATGCTTGGCAATCAGGTCCTCGAGGCCAGGCTCATGAAAATGCAGGCGTCCCTGCCTCAGCCGTTCGATTTTGCCCGCATCGATATCAAGTCCGGTTACCTGCCAGCCGATCTCGGCAAAAACCATTGCGGTCGTAGCCCCTACATAGCCCGTACCGATAATCAAAATTTTCAAGGCTTCTTCACCTCTTCATTCATGAGTACCCCAGCGACAATGGAATGCTCACCGATAATAACATTTTTAATAGGGAATGTGAGATCTTTCATATGAACCCCATTCAAAATGATGCTGTTCTCGATTTGACAGTTTTCAATCATCGAACCCGCTCCAATCGAAACGTAAGGGCCGATCTGGCAATCCTTCAGCACGCAGTCTTCCTCGATCGATACCGGCTCCACGATTGTGCAGCGCTCCAGCCAGGCAGATTCGTGAACCCGTTTCTTCAATGCCTTCGCGTCCAGCAATTTTTGATTGGCCAGCAGCCATCGATCCATCGTGCCGACGTCGATGTTCAATTGGTCGGTAACATGGTAAGCGACGACATGCTGCCTGTCGATTAACCACTGAATCGCATCCGTTATTTCGTACTCGCCCCGCTTAGAGGGCGTGATTTCGTCAATCGCGTCGAAGATCTCCTTCGTAAACGCGTAGCCCCCTAATACCGCTAAATTAGACTTCGGATGCGGCGGTTTCTCCTCCAGACCTACGATACGCGAATCTTGGATCTCCGCGATGCCGTAATCCTGTGGGACCGCAACTTCCGCGAGCAGCAAGGATACTTGTACACCGCCAAACTCGACGTCGTTCTTCAAATCGGATAACGGCGCGGAAATCAAATTATCCCCCAGCAGAAGTAGGAACGCATCGCCTGATATATAGTCTTTCGCTTGGTTTAGCGCATTCGCGATTCCCTTGGCCTCATGCTGATAGATGTACGTAATCGAGATGCCAAGTGCTTCTCCCTCGCCGAATTGCCCGCGAATGTCGGCTTCTTGGGATGGATGAATGACGATGCCGATACGATCTATTCCGAGCTCCATTAATTTCACGATTGATAATTGCAACAGGGGCGTATTTGCGACGGGTATAAGCGTCTTCGGCCGATTATTGGTAAACGGATATAAGCGGCTTCCTTTCCCTGCACAGAGAATTAATCCTTTCAATAGCTTCTCACCTCTTTCTATCAACTTCTACTATTCTATTAAAATGGTTTTCACTTTGTATGGGCGATATACTATACGCCGTATAAATTAGGTTTGAAATCGGTGAAAGAGCCGTGCCCTGCACAGATGTCCATTCATATCCTACAAGGAATGCCTATGGGAAGTTATTGACCTAAGGAGTTGAGAGACATTTGAGAATTGCTCAAATATCGACGAATACGATTCCTGTACCTCCGAAGGATTACGGGGGGACGCAGCGTGATGTGCATTATTTAACGGAAGAATTGGTCAACCGGGGGCATGAAGTGATTCTATTTGCTAAGAAAGGATCTACCTCGAATGCGACTCAAACGTTCGAATATGAGTCGGATGATCCGAAAGAGCAGCTGGATTTCATTATTAAAAACCTCCCGCCAGACGTGGATATCATACACGATCACTACGGCATTGTCGCGAAAGCGAATCCGCCTATTCCGACTATCTGCAATTCCCATTCCAAAGGAATTAAGTCAGATGTGCAGCTTCKGGTATATGTCAGCAAATTCATCCTCCGTAAATATGGAAAACGAAATGGCTATGCTGTCCATAATGGTATCCGCTTGGAGGATTACACCTACACGAAGGACAAACAAAATTACCTGCTCTACATGGGAAGATTGATCAAGGAAAAAGGCGTCCATCTCGCCATTAAGGTTGCAAAAAAAACAGGCATGCGGCTCATCATTGCCGGCACACTGAACGACAAATCCTATTTCAATACCAAAATCAAACCGCATCTGGGCAGTAAAATCAGCTATATCGGCCCCGTCGGCGGAGACCGCAAACGCGAGCTGCTTGCCAACGCAAGCTGCGTCCTGTTCACGTCGACTTGGGATGAACCCTTCGGACTAGTCCTCATCGAAGCGCTGGCCAGCGGCACGCCTGTTCTAGGCTTTAAGAAAGGCGGCGTTGCCGAGGTGCTTAAAGGAATGCCTCAGCTCCTATGCACAACGACATCCGACATGGCGATGAAGGTCAAATACCGCAAGCGGCTGCCCGCAGCCCGTGAATGCAGACGATATGTAAGAACCCGTTATTCCGACCGCATCATGACGGATCGATTCCTAACCTTGTACCAAAAAATCATTGATAAAAAATTGTACAAAATCAAAAAAAATACATTATGGAACCAACGCAAAGCAAAGCTTCTAGCTGCGCCGAAGGGAGATGACAAGTAAGATGATCACCGTAATCGCATGTACGATGAGACCCTCATTCATCGATAATGTATTCGAGAATTACGACCGGCAGCTATGGAAGAACAAACAAATGATTATCGTCTTGAATAACGACAAAATGGATATCGGACCTTATCAGGAACGGGCAAGCCAATATCCGGAGAACGAAGTCAGAGTGATCCAGCTTCCCCAAGAATACAAGCTCGGCAAATGCCTGAACCACGCTATCAAGATGGCCGAGGACGGCATCATCGCCAAGTTTGATGATGACGATTACTATGGGCCTAAATTTTTGCGTGAAGCCGCCCGTACAATCAAAAGCGGCAAAGCGTCCATCGTGGGCAAACATACTTCCTACATTTACTTCGAGGCTTCTCGTTCGCTGATGGTTTTCCGCAAGGGGGGCGAAATGAAATACTCGCGCAGTATCAAGGGCGGCACACTGGTCTTCCGGAGGTCGGTCTGGAAGCGTGTCCCGTTTCCCGAGTTCAAAGAGGTCGGCACGGATTCCGGCTGGGTTGGGCGGTGCGTCCGCAGAGGCTTTCTCGTGTATTCCATATCCAAGCGGCACTATGTTTGTATTAGAAGAAAAGATTTCAAAAGCCATACGCAAAAGAAAAGCACGAGCCTCTACATGTCGCACTGCAAGCTTGTTCGCAAGACGAAGGATTACACACGTTACGTAAATTAGGCACGAACGGTAATGCATACTAGGCCAATTATGCTGGATATATTCGAAAACTATAACCGTCAGGAATGGCGAACTAAGGTAAGATGTTGACTTTAAATGAACAAAGCATCCCTGCTAATCGGCAGGGATGCTTTGTGTGTTTGAAGCTCAGATTCCATATTTTCACTTATTCCTTCGGTTAAAACCATGCGATAATAGACTGATGTGAGTGGGAGAAAGTTCCACTAATTATATTGAAACCAATTGATCACTTTCACGTATTGTTCGTAGTTTAGCTATTTTAAAGGAGGCTCTTTATGCCTGACATCAGGATTGTTACGGATTCCACAACAGATTTGCCGAAGGAGCTGCTCGACCAGCACGAAGTGGAAGTCATTCCTTTGTCGGTATTTGTAGATGGAGAAACATACGAGGATAATGTGACGATTTCTCCACTTGAATTTATTCAGAAAATGAAGATTGCCCCTGAATTGCCAAAGACATCACAGCCTGCGGTTGGTGTATTTCTCGAAATGTACGATCGGCTTGGGCAAAATGGAGATACGATTATTTCCATTCATATGACAAGCGGCATGAGTGGTACTTATTCCACTGCATGTGCTGCAGCCGCGATGTCCTCTAGCAATGTCGTTGTCATAGATTCACAGATGATCTCTCAGGCTCTTGGTTTCCAAGTGATAGAAGCGGCGAAAATGGCTCGTCAGGGATTAACGGTCCAACAAATTAAGGCCAGATTGATGAAGATTCTTGATAACACAACTTTATTGGTTGTCGTGGATACGTTGGAAAATCTCGTGAAGGGCGGCAGAATTGGCAAAGCCAAAGGATGGATCAGCTCTATTCTTAGCATTAAGCCGATTGCTATGCTTGAACAGGGCATCTATACACCTGTCACCAAGGTTCGGACGTCCTCACAGATTATTAAGAGTCTGCTTGAACGATTTAACAGTGACACGGCCGGCAAGGAGATTACCGAAATTGGGATCTCACATGCTGATAATCTCACCTTAGCCGAACGGCTTCGGGAAGAACTAAGCCGGATTACAGCAATTCCAGTCCGTATACGTCCAGCAACACCGGTTATTACGACGCATACAGGACCTGGAGCAATTGGTTTTATGTATTGTGCGGAATAACAGCAGGGCTGTCTCTTATTATAAGAGGCAGCTCTTTTTTATCTATTTTTTATGAACCCTGAGAACATTGGCGAATTTTGTTGATTTTTCGCGAAGATTTGGTATTATATTGACGAGTTCATGGGGGGAGTCGATTGGGTGATCCGTATTACTTCGTTAATAGATAAGGGCTTTGAATATCATGTGCTGCCCCAGGGTTTGCAAATGCTCGACAATGTTCTGGCTGTAAAGTTGGAAGGCATAGAAGAGGAAGTTAGCATAAGATTAAGCTTCAGCTTTCAGAGCCGTGTATGGACGATAGATAAAGTGATTGACCCGAGTGTTCATATCGAGCAGATCTTTGAATACAAACCTGAGTTATTAGCAGAAGGTTTGCAGCTCATTACGCGGATTGATGAGATGAACGGTATGGATGAGGAAGAATTTGAAGCAGCATGCGAACGCGGCGAATTTAAAGATATTTCTGGTATAACAAATTAACTGGCCTTTAATTAGGCTGGTTTTTTATTTTTGCCTGTAGCAGGAAATGAAGCCTTATACGCATAATGACTATATGTGAGCTTTATCAACTTGAATAACTTCTTAAGGAGTGTACGGATTGTGGCAAATGATCGTAACTGGGCAGGTAATTATAAGTATAGTGCATCAGAATATCTCTTTCCCGAAACAGTAGAAGAAGTGCAGGATATTGTAGTTCGCAGCAACAAGCTGAGAGTGCTTGGATCAAGGCATTCTTTTAATGGAATAGCGGATACGAACGCAAGCCTGGTATGCCTTCAGAAGATGAATCGTGTTCTGGCACTGGACAAGACCAATAACCGAGTAAAAGTTGAAGGTGGTATCCGTTACGGAGAGCTTGGTGAATACCTTTACCAAGAAGGCTATGCGCTGCACAATCTGGCATCGCTGCCGCATATTACAATAGCTGGTGCTATTGCAACAGCAACCCATGGCTCTGGCGACCGGAACGGCAATCTTTCAACGGCGGTATTTGCGCTTGAAATTGTTAAAGCTGACGGTACGGTGGCGGTATTTACTCGAGATGATGAAGATGGGCTGTTTAATGGAGCTGTTGTAGGTCTGGGTGCCCTAGGTGTAGTAACAGCAATTACGCTGGACATTCTTCCGGTATTTGAGATTAGCCAATATCTCTATGAAAATCTTCCATTGGGGCAGCTCGAGAGTAACTTTGATGCGATATATTCAAGCGCTTACAGTGTTAGTCTGTTCACAGATTGGAAGGAATCTACGTTTAATCAAGTATGGCAGAAAAGATTGGCAGGAGAAGATCACCCAATAGAGGGAGCGTCTTTCTTCGAGGCTATTCCGGCAATGGCAAAGCTTCATCCTGTACCAGGGCAGACGGCGGAAAATTGCAGTGAGCAGTTAGGTGTTCCGGGGCCATGGCATGAGCGGCTTTCGCATTTCCGGATGGACTTTACCCCTAGTGCTGGTGAAGAGCTGCAGAGCGAATATTTTGTTGCACGCCACCATGCTTATGAAGCACTATGTGCAATCAATGAGCTTAGTGAGCAGATCTCACCTCTCTTATTTATTTCTGAGGTTCGTACCATTGCGGCGGACGAGCTGTGGCTCAGCCCGAACTATAAGCAGGATTCCGTTGCGTTCCATTTCACCTGGAAGCCGGAGTGGGAGGCAGTCAAGCAAGTGCTTCCATTGATAGAAGCTAAGCTGGAGCGATTCGATGCACGTCCTCACTGGGCTAAGCTGTATACTATGTCAGCCGAGCGTGTGCAATCGCTGTATAAGAAGCTCCCGGAATTCCGTGAACTGCTGTTACGATGTGACCCAGACGGGAAGTTCCGTAATGCGTATGTGGATGAGTATATTTTCTAGAATTAACAAGGAAACCGAGTCCCGGTAAGGGGTCTCGGTTTTTATTTTTTGATTAGGATATATTTTATTAAACGTTGGATGCAACAAAGAACATAATAATGCGTTTACATATTTAGGAAAGGGAGTGATGGAGATTCGATTTGTTGCTTTACTGATATTATGTTGTTTAATAAGTGGATGTAGTGTTGAGAAGCAGCCCGAAGATAGCATTCATTCGATCCTTTATGATTTTCCAGAACCAACAAGTTTCCCGTTTGAAGTTAATGACATCCGCACGGAGATTGCAATTGATAGTGTGGATACACTTCATCAATTTGTATTTCACTATAAAAATAAGCAGACTGCTCAAGAGATAAGGTATATTTTAAGCAAAGTTATTGATGAGTCAGAAACCGCATCTTATGTAAAAGGGATGAAACCACTGGAAGCCATAAATGGAAAACAAACCTACTACGAGGAAGATGAAACTAGTCAGTCTATTTGGTGGGAAAGTGATAAAGGTTTTGTAGCTCGTTACGTCTATTATATTAATGGCAATCAGGAGCCTTTAGGCGAGAATACATTAACAGAATCCGAGTTAATAGAATTAGTTAAACAGGTGCAATAAATCATAAGCAAAGGGACTTATATCTATGCAACCAGCGAAAGCTAGAGAAAGTGCTGGGAGAGTTAGGGCGTCTGGCATGCACGCAAGTCTTCTTCGTACCTGGCAACTATGAACGAGAGCAAACCATTCGTTTCAAGAAGCATCCGCTTACGTCGGAACAATACAACTCGATCCTGCGACAAGTGCAAAACAGAAATATAAGGGTCTTGGATAATAAGCATTCCGTTGTACATATTCATGGCTCTCGCATTCTTGTATATGGCTTTGATAATTCGATTTATGGCAATGAACATTACCGGAAATAGCTGTCGTCCATATTAATCCTAAATAAAAGAGGCGGGGCGAATTCGTCATGGAATCGAAGTTTCTTGAGGCACGTACGGAAGAAATCAAGTACCACGAGAAGTTTTATGCCGAGCATGATTTGTTTGCACCGGGGACGTGGCTGGCTAAACCTGTGAAGGCAATAATGGACTCGTTGGAATTATTGGATCCAAATGATCTTCGTGTGTTGGATTTGGGTAGTGGTGTCGGACGGAATGCTGTACCGATCGCCCAAGCGATCAAAATGTATAACGGTAGGGTAACTGCTGTCGACCTTATCCCATCTGCTATAACGATCCTTCGGGAGAATGCGATTAAGTACAACGTTTACGACAATTTGGTGCCCATCATCAAGGATGTAGAGGATTATCAGATTGAACCTCAGTTCTATGACTATATTATCGCTTGCTCCTCTCTTGAGCATGTAGCTACGGAAGATGTCCTTCGATCTGTCTTTACTAGAATGATAGAGGGGACAAAGCCTGACGGGATCAATGCCATTCTGATGAATACGGAGGTTGAAGAGGTTGATTGCGAGACAGGTGAAGTATCTGAGGGCTTAATCGAATTGAATTTGAAAACCGATGAAGCTTTAGAACTCATGAAAGATTGCTATACAGGCTGGGAGATTGTAGTTGAGAGATTCATGCCTCAGTCAATCAATGAAATCAAATACGGTAAATCTATCGAATTCCGTGGCAATTGGCTTACCTTTATTGTTCGTCGTTCAAGCTAATCCATTGTATGGAGGAAACCACAATTTGAAATAAACATAACAGGAGGATATAGCCACATGGACTGTTTAGGCTGCCGCATTGCGAATGGAATTGAACCGGACTTAAACCTTATTTATGAGAATGAATTTGTGACTTGTGTGCTTGATATCGCACCGTTTAATGAAGGTCATGCCTTAATTCTCCCCAAGCAGCATTATCTCGATATAGAGGAGCTTGACTCGAGCACCGCGTATGCCATCATGGATGCATCCAAGAAGGTGTCAGTCGCCTTGAAGGAAGTATTCAATCCGGATGGCATCACCATCTGCCAGAATGGCGGCATTTTTAATGATTTGACGCATTACCATATGCATCTAATTCCGAGATATAAGGGTGATGGTTTCTCATGGAGCGAGCCTCTTCAGCCTCATGGAGCTGAGAAACATTTGCAAGAGACCAGAGATCGTATTCTCCAAGTCTTATCTAAGGAGACCCGTGTATGAATGCTCCTGAAGAGATTTTAAAGGTATGGAGAAAATTTGATCATTTCCCGATGGAGACATTAACGAAAGCTTGGTACTATCAGCAAAATACAACAAGAAAACAAAGAGATCCTTCTATGATGAAGGAACATCGCGAGCAATATGGGATAACCGGCAATTGCTTTGACCTCTCTTTATGGCTGCTGCATGAGTTTGACCAAGAGGGAATTGAAGCTTTTCCAGTGGGTCATGACTTAGGGACACCAGATGCACATGTGGCAGTTATTGCAAAGAGTGAACACGGCCACCGTTATTATTGTGATCTGGGGGATCAATGGCTAAATCCGGTTCTAATCGATACGGATTGTGAGGATTATCATGCGGATAAATTACATGGATTCTTCCCGGCTGCCGAAATTCAGGTAAAGGCTGAAGGAAACTTGCTTACGATACAATACCATCGATCAAACGGAAAAATGAGCCAGCAGGATTTTGATACAACGCCGGTTGCAATCACAGACTTATGGAAAGCGGCAGAGATCTCCCAGAATACGATTAAACAACGACCTCTATTAGAATGCAGAGTTCCTTTCAACGATGAAATCGCTCATTGGGAATTTTATAACTGGAGCAGCGTGTTAAGCACAACTCAAGGATTATTTGAAGAGCCTGCAACTGAGGATATTGAGCAATGGTGCACTAGAATCCATCAAAAGACTGGCTACGATAAAACAATGCTTTCAGAAGCACTACATTTTTATAAAAGTATGCAATGAGACTCTCTCATAAAAAGGAAGATATTACGTAAATTAAAAAGTTTCAGAAATGGTGATATAGTTGCCTAAAACTATATGACCGTTTTTTTGATTGTTATTTAGATTTGAAATAAATTACTTTTTTGAGGACGGAGTTATTCGAATGATTCTGGAGAAGCGTTAGTTTATGCTTACGAAGTAGCTTTCTTTCAGAAAGCTTGAAGCGTTCGCTTTTGCTCGGGTATTCCAACCTTACCCTGTTGATTCAAAGGAATCCCCGAGCAATGGCGATCGGAAGAACATTCGAATACGTAGTTTGTGACGATCAGGTTGAAAAAGCCTCTTCAGTTCGTGACATTATGTCTAATGAAAACGGTAATATCGGGCTCTATACTAGACATAGATAATAAGTGGAAGAAAGGCAGGTGGTCTATTTGCATCAGTCTCAGTCAGCGGTCGTTAAGGTTCGGAACTATATCCACGGAGAATGGTTAGAGCCAGCAAGCGGTCGTTATGAAGATGTTCAGAATCCTGCCACAGGAGAGGTCATTGCACGAGTTCCGTACTCTGGGCAGGAGGATGTTGACCGTGCAGTCCAAGCTGCTCAGCTCGCGTTCGAGGAGTGGCGGGAGGTTGCAGTGCCTAGGAGAGCGCGGATTCTCTTCAAATACCAGCAGCTGCTTATTGAGAAATGGGACGAACTAGCCCGAATCATCACTACGGAAAACGGCAAAAGCTACGTGGAAGCACATGGTGAAGTGCAGCGGGGTATCGAATGCGTTGAATTTGCAGCGGGAGCGCCGACTTTAATGATGGGAACCCAGCTGCCCGATATTGCTACAGGTATAGAATCAGGCATGTATCGGTATCCGCTTGGTGTCGTAGGCGGAATAACACCTTTTAACTTCCCGATGATGGTGCCGTGCTGGATGTTCCCTCTTGCGATTGCATGCGGAAACACGTTCATCTTGAAACCATCCGAGCGCACGCCAATCCTGGCGAACCGTCTGGCGGAATTATTCAAGGAAGCAGGTTTGCCGGATGGTGTACTGAACATCGTGCATGGTGCACGTGATGTGGTGAACGGGCTGCTCCAAAATAAACAAGTAAAAGCAATCTCTTTCGTTGGCTCACAGCCGGTCGCGGAGTATGTGTACAAGACTGCTGCCTCGCATGGCAAACGCGTGCAAGCACTTGCTGGTGCGAAGAACCATTCCATCGTGTTGCCTGACGCTGATATGGAGCTTGCAGTGACGAATATTATTGCTGCAGCTTTTGGTTCAGCCGGTGAGCGTTGTATGGCCTGCTCCGTTGTGGTTGCCGTTGGTGATGCGGCAGATAGGCTGCAGCAGCAGCTCGTGGAAGCAGCTGACCATATCAAGATCGGCAACGGATTAGAGGAGGACGTATTCCTTGGCCCTGTGATTAGACAGGAGAATAAGGATAGGACGATTGGCTATATTGAGCTGGGGGTAAAAGAAGGAGCACAGCTTATACGTGATGGGCGTCTGGATACAGTTGACGAAGAGGGTTATTTTATCGGACCAACCATCTTTGATCATGTGAACCCGAGCATGACGATCTGGAAGGAAGAGCTGTTCGCACCAATACTTGCGATTGTGCGGGCGGCGTCTTTGCAAGAGGCGATTGAGATCAGCAATCAGTCGGATTTCGCTAATGGCGCCTGCCTGTATACGGACAGCGCGAAGGCGATTCGCCAATTCCGTGAGCAGATCGATGCTGGGATGCTGGGGATCAATCTTGGCGTGCCTGCGCCGATGGCCTTTTTCCCATTCTCGGGTTACAAGAACTCCTTCTATGGGGATCTTCATGCTAATGGCCGGGATGGCGTAGAGTTTTATACACGTAAGAAAATGGTTACCGCCCGTTATTAATGATAAATGGCTGAAGGAAGGAGAGTGGAGTCATGTCGATTAATCAAGAAGAGGCAGATCTGATCGCCAAGGATCGCCAGTATGTATGGCACGCTATGTCACCTTATAATGAACAGGCACCTCCCATGGTTGTTACGGAAGGGAAAGGCTCATGGATTACCGATAACGGGGGAAACCGCTATTTGGACGGGATGTCGGGACTATGGTGCGTGAATGTTGGCTACGGCAGAGAAGAGCTCGCTCGCGCAGCCTACGAGCAGCTTAAAACTTTGTCCTATTATCCGCTGACACAAAGCCATGTTCCTGCAATCCGACTCGCTGAGAAGCTTAATGAATGGCTGGAGGATGATTATATCATCTTCTACTCCAACAGCGGCTCCGATGCAAATGAAGTGGCGTTTAAGATCGCAAGGCAATATTTTGAGCAATCCGGTGCTCCAAGCCGTTACAAATTCATCTCCCGCTACCGGGCGTATCATGGCAATTCGATGGGGGCCCTTGCCGCAACCGGGCAAGCTCAGCGCAAGTATATGTATGAACCACTTGCCGGAGGCTTCCTCCATGTTCGTCCACCTGACAGCTACCGCCGCCCCGAGGGAATGACGATTGAACAGTTTAATCTGCAATGTGCGCTCGATATCGAACAGACCATTAATTGGGAAGGTCAGGAGACCATAGCGGCAGTCATTATGGAACCAGCGATCACAGGTGGTGGAGTAATCGTTCCGGAACCGATTTATCTAGAGAAAGTGCGAGAAATCTGCACAAAGTATGGTGTGCTCCTCATCATAGATGAGGTGATCTGCGGATTTGGACGTTCCGGCCGGAAGTTCGGTCATATGAATTACGGTATTAAGCCGGATATTGTAACGATGGCGAAAGGCTTAACCAGCGGCTATCTTCCTTTGTCGGCCACAGCGGTGCGTAAAGACATTTATGAAGCATTCAAAGGGAAAGAGATGTACAGTCATTTCCGCCATTTGAATACTTTCGGCGGATCACCGGCATCCTGTGCACTAGCTCTAGCGAATCTGGAGATTTTGGAACGGGAGCAGCTGGTCGAACGGTCTGCAGCGTTGGGTGAACGGTTATCGGAGGAACTTTCGGTGCTGCTGGAGCATCCGATTGTTGGGGATATCCGAAGCTTTGGATTCTTAATGGGGATTGAGCTCGTAAGTGATAAGCAAACGAAGGAGCCATATCCGCTTGCCGGCGTCGTTCGAATCATTGGAGAGTGTAAGGCAAAGGGGTTAATAATCGGCAAAAACGGCGATACCGTCGCAGGCTACAATAATGTGCTTACGATCAGTCCGCCGTTGTCATCTACCGATGAGGATGTCACCTTTATTATCGAAACGTTAAAGGAAGTCTTTGGGAATCTTAAAGTTTAGGAAAACAAAAAAAGCCTGATCGCTATCAAGCTTCCTGAATGTTAGCTCTATGGTCGGGACACCAGGTGCTCTACCAAGCTGAGCTACGTCCTGGAAAAAAAAGATGGTGCCGGCGATAGGAGTCGAACCCACGACCTACTGATTACAAGTCAGTTGCTCTACCAACTGAGCTACACCGGCATATTGTTTTGTATCGGGCACAAAACGTATTATGCCACAGCTTGTACCGATTATGCAACCCCTTTTTTGAAAAAAGTTTTTAACGTTTTTTTGCCTTGAAATGAACGACTGCACTGTACTGCATTTTCCCTGTATTCGGATTAAAAACAGCATGATGCTGGACTTGATGAACTTGCAGCAGCAGTGCTTTATTATTCTCAATTTGCTGGTCAATCCTTAGCTCCAGCGTACGCAAATCGCCTGCTTCAAAAAACTCAACCTTATCTTCAATCAGATCTAACCGAAATTCCATTCTGCACGTCTCCTGTCAATGTAAGGTGAATCTATTATACCGTTATTACTAATGGTTTCAAAGAGTTGAGCCGATAGTAATAGAGGGATGGCAATAGAACCATTTTTTGTTTACAAAAAGGTAGATTTATCCTAAACTAGTGCCTGTGTCGAAAATAGTCGTAATTACACTGAAAAAGGCAAACTTGTCGAAAGGCAAGGACGCAAAGTTATGGGCCTAATGCTGGATATAGCGATGGTTGCCAGACCGCCGGATGCAGGACATAGTGCCTTAACCAGCTATCCGCCCGTCTTTGGCCGGATAGCTTATTTGTTTATTCAGTGACAGCGAGGAGAGACGAGGATGAAGGAACGGGTTAAAAGTGCATTACAATGGCTGGGATCAAGCAAACGGGTTTTGGGTGGCAGACGTAAGATAGGAGTCAGATTGCTCCTGTTAGCCAGTATTATTACTTTCTTTAACGTAGTGGCTGGTGTATTTATTTACACGCAGAACCTATCGGTATCACATGCTGTAAAAGAAACAAATACGTTAACTAGTGCGCAGCGCGAGTATGAGGGGATATCCAATACGCTGCTTCAGACGCTGCTCTTGATGATTAACTCGATTGAGAACAACAATGACAGCACTGCAGCTGCGGTGGTGGATCCAAAAGAACGTCTGGCGGACATGCCTGGTCAACTGGAGCATTTGAAGAAAACGTTCGAGAAGCTGGACAAAATGTTTCCGGCAGAAGAAGAACAGCAGAATTATGTTGGACAAGGTAACATCTATGAGATCGCGTATAACGATTTGAAGAGCTCTAATGTAACGGAGTTCGAAAATTTGACTGCCGAAATGAAATCAGCACTTGTGCTTAGACTCGTAAATATCTACTTAAACGAGCTGGAATTTGCGAATCAGAATGTGAATGCGCGCATTACAGTTGATGCGGCGCATACGGATAAGAAACTGTCCGACAGTGTTAATACAGCCAATATCATCATTTTAATTAACGTGCTGCTCCTAGCAGTAATTCCATTCCTGTTTACTTTTGGACTAGTAAAAAGTATTAAAGCCGGTCTTCAAGGGATCATGGGTCGTATTAACGCCTATCAGCATAATGATTTTACTTATGATAAATCGCTGGACCGAAAAGATGAATTTGGCGATATAGATCGCTCGCTTGCAGCCATGGGTGATAATTTGAAAGCTACGGTAAAAGCAACCCTTAGTGTCAGCCAGACCGTTCTTCAAATGTCGAACCAGATGGGTGAGATGATTGGCCGCAACCGTACGGCGTCCGAGCAAGTGAAAGGGCAAATCGATCTGGGTACAGCCGTATTGCTCTCCCAATATGATGATGCTACCTCAATCTCGGCAGTTACCGAGCAAATCTCGGCAAGCTCGCAGGAAATTGCGGCTTCGAGCGACTACATCAATAAAGACATGCAGCAAATGAAAGATGATTCCCATACAGGCTCGGTTGATATGGAAGGTGTCGTTCAGATGGTTAATCAGACGGTAGAGCAATTTAACCAGGTGACAGAAGCCTTCAACCGAATTACAGAACGTTATAGCAATGTCTCGAAATTTCTCAATAATATCCAAGATGTGAATACGCAGACCAATCTGTTATCACTGAATGCGTCGATTGAGTCAGCACGCGCCGGGGAACATGGCAGAGGCTTTGCAGTAGTTGCTGAAGAGATTCGCAAGCTGTCGGGTCAAACCGATTTGATCTCGAAAAATATTTCGAAGGAAATGCTGCTCATTCAAGAGGACGTGGCATCAAGCAGCAAGAGTATGGGAGCTTTTGCAGAAGTGATCTTCTCTACAAAGCAGGCTTCCATCTCGGCAAGTGATGTGTTCAAAGGACTAGAGAAGCAAAGCCATACGTTATCTGAGCAGGTAAGTGAAATCTCGACTGCCATTAATGAGATCACAACAGGCATCACTCACATCGTAACCGCAGTGGACAAGCTGCTGCATACCTCCTCCGAGGTGAATGGGAAGATGGAGCAAATGGGTCACTTGTCTATTGAGCAGAATGATATCTCTGACAACCTGCAAGGGATGGCGCAGAACCTGCAGCAATCTTCTCGTGAGCTGAAAGAGAAGGCAGCAATCTTTAAAGTGTAATATTTTTCAATTTCTTTTCATTTCTTTTCAAAGCTCAATCAAAAGGCTGTTTTCCCAGTTAATCTAATGGGAGAACAGCCTTTTTGACGTTTTATTGAGTGCTTGCTTGATCAAATTGGTGTATGCCAAAATCGGTAAGGGATGATTGCAAAATAGCTTCTCGCAGTGGATGTAGATTAGAGGTGAATCGAACCTCGACGCCTATTGCCATCAATAGGTCCAGCGGATTAGTAAGCGGCTCCACCGCTAGTGGAGTAATCGTCTCCGTGGAGATGTAATAGCCGGCAGTTTCATCAAATAATTGAAAAGAATCGGCAGGCAGCTCATAACGGTATAAGGTTGCTTGCTTAATTCGGTCATACCATCCCGTCTCTACCGTAATGATGATCTTGCAGGAAGTGAGACCAAAGAACAAATGGTTATCTGCTTCCGTTAAGCCATCTGATCTTTTATATACAATTCTGGGGCATTTCCTTGGGAAAAAGAAAGTGAATTCATGCTCCTCATCAATAGCCCATACGACAGGAGGCATATTGGTGCGGTTCGCTTTTACCCTGGGAACAAAACGTTTAATCGAGCTTTCCTCGCTAAAATGAAACAATCTCATCGTAAAACCTCCGATTCGAATGGAGATGCTTTTCTATTTTAGAGGAAATGGATAATTTTTTCAAAAAAGCCTCTTTACAATACTAATGACCTAGTGTACTATTCAACTATAACACTAATACAAAAGGAGCTGCGGGATGAAAACAGCTAAAATATCTAATCCATCGATTGTGCTTCAGTTGGACGGCTTAACGAAAAAGATAGGCGGCAAAGCGATTGTTGATGGTTTGTCCTTCGATATTGCGAAGGGCGAAGTGGTAGGCTTGCTTGGTCCAAACGGTGCAGGTAAGACAACTACAATGCGAATGATTGTAGGCTTGATTGGAATGACAAGCGGGGATGTACGTATTTGCGGACAAAGCGTGCGTACAAACTTCGAGCAGGCTATCAGTCATGTCGGGGGGATTATAGAGAACCCGGAGTTTTATCCGTATATGACCGGTTACGATAATTTGATGCAGTATAAACGGATGACCGCAGGTGTGACAGAAGCCCGGATCGCGGAAGTGACAAGACTTGTTGGGATGCAGGATGCGCTGGGTAAACGTGTGAAGGCTTATTCCCTTGGCATGCGTCAACGGCTTGGTATCGCACAAGCACTGCTGCATGAGCCTAAGCTGCTGATTTTGGATGAGCCAACAAACGGTCTGGATCCAGCCGGGATTAGAGAGATGCGTGAGTATTTGAAACAAATCGCCGAAGCAGAGGGCATAGCGATATTGGTCTCCAGTCATTTGCTGAGCGAAATTGAACTGATGTGCAGCCGGATTGTTGTCATTCAGGAAGGCAAGCTGGTTACGATTCGTTCACTTGGTGAATCTGAGATTCCTACACAAAAGCTTCTGTCTATTTCGCTTCAAGTAGGAAATGCAGAGCGTGCACAGGAGTTAATCAATCTGATGGAGGATATAACGATTACGCGAGCTGATGCATTAACGAATCGGATTACCCTGCAGCTCAGACAGGATCAAATCCCGGGCCTTGTTGGCAAACTGTCAACGGCAGGCGTGGAGATTTACCGAATTGAAGAAGTTCGTGAAACACTCGAAGAAGAATTTATGAAGCTGACGGGAGGGAACCGCATTGCGTAATTTTACAGGATTGTTGGTAAATGAATGGCTGAAGCTGTCTAAGAAAAGATCATTTTTCGTCGCGTATGCGATCCTGGCTGTTGTATTTGGGATATTAGCTTACGCCTTCTATGAATTATCGCCAGATGGCCTTAACTCAACAGTGGATTTCGCTACAGGGACGATCATGCTGCAGGCTGCGGGGCAGCTTGTACCGGTTCTTGCAGTCCTTGCAGCGGCGGGCAGCGTTACGCAAGAGCATCGTTACGGCACGATTAAATTTCTCCTAATCCGAGCGCAAAGCCGCCATAAAATTTTAGCATCCAAATATATCATATCGGTTGTATATACGCTTACTTTGGTCCTTACTGCAGCTGTGCTTTCCGTTGTTGCCGGCTATATCGTTTACGGCGGTGGAGCTGGTGAGTCTACATGGTCGGATTTCTTAACCAATATCGCGAGTCTTGCAGTTTATTCGATTGTGTTCGTCACCATGACCTTTATGATCGGAATTTTGACGAAATCGAATGGTGCGTCAATTGGTGTCGGGATTTTCTCCATGATGGTAGGAAGCCTGCTTGTTATGCTGCTCTCCCGCTATACCATTACGAAGTATTTATTGTTCAGTAATACAGATCTGTCGGTCTATAACGGAGACGGACCGCCGATTGAAGGGATGACGATGGCTTTTTCCATTGTTATACTGCTTGTATATATGGCGCTGTTCCTATCCGTCAGCTTTGCTGTATTTAAGAAGCGCGATATCGCATAAGCGAGGCGTTTCCCGGGCCGACGAAGGAAAGGAGAATCAACATCCGTGACAATCGTATTTGACAACAATATGCCGATTTATATCCAAATTATGAATTATGTGAAGAAGCAGATCATTACCGGCAAATTAAGCCCAGGCGATAAAATTGAATCCGTACGGGACCTTGCCCTTGAGCTACAGATTAATCCGAATACGATTCAACGTACGTTCCAGGAGCTGGAGCGGGAAGGGATTGTAGAAACAAGACGAGGACTTGGCCGATTTGTGACCAGCGAGGAGTCGACGATTATGTTGATTAAGAAAGAGATGGCGGGCGAGCTGCTCGAACGGTTTGTACAGGGCATGAAGGAGCTTGGCTTTAACAAGAACGATATCATCGCAATCGTAACAGATGCCGTGAAGGACGGCGGAACAGACAAACATCCTGACAGGAGTGAATAGAAACGTGGAATCGATCTTGGAATTATCAGGTGTGACGAAATCTTACGGATCTAAGCATGCCCTCAGGGATGTATCTTTTCAAGTTCAGCCTGGTAAAATTATAGGTTTGCTTGGCAGCAATGGCAGCGGCAAAAGTACTCTGATGAAAATAGCGGCCGGTCTGATGCAGCCATCCTCCGGCCAACTGCTTGTATGCGGTGAACCAAGTGGTCAGCGGACAAAAGCATGGACATCTTTTATGCCGGATAAGCCGCTGACGGAATCCTGGATGCGCGTGAAAGACGCGATCGGCTTCTATCAGGACTTCTACTCGGACTTTGACGAGGCGAAGGCAAATGAAATGCTGCAGTTCATGAATCTGAAGCCGTCGGATAAGATCAGTACGCTGTCTAAAGGGATGAATGACCGGATGCAGCTAACACTTGCTTTATCCCGTAATGCCAAGCTTTATTTGCTGGATGAGCCAATTGGCGGTGTTGACCCTGTCGCCCGGGAGAAAATTCTAGACGCAATCGTCAAATACTATAACGAGGACAGCTGTCTTGTTATTTCAACCCATTTGGTACGGGATATTGAACGGATCTTTGATGAGGTTATCTTTATTAAGAACGGGAATGTAGTGCTTCAAGAGGAAGTGGAGACAATACGCTTTACCAGGGGTAAGAGTGTGGATGAGCTGTTTAAAGAGGTGTTTGCTGAATGATAGATTTGCTGAAGCTCGTAAAATATGATTGGAAAAGAAACTCTAGTTATTTGCTAGTCGTAGGTTGTCTGTTTATTGTTGCTCAAGCAGCATTAACCGTGACGGGACAAATCAATCATTGGGCGAATGAACTGTTGTATGTGTTGGCGTTTCTCTTGTATCTTGCGGTCTCTGTCGCTGTATGCGTCACAATCTGCAGGACCTATGAACGCAATCTGCGTTATTTCAATCGCCGTTTGCTTCCGCTTCCAGCTTTGTATACGGTCTTGTCGCCTTTATTGCTTGGTCTGGCAAGCTTGATTGTCATCGTTGTGCTAGGCGTTATTCATCTCCTCACCCTTTGCCTTACTCTGGATACAGGCTCGCTGCTTGTGTCGGACATTTTGGCGGAGAAAGGCTTCTGGTCGATGATGGTATCAGGTGCTCTGCTTATCGTTATGATCTTTCTTAGTATTACGTTTGCGAAAGTATTTGCGGGAAAAGCAGGCGTATGGATTGGTGTTGCTGCATTTTTTGCTATCCAGCTTATTTGCAATTGGTTAGAGGACTTCTTGTTCCCGCAAATGTCTGTTTCAACCGATGAGTTTTTCCAATCGGTCAGTGAGCAGATTAGCAATACACCAGCTGGGGTTAAAGTGGAAACGTTAGTTCCGAATTTCTGGGGACCATTGGTGTTCGAGACGGTTGTAATTCTTGTCTTGATCTATGTGATGACCTATTTAATTAATCGGAAAGTCCAAATGAATGGATAACTATTCTAGTCATATTTTAAGAGCTTCTTTCGGGACTCAGTACCCGAAGAGGCTCTTTTTTTGTCATAAATTGATGCTTTCGCCCTATTCTTTCAGTTGACGTTCGCTTGGCGAAAGTGGTTCAATTAGGGTTGATTAGGATTGGACGGATGATAGAGAAGGGAGAGGGAAAGCAGCTTGAACAACATCATGAAACAATTTATGAAGGCATCACGACTTCGTGTCCTTCCGGTTATGCTCATTCCAGTTGCGCTTGGCGCACTTGGTGCGTTTGTATGGGATGGCAATTTTAATTTTTGGCTGTTTCTAATTACATTAGTAGGCTCGGGAGCGGCTCATTTGTTCTCGAATATGATTAATGATTTGTGGGACTACTACAACGGAACAGATGAGGCTGCCAAGCAGGCAGAAGGGGCTATCTCTACAAATTCCGGATATTTGACGAACGGAACATGGAGTATACGAATGTTTGCAACGGTAACGTGGTCGTTATTCGGTATTGCAGCAATCAGCGGCATTATTTTATCTATTATTAGCGGCTGGCCGGTTATTGTATTTGGAGGGCTTGGCGGCTTGATTGCTTATTTCTATGTTGCGCCTCCGATTCGTTTTGGCTACCGGGGAAAAGGGTATAGCGAAGTGGCGATTTTGCTGTCGTTTGGTATTTTGCCCGTTGCTGGTGCTTACTATGTGCAATCATCGCAGCTTGATTAYCGGGCGCTTTTGCTGTCTCTTCCGATTGGACTATTGACGACTCTTATTTTATTTAATCATCATTTTCTACACTGGCAAGGGGACAAGCAGGCAGGCAAAAAGACGCTTGTCGTGGTATGGGGAGAGCAGCGGGCGCTGGTCTTTTCAAGATGGCTGCTCGTTCTGGCGTATGTTTCGCTCGTAATTTGTGTTCTGGCAGGTGCTTTGCCTTGGTACGCGCTTCTTGCACTGCTGACAGCCATTCCGCTCTATGCCGTTTACGGCAGGTTGAAGGAGCAAAATCCATCGCATGCGTATTTGCCGCTTATGGGCGGATCCGTTAAGGCGACGAATCGCTGCGGGCTAATACTTATTATTGCGCTAGTGATTCAAGGTCTAATCTAAGGTTTGATCATATACAGCATAGAAAGTCGAGGGAATAGACATGAGTAAACAATGGGTTCTTGGAGATTTCGATACCATTCTGGATGAAGGTAAAGTATGGACGATTGGCGGCTTCCCGCTGCCGGACGGATCGTTCTGGCAATACCGAGAGCCGGATGCAGTAGTTATTGTACGCAACGGCATCCTCTACGTACGCGCGCCGCTAAGCCGCAAGCATGATAAGATTCAAATTCTCGATAATGCCAAGCATATGTATTATTCAGCGAAGCCTGTTGAAGTGCCGGAGAAAGGTGAGATCAGCTTCGAGCTGCAAATTCGCGCACGTTCCCAGAATACAGCCCCTGGCGACTTGTACGACGGATACGCATCCTTGAATCTGCTCGATTTTACAACAGGTGGTGCGCTTGACTTCTTCGCGGGCAATGACAAATACGCAAGTGTGTATGCTGTATTACCTTTCCCTGGAGTTCCAGTGCCGGAATCGGATAAAACGAGGTATTTCTGTGTGTTTAAGGAATCAACTGAATTCCAGCCACGGGAGTTTAATACGTATAAAATCACCTACAATCGGGAGAAAGACGAGATTGTCTTCTACGTTAACGGGGTGGAAATCCGCAGAGAGCATAATGTTCCGGTAAAATTTAATCAGTTCACAGTTGCTCTTGGCATTATGACCGAGAAGGATCTAACGCCGGAAGGCAGTGTATCCGTTCATGGTCAGACGGTAATCGGGGAATATTCTCCTATTACGATTACAGTTACTGAAGATTAGAACGTTAAAGCCAATGCCGTTCCTTATGGAGCGGCTTTTTTTGCGTTCAAGCTCAGCTCTTCGGCAATGATTAACACTAATATTGAACAGTACTTGAGACATCATAACAAGCGAAGTGCTTGACATAGCCTTCGGTATATTGTAATGTTACTAACATAAATAAAGTTACTTATGAAATCACCTAGGAGGCGGAGAAAATGTCAAATACTTCTACTATCTCAAAAGGCTTACTGGAAGCGGTAAAAGCAAGACGCACTTATTATGGAATCAGCAAGCAGTCAACCATTTCGGATGACCAAATCATCAATCTTGTGCAAGAAGCGGTGTTATATTCGCCATCATCGTTTAACTCCCAAAGCGCACGCGCTGTTGTATTACTGGGAGAGAATCACGATAAGCTGTGGAATATCGTGAAGGAAACACTGCGCAAAATGGTCGCGGCCGATCAATTTGCTTCTACGGAGCAGCGTATTGACAGCTTCAAAGCTGGCTACGGTTCAGTGCTATTCTTTGAAGATACAGCTGTTATCGAAGGACTGCAAAAGCAATTCGCTAGCTATGCAGATAACTTCCCGAAATGGTCGCAGCAATCTTCAGGAATTGTACAATATGTCGTTTGGACATTGCTTGAAGAGCAGGGGCTAGGAGCTTCTCTGCAGCACTACAACCCGCTGATTGATGAAGAAGTGAAGCAAGCTTGGGATATACCAAGCAGCTGGCAGCTAATCGCGCAAATGCCGTTTGGCACGCCAACCGCTGAGCCGGGTGAGAAGCAGTTCCAGCCGATTGATGAGCGTGTGAAAATTTTTAAATAATAAAGAGGAAAGCAGCTCCGGTAAGATACGGGGCTGCTTTTGCCTATATTCAGGGTGTAGTACTAGCCGCCATAGTTAAAAACATGTACAATAAAAACCGATACATCATTTATACCCTTTATTCGACAGGAGGACCCTATGAGTATCGATTCCCGCACGCTGAAGCAGCTGCTTCAGTTGCAGCTATCCCCAACCTTGGACTTTCAAAGCGCGGTTAATCCGCTTGATTTGAATACTGGCGACAGTAACACATCCATCTTTGATACTTTGCTGTCTCAGCTTATGAACGGCGATTTATCCGGCCTTAGCAGCATGGATGAGACAAGTTCTTTGCTTTCATCCGATTCTTTGGCGAAATTGTCGAGTATTCCAAGCCTTTATAATACGGTTCTTAATACAGAAACAGGCGCAAGCAGCACAGCACCAACGGAATATGAAGCATTAATTTCAGAAGCTGCCGCCAAATATGGTATTGATCCGGAATTGATTAGAGGCGTAATCCGTACGGAGTCAGGATTCCAGTCCGATGCCATATCTCCGGCAGGAGCGAAGGGACTTATGCAGCTTATGGATGCTACAGCCCGCGGCTTGGGCGTGACGAATTCCTTGGATCCTCAGCAAAATATTGATGGCGGATCGAAGTATTTGTCCTACCTGCTCCGTAAATATAATGGCAATGAACAAGTGGCGCTTGCCGCTTATAATGCCGGCCCTGGACGAGTTGATAAGCTAGGCGTTACAACAGACAATGAGCTTCAGGCGAATCTTGGCAAGCTGCCGGTAGAAACGCAGCGGTACATAGATAAGGTGCTTGAGGCCCGCTATTAATCCGTAAGCTTTGGAGATAAAACCTACCTCTAAACGAGGTCACTCAACTTTGAGAGGCCTCGATAGAGGTTTTCTCATTTTTAGGAAGGTGTTGACAAAATGCTGTATTTCGATCATTGCGCATCAACCCCGCCCTATGATGAAGTGGTGGAGACATTCGCGGAAGTAATGAAAGCCCATTACGCTAATCCTTCCTCTATTCATCGCGCGGGAACGGAAGCCGATAAGCTGATCGCCCGTTCCCGGGCGCTGCTTGCTGAGCAGTTTGGAGTGAAGCCGGAGGAGTGGCTGTTTACTTCTGGCGGGACCGAGAGCAATAATCTCGCCATAAAAGGGGCAGCTAGACAATTCAAGAGCCGTGGCAATCATCTGATTACTACCCGAATTGAGCATGCTTCTGTAAACGATGCATTTGGGCAGCTTGAGCAAGAGGGCTTCCGAGTCACTTATTTGCCGGTTAACTCGGCTGGCCATATCGATTTGGAACAACTAAGCTCCTCTATTACGGATGAGACCATATTGGTCAGCATCATGCATGTCAATAATGAAGTAGGATCTATTCAGCCTATTGCAGAGATCGGCAAGCTTTTGTCGGCGTATCCTCGGGTCTTATTCCATGTGGATGCGGTACAAAGTATAGGTAAGCTCCCTGTTAAGCCAAGAGAATGGGGGATTGATCTGCTCAGCGGTTCTGCTCATAAGCTTCGTGGCCCCAAAGGCATCGGCTATCTATATGTTCGTGAAGGGCTGCAGCTGCAGCCGCTGCAGTCTGGCGGATCACAGGAGCGCGGCATGCGTGCAGGCACTCAGAACGTGCCAGGTATTGTCGCTTCTGCTAAAGCGCTGCGGATGGCGATGCAGGCAGAAGAACAAACTCGCAGCAGAATGTATGCGTTGCGTGAGAAGCTTATCCAGCTTGCTGCTCAGTATATCCCGGAGTTAAAGCTTAATGGGAGTGAAGATGCTGCGCTAATGGCACCACATATTGTACATTTCTCCTATCCCGGCATGAAGCCGGAAGTAATCGTTCATATGCTGGAGCAGCATGGCGCCATTGTGTCTACCAAATCGGCCTGCTCCTCAAAGGACAATAAGCCTAGCCGGGTATTGCTGGCGATGGGAGCTAGCTCTGAACACGCAGCTGGTGGAGTCCGAATCAGCTTTGGTGATGAACATTCGGAGCAGGATATAGATAAGCTTGCTGAAATGCTGCGCCGGACAGTAGCGCAGCTGAAACCGCTCGAAAGGAGCAGATTTTAACGTGATTTACGATAAGATTATTGTTCGATATGGCGATCTCGTCATGAAGGGGCGTAACCGCAACCAGTTTGAGAAGCGTGTGCTTCAGCAGATTAGACTGGCTCTTCAGGAGTTTCCCGCACTTTCCTACGCCAAAACCTTTGGCCGACTTACCATCAGCTTAAACGGAGAGCCGTTTGAGGCCATCTCAGAGCGTTTAAAAGATGTATTTGGGATCTATTCTTTCAGTCCTGTTATCGGCGTCCCTAACGAGCTTGAACAAATCCAGGCTGCTGCCCTTAAGGTCATGCAGGAGCTGGATCATCCTCCAGCAACTTTTAAAGTCAGTGCTAAGCGGGCATGGAAGCCTTTCCCTCATAATTCGCAGGAAATGAATCATTTGGTTGGTTCCCATGTGCTGAGGGCGATAGCGGAGCTGAAAGTGGACGTCCGCAAGCCCGAAGTTGATTTGCGAGTCGATATTCAAGAAGAAGCAACTTATATCTTTAACACGGTCATTTTGGGCGCTGGAGGCTTCCCATTTGGATCAAATGGCAAAGCGTTGCTGCTGCTGTCAGGCGGAATAGACAGCCCTGTAGCAGGCTGGATGGCGATGCGCAAAGGTCTGGAGCTGGAGGCTGTTCATTTCCACAGTTATCCGTTTACCAGTGATAAAGCACAAGAGAAGGTCATTGAGCTGGCCAGAAGGCTGTCTTACTATGCTGGGGCACCGCTGAAGCTCCATATGGTACCTTTTACGGAAATCCAGACCAGACTTGTACAGGCGAAGCAGGATAATCTGATGATCACGCTCATGCGTCGTGCAATGCTTCGAATTACGGAGCAGCTTGCAGAGAAAAACGGGGCAGGCGGCATTGTGACGGGCGAGAGTCTGGGACAGGTAGCTAGCCAAACACTGCCAAGCATGAATGTCATTGGCCGAGCGACAGTTCTTCCGCTGCTTAAGCCTTTGCTTATGATGGATAAGCAGGAGATTATTAACGAGGCAGAGCGAATTGGAACATTTACTACTTCGATCCTTCCCTATGAGGACTGCTGTACGCTGTTCCTGCCGAAATCGCCAAGCACGAATCCGAATCTGAATGTGGTGGAGCGGGCGGAATCCTATATTCCGGAGCTGGAGCAGCTGCTGCGTGAGGCTGTAGAACGTACCGAGGTGATCGAGCTGACTCCAGATGCACAAGCATCAGGTGAGACAGCCGGTGAGGATCGCTGGTTCTAAATAAAAAAGAAAAAGCAGAGAGCCCTTAATGGGTTTCTCTGCTTTGCTCTTGTATGGGTTGTCTTTTGCTGCGAATACGGTTGTTCGTATAAAGACCTGCAGCGATAATAAGGACGATAATGAGGAGAAGGAATGACCAGTAGAAAGCGGGGCTTTCTTCGAAAAATTCCTTAAATATCTTCTCATGTGTGATCATCTTAGCGGCAGTGTAAGCAAGGACACCAGAACCGATATAAATGATCCAAGTAAATTTGTTGATCAGCTTAATGAAGAGCGTAGAGCCCCACACGATGACTGGTACGCTGATGAGCAGTCCCAGTATAACAAGCAGCATACTTCCATGAGATGCACCTGCTACCGCGATAACATTGTCGATCCCCATTGCTGCGTCAGCGATAATGATCGTTTGAATCGATTGCCAAAGCGTATTGCCAGCTTTAATATCGCCATGCTTATCATCTTCTTGAATAAGCAGTTTGTATGCGATCCAGAGCAATAAGATTCCGCCTGCCAGGTGAAGCCAAGGCAAATCTAGAAGCTGCACAACTACGATTGTAGCAATGATCCGAATGCCAATCGCCCCTGCCGTACCCCATAGAACCGCTTTCTTTTGCTGATGTGAAGGCAAATTACGGGCGGCCATACCGATGACAATGGCATTGTCACCTGCAAGAATGAGATCGATAAAGACGATATTGAGCAATGCCAGCCAGAATTCTAATGTAAATACATCCATTTTTCTTGACCATCCCTTCTTACAATTCCTTTTCTGTTCTTGAAGTCTTCATTTTCTACGCAGGAAGGACGGGGATGGATTCATTTTTTTTTAGGACATCCTTTCATAAAACTTGTCCGCCTCACATACAGGTGAAATAGAGGGGGCGAACATAAAGTGGATAGTGTGCTTATTTTTCTTCAAATTGTATTAATTAACTTGCTGCTCAGTGGAGATAACGCCGTCGTAATCGCAATGGCCAGCCAGCAGCTTCCACCTAAGGAACGTAAACGTGCCGTTTGGTGGGGTGCTCTCGCTGCAGTAGGACTTCGATGTCTGCTCACTCTTGCCGCTATTTCGTTGCTTCAAATTCCTTATTTGCAGGCGATCGGGTCTGTGCTGCTTCTTTATATTGCAGCTAAGCTGCTTACCGATGCCGGGCAGGAAGGCGATGGCGATCTGCATATGCCAAGCAAAAAATCGAAATCCCTTTCACAAGCCATTCGTACCATTGTGGCAGCGGATTTTATTATGAGTCTGGATAATGTGCTTGCAATTGCTGCAGTTGCGGATGGCGATACTGTACTTATTTTACTCGGGATTGCGATAAGCATACCAATGATCATTTGGGGCAGCCAGATTTTGGGAACACTACTACATAAATTCCCTCCACTTGTATATATTGGAGCTGGATTACTTGGTTATGCTGCGGGTGGAATGCTTGTTCATGATCCCGGAATGGATGCTTTATTATTCAACGGATCGAGGACAGCCGCGGAGGCGATACCGCTTTTATGTATACCGTTTGTCGTCATAATTGGCATATTAAAACGAAGAACTTAATCTGTTTTCACAAGCCGTTCACAGGTGAACGGTATTTTTTTGCAATGTTCCTTCTGTTCCCGCTGGTATTTTCATCGCAGTTCCTTTAAACTATGATAGATAAAAACTGGCGTCTTTCGTCATGTATGGGGGTAGACGTTGTAAGGAGCGGAACGCAAATGCCTAATAACAAATATTCCGCTGGAATTATTGTGTTACTAGTCGGGGTCGTTATTTTACTGGGCAAACTTGGTGTATTCAGCTTTTTGGGGGCTATTTTCTGGCCGCTGCTCGTCCTCATTCCGGGAATTTTGCTGCATGTCTTTTATTTTGGCAGACTTCTTCCCGCGGCAGTCCTTGTTCCCGGTGGAATACTAACCGTGTCTGCACTGCTGTTTATGGTTTGTAACATCTTTGGATGGGATGTACTGAAATATTTGTGGCCGCTGTTCCTGCTTGGCGTTGCTGTCGGCTTATACGAATATTATTTGTTCGGCTCGTCCCGCCCGCGTGTTGCGCTCACGGCGTCTATAGCGCTAGCCGTTGCTTCAGCTGTTTTTCTGCTGCTCGTCTTGTTATGGAGCTGGGGGATCTATATTGTTGCGCTTGTGTTAATGGTTGCCGGAGGCTGGATGGTAATCACGAACCGATCGCGTCGTCGCTGGTAAGTGCTGCAAGGAAAGTAAATTAGAGAAAATGGAGTGGATTATTAGTTATGCAAGCAAGAGAAAACATCCGGAATATTGCGATTATCGCCCACGTTGACCACGGTAAAACAACTTTGGTTGATAAGCTGTTGCAGCAATCAGGTACATTTAGAGAGCATGAAGCTGTACAGGAGCGTGCAATGGATTCCAATGATTTGGAACGGGAACGCGGTATTACGATCCTGGCGAAAAATACGGCAATTACGTATAAAGACTACCTAATCAATATTGTCGATACACCAGGACACGCGGACTTTGGCGGTGAAGTAGAACGGATTATGAAGATGGTTGACGGTGTATTGCTCGTAGTTGATGCGTTCGAAGGCTGCATGCCGCAAACAAAATTTGTATTGCGTAAAGCTCTTGAAAGCAACCTTACGCCAATTGTTGTCGTTAATAAAATTGACCGTCCTAATGCCCGCCCGACAGAAGTTATCGACGAAGTGCTTGATCTGTTCATCGAGCTTGGCGCGAACGATGATCAACTGGAATTCCCGGTTGTTTATGCATCCGCTCTGATGGGTACTTCGAGCCTTGAGTCCGAACCTGAGAAACAAGAAGACAACATGCAAGCTTTGTATGAAACAATTGTAAGCCACATCCCGCATCCTACGGAAACGGTTGATGAGCCGCTGCAATTCCTGGTTACTTTGCTTGATTACAATGAATACCTCGGTCGTATCGCGGTTGGCCGCGTAAACCGTGGTATCGTTCGTCAAGGTCAATCGGTAGCAGTAATTACCCGTGAGGGCGCTGTTAAGCAAGCCCGTATCGAGAAATTGTTTGGTTTCCAAGGTCTGAAGCGTATTGAGATCGAAGAAGCAGGCGCTGGTGATATCGTTGCTATCGCAGGTATCAAAGACATCAACATCGGTGAGACAATTGCTGATCCAGCAAAACCAGAAGCATTGCCAGTTCTGAAGATCGACGAGCCAACTTTGCAAATGACGTTCCTGGTTAACAACAGTCCATTTGCAGGCCGCGAAGGTAAATGGGTAACATCCCGTAAAATTCGTGAGCGTTTGTTCAAAGAGCTTGAAACAGACGTAGCGCTTCGTGTAGACGAAACAGACAGCCCGGACGCATTCATCGTATCCGGACGTGGCGAGCTTCACCTTGGTATTCTGATTGAGAACATGCGTCGTGAAGGATTCGAAATTCAAGTTTCGAAACCAGAAGTTATCATCAAGGAAGTTGATGGCGTGAAATCCGAGCCATACGAACGCCTTCTGATTGACGTACCAGAAGACAGCATGGGCTCTGTTATGGAGAGCCTTGGAACACGTAAAGCAGAAATGGTCAACATGATCAACAACGGTAACGGCCAAGTTCGTCTGGAGTTCATTATCCCGGCACGTGGTTTGATCGGCTACCGTACTTCGTTCCTCACTTTGACACGCGGCTACGGCATCATGAACCATGCATTCGACAGCTATGGTCCACTTGCATCTGGAGTTGGCGGACGTCACCAAGGTGTACTCGTATCGAGCGAAACAGGAACTTCGACGTTCTATGGCATGCTGGGTGTAGAGGACCGCGGTATTCAATTCGTTGAGCCGGGTACTGAAATTTATGAAGGCATGATCGTTGGCGAGCACACGCGCGATAACGATATCATCGTCAACATCTGTAAAGAGAAGGCGCTGACTAACGTTCGTTCTGCTGGTAAAGATGATACAGTTAAACTCAAAACTCCACGTCTGTTCTCCCTTGAGCAAGCGCTTGAGTATTTGAACGATGACGAGTTCTGCGAAATTACACCGAAGTCGATTCGTCTTCGTAAAAAAATCTTGAACAAGAGCGAGCGCGAGCGTGCAGAGAAACATCGCAAAACAGCGCAAGCAGGCGTATAAACACCGGGCAGGCTAAGGGGGTTACGGCATGCAGCAATGGTTGAGCGACCATCACGCCGTTTCGTATTTGCTTATACTTGGATTTACGATCTATATCTTCAATAAAGTGTTCAGGGCGAACAATCAGAAGCTTCCGATCTTGAAGGAAGTGCTTGTCTACATCCTGATGGCTTTTGGTTCGCTAGTCCTTATGGTTCTGCAAGTCGACAAACTTCCCATTATTCAATGTATGGGGATCGCCGTTCTAATGATGCTTATGCTTCGCGGACGGCAGCTGTACGACAAATGGAAAAATAACAGGGCCGGCAGCGGCGCCATAAAGGAAGCTGATTCGGGCAAATGACGTTTGATGACGCCTTGTTCAACTGGCTGCAGATTCATATCGTAGCCGAAGATCGGCCGGATGATCGTGCAGCTATGGATACCTGTGAGTTTTTCGCGCAAATTTTGTCGGAAGACCACGGTGTATCCGGCCAGCATATTGCAGCAACAGATGCGACTATGGTTCATGTGAAATATGAACGTAATGGAAGCACTAAGCTGCAATTATATCCTCGGGAAGCTGCTGAGCAGCTTCTCGTTGATATCAGGTCCAATCCGAAATACAACTGACATGAAGGTGTGATGATCTTATGACGCAAGGCTCGGCTGCACTGCCACCTCGTGGAGTAAATGCCAAGACCGCTCCAAGATCGCCTAAGCCACCTAAGAAAAGACGCGTGCTGAAAGTAGTTTTGCTGCTATTATTGGCTGTTATTTTGTTAATCGCAGCATACGTCGGATTTCTGGCTACCAAGGCGAACAAAGCGATTAACCACATTGGTACTGTATCCAATAACGATGTTCAGATTCCAGTTGCGGAATCAGTGAAGAAGAAAGCTGTGGGAATGGTACTGCTTGGCCTTGATACCAGGGCTAAGGGCGGTGGCATGAACACTGACGTCATGATGGTTGCTGTCTTTAACCCGAACTCCAAATCAGCGACTGTTATCTCGATTCCTCGGGATACTTTGCTGGAGCTGGAAGGTTATGGTGAACGGAAAGCTAACGCTAACTACGCTACTTTCTTTAGTCAAGCCCGCTCGGACAAGGGGATGGACAAGGAAGCGGCAGAGGCAGATGCTAAACGTGCCATTCGAGATATGCTGGGTAAATACTTCGGTGTGGACCTCAAGTATACGGCTGTTGTGAACTTCAAAGGCTTCGAGGATGTTGTAGACGCCCTTGGCGGCATTGAAGTGAACGTCGATATGGATATGAAATATGTCGACACTTACGACGGTACGAACATTAACTTGAAAAAAGGTCTGCAAACTCTTGATGGTGATAAGACGCTTGACTTTGTTCGCTACCGGAAATCGAATGACGGCAAAAATATGTCCAGTGACTTCGACCGGAACCAACGCGAAAGTGAAGTAGTAGCCAAGATCGTTGACAAGATGAAATCACTTGGCGGTATTGCGAAGATGGGCGATGTCATCGATGCAGTTGGAGACAACATGTCGATTGATATGCCGCCGAAGGAAATCCAGAATCTGATGAAGACCTATTTCGGCATCAGCAGCACGGATATTCAGTTCATTCCGCTTGAAGGAACATGGAAAAGTCCTTATGTCTATTTGGATGAAACCAAGCTCAGTGAGGCTCGTGCAGCTTTGCAGGCGAAAATGGCTGAATAACCATAGACTAGGGATTCGTTTACCGCTATAATAGGTGTACGGATATGATTCCTTTCGATGGAGGTCATGCGGATGCCCAAAGCCGTAACCGCGTCATTTAAGCCTAATAGAAGCGGTGATGACAGCTTGAGACTATTCTCAGGTCTTACGGTTGACGACTGCATCTGTGTGCCGATCTCGGTATGTATCCGGATGGAACCGAATAGAATAATGACAGGCTTGTTTGAAGGACTTGCTGTCATGAAGAAAGCCTAGTGAGTAAATCACTAGGCTTTTTGTGTCTTTAGCTGCGGTATACAAGCTAGTGAAGATTCTGTAAATTTTTTGCCCGCTGCTGCACTTCCGGGTCTTGAGGTAATACCTCTCGAGGGAGCTGCGGTACAATCCGGCCGATGATGTCAGCCATCTCTTCCGCGAAGCCGCTAACCGGTCTGCCGCGGCGTATATCAGCTCCAATTTCGTTCAGCCGCTGTGACAAATCCATATCGGCTGTTACGATAGCATCAATGCCGTAAGGATCTTTATGGAAAGCCTCAGCGACGGAATATTTAATCGTCCCTACTCTGGAGCGATCAAGCTTGCTGTCGACATCGATCCCAACCACGGCGGTGTTACCGAGTACGACACAGTGCGCATTCGTAACACCTTTGATGCCCATGGCCAGCTGTTCTAAGTGCTTCGAGACCTTCTCAGGATCTGAAATTTGTCTTTTCTGAGGGCTTGTCTGCTGAGCGCGAACAGTGCCATTATTTTGATGAGAGGGTGATGTTTCGTTTCGGGCGACGGTGCCGCAGCCAGCCGTAATTGCCGCAATTGCAATCGCCGCAATAAGTTTCTGGTACATGTTCGTTCCACCTCATTTTGTCTTGTTGCACATCGTCTATTCAAACTTTAGTGTACCCGCAGCCAAGTATGGCTATGTATGCCTATCTATTGAATGACCGACGCCGGGAGGGTTTTCATGAAAAAAATATTCGTGCTCGACACTAATGTGCTGCTTCATGATCCGCAATCGCTATTTGCCTTCGAGGATAACGAAGTCATCATTCCCGCGGTGGTGTTGGAAGAAATCGACTCCAAGAAGAGGCTGGCAGACGAACTAGGGCGCAACGCGCGTTCCATATCCCGGTTGCTCGATGGTATGAGAGTGGATGGGCGTCTTCACGAGGGTATAACGCTGCCAAACGGCGGGCTGTTAAAGGTGGAGCTTAACCACAGAAGTTTCATGCGTGTGCAAGAGATGTTCGGTGAAATGTCTAATGATAACCGAATACTTGCAGTCGCGCTCAACTATCACTTGGAACAGCTGGAGACGCAGCAAGTAAGCAGTGTCGTGCTCGTGAGCAAGGATGTTCTTGTCCGGATTAAAGCGGATGTGCTTGGATTAATGGCCCAAGATTACTTATCTGACCGGACAGTATCCACGACAGACTTCTACGCTGGTTATGAAACGATATTTGTCCATCCGTCAGTCATTGATGAATTTTATACGTATCGATTCCTCACACACAAGAGCTTTCAGGCTGGCATCAGGCTGAAGCCTAATGAATTCGTCATATTGCGAGATGAGATGGGCTCCTCCAAATCGGCACTGCTTAAGGTCAGCAATGACGGTGCACGCCTAGAGCCGTTGTTCTTAAGTAATGATCCGATCTGGGGAATAACGGCTAGGAATGCTCAGCAGCGTATGGCCCTAGAGCTGCTGCTTAACGATGAAATCCCGCTCGTCACTTTAACTGGAAAAGCCGGCACAGGTAAAACGCTTCTGGCACTTGCTGCTGGTCTATTGAAGGTTGAGGATGAGCATAAATACAAAAAGCTTCTGATTGCCCGTCCGGTTGTACCGATGGGTAAAGATATCGGTTACTTGCCGGGTGAGAAGGAAGAGAAGCTGCGGCCTTGGATGCAGCCGATCTATGATAATCTGGAATATCTGTTTGATACGAAAAAATCCGGCGATATTGATAAAATATTAATGGGTCTTGGCAGTATCCAGGTCGAAGCACTCACTTATATTCGAGGACGTTCGATTCCGGGGCAATTCATCATTATCGATGAAGCGCAAAACTTAACGAAGCATGAAGTGAAAACAATTGTTTCCCGTGTTGGGGAGGGCAGTAAAATCGTGCTCATGGGTGATCCGGAGCAGATTGACCATCCTTATCTTGACGCTGTGAGCAACGGGCTCACACATATCGTCGAGCATTTCAAAAGCGAAGGAATCAGCGGTCACATCACGCTGGAAAAAGGCGAGCGCTCCAAGCTCGCCCAGCTCGCAGCAGATCTTCTGTAATCTTTAAAAATGTAGCGGTGCCGGGAAAATCCCAGCACCGCTATTTTGCTGTTTTAAGGCAGAGGTTAATAGGGCGAATGGAGTAATTCAAATGATTTTGGAGAAGCAAGGCTGATGCTTCCGGAGTAGCTTTCTTGCTGAAAGCTTTTAAACGTTCGCTTTTGTGAGTGGCTTCCTACACGGCTTACAACTAAATTGATGGAATCCACGAGCAATGGCGATCGAAAGAATATTTGAATTACGGAGCGAGTCACATAAACCTACAGGGCAGGTGGGATCAAAGTCCTAGACTTGTTTGGACAACTCTGCATTTTATTGCTATGATAGGTTTTAATAGAGATACTGCGGGGGCGTAATGATATATCGGAGAGGGAGACGTGTGTGGCTACAAGGAGATATATGATGATCCTTGCAGGAGCAGTGCTGTTGTCCGTTATTTTGCTTATTCCTAATCTGGACTCAAATAAGCCGGCTGCTACCGGCAGCAGCTCCCATGATGCAAATACAGGACCTGTGACTCACGAGCAGGATGATGAGCCTATGGAATCTGTTGTTGTAACCGTTTCCATGACATCTGCGGAATTCGCGAACCTGGAAGAAGCGAGTCAACGCTTTATGCTGAAATACCCGAACATCAAGGTGCTTTTGTCCAATATTGAATCAAAGGAAGAGGCTTATGCCGCATGGAAACAGGAGCTGGAGCTGGGCTCATCCTCTGATATTATGCTGATGGACAGCGGATGGGTGCGGGAGTTTGCCGTTATGGGCCTGCTTGAGCCTGTTGACAGTGTGAACACGGCAAGTACAATTTCCGATCAGCCTGTGAAGCTGCTGGCTCCATTGAAGTGGAACAGCTACTTATGGGGTCTTCCTTATGATGCGGATCCAGCAGTGATTGTGTGGAATAAGGCGATGTTGTCGGAGCAAAAGTTAGCTGTACCGCCGAAGGACTGGGACAGCTTTATGAATTTGACTGATCATTTGTCAGCCCCTCAGGAGGCGTCAAAACCGCTGGTTTATTTGCCAAGCGATTTTAGCCTGACGGCAGCTTGGCTGGATGGATGGAGCAGTTCAAAACAGCGGGGCACAGGGGCTTTGTTGTTAAGTGAAGAGTCAGCAAGCCGACTGGAGACGTTGGCTGGTTTGACGATACCTTCTTTTAGTCTTAATAATCGTATGTTAGGGACAGAGTTGGAGCAGCGACAGATGCTGGCTTCTGTTCTTCCATGGTCAGAGTATAAAGCCCTTCCCAAATCAGAGCAGGACAAGCTGGTTCTTGATAAGGATAAGCTACGCAATATATGGCTCGGAAGCCGCAGCTTTGTCGTGTCTGCTGCTTCGGAGAAGACGGAAGCCTCTTTTAGCTGGATAAAGGAAATGACTAGTGTAACAGAGCAAGAGCGCAGCTACGAGCGTTTTGGGAAGCTGCCTGCCAAAAACTCGATATACGAAATAAGCGGATATTCGGGCACAACAGCCCAATATCCGCCTTCATGGATGTTACCTTTGTTAAATGAGGAACCAATGGATGAGCCGCCAGCGCCAAACTGGCACGGTGAGTGGAAGCGCTGGCAAGCTTTGTGGACGCTGTATACGTCGGGTGCGACGAATATTACTTCCTTTATCCAATCGATTACAGCTTCACCTTCAAATGAACAATAAGCTCGCCATCTTGCATTTCGACTGATTTCGCTTGGATCAATTTAATAATGTCACCCGGATAAAAACCTAGATCAAACTTTTGCTCGAGTGTTTTCCTTGTTGTATCTGGTAATGCAAACCCGTTAAATAACAGCTCATCGACATGGAATACGATGCCGTTCTTTGGCTTTTCTTCTACCGTATAATGGCCGGATACTGCGATATCCATATTGTCGTGTTTGCCGGAGGCTGTCACTTTGCCATCTTCAAATCGGAATGAGAAATCATTAAATCTTTGATCCTGTTCCCTTAGGAAAGTGTTAAGCGCATCTTCCGGAATATGGAGGGTATAATTAAAGCCGTCAATATCGAGATACTGCTTGTTATCCTCGATCCAGTTCGGCAATTTGTTCATGGCTTTGGACAAAGCGCCAAAGTAAAGCTCAACTTCTTGTAAACCAGCGGTTTCCCAATAATTCGTCAGCTCTTGCATAAGCAGGCGAAGTCGATCTGCGTCGGACCGTCCGGCAAGGTCGCCATCGATTTGCTGCTCCAGCTGTGCGACGCGATCCCGTTGCGTCTTTAACCGGGTTTCGATTTCTTCAAGTTCTGTTTTTCTTCCATCCAGCTTACTGTACTCTTCTTTCAAACTCTTATATTCGTCCGTGTAGGAGTTAAGCGTATCCCGATCCTTCGTGAAAATAATATCGACATAGTCCAGCATAGCAAACAAATCATGCAAGGAATCAAAGGATAATACGGCTCGAAGCAGTATGTCACGTTCACCCATATAATAAGCGCGCAGCACCTTGCCGGCTTCTTCGCGCTTTTCCTTGATCAACTGTTCCCTCTCCAGGATACTCTTGTCTGTAATCGACATATCATCTGTGACCTTCTGCTTCTCCGTCTGAATCCGAGCTATTTCTTTGTCAATTTCAACAATAGACAAGCTTTTCTCAAGAATTTGATTGACCTGTTCGTCCTCCGTAAGTTGAGGCTCCGCCATGACAGGAAGCTTGCATAAAGCAAGTATTAGGATAATAAGAAGGATAAAGACGAATCTGCCTCGAACATAAACGCGATGGAATGCCACCAGCCGCCTCCTCTCTCACGTTGCTAGGCCTGTACAGCAATCATTGTATGCGACAGTTCCATTTATTATATCTTATTGGTGGGAGATGAACAGTTGAAAGTAGGCAAAAAAACGTTGATTCACCGCATTGCAGATCAAATTTCCAGGCAGCCTGCAGTAGGCTGGCAGCGTGGCAGTGGTGCTTCTGCAGCTCGACTTCGCTGTATTTCGTTTAAACAATATATGAGCATGTGCTTGTATGATGAGAAGGATGGCTATTACCGTTCAGGCCTGACTCGCATTGGCAAGCAGGGGGATTTCTACACTAGCTCAGCAGTAGGTATGGTGCTCGCGCATTGTCTGACGTCATCCTTGTTCCAATATGCAGAACGGCATATCAGAGGTGATATTCAACTGGTTGAGTGGGGGGCAGGCACAGGCAGACTGTCTGGGCAGATTCAGGAGGCGTGGAAAGCCCGGGCATTGGAAATTCCTATAGCTTGCCATGCTGTGGTAGTGGAGGATCATCCTGGCCATCGTGAAGAGGCTAAGCTGGCTTTGGCACACTATGAATCGCCAATGGTCCTTTCTTCGGAGGAAGCTTTGAATGTAATTAGCGGGCTTTGGCAGGTGAGGCCTACGGTCGTACTGGCGAACGAGCTGCTGGATGCCTTCCCGGTCCATCGCGTTACGATGGAGAAGGGGAAGCTGGTGGAGCTAGGGGTAGCGGGCAGTGCGAAAACTGGCTTTTTCGAAGTGTATATGCCCTTGTCCGATGAGCAGATTGCTGCATCGCTTCAAAGTGATGGCATTGGGTTAGCAGAGGGACAACAGACTGAGGTCAATCTGGAGGCTGGACAGTGGCTCTGTCAGCTCAGTGAACGAATGTCCTCAGGCCGAGTCATAATTATTGATTACGGTCATGAAGCAAAAGAATATACAGCAAAGCATCGCATGAAGGGTACGCTTTTATGTTACTCCGAGCATTTGGCAGCGGATGAGCCATATCTTCGAGTAGGGGAGCAGGATATAACGGCGCATGTGCCGTTCACATCGGTCCGTAAGGCCGCGGAAGAAGCAGGGTGGAAGGTTACCTACTACGAAACCCAGAAGCAATTCCTGGTCGATAATGGGGCGCTGGAGCTCCTTCAGAATCATACGGAGACAGATCCGTTCGGAGAGACGGCAAGGAAGAACCGGGCTATTCGCCAGCTGCTGCTAAGCGATGGGATGAGTGAGGCTTTTAAAGTTCTCATTTTGGATAAATAATGGATACAAATTTAAAAAGGTGCAGCTCCGTGTTGGGAGCCGCACCTTTTTGCTGTTTGCATACAAATTTAGAATGGGTTGCCCATCTTGAAAACGGTCCAATAAGTAAATCCTGCAAACGAAATGACCATATATCCCCAGAACATGAGTATGTATGTACGTTCGCTAAATTTTAGATAACCCAGGAAAACGAAAGCAACCGCTTGTGCAAAAAACAGAAGTGCGAATTCAGTCATGTGACCTGCTGTAGCCATCAAGCCGATCACAAGCGTCCAAAAACCGAGTACCCGATACATGCGTGCCATGAAACCATCCCCCCTTCGTTATGACCCGAATTTCTATTGTACATTATAACGGTTGATTTTGGCAGTGTAAACAAGCAGGCACGAACAAATTCAACTATTTTGTGTAAAAATGAGCGGTTATGACAACAGTTTGCGCATTAATCGGATGAATTATGTATGAGCACTTTAAAATTTGGTTATACAATTTAGTATCCAATAGATTCTATGAACTCTACCAAGGGCATAGAGATAAAGTAAGCGCCTTTACGTAAGGAGGTTTTGGTCGCATGACAGCAGTCAGACAAGATGCGTGGAGTCCGGACGATGATCTCATTCTCGCCGAAGTTACACTACGCCATATTCGAGAAGGTAGTACCCAGCTTGCGGCGTTCGAAGAGGTAGGAGAACGTATTGGACGGACGTCTGCAGCTTGCGGATTCCGCTGGAACAGCTGTGTCCGCAAACGTTATGAAGAAGCGATTCAAATCGCCAAGCAACAACGCCAGAAGCGCAATTATTTGAAAAAACAGGCGATTGTCGCAACTCCTCATGTCTCTTCTATTGCTGTATTTGATGCAGAAGAAAGAGCCTTTAGTGCTAATGCGGTAACGACGGAAGAAGGTTTATCCGTTGATTCCATTATTCGTTTTCTTAGACAATTCAAGACCACTTATCAGGATGTAAGTCGTCAAATGAAGTCTTTCGAGAAAGAACTGAGGGAAAAAGAGGACGAGATTGAACGATTACGCGATGAAAATGAGAGATTGTCTAAAGAAGTAAACAATGTTCAAACCGATTACCGGGCCGTCAATGATGATTATAAAACATTGATTCAAATTATGGACCGGGCACGCCGGCTGGCGGTGTTAACGCATGAAGAGGAAGCAAAGCCTCGGTTTAAAATGGATGCGAACGGCAATTTGGAACGAATTGAGTAAGTAGATGCCCCGCCGGGAAGATAACGGCGGGGTGTTCGCTTTTTCAGCCCCTTTGCGGGATATACAAGATTAGGTATGCTATATATACGAGCATACTTTTTTTATGCCAAGGCTTACGATGTTAAGAATTACCACACAAGGCCTTACTATGGCCTTATTAGTGTTAATTCTTTTTAGTTGATGCTTACGATGTTAAGAATTACCACGCAAAGGCCCTGATATGGCCTATTTTGTGGCAATTCTTTTTAGTTGATGCTTACGATGTTAAGAATTACCACACAAGGCCTTACTATGGCCTTATTAGTGTTAATTCTTTTTAGGAGGACCACAATTGAAAATACATATAGTTGGAGGCGGAGCCATCGGTCTCTTGCATGCTGGGAAACTCGCACAGTCAGGGCAGGAAGTTATTGTATGGACCCGAACAGAAACGCAAGCGGCGTTATTGCAGAAGGAAGGCATCGAGCTAGAGGCTCTGGATGGTTCCGTGAGGAGTACTGCAATAAATAGTCATAGTCTCTCTAATCTTGAGGCCGAGCTGGCAGAGAATCCAGTGGAGCCTGCCTGGATCATACTCACGGTGAAGCAAAGTCATATTGATGAGCTGCTTGTTGGTCAATTGAAGAGATTGTGCGGGCCGCATACGGCAATGCTCTGCCTGCAGAATGGGATTGGTCACTTGGACAAGCTGGCACTTGCTTTGCCAGACCTCGCACTCTATGCAGGGGTCACTTCTGAAGGTGCAAGACGGATGGAAGAGAATGGTGTACGGCATACGGGAAAAGGACAGCTATGGTTTGGACCTGCAAATTGGGACAAAAAGGACGAAAATCTCCAAAATTTGTTGCTGAATGTCCTACAATCGGCAGGATTCAGCGTAGGGCTGTCGAATCAAATGAGAGATCGAATTTACCAAAAGCTGCTTATTAATGCGGTGATTAACCCGCTTACCGCTATTTTTGATATAACGAACGGAGAGCTTCCTCGGCATCCATCACGGATTAAGCTTATGCAATCACTGTATCAGGAGACGTCAACCATCTTAACGGCTGATGGGATGATGCTTGCTGGAGAAGGCTGGCAGTTAGTACTGGATGTATGTGAGGCAACTTCAGCGAACGTATCATCCATGCTGAGTGACGTTCGGTCAAGGCGTAAGACAGAGATTGATTGGATTAATGGCGGAGTATCAGCGGTTGCAAAGCGCCACGGTATTCCTTCTCCGTTAAATGATGCCGTAACCGCACTAGTGAAACAATTTCAGTAAGTAAGGAAACATGAGGAAGGTGGGGATGACATGGGATGGTTATGGGATAGTATTAAATACGTCTATGCCTACTTGGCTGTAATACCTGTCATTCCTTTTGCGCTCGTTTATTTCGGGCATGGGTTGTTCTCAGAAGACCGGAAGAAAGCGTTGCAACTAGCGATGGATGTGACGACCGCACTGCTTATTGGATGTGTAGCGGTATTATTTGACTCCTTGTTCAACAGCCACTTTGGGCTGTACGCGATTATTCTCTTCATGCTTCTTGGAGGCGGTATGCTGGGTAATATGCAGTTCCGAAAGCGTGGCAGTGTAAATGTCCGGCGAATCGTCCGCGCGGTGTGGAGGCTTGGATTCTTTACAATGAGTATGGCTTACCTGCTCCTCATGTTTATTGCGATTGGGCAAAAAATCTTCTCCGCATAACTTATAACAGTAGTGAAAGAATAGAGCGAAAGAACAGCCTTCCAAGCTGAATGATGGCCTGTAGCGCATATGCAAGGGGTTATTATTCTTGCAAAAAGGCTGTTTTTCTTTTTGACGCGCGGCTTATCCTTTGTGTACAATCAAATTGTTGCATGATTGATTACAGTTATTCAAAATATAAGATTGATTTAGGAGGAACTGGCTGCGCTATGAATACGGAACATTATGACTTGCCAAGCGCCCAGCCTTTAACAGAGGCGTATATACATCGGACGGACGCAAATGTAGATTTGCTGTATGGCTATCATCCTGAGCGGGAACAGGATTGGACAACTCGTTTGGAGCGGCTGGAGAAATTGGCTGGAAGTAGAGCAAATGCGGCTGAAGTTGCCGAAGTGCTGAGACAATACAACAGTCGTTATACAACACCAGAGGTAGATGCTTCTATTCGTGCTATTGCTGAAGGAGCACCGGTTATTATTGGCGGACAACAGGCGGGACTGTGGTCAGGAGCACTGCTTGTGATACATAAAGCAGTTTCCATTGTTAGTGGCGCCAAATGGGCTTCTCAAAAGCTTGGCCGTACGGTTGTACCCGTTTTCTGGATTGCGGGCGAGGATCATGATTGGGATGAAGCGAATCATACCTTCCTGCTGAATGCAGAACAGGAGCTGCGCAAGCTTACCTTACAGCGCCCGGAAGGGCCAAGAACATCCGTTAGCCGTACCACTGTTGATGAAGACAGCTGGAACAAGCTGTTGGAAGAGCTGGAGCAAACGCTGCCCCACTCGGACTTTAAACCAGGCCTACTCGAGGAACTGAAGCAAATCACAGGACAGTCCCGCTCATTATCGGACATGTTTGCGGGCATTTTGGCTTTCTTGTTCGGGAAGGAAGGGCTTGTACTGCTTGATGCGGATGATCCAAAGCTGCGCAAGGTAGAAGCACCAATGTTCCGCAGAATGATCGAGCAAAACGATGAGCTGGAGCAGGCTTATAAAGCAGCTGCTGAGAAAGTGAAGTCGTTTGGTTATCAACTGCAGGCTGATGTTGTGGACGGCAGTGCGAACCTCTTCTTGTTCAATTCGGAGAGCGGAGATGAACGGACACTTCTGCATAAGCGTGACGGGCAGTTCCAGGATCGGAAGGGAACAGCCTTCTGGTCCAAGGAGCAGCTGCTGCAGCTTGCGGAGGATCAACCTTCACAATTCAGCAATAACGTGCTGACGAGACCCATTATGCAGGATTATCTGTTTCCTGTTCTTGGCACGGTGCTAGGACCTGGTGAAGTTGCTTATTGGGCATTAACCGGAGAAGCTTTCCGTAAGCTAGAAATGGAAATGCCGATAATTGTGCCGCGAAGTTCCTTCACCTTGGTAGAAGGTACGATTGCGAAGCATATGATGAAGTATGAGCTGTCCTTCGAGGATGTGGCGAAGCGATTTGATGCCCGCAAGCAGCAGTGGCTGACGGAGCAGGATCAATTGTCCATCGAAGAGCGATTCCAAGAAGTAAAGCAATCCTTTATTTCGATGTATGGGCCGCTTTTGGAGCTTGCTGGCTCGGTTCAGCCGGGACTTCTCAAGCTGGGCGAGACGAATCGTCAGAAGATCGTGGAGCAGATTGAATATTTGGAATCGAAGACGAAGGATGCATTCAACAAGCAATATGATGCATCCATTCGCCAGCTAGACCGTATTGCGCTTTCATTATGGCCGAGCGGCAAACCGCAGGAACGCGTAATCAATATGACCGGTTATTGGAATCGTTATGGTTCCGTTTGGCTGGAGAAGCTCCTCGAGCTTCCATTTGAGCCAAGCGGCGGTCATCAGCTCGTCTATTTATGAGTTATCCCGAAGAATGTTGTAGGAGGCTACTGAAAGAATGAGTACACAAGAAAATAGCATTATCCGCGATATCGCCCTTGCCCCGGAAGGACATTTGAAGATCGACTGGGCAAGTGCACACATGCCGGTATTAAACCGGATTCGCGAGCAATTTGAGCAAGAGCTGCCTTTTAAAGGGCTGAAAGTAACAATCTCGCTTCACCTTGAGGCAAAAACCGCTTATCTGGCTAAAGTAGTGAAGGCAGGCGGAGCAGATGTAACGATTACAGGCAGTAACCCATTGTCTACGCAGGATGATGTTTGTGCGGCACTTGTAGAAGACGGGATTACTGTCTTCGCCAAGTACAATCCGGATCCACAAGAGTATAAGGAACTGCTCGTTAAATCTCTCGAATCCAAGCCTGACCTCATTATTGATGACGGCGGCGATCTTGTGACGATTCTCCATACAGAACGTCCGGATCTTCGTGTGAATATTCGTGGGGGCGCGGAAGAGACTACGACTGGCATTATCCGCCTGAAAGCAATGGAAAAGGAAGGCACGCTCAGCTTCCCGATGGTTGCCGTTAACGACGCTTACTGCAAATATTTGTTCGATAACCGTTATGGTACCGGCCAATCTGTGTTTGACGGAATTAACCGGACTACTAACCTTGTAGTAGCGGGCAAGACTGTTGTTGTTGTCGGCTACGGCTGGTGCGGCAAAGGTGTTGCGATGCGTGCGAAAGGCATGGGAGCAAACGTTGTTGTAACAGAAGTGGACGCGATTAAAGCTGTAGAGGCTTATATGGATGGCTTTACTGTACTTCCGATGAGCGAAGCGGCTAAAGTCGGCGAATTGTTCATCACTGTAACTGGCAACAAGGATTGCATCCGTGCCGAGCATTACGAAGTGATGAAAAATGGTGCGATTTTGTCCAATGCAGGACACTTTGATGTGGAGTTCAACAAGCCGGAGCTTGCAGCAATGTCTACGGATATTCGTACCGTTCGCCGCAACATTGAGGAGTATAAGCTGAAGGACGGCCGCAGCATTTATGTGCTGGCGGAAGGTCGCTTAGTTAACTTGGCTGCTGGTGACGGTCATCCGGCTGAGATTATGGATACAACCTTTGCCCTTCAAGCCCTTGGCCTGAGATATGTGAACGATGAGTATGCTGCAATCGGCAAACAAGTCGTAAACGTACCTTATGCGCTTGATGAGCAGGTTGCACGTTTCAAGCTGGATTCACTGAACATCAGCATCGATAAGCTGACAACTGAACAAGTTACTTATCTTGACAGCTGGAAAGAAGACTAATACCTATTTTACACTTGAATATGACAAAAAAGGACGTGCCAAATGGCGCGTTCTTTTTTTTGCGGTCATTGGACTTGCGGCAATCGCCGTACAATGAAACAAGGGGTATGCTTACGAAATAAGAATTACCGCAAATGGCCCAATTAGGCCATCTTTGCAGAAATTCTTAGGAGAATGCTTACGACGTAAGAATTACCGCAAATGGCCCAATTAGGCCATCTTTGCAGAAATTCTTTTTAGGAGGGATAGGCTATGAGAAGTTCCGTTGACACAATACGTCTTATGGATCGCTTCGGTGCCCGTAACTATAGTCCGCTTCCTGTCGTTATTACGCATGCTGAAGGGGTGTGGGTGGAGGATCCGGAAGGCCGCAGGTACATGGATATGCTCAGCGCATATTCGGCGTTGAATCATGGACACCGGCATCCAGCCATCATCCGTGCACTCAAGGAGCAAGCGGATAAAGTAACCCTTACTTCTAGAGCTTTCCACAGCGAGGAGTTAGGTCAGTTGTACAAGAAGCTGGCAGAGTTTACGGGCAAGTCCAAAATTCTAGCGATGAATACAGGAGCAGAAGCAGTGGAAACGGCCTTGAAGGCGGCGCGCCGCTGGGCTTACCGGGTGAAGGGCGTACCACACGGTCAGGCGGAAATTATCGTCTGTGAAGGGAACTTCCACGGCCGGACCATAACCATCACTTCTTTCTCCTCGGAAGCGCAATACCGTGCAGGATTTGGTCCTTTTACACCTGGATTCAAAATTATTCCGTACGGTGACGCTGAAGCACTTGAGAATGCGATCACGCCGCATACTGCAGCTTTTCTTGTAGAGCCGATCCAAGGAGAAGCTGGCGTTATCGTTCCGCCTGACGGCTATTTGAAGCAGGCCTTTGAGCTGTGCAGACAGCAAAACGTTTTGTTTATTGCTGATGAGATCCAGACCGGCTTTGGCAGAACGGGCAAACGCTTTGCCTGCGATTGGGAGGATGTTATTCCCGATATGTACATTCTTGGCAAAGCACTTGGCGGCGGAGTCCTGCCTATATCGGCCGTTGCGGCTGGTGATGATGTGCTTGGGCTATTCGAGCCCGGCTCTCATGGTTCAACCTTTGGTGGTAATCCACTCGCTTGTGCAGTTGCGCTTGCCGCGCTGAAGGTCATGGAGGATGAGAAGCTGGCTGAGCGCTCCGAACAGCTCGGACAATATTTTAAGCAATGCCTGGAAGCGATAAGCCATGAAGATATTATCGAAGTGAGGGGAAAAGGGTTATTTATTGGCATGCAGCTGTCAGTGCAGGCGAGGGCTTATTGTGAAGCGCTGTTCCAGATCGGGCTGTTATGCAAGGAGACTCATGAGACGGCGATCCGCTTCGCCCCGCCGTTAATTATTTCGAAGGAGGAGCTCGACTGGGCGCTGGAGCGAATTAAGGAAGTGTTTCAAATATGAAGACACCTCCGCGGATCGCGTTGTTGTCGGTTCCTTTTGGCCTTGGTGCCGGAAACCCCGGAAGTGAACTTGCTCCCCGCCATCTCCTTCATCTTGGTCTTTTACAGAGTTTGCAGCAGTTGGGATGCCATATTGACGAGCAGAAGGATATTGGAGAAGCCGGTATTCAAATACCATCCATTCAGCTGCCTATGAAGCATTCGGCAGAAGTCATTGCAACAGGGACAGCGCTCGCTGGAGAAGTATATACGGTTGTTTCAGCCGGTCAATTTCCTTTTGTACTTGGTGGAGACCACAGCCTTGCAATGGGTACATTAGCAGGATTATCTGCATATTACCCGAGGCTTGGCGTCATATGGATCGATGCGCATGCTGATATGAACACAGAATCAACTAGCCCTTCCGGCAATATGCACGGCATTCCGCTTGCTGTCGCTCAAGGAAGGGCACAGCTGTCTTTATCGCATTTGTGGCCTGGAGCGGGCATTGTTTCCCCAGCCAATATTGTTCTGGTTGGAGCTCGTGATCTGGATCCAGCGGAAGAGGTACTCATTCATTCTGCAGGTATTGCTTGTTTCGGCATAGCGGATATCCGCAAACTTGGCATCGATGCGGTTATTGCTAAAGCGATTAGACTAGCTGGGGCAAATACAGACGGTATTCATCTCAGCTTTGATATCGATAGTGTTGATCCGACTGAAGCACCAGGGACCGGAACTCCGGTACAAGGTGGATTATCTTCGGAGGAAGCGAGGATAGCCCTTCGCCAGCTTGGTCTGTCTGCAAGACTAACATCTGCTGAATTCGTAGAGGTGAATCCGCTGCTGGACCGCGCAGATCAGACAGCGAAGCTAGCGGTGGAGCTAATTGAAGTATTATTGAGCAACTTAAGGAATTAACCGCTATTTACTCCCTTTTGCAACATTACCAAATATTGAGCGTCTAGAACGGTGGACGACAAAAAAGGGGGAGTAAAGATGCGTAAAATAACAAAATGGTATACGTTCTTGCTCATGATTATGGTTGTTGCACTTATTCTAGGAGGATGTTCAAGTTCGAATGGCAGCAGTAATAGTGACAGCGCTACTTCAAGTTCGAATGGCGCTGCCGCAGCAGCAGACAGTATTGTAAGCCAATCGGTAGCCACGGAAAACAGCGTAAGCAGCTCCTCGGCAGAGGCGCCGGCTGTTGCTGTAGCAGGAGAAGCTGGCAGCGGTTCAATCGGGGAGATCGCAGCGGAAGGCACCGGAACCGCCATGAATCAGAAGCTGATTTATAAAGCGAATCTGACAATAGAAGCCGTCGATTATGATAAGGCGGCAACGGCGCTCCGGAATGCGATACATCAATCTGAGGGCTACATTTTAAAGTTCCAAGACGGGCAGTACAATGGGGAGAAGAGCTCTACTTATACCATTAAAGTTCCCGCTGCCGGGTTTATGGCGTTCATAGACCGGCTGGATGGCATCGAGCATAAAAAGTTTGAGCGACAGATCAGCGGAACGGATGTGACGGAAGAGTATGTGGATCTTCAATCACGACTGACAGCTCAGCAGGTGGTGGAGGAACGGCTTCTTGCCTTTATGGATAAAGCAACTAAGGCAGATGATCTGGTTAAGTTTTCTGAGCAGTTATCCACGGTACAGGAAAATATTGAACGGCTGAAGGGCCGGATCCGCTATTTGGATAGCAACGTTTCTTATTCAACAATCGAGCTGAGATTGTATCAACCGGATGCGAAGGCAGAGACGAAAGATAAGGAAGATGGCATCGGGGATAAAATGTCCGAAGCAATCAATGACAGTGTCGACGCTATGATCAGCGTTCTGCAGGGTCTGCTTATCTTCATTGCAGGCGCATTGCCAATTCTGTTGCTGCTGTTTATTATCGGCGTTCCTATTTATTGGCTGCGTGGAAGAAGCCGGGCAAGAAACAAATCCATGCCTTCTATCCCGCCGCAAACTCTTGTAACTCCTCCAGTTAAAGAAGAAACCGAGGAGGATGACCCGAATCATCCAAATGGTTAATCATATGAATTAATTTTATTAAAAATCCTGCTCATTGAGCAGGATTTTTATTTTAGGTGGCGAACTACTGTATCTTAGTGGGAGAATGTGGTGCAAAGTGGGGGAATCGGGGGAAGGGGTGGGTCAATCTCATGTTTATGGGTGAATATCAACATACCATTGATGAGAAGGGCCGTATTATAATTCCTTCTAAGTTTCGTGACTCGCTTGGTACCAGCTTTATCGCAACCCGCGGATTGGATAATTGCTTGTTTGTTTACCCGATGAGTGAGTGGGCTGTGCTTGAGCAGAAGCTTAAGTCGCTGCCACTGATGAAATCGGATGCCCGTGCGTTTACCCGGTTTTTCTTTTCCGGAGCTACGGAATGTGAGCTGGATAAACAGGGAAGGGTAAACATACCAGCCCACCTTCGCGAATATGCGAAGCTGGACAAGGATTGCATGGTGCTTGGTGTTTCCAGCCGAGTTGAGATTTGGAGCAAATCGACATGGGAAGGCTACTATGAGCAGTCCGAGCAGGCGTTCAATGAGATCGCGGAGAAATTGGTCGATTTCGACTTCAACTTCTAGAGTAAGCAACAAGAATGGGAGGATGTTAGCGTGTTTCAGCATATTACAGTGCTTTTGGAAGAGGCGGTTGACGGACTGGCAATCAAGCCAGGCGGCATATACGTCGACTGTACGCTTGGCGGCGCAGGCCATAGTGAACGGATTGTGTCCCAGCTGAGCGATGGAGGGCGTTTAATCGCATTTGACCAGGATGATGCAGCGCTGGAGAACGCACGCGTAAGGCTTGCTCCCTATATGGATAGAGTAACGCTAGTCAAAAGCAATTTTCGCTATTTGGAAGAAATGCTGCTCACGTGTGATGTTCCTACGGTAGACGGTGTTCCTCAGGTAGACGGTATTCTGTTTGACCTTGGTGTTTCCAGTCCACAGCTTGATGAAGCGGAACGTGGCTTTAGCTACAATCATGATGCACCGCTTGATATGAGGATGGATCAGGGAGGCGCATTAACGGCTTACGATATCGTCAACAGCTGGGAAGAACGGGAGATTTCTCGGATCCTGCATATTTATGGGGAAGAGAAGTTCGCAAGATCGATCGCGCGTAAAATTATTCAAGCTCGAGAGAATGCGCCGGTGGAGTCTACAGGCGAGCTTGCGGAACTGATCAAGTCCGGTATACCAGCAGCAGCAAGAAGAACAGGCGGCCATCCTGCCAAACGTTCGTTCCAAGCGCTTCGTATTGCAGTGAATGATGAGCTTCGTGCAGAAGAAGTTGCGTTAGAGCAGGCAGTCAAATGTGTTCGTCCTGGTGGCAGAGTATCTGTCATTACGTTCCATTCGTTAGAGGATCGCATCTGCAAGCAATTATTTGCGAGTTATCTTGAAAAATGCACTTGTCCGCCGGATTTTCCAAAATGTGTATGCGGTGGCACAGGACAGCTTCGGTTAGTGAACCGCAAGCCGATTGTTCCGAGCGAGCAGGAGTTAGAAGTTAATCCGCGCTCTCGTTCGGCCAAGCTGCGTGTCGCAGAAAAATTGTAGGTTAGAGGGGGTTCTTTCATTGGCTTATATTAATGGCAATTTGGCGATGCAGCCAAAGCGCAAGCCGGATCAACGGCCAGTCATCCGTGAGACGAAACGGATCGTTGTAAAGCGCAAGTCGATTCCACTACAGGAAAAGCTGCTTTACATGTTCACCGTTGTTTTTTGTGTAATCGTGCTTGGTGTAATTGTGAACCAATATGCCAAAAATTACGATATGCGCGTGCAAATCAAGCAAATGAACAATCAATACGCAGCTATGAATATTGATATGAAAGAATTACAGAAGCAAGTAGAGATGCTGGGCGATCCGGAGCGCATTCGCATGATGGCCGAAACGCAAGGTATGGCCAGCACTGAGCAGCCTGACATCATGGTAAAAACGCAGCAAGATAAGACCGAATAGGTGACGACCATGATAAAACGAATTAAGCTTCGTACGTTGTTGTTTGGAGGGATAATGACCCTCCTTTTTGTTGTTTTAATCGGCAGAATCTATTGGGTACAAGTAGTCAAAGGTGACTTTTGGTATGAGAAGGCCAAGACGAGGTGGGCAGCGGAAGAGAAACTCATAGCTAAGAGGGGCTCAATTACTGATAGAGACGGCAACATGTTCGCTATGGATTCCATTGCTTATGATGTATCGGTTAATCCGGCTATGATTCATTCCTTGAATATTGCAGATGAAGTAGCGGAAGGATTGCATAAGATACTCGGAAAGTCAGAAGCTGATCTGCTTAAGCTGGTGACCGCGCAAAAGGATAACGGCGATTACTATCAACAGCGGGAGATTCACGAGGAAGGCTGGAAGATTGATAAGGCGCTGGCTGATAAAATCGTTGAGTTCGAAGACGAGTTGAAGAAAAAATACAATAAAAAAGACATTGGCATCATCATAACCAATGATCAGAAGCGTTATTATCCTCGTAATGCAAAGGCTTCCCAGTTACTTGGTTATGTGACAAAGGAAGGCGAAGCCAAAACCGGTATTGAAGCCTTCTTCGATGATAAATTGAGAGGCATTGACGGGGAGCTTAAGTATGAGAAGGACGGCAAGCGTGTTCAGCTCGCGAAAGGCGATGTAGAATACCAGCCGGCTAAGGATGGACAAGACATTGCATTGACGATCGACATGGATATTCAGGATTATGTCGAGAAAGCACTTCAAGACATTGATGATAAATACCATCCGAAGAGCATTACAGCAATTGCGGCCGATCCAAATACGATGGAAATCCTGGCAATGGCCAATTATCCGACATTTGATCCGAATACTTATTGGGACAGCAATTATGAGAATGCTTATAATCATGCGATCAAATCTCTGTATGAGCCGGGATCTACCTTCAAGATTGTGACGCTTGCTGCTGCGGTGCAGGAGGGTATCTTTAATCCAAATGCGACGTATCATTCTGGTTCAATTGCCGTTCCGGGGACGCCGGTACGGGATATCAACAAGGTTGGCTGGGGTACGATTACTTATCTGGAAGGCCTGAAGCGTTCCAGTAACGTTGCCTTCGTAAAGCTGGGCTGGGAACAGCTGGGCGGCGAGAAGCTGCTCGATTATATTAATCGGTTTGGATTTGGTAAAAAGACGGGGATCGAGCTTGGCGGAGAATCTGCAGGTGCAATTAATGTTAATTTATCCATTCCGTCTGATATTGCCCGGGCATCTTTTGGTCAAGGTAAAGTACAGGTTACGGCGCTTCAGCAGGTTGCGGCTGTAGCTGCAGTGGCAAATGGCGGTAAACTAATGGAGCCGCATATTGTCAAGCAGATCTATGATCCGAATACGCAAACCACGGTGAAGACCGAGCCAAAGATTATTAATAACAATGTTATTTCCAAGGATACCTCGAAGAAGGTTGGCGAATACCTCGAGCAGGTTGTATCGGACCAAGAAATTGGTACGGGTCGCAACGCTTACATCGAAGGTTACCGGGTAGCAGGTAAGACAGGTACAGCGCAAAAGGTAATCAACGGCAAATATTCTTCAGATAAGTTCGTTGTATCTTTTATCGGATACGCGCCTGTTGAAAATCCGAAGATTGTCCTTTATATCGTAGTTGACGAACCAAACGATTCTACAGTTGGTGGTGGTGCAGTAGCAGCTCCAGCCTTCAAGGATATTGTATATAAAAGCTTGAAGCATATGGGTATCGCACCTGAGATTCAAGGTGCCGACGACGAGAAGAAAGAAGTAACCGTTACTGTACCGGCACTCGCCAAACTGACCGTATCTGCAGCGAAGTCCCAGTTGAAGTCACGCAGTCTTAATGTTGAGGTTGTTGGCAGCGGCAAAACGGTCATCCAGCAAGTACCTGCATCAGGAGCTTCTGTTCATCCTGCCCAGAAGGTTTATTTGATAACCGAGCAGCGGGACAAGCTCAAGATACCGGATATGACGGGCATCTCCTTGCGGGATGCGCTGGAAATCGCTTCTGTGCTTGACATTCGTGTAACGGCGGAAGGCGAAGGATATGTCGTAAGCCAAAAGCAGGTTACGAAAAATGGCGAACGGCTTCTTCAGCTTACTTTGTCTCCTGAATTACAGCAGGCATCAGGACAAGATTCTGCTGCTAATGCAGATGAATCCAAGGTAGATACAACAAATACGCAGTAATCAAGCAACAGCTTGTTCTATCCACCCCTTGTCCCTCATAAGTTGGGAATGAGCGTCAGCGTACGCTCTGCCGAAGGATGAGGCGGAGGGGGACAAAGGATATGAAGGTATCAAATGTAACATTGCGTCGCCGGCTGTTTATTGTGTTAATGATCTGTGTAATTGCTTTTGCAGGTTTAATTTTTCGGCTTGCCTATGTTCAGTTATGGCAGGGGGAGAAGCTGTCTGCCAAGGCAGAAGATTCCTGGCGGCGCGAAATTACTTATAAGGCGAAGAGGGGCGAGATTTGGGACCGCAACGGGGTAAAGCTCGCCTTTGACGTGAGCACGCCATCCGTACTTGCTATCCCTGTCCAAATTCCGGACAAGGCAGCGACCGCGGCCAAGCTGGCCCCTTATTTGGACATGACAGAGGAATCGCTTGTTAAGCTGTTATCGAAGAAGGCACGGATTGTGGAGCTGAAGCCGGGCGGCCGGAAAATGTCACTGAATGAAGCACAGGAAGTAAGGGACCTGCATCTGAACGGCATTGTTATTGCTGAGGATAACAGCAGGTACTACCCTTACGGCAGCCTTGCTGCTCATTTGCTAGGTTTTACGGGTATTGATGGAGGCCTTACAGGTGTAGAATCCAAATATAACGATAAGCTTACGGGAATCAACGGCAATGTATCGTATTTGTCTGACGCATCCGGTGGATTAATGCCGAACTCTTCGGATACCTATAAGGCGCCTCAGCAAGGCTTGACTATGGAATTAACAATCGACAAGCAGATTCAAGCCGTTATGGAGCGTGAACTCGATCAGGCTATGACTGCTCTACAAGCTGATGATATAATCGCGATTGCGATGAATCCGAACAACGGCGAGATATTGGGCATGGCCAGCAGGCCAACCTATGAGCCGGCCAATTATAGAGAGTTTCCGACCGAGGTATACAACCGTAACCTTCCGATTTGGATGACTTACGAGCCGGGTTCTACCTTTAAGATCATAACGCTTGCTGCGGCTATTGAAGAGAAAAAGGTTGATTTGAAGAATGAGTACTTCTTCGATCCGGGAGCCGTAGAGATTGGCGGAGCAAGGCTTCGCTGCTGGAAAAAGGGGGGCCATGGCAGCCAAACGTTCCTGGAAGTTGTTCAAAACTCCTGCAACCCGGGATTTGTAAACCTTGGCAATCGGCTTGGCAAAGAGAAACTTTTCGATTATATTAAAAACTTCGGATTCGGTTCGAAGACAGGTATTGATATTCCGGGCGAAGCGAACGGGATTTTGTTCAAGCTGGATAAGGTAGGCCCTGTCGAGCTGGCTACAACTGCCTTTGGGCAAGGGGTATCGGTGACGCCGATTCAACAGATAGCTGCCGTTTCTGCCGCTGTTAATGGCGGTACCTTATATAAGCCGCATGTGACCAAAGCGTGGATTAATCCATTAACCGGAGAAACCGTGCAGCAAGTGGAGCCGGAAGAGGTGCGCAGGGTTATATCGGAAGATACGTCGAGGCAAGTGCGTGAAGCGCTTGAAAGTGTCGTAGCTCAAGGGACGGGGAAAAATGCTTTCATTGACGGCTACCGAGTTGGAGGAAAAACAGGTACAGCACAAAAAGTAATTAACGGTCGTTACTCTCCTAATGAACATATCGTATCTTTTATCGGATTCGCACCAGCAGATAAACCTGAGATCGTCATCTATGTAGCGGTTGATAATCCACAGGGCATTCAATTCGGTGGCGTTGTCGCAGCACCAATCGTTCATAATATTATGGAAGATGCGCTTACCATTTTGCAGGTGCCGCCGCGTGAAAAGCAGATTGACAGAACTTATAAGTATGGTGAAACTCCTATTGTGACGGTGCCCAATATGATCGGCCAGTCGGTGTCAGACATCTATGAAGATATGAACATGAACTTTAATCTTTCTTCAGCAGGCTCAGGCAATACCGTCATTCGTCAGGCACCAGCCGCTGGTACAAGAGTAGATAAAGGTTCAACAATCCGAATATATTTGGGCGATGAGAATGATATATCCGATACCCATTGACCTACAATAGTCAAGGGGGATGATATAACTCATTCTCCTTGACTTACAATAGTCAATGAGGATGATATAATGCATCCTCCTTGACTATAATGAGAGATAACGACCTACATATGGGAGGAAAACAACATGCGATTAAGCGATTTGGCCAAACGGCTTATTACAGCGAAGCTGCTAGGCTCCGGCGATATAGAGGTGACTGGCATTGAGACGGATTCCCGCAAGGTAGAACCCGGCCAGCTATTCATTTGTTTGCCGGGACATACCGTTGACGGGCATGCGTACGCGCCTCAGGCAGCAGCCAAAGGCGCAGTCGCCTTCGTCGTCGAACGTGAGCTGGAGCTAAATGCTCCACAGCTCCTCGTAAAAGATTGCAGGCTGGCAATGGCTGTGCTTGCTGATCATTACTATGGGCATCCTAGCGAAGCTTTGAATTTGATCGGAGTTACGGGAACAAACGGCAAGACGACAACAACATATTTAATCGAGCAAATTTTGAATGACAATGGCTGCAGCTCTGGTGTGATCGGGACGGTCGAGATGCGTTATGCGGGCAAATCGTTTCCGATGTCCGGGACAACGCCTGAGGCGCTTCAGCTTCAGCAATACTTGGCCGCTATGCGTGAGGAAGGTACGGCTTATTGTGCGATGGAAGTATCTTCGCATGCACTTGAGCAAGGCCGTGTGAAGGGCTGCCGTTTCCGTACGGCCATCTTTACAAATCTGACGCAGGATCACCTGGATTATCACGGCACGATGGAGAAATACGCAGCGGCGAAGGGCTTATTCTTCTCCCGCCTTGGCAATGAGTTCCCGGCACAACAAGGAGACTGCTCCTACGCGGTATTGAACGTCGATGATGAAGTGTCGGATCAGTTCGCCAAGCTGACGGCAGCTGAAGTCATTACTTATGGGATTGACCGGGAAGCAGATGTACGTGCGACCAATATCCGAATTTCCGCACAAGGGACGACGTTCCATTTAACTACATTCCGCGGGGAAACAGATATTGCGCTACAAATGGTCGGCAAGTTTAATGTCTACAATGCTTTGGCAGCCATTACGGCAGCTCTGATTGAAGATATAACGCTCGAACAGATTAAAGCGAGTCTCGAAGCCGTTCCAGGCGTGCCTGGCCGAGTCGAATCGGTGCAGGCAGGTCAGGATTTTGCTGTTGTTGTTGACTATGCGCATACACCGGACGGACTTGAGAACGTCCTGCGAGCTGTGAAAGAACTTGCACCGCCGCGTATTATTTGTGTGTTTGGCTGCGGCGGAGATCGTGACCGGACGAAACGTCCAATCATGGGCTCCATTGCGGCACGTTATGCAGATTATGTATTTGTCACATCGGATAATCCAAGAACGGAAGACCCTGATCTGATCCTGAAGGATATTGAAGCAGGACTAGTGGCCGATGGCGTTTCGCCGGAACACTACGAACTGCTGGTCGATCGCCGCGCTGCGATTGAAAAAGCGGTTGAAATGGCAAGCTCCGGCGATGTAGTATTGATTGCGGGGAAAGGTCATGAAACGTATCAAATTATCGGAGGCGTAACGCATCCATTTGATGACCGATTAGTGGCGAAAGAAGCGATAAGGGGATTGTTACAGTGATAAATCGTACATTGGAGCAGGTCGCCGACATGTGCGGCGCTAGAGCCTATAAAGGTGAGCCGATCCGTATTGCAGGTGTCAGCACTGATACGCGTAGTATTAAGGAAGGCCAGCTGTTCGTTCCGCTCGTTGGGGGGAACTTTGATGGTCACCATTATGTGCTGCAGGCACTGCAGCAAGGTGCTGCCGCTGCGTTATGGGAGATGAAGCGGGAGGTGCCGCAGGAGCTGGCGGATGCACCACTGCTGTTCGTAAGAGATACGTTAAAGGCATTGCAGCAGCTTGCTACTTCCTACCGTGAAGAGCTGTATGTTCGTGTCATCGGTATTACGGGAAGCAACGGCAAGACAACAACAAAGGATATGGTTGCTGCTGTACTTGGCACCTCCTATAAAGTTCACAAAACAGCAGGCAACTTAAATAATCATATCGGTCTGCCGCTTACGGTTCTTGGGCTTGATGAAGAAACGGATGCGGCTGTACTCGAAATGGGGATGAGCGGCTTTGGTGAGATTGAGCTGCTGACGAATATTGCCCGTCCGGATGTAGCGGTCATTACGAATATTGGTGATGCACATTTGCTGCAATTAGGTTCAAGGGAAGGTATTGCCAAGGCGAAGCTCGAAATTGCACAGGGTCTCCATTCTGGAGGCATTCTGCTGTATAACGGTGACGAGCCGTTGCTTGAAGCTGAGCTTAAGACGATGAGCCTGCCGGAAGGCACGCAGCTCCAGACGTTTGGTTTAGGGGAGCAAAACGACTGGTCGGCAGCAGAGATTGGGATTGGCGCTGTTTCATCTACCTTTTCGGTTAAACGCAAGGGGCAGGAGAATCCTTCAGCGCCCTATACCATTCCTGTGCCTGGCCAGCATAATGTAAGCAATGCTCTTGCTGCCATAGCAATCGGACGCCGTTTCGGCATTTCGGAAGAAAATATCCGCAATGGATTAGTTGGGCTTGAGCTGACAGGGATGCGTATCCAGCCAGTTAAAGCAAGTAATGGAGCCATGATTCTAAATGATGCTTATAACGCTAATCCAACAGCCGTTCGGGCTGCCATCGATTTGGTTTCGCAGTTATCCGGTTTCCGCAGGAAGTGGATTGTGCTTGGCGATATGCTGGAGCTTGGTCCGGATGAAGAGTCACTTCATTTCGAGACAGGCGCTTACATTACACCGGACAAGGCTGATGCCGTTGTAACGTTCGGCAGCTTATCTCTGCATACGTCGGAAGGGGCCATGTCCCAATTCCCGGCAGAAGCAAAGAATACCAGAATTGTACATTTTGACGATAAAGAAAAGCTTGGAGAATGGTTGAAAGAGCAAGTGGAGCCAAATGATATCGTACTGGTCAAAGGCTCCCGCGGTATGCGAATGGAACAGATTGTCCAAACTTTGGAAGCGAGGTGAGATAATGGACACGATGGTCATCTTATTTTCTTTAGGCGCATCATTCTTAATAGCAGTTCTGCTTGGACCATTGTTCATTCCGCTTCTCCGGCGCATGAAGTTTGGACAGCAAATTCGGACTGACGGTCCGCAAAGCCACTTAAAGAAGAGCGGCACTCCTACAATGGGCGGCATCATTATTATGCTTGCACTGCTTATTTCTTTCTTGAAATTTTCCGATAAGACAGCTGATTTCTGGGTGCTGCTAACCGCATCTGTAGGGTTTGGCCTTGTTGGATTTTTGGATGATTATATCAAAATCGTATTTAAACGTTCGCTAGGCCTGACAGCGCGTCAGAAGTTGTTCGGTCAGCTGTTGTTCTCCATCATCGTATGCGCGGAGCTGTATAATATGAATCACAGCACGTTGATTACAATACCGGGAACATCATGGGACTTTGATCTTGGGTGGTTCTACTATCCATTTGTTGTCATCATCTTATTTGGTTCCAGTAATGCAGTAAACTTCACAGACGGCCTTGACGGTCTTTTGTCGGGTACGAGTGCTATCGCTTTTGGCGCATTTACGATTCTAGCGCTGCAAGTATCTGAGCATGAATCGGCTATTTTCTCTGCCGCGATGGTAGGGGCGGTATTAGGATTCCTGATCTTTAATGCTCATCCGGCCAAGGTGTTTATGGGTGACACCGGATCCCTTGGAATTGGCGGGGGGATTGCTGCAGTCGCCATCTTGACGAAGATGGAAATTTTGCTTGTTATTGTTGGCGGTGTGTTCGTTCTGGAGATGCTCTCAGTTATCTTGCAGGTAGGATCATTTAAACTGCGAGGCAAACGGATCTTTAAAATGAGCCCGATTCACCATCATTTTGAATTAAGCGGCTGGTCCGAATGGCGTGTCGTTACAACGTTCTGGTCGGTTGGTCTTGTGTTAGCAGTTATTGGACTTCTTCTTGGTCTTTAAGGTTTCATTATTACTTTTGGTCCCTTACAGCTGGTCTCCTTTGTGAGACTGGCAAGGGCTTCCAAGGTTACATATAACGAACGAGAATTAGCGGCTTACACCGCTTTTCATACAAAGGAGTTGTACTTATGAACCATCCGGCGACATATCGGGATCGCCGCGTCGTTGTATTAGGTCTTGCGAGAAGCGGCGTGAGCGTAGCAAAAGTGTTCCATGCTCTGGGAGCGGAAGTTATCGTAAATGATAAAAAAGAACGTGAACTATGCCCCGAAGCGGATGAATTGACTGCTTTGGGCATTTCTGTGCTATGCGGTTATCATCCGGACGATCTCGTCACTAGCGAGACAGCATTGCTGGTCAAAAATCCAGGTATCCCTTATACGGCAAGTCCTGTGCAGCAAGCAGAAGCGCATGGCGTGGAGATTGTAACCGAAGTTGAGGTTGCTTATTGGTTGTCAGCGGCGCCAATTATTGGAATTACAGGTTCGAATGGCAAAACTACGACGACAACCTGGATCGGCGAGCTGCTTGGTGAAGCGGGCTTGAAGCCAATCGTGGCTGGCAATATTGGGACGCCATTATGTGAAGCGGCGACTGAAGCGAAGGAAGACAACTGGATTGTTGCTGAGCTCAGCAGCTTCCAATTAAAAGGGACATCTTCGTTCCGTCCGCGTATTGCTTTGCTTCTTAATATTGCGGAGACGCATCTGGACTATCATGGCGGCATGGAGGACTATGTCGCTTCTAAAGTGAAGCTGTTTGCTAATCAAACAGTCGACGATATTGCAGTCCTGAACTGGGATGATGCAACCTGCAGAGCATTAGTGGATCAGGTGACGGCAAAGGTGCTGCCTTTCTCCCTTTATACACGTTTGGACAACGGGGTTTGCATAGAACCGCCGTTTGAGGCTGGGAATGACGCAGAAGTGGCTCGAGTAATCGTATGGCGCAAGGAAGACGGATCGGAAAAGATCATTCTGCCAGTTGCTGAACTTGGAATTCCAGGCCGCCACAACGCGGGTAATGCGCTTGCGGCCATAGCAGCCTGCATAGCTGCTGGAGTTGAACCTGACGTGATCGTGCCCGCACTGAAGCAGTTCAATGGTGTTGAACATCGACTTGAGTATGCGGGTGAAGTGAAAGGCGTTAAATACTACAACGACTCTAAGGCGACTAATCCTACAGCTACAATAATGTCTGTCGGCTCCATGAGCGCGCCAATTATACTCCTTGCGGGTGGTCTTGACCGTGGTTCCGATTATATGGAGCTTCTTCCGGTATTCCGCGACCGTATCAAAGGACTGGTGGTTCTTGGCGAGTCGAGAGGCAAGCTGGCGAAGGTGGCCGAGCTTGCAGGTTTAACGAATCTGCGATTGGTCGAACCTGAGGAGGACGCCGAATCTACTTTGCGGAAGGCCGTACAAGAAGCTGCTAGCCTTGCAGAGCCTGGAGATGTTGTTTTATTGTCGCCGGCTTGTGCTAGCTGGGATATGTTTAAATCCTTTGAGCAGCGCGGACGCATTTTTAAAGAATCGGCGCATACCTTGTAAGTAGGGGGCTTGTCCCTACTTTACGCAAATCAAGAGGTGTGTTTGCTATGGCCAAAGCCAGGTCCGCCCCGGATGTATGGATGATCGTCTCTATTGCGCTTATCCTGACAATTGGATTAGTAATGGTATACAGCGCGAGCGCTGTGCTCGCTTTCCATGAATTTGGCGATAAATTCTATTATGTGAAGCGCCAATTTATATTTGCCGTTCTTGGCGTTGGTGCGTTACTATTTACGATGAACGCGAACTATCTGATATGGAAAAACTGGGCGAAGGTTGCACTTCTGATCTGCTTCGTCCTGCTTATTATCGTACTTATTCCCGGCATTGGCGTTGTTCGCGGCGGAGCTCGAAGCTGGCTTGGCATCAGTTCATTTGGTATTCAGCCTTCTGAATTTATGAAGCTGGCTATGATTCTGTTTCTTTCCAAATGGCTTTCAGAGAAACAGCAGACAATTACGCTCTTTACGAAGGGTCTGCTTCCTCCACTAGGGCTCGTTGGACTAGCCTTTGGACTTATCATGCTCCAGCCGGATCTAGGATCCGGTGCGGTTATGGTCGGGGCTTCTCTTATCCTTATATTTGCTGCCGGTGCGAGAATCAGCCATTTGTCCTTACTCGCTTCCAGCGGGTTAGTGGGACTCATAGGACTGGTTATAGCCGAACCATATAGAATGAAGCGTATCACAGGCTTCCTGGATCCATGGGCGGATCCGCTCGGTACAGGCTATCAGATTATACAGTCCCTTTATGCGATTGGGCCAGGTGGTCTTGTTGGGCTTGGATTAGGGATGAGTCGTCAGAAATTCAGCTATCTGCCTGAACCGCAGACCGACTTCATCTTCTCCATTGTCTCGGAGGAGCTCGGCTTTATCGGAGGGGCAGCACTTATTCTCTTATTTATGATATTAGTCTGGCGGGGGATTCGGACTGCGATTTCTGCTCCGGATACATTCGGCAGCCTGCTCGCAGTAGGGATTACCGGCATTATAGGTGTGCAGGTTCTGATTAATATTGGAGTGGTTATTGGCGCGATGCCGGTAACGGGTATAACATTGCCGCTCATCAGTTATGGAGGATCCTCGCTCACCTTATTGCTTACGGCACTTGGCATTTTGCTCAATATATCCCGATATTCGAGATAAAGGGATGAAATATTGGTGTAAATGGCCGGCATGGCGCCGCCTTTCGAGGCGGCGTATGACGTCCATTTTTGTGTTTTGAGGGTAGAATAGGCGATTGTCACATTCGGAATGCAGAGGGCATAAGATACTCTATAAATCGTGACCGTCGCCCGGTTCGGGCCGTAAGTTACAAACGCCGCGAGCAGTTAATTTAGCGCTGAACTCGCAGCGGATCTGCCTGACTCTCTCAACAAGAAGCTAAAGGAGGCTTGACAACATGGAAAATTATATAGCGGAATTGGAACAAGCAGGTCTAGGCCAGATATTATTTAATGAGCCGCTTGCAAAACATACAACTTGGAAAATCGGCGGACCCGCAGATGTTCTGTTTATCCCACACGGCAAAGATCAGCTCGTGTCGGCCATCCGTCTTCTTCATAAGCATGGTGTACCGTGGACGAATTTAGGCCGCGGCTCCAATATGCTGGTGAGTGATAAAGGAATCCGCGGTGTTGTGATTAAGACCCGTGACGGACTGGATTATGTGCGTTTTGAAGGAACGCTCGTGCATGCTGGCGCATCATTCTCGTTTGTGAAATTATCGAGAATGTCGGGCAGGGAAGGTCTGACTGGACTGGAATTCGCGGGGGGAATTCCAGGGAATGTCGGCGGAGCTGTCTACATGAACGCAGGCGCACATGGATCCGATGTGTCACGTATTTTTAGATCAGCTGAGATTGTGCTGGAGACAGGTGAATTGGTTCGATTCGATCGAGAGGCAATGCAATTCTCTTACCGCCACTCTATCCTTCATGAAGTAAGAGGCGTTGTCATTGAAGCAACGTTCGAACTTGCGGAAGGCGACCGTAATGAAATTCTGGCAACACAGGCGTCTTATCAGGAACGGCGGTTACGCACGCAGCCGTTGCAGCTTGCATGCGCAGGAAGCGTGTTCCGCAATCCGTCGAATGATTTTGCTGCTAGGCTCATTCAAGAGGCCGGATTAAAGGGAGTTCGATTCGGGGGAGCGGAAGTTTCCGAGCTCCATGCCAATTTCATAGTAAACACTGGGCAAGCGACAGCTGAAGATGTTCTCACCCTCATGACTCACATTCAAGGTACAATAGCAGACCGTTACGGAGTTAAGCTGGTACCAGAAGTATTGGTGGTGGGTGAGCGGTAATTCGGAGGTGATACATTGGACAAATTGGTGATTGAAGGCGGGAAACCTCTCTCAGGATCCATTGTTATCCAAGGAGCGAAAAATGCCGCTTTGCCGATATTGGCAGCCTGTATGTTGGCGGAAGGCACTTCTACAATAAAACATGTGCCTAGACTGCTGGATATCGATGTGATGCTTAACATTTTGCGCGAATTAGGATGCCGCGCTGAGCACGTGGGAGATACGGTTGTTCTGAACACAGAAACCGCACATACTTCTCATGTACCGGAATCGTTAATGGGACAGATGCGCTCGTCTATCTTTTTGATGGGGCCATTATTAGCTAGATTTGGAGAGACGCAGGTTTATCAGCCTGGCGGCTGCGCAATCGGCGAGAGAAAGATCGATCTTCATTTGGAAGGACTTCAAGCACTTGGCGCAGAGATTGAGGAAATTGGCAACCGGATTATTTGCCGGGCAGAAAAACTGCATGGCGCAGATATCCATTTGGCTTTTCCAAGCGTGGGTGCTACGGAGAACATTATGATGGCAGCCGTGCTTGCCGAAGGGCGCACGACAATAAGTAATGCGGCGCGGGAGCCGGAAATTCAAGATTTACAAAGGTTTCTGAACGAGATGGGCGCTAAGATCATGGGTGCCGGAACGGATACGATCACAATTGAAGGGGTACAGTCGCTTACACCTTGCACATACACAGTAATTCCAGATCGCATCGTTACCGGTACTATCATGGTTGCTGCTGCCGCAACACGCGGGCAGGTTACTTTATTGAATACGAATCCCGCACATTTATCTTCGCTCATTCACGTGCTCCGCAGAGCAGGTGTTCAAATTGTAGTTGACGGTGATATAATCAAAGTGGGCTGTCCTGGGCGGCCAAGAGCGGTAGAAAGAGTCGTTACGGCTCCGTATCCTGCCTTCCCAACCGATCTTCAGTCGCAGGTGATGGTGCTGCTTGCGCTGGCAGATGGAGTGAGCATTTTGAAGGAAACGATCTTCGAAGGTCGCCTTAAGCATGTGGATGAATTGTCACGCATGGGTGCTGATATCAGGGTTGACATGAACTCGGCATTTATTAGAGGTGTGCCGCGTCTATACGGTGCAACGGTAGAAGCAACCGACCTTCGGGCGGGAGCAGCGCTTGTTATCGCCGGATTGGCAGCACAAGGCAAAACGATCGTCGAACAAATCCATCATATTGACCGCGGCTATGATTGCATTGAAACGATGTTAAGCAGAATCGGCGCGCGCATTTCGCGTTACTCTCCTGTTCCGAAGAGTTAATCGACGGATGACCGAATCGCAGCTGGATAGAAACGACCGGCCCTGCCAAGAAGGAGGACCGGATGTTTTTTTAGAAGGAAGGGACAAGTTATGAGCGAGCTCATGCCTGTATTGAAAGAGCCGGAGAAGAAGAGAAGGGGCAGCCGCAAACTGCTGGCCGTTCTATTCCTACTGTTTGCGATTCTCTTATCTGTATTATTTTTCAATTCATCAATCAGCAAGATTACGACGATAACAATAGAGGGCGCACAATACACCTCGAAGACGGACATACAATCAGCAGCTGGCATTAACGCTGGTGACGCCTATTTCGGCGTATCAGAGAACAAAGTCGTGAGTCGTATCAAGAAATTGAAGCCGATTCAGGAAGCAAGTGTTACGAAGTCTTTCCCCGGTGATGTGAAGATTACGGTCAAAGAATTCCCAATTGTGGCATTTGAACTGTCTACGAGCGGCGAAATGTCTGCTATTATGTCGAATGGAACCAATGTTTCGGCATTAAGCGACGAATTTCTGATGGACAAGCCCGTGCTTTCTGGTTGGAAGGCTGACGATCCCAATCGAGGAGAGCTGACCAAGCAGCTTGGCCAAATCTCGGAGAAGCAGCTTTCTGATTTGTCAGAGATTATTCCGGACCCGTCCAAGGCGTATCCAGACCGGATCAAGATTTACACTCGAACCAAATTTGAAGTTATCACTGCTGTTTCTTTGCTGGCAGATAAGATCGATGCATTGAATGCGGTTATCGAGACGCAAGAGCCTGGGAAAATTACGATGCTGCTCGCGGACACTTATGTTCCGTTTAATAGTAGTGACTCAGAAAATATGGAATCTGATCAAAAAGAGACTACTCAATAGATAGAAAGAATGGTAGAATTTTATACACAGATTTAATGTATTTTCAAGCGAGAATCCAGCATTCATAACATAAGGCTCAATACGTAACATGAGGGAAATGAAAATTTTGTTGAAAAAAGAGGGAATATATCAAAGGCGTTGAATAAGTAGAAGGACGAATGTTTATAACCCTATTCTTGTCTTTATTATTCGTTGAAACGGGAGGTGCCGCGGGTTGAGCAGTAACGACATCATCGTCAGTTTGGACATCGGTACATCCAAAGTTCGTGCTATTATTGGGGAAGTGAGTAACGGAACCATTAATATTATTGGAGTTGGATCTGCCGACTCGGAGGGTATTCGCAAGGGAGCTATTGTAGATATTGACCAGACCGTACAGTCGATTCGCAGCGCAGTGGAGCATGCGGAAAGAATGGTTGGCATTCAAATATCAGACGTCTATGTTGGGATTCAAGGGAATCACATTGCACTACAGACGAATCGTGGCGTTGTTGCAGTATCCAATGAGGATCGTGAAATAGGTGAGGAAGATATCGAACGTGTTATTCAAGCGGCCAAAGTGGTCGCGCTTCCTCCAGAACGTGAAATTATTAATCTTGTACCAAAGCAATTTTTAGTTGATGGCTTGGAAGGCATCTCTGACCCACGAGGGATGATTGGCGTACGGCTCGAAGTAGAGGCGACAATTGTAACGGGGACAAAGACGGCTATACATAATTTAATGCGCTGCGTAGAGAAAGCCGGTCTTCGGATATCAGGCGTTATTCTGATGTCTCTTGCTTCAGGCGTTATGTCGCTAACAAAAGATGAGAAAACGATGGGAACCGTTCTTACCGATATCGGAGCTGGCTCTACGACGATAACCGTCTACGAGCAAGGCAGCCTTGCTGCCATTTCAACTTTGCCTATCGGCGGTGAATATGTAACTAATGATATTGCTTACGGTCTCCGGACACAGTCGGAACAAGCTGAGAAGATTAAATTAAAGTACGGTTGTGCTTTTGTTAATGATGCAGCTGATGATGTGAAGTTTAAAGTAACTCGCATGGGAAGCAATGTAGAGAAGGAATTCTCTCAGGTCGATCTGGCCAGCATTATTGAGCCGCGTATGCAGGAGATTTTCCAGCTTGTTCGTCAAGAAGTACGCAGACTTGGTTACGGCGACAAAGTGAATGGATACGTATTAACCGGAGGTTCTGTTACAATGCCGGGTACACTCGCTCTTGCACAAGTGGAGCTGGAATCATCCGTTCGTGTCGCATCGCCGGATTATATCGGTGTGAGAGATCCTGCGTACAGCAGCGGAGTAGGAATGATCCAATACGTGTCGAAATATATGGGAGTACGTGGAGCATCAGCAAGTACAGGGAAGAAAACGGCAAGCCGCAAGTCGGGTACCACCGCTTCATCCAAACCCGGTATGTTCGAACGGTTGAAAAATATGTTTAGCGAATTTATTTGATCGGGGGAAAATGAAAGATGTTGGAATTCGATTTGGATCTAGAGCAACTCGCTCAAATAAAAGTAATTGGTGTAGGCGGCGGCGGCAGCAACGCAGTTAATCGAATGATTGAGAACGGCGTTAAAGGCGTCGACTTCATTACCGTAAATACAGATGCGCAAGCTTTGCATTTGGCAAAGTCCGAGCATAAGCTGCAAATCGGCGATAAGCTGACACGTGGTCTTGGCGCAGGTGCGAATCCAGAAGTAGGCAAGAAAGCGGCTGAAGAGTCGAGAGAGCTTGTCATGAACCAATTGAAAGGCTCGGACATGGTGTTCGTTACAGCCGGCATGGGCGGCGGTACGGGTACCGGTGCAGCTCCGGTTATTGCTGAGATTGCCCGCGAATGCGGCGCGCTGACAGTCGGCGTAGTAACACGCCCGTTCACCTTCGAAGGCCGTAAACGTGCCGCGCAAGCGGAGCTTGGCATCGAAGCGCTGAAGGAAAAGGTAGATACGCTGATCGTTATTCCGAATGACCGTTTGCTTGAGATTGTGGACAAGAAGACCCCAATGCTGGAAGCGTTCCGCGAGGCGGACAACGTGCTTCGTCAAGCGGTGCAAGGTATCTCCGACTTGATCCAGGTACCTGGTCTGATCAACCTTGACTTTGCCGACGTGAAGACCATTATGACAGAACGCGGATCCGCGCTTATGGGTATTGGTATCGCGACTGGCGAGAACCGTGCTGCTGAAGCAGCAAAGAAAGCCATCATGAGCCCGTTGCTTGAGACGTCGATTGACGGCGCACGTGGCGTAATCATGAACATTACAGGCGGCAGCAATCTGTCGCTGTATGAAGTAAACGAAGCGGCTGAGATCGTTATCTCTGCTTCCGATCCGGAAGTAAACATGATCTTTGGTGCAATCATCGACGAAGATCTGAAGGATGAGATCAAAGTTACAGTTATTGCAACAGGATTTGAGCATAAGCCATCTGTAGCAGCACGCCGTGCACCTCAGCCTCAAGCTGAGCCAGAAGCGCGCACGACTTCGACATCAACTTCGTCGGCATCGTCGCAAGCTTCGGCTGTTAAGCCATTTGGCGCATCACCTTCGAGCGACCAGCTCGAAATCCCAGCGTTCCTGCGTAATCGTCGTACAGACCGCTAATCTCTTAATCTTCCGCCTGACCGGCTCGCCGGTCAGGTTTTTTTGTTTGTTTCAATCGTGGCAAACCAAGTGACGAAAACAACCTCTCAGAGGTCGAACTCAAGTTAGCAGTGCCTGAGAGGTAGGAAACGACGTGTCATAGAAGCAACCTGCCCCATCTTGGTAAGCCCTCACCAGTCGGCGTCCACGAAACGTCGCAGCCATGCACATGCGAGGCTTATCCTTGACATAATCGTAGGAGAAACACAGAACATTCCATTCGTCTATCACTAGATGATTTTGCCTCACCAGATGATCAGAGAATTGCCATCTGCTTATGCCAGCAGCGTGAGAGTTATATCCATCGATCTCGATAGCAAGCCGGAGAGGGGAGCGAATATAAGCAAAATCCAAGTATCGCTTTCCATCACGAAAGTCTACAATCTCATATTCAGGATGAAGGCAGTCGAATTGTGAGAAGGCAGGGAACCATACTTTTTGCATGAAAAGTTGTCCTTCGTGACTATGTCCTTCCAGTAGTCTTCTTTTATTTTCTCCGACTTGCCTCTTAAGATGATCATGAAACCAGCCTTCATAAACCTCTTCATACGACAAATCCAGTCACGCTCCTCGCATCTAGATATAAAAAAGCCACGCTTCAAGGAACAGAATAGTTCCTAAAAACGTGGCGTGTGCCTCACGACTAAGCGGATTATATGGATAAAGATTACCATATTGCAGAATAATCAACAACCCTCGAGCCCTATAAACTCCCATTTTACCCTCGACAAAAAAAGCTATGTCATGCCGTCATGTTTAGACAGACTTTGAAATAGGATTTTTATATACTAGGTTCAATCGTTCTCTCCAGAGGGAGGGTAAACGATCTGTCGTTCGAACCCGCTGGAAGGTGAAGCTGTGGCTGTTTATGTCGATGTCATGTTTATGCGGGAGATGCTTGTTGACGGCAGTATATTGCTTACGACTGCTTGGGTCCGCCATATACGTGCACGTCCTTGGCGGGTGTTGACAGCAGCGAGCATTGGCGCTGGTTATGTCATTCTTATGCTTTTCCCACCACTATCTATTTTATTTACATTAGCCGTCAAAATACCGATTTCTCTCCTGATGCTATGGGTTGCGTTTGGTTTTTCTTCCATTCAGAACTTTTTCCGAAACATCGCCGCCTTTTACACGGTTAACTTTGTTGCCGCCGGAGCGATCATAGGGATTCATTACTTGCTTATGCAGGGCTCAGGCGAAGTATGGCGTACGATCACCTTTATAAATGGCGGTATGCAGGTTGAGCTGAAGATGGGATTTATTTATGTGCTCGCTGCATTTAGTATCGGCATTTACATATACCGCTCTGTTTATGTTCAGCGGCGCGAGAGGGAGCTGGTGAGAACACATTTGGCCGAGGTGAAAATTCAAATCGGCGACCGGCAGCATACCTGCACCGGACTGATCGACACAGGCAACCAACTATATGATCCGTTAACCCGGACACCAGTTATGGTTGTGGAAGCGAACATATGGCAAGACGACTTACCAGAGTCATGGTTGAAGAGCATACGCGATGCGCAGGTAGATAGACTGGTTGCAGGACTTGGCGAAGAAAACTTCGTCTGGCAGGATCGGCTGCGACTTGTACCCTACAGAGGGATCAATCGTGGTTCACAATTTATGTTGGCACTCAAGCCGGATTTTGTTCAGATTGAGCGGGAAGGGCAAGTGTACGTTTCACGGAAGGTGCTGATCGGCATCGACGGCGGCAAACTTTCGTCAGACAGCGCTTACCAAGCGATAATCCATCCGTCACTCGTTCAGAACAGCCAATGATTGGATAAAGAAGATGAACGGATACATCAATTTGGGGAGGGATGGGCCAGATGCTCGTCAAGTGGAAATTAACCCTGCAGTTATATTATTATCGTGTTTTGTTTTTATTCGGATTAAAAAGCGAAGAAATCTATTATATTGGCGGCAGCGAAGCACTTCCTCCGCCCTTGACCCGTGAAGAAGAGGAATATTTGCTCGATAAGCTTCCATCCGGCGATACGGCGATTCGTGCCATGCTGATCGAACGCAACCTGCGTCTGGTCGTTTATATTGCGCGAAAATTCGAGAATACAGGCATCCATATTGAAGATCTGGTATCTATCGGTGCAATTGGACTTATTAAAGCAGTTAACACCTTTGATCCGGAGAAAAAGATTAAGCTTGCGACTTATGCATCTCGTTGTATTGAGAATGAAATTCTTATGTATCTGCGGCGGAATAGCAAGACGCGGACGGAAGTATCCTTTGATGAACCACTCAACATTGATTGGGACGGCAATGAGCTGCTGTTGTCTGACGTGCTTGGTACGGAAAATGATACCATTTACCGGAATATTGAAGAGCAAGTAGACCGGAAGCTTCTCCATAAAGCACTCGATAAGCTGTCGGAGCGGGAGCGAATTATTATGGAACTGCGCTTCGGGCTCGCCGATGGTGAAGAAAAAACACAGAAGGATGTTGCGGATCTTTTGGGCATTTCCCAGTCTTATATTTCACGTCTGGAGAAACGCATCATTAAGCGGCTGCGTAAGGAATTTAACAAAATGGTGTAATGTTATACCCAATTATGGGGCAACAGATACCCCTGTTTTGGAAGAATAAAATAGGGGTCCAGGGAGATAATGTACATTAATGTTTCTCCTTGGGAGGTAATCACGTTGACCCGAAATAAAGTCGAGATCTGTGGAGTGGATACTTCGAAACTGCCTGTCCTTACAAACGCCGAGATGCGGGAGCTGTTCACCGCATTACAAACAAAGAGCGAATGGGCAGCCAGAGAGAAATTAGTTAACGGCAATTTAAGGCTGGTTCTTAGTGTTATTCAGCGGTTTAATAACAGGGGAGAGTTTGTAGACGACTTATTCCAGGTCGGCTGCATTGGACTTATGAAGGCGATCGATAATTTCGACCTTAGCCAGAACGTCAAATTTTCCACCTATGCCGTGCCGATGATTATCGGTGAAATTCGCCGTTACTTACGTGACAATAATCCGATCCGTGTATCACGGAGCTTAAGGGATATTGCCTACAAAGCGCTTCAGGTGCGAGACAGCCTGACGAATCAAAACTCGCGTGAACCAACGATTTTTGAAATCTCAGAAGCGCTGAATGTACCAAAGGAAGATGTTGTGTTCGCGCTGGACGCGATTCAAGATCCGGTCTCCTTGTTCGAGCCGATCTATCATGACGGCGGTGACCCGATTTATGTGATGGATCAAATAAGTGATGACAAGAACAAAGACGTATCCTGGATCGAAGAAATTGCACTTCGTGAAGCGATGCATAAATTAAACGATCGTGAAAAAATGATTTTGTCGATGCGCTTCTTTGAAGGAAAGACGCAAATGGAAGTCGCTGACGAAATCGGCATTTCACAAGCACAGGTATCCAGGCTGGAGAAATCGGCGATCCAACAAATGCAAAAGCATGTTAAAACATGAACGGTGCCGCTAGGCACCGTTTTTTCATGTTCCAGTGCTTGTTCAGGCGAACAAGCTAACTTGTTTTTTTATTCGAACAGGACATTTTGGGCGTTTTGTACATATAGATAAGAGAGGATGTTCATCCCGTTCAAGTGAAAGGTGATGTGCAAATGAAGATATCGGATTTTCAAACGAAGGATGTTATAAATATTGTGGACGGTAAAAAACTGGGGCAAGTCAGTGACCTGGAGTTGGATCTGCGCCAAGGTCGTATCGATGCGATCGTTATTCCCCAGTACACAAGATTTCTAGGTGTGTTTGGGAGCGGAGGGACCGAGGTCGTTATTCCGTGGCGTAATATTGTTAAAATTGGAGCAGACGTCGTGCTTGTCCGAATGGATGAATCGAATAAGAAACTTGAGGACGAAGATTTGCACGCCCGCTCATAACAGGGTAAACTGCTTACAGAGGTGAGTGCCCGTATGGAATCGTTTAAATCTGTACTTTCGGCGAAGGGACCTTCGCTTTTTTTATTGTCTGAATGGAATGAACAAAATGAATATTTGACTGCTGGTTTTACAAGCAGAAACGGCGGAGTAAGCGAAGAACCCTGGGCTTCTCTTAATGTAGGTCTGCATGTTGGTGATCAGGATGCAGACGTTGTGCGTAACCGTCAGCTAATTGCCGAAGCGATAAATTGGCCATTTGAGGCATGGACCTGTGGGGAACAGGTGCATGGCAGTAATGTATTCGCCGTTACGGAAGCGGAGCGGGGGATGGGACGGCTGTCACGATCTTCAGCCATTGCAGATACGGACGCACTTATTACGAATGTGCCAGGTGTGCTTCTTGCATCATTTTACGCTGACTGTGTTCCACTGTATTTCTATGACCCGGTGCATCAAGCCGTAGCGCTTGCTCATGCAGGGTGGAAGGGTACGGTGCAGCAAATTGCGGTGCGAACGATTGAAGCGATGGAGAAGCAATATGGGACAAAGCTCGAACAACTTCGCTGTGCTATAGGGCCGTCGATTGACGACTGCTGTTATGAGGTTGACGGTTTTGTCATTGATAAGCTGCAGTCGCTCGTACAAGAACTCGCAAACGCAGCAAATTCTGCCCCTGAATCTATGCTTACATTGGTGGAAAACGGTAAAGCTATGGTAAACTTAAAACAAATTAACCGACATATTATGCTTAAAGCAGGAATTTTGCCGATTCATATCGAATTATCCGAGTGGTGCACAGGATGCAGCACAGATCAATTTTTCTCCCACCGGAAGGAAGGCGGCAAAACTGGCCGTATGGCCAGCTGGATCGGTATCCGGGAAAGGTGATCGAATGACGAATACGATTAAAACAGCATTATCTGGAAGAATAGAAGAGGTAGAGCGCCGGATCGCAGAAGCTTGCGAGAGAAGCGGCCGAAGCCGTGAAGATGTAAACATTATCGCGGTAACAAAGTATGTGTCGCTGGAAACAGCGGAGGCTGCCCATCAGTTAGGACTTCAGCATCTCGGTGAGAATCGTTGGCAGGACGCTAAGGACAAGTGGGAAGCCATTAGCGGCAAGGATACAGGCGAAAGTAGTGGACAAGCCGTATGGCATTTTATCGGGTCGCTGCAGACGAACAAAGTGAAGGACGTCATTGGGAAATTTACATACATACATTCGATCGATCGCTTATCTTTGGCACAGGCGATTGATAAAAGGGCTTCCCAGCTAGGTATTACTGTTCCATGTTTCGTTCAGGTTAATGTGTCGGGTGAAGATTCCAAGCATGGCCTTGAACCTGAGCAACTGCCGATCCTTTTAACAGAGGTTAAGGAATTATCATCACTGCGCATTATCGGCCTTATGACGATGGCTCCTTATGAGACGGAAGCGGAGGAGACAAGACCTGTATTTCGTGCTTTGCGAGAGCTTCGGGATGAGATGAACAAGCGTGAACTACTCTCTGAACCGATGACGGAGTTGTCCATGGGTATGTCGGGAGATTTCGAGGTTGCGATAGAAGAAGGTGCAACCTTTATCCGTTTGGGAACGATATTAGTAGGAAAAGAGGGATAATCGATGAGTGTTATGAACCGGTTTATGAACTTTTTAGGCCTTCAAGAGGAAGAAGAAGTTGTAGAGCGTGAGAAGGTAACTCCACAATCAGAAGAACAAGAGGTTGAAACTTCTGCGTTCGAATCACGTAGAAACACCAAAGGCGGTAATAACAACAATATTGTGAGTATTCATTCGCAAAAGAGTGTCAGAGTCGTATTAAGCGAGCCGCGCTCATACGATGAAGCACAGGACATTGCTGACCATTTGCGTTCGCGCCGGGCGGTTATTGTCAATCTGCAGCGTGTGCGTACAGATTTGGCTGTACGGATCGTTGATTTCTTAAGCGGTACCGTATATGCGCTTAACGGCCACATTTCCAAACTTGGGCCAAACATCTTCCTATGTACACCGGATTCCGTGGAAATTCAAGGCGCCATTACAGAAATGCTGGCAGAGGATATTGATTACAATAAGATGAGGTGACCTTGATTTGGACGTCTATGGTTTGATAATGAACATCCAGAATATTTACAGCTTTATGATTATTGGTTACGTATTGTTGTCCTGGCTGCCAAATGCTCGTGAGAGCTTTATTGGTGTATGGCTGGGCAAACTGGTGGAGCCGTATCTTGGCATATTCCGCAGATTCATTCCACCAATTGGCGGCATGCTTGATATTTCTCCGATTATAGCAATCTTTGCTTTGCGCTTTATTGCTTACGGTCTCTATGCTGTTGTCGATTTCATTCTGAACATGTTCTAAGGAAGGACATTCTATGAAGCCAACACTATACGAGCATTTCCATCCGGATGAGAAGCCTTATGTCGATCGGGCTATGGAGTGGGTTGAACGGTCCGCGCAGCTGCATGAGCTGAAGCGGACCGATTTTTTAGATCCGAGACAAGCAGAGATTGTGCAGATGCTTGCAAATCGGAATCCAGACGTACAGCTTCGCCTGGCAGGCGGTTATCCGGAGGCTGAGCGATGCAGAGCCATTATTGGACCGGAATACCGTTATTTGGATGATGAGCCGATTGGTTTATCCGTCTTGGCCGTAGATGGCGGAGGTACTCATCTGGAACTTGATCACGGCGATTACCTGGGCGCATTGCTCGGTCTCGGCGTCAAACGTGATCGAATTGGAGATATTCATGTACATGAGGACTACTCGCATATAATTGTTTTGGACGAAATTGCCGATTACTTAAATGTACACTTAAGACAAGTGCATCGTGCGAGCGTACTTACGGAAATAATTCCCATCACTGAGCTTAAGCCCGTTGTACCTGCCCTTCAAGAAATGTCCTTCACAGTCGCCTCCATGCGGCTTGATGGAATCGCTAGTGACGTTTACCGGATCAGCCGGACTAAGATTGTGGATCCCATCCGTGCAGGCAGATGTAGAGTGAACTGGAAGACATCCGAGAATCCATCAGAACAGCTCAAAATGGGAGATGTTGTCTCCTTTAAGGGGCTTGGAAGATTTAAGGTGTTGGAAATTGATGGCATGACGAAAAAGGGAAGAATTCGCGTCAAGGTTGGTAAATTTATTTGATTCGTTGCAGGATTTTGGAAACAACTGTCGAAATCCATTCCAACAACGAATAATTCCGAGTACATCCGCGAATGCGGCAAATACGTTGAGGAGGTGCGCCAATGCCGTTGACGCCATTGGACATACATAACAAGGAATTTGGACGAAGATTACGCGGGTATGACGAGGATGAAGTGAATGAATTCCTCGATCAGGTGATCAAGGATTACGAATCGATTATTCGCGAGAACAAGGAACTCCAGAACCAGATTCTGGGTCTTCAGGAGAGATTGAATCACTTCTCAAATATCGAAGAAACGCTCAGTAAGACAATTATCGTCGCTCAAGAGGCTGCTGACGAAGTGCGTAGTAATGCTAAGAAAGAAGCGCAGCTTATTATAAAAGAGTCAGAGAAGAACGCCGATCGTATCATTAACGAGTCGCTTTCCAAATCACGCAAAGTATCGCTAGAGGTGGAAGAGCTCAAGAAGCAAGCCTCAATCTATCGTGCTCGTTTCCGTACGCTGGTAGAAGCTCAGCTTGAGCTGCTTGGTCAAGAAGGCTGGGATTCGTTAAATGCCGAGAATCAGCAGATTTCTCACTCATCGTCTACGGTAACCCATCTGACGGCTGAACATTTACAGCGCGGATAGGCATTTGACATTTGACATCGCAGCGGCGATAAGCTATAAATAATAGTAATTGAATGGTAGTTGATTCAAACTTCATTGACGAGAACGAGTACGATTCCAAGTTCGTCCACCAGAGAGCCGTTGATTGCTGAGAAGCGGCGTTCGAACCGATTCGGAAAATCATCTCTGAGAAGCAGCGCTGAACATGTGATCCTTTGTGGTTGCGTCATTAAGAGCTGACGGTTTGTCCCCCGTTAGAGGGACCGCGAATTGTTCATTCGCGCCAAGGTGCCGCAGTCGGTTGATTTATTCAACATCGACTACGGAACAAGGGTGGTAACGCGAGCTAAGCCTCGTCCCTTTTACAGGGACGGGGCTTTTTTGTTTTCACAAACAGCCTGAATTGGCTGTTAAGGTTCTAATTCTTAGGTATTGCTTACGAAGCAAGAATCATCACAAACAGCCTGAATTGGCTGTTAAGGTTCTAATTCTTTTTAGGAGGACATCAATAATGCAACGTGTAGACGTCAAAGAAAAAGCAAGAGCCCGGGAATTGCGTATTTTGCAGCAATGGGCAGAGAATGATACGTTCAAGAAATCGATCGAGAACCGTACAGGTAAACCGAACTATGTCTTCTATGAAGGCCCGCCAACAGCCAATGGTGCACCGCATATCGGTCACGTGCTTGGCCGCGTTATTAAGGACTTTATCGGCCGCTACAAAACGATGTCGGGCTACCGTGTCGTCCGTAAAGCCGGTTGGGATACTCACGGACTGCCGGTAGAGCTTGGCGTTGAGAAGCAGCTTGGTATTTCCGGAAAGCAAGAGATTGAGAAGTATGGCGTTGAGGAATTCATCAAGAAGTGTAAAGATAGTGTGTTCGTCTATGAGAAGCAGTGGCGTGAACTGACTGAAGCAATTGCTTATTGGACAGATCTCGATAACCCATATATCACTTTGAAGAATGAGTATATCGAAAGCGTATGGCATATCCTCTCGACTATTCACAGCAAAGGTCTGCTGTATCGCGGACATCGCGTTAGCCCTTATTGTCCTTGCTGCCAAACGACACTGAGTTCGCATGAGGTAGCACAAGGCTATGAGGATGTAAAAGATCTAAGCGCAACGGTTAAGTTTAAGCTCAGCAATGGCGAATCGATTCTTGCTTGGACGACTACGCCTTGGACATTGCCAGCAAACGTTGCTCTGGCAGTAAATCCGGAGCTGGATTATATCCGCGCATCCAAAGACGGCGAAGTATACATCGTCGCTCAAAACCTGGCAGAGAGCGTGCTTAAGGAAGGTTATGAGACACTCTCGACGCTGAAAGGTTCGGAGCTTGTTGGTCTTTCTTATGAGCCTCCATTCCGCTATGTACCAATTGAAAAAGGTCACATTGTTATCCCTGGTGACTTTGTCAGCGACACAAGTGGTACTGGTATCGTTCATATCGCACCTGCACATGGTGAGGATGACTATAAGGTAGCCCGTCAGAACGGCATCAGCATGCTGAGTGTCGTGAACAACGCCGGACGTTATGTAGATGAAGTGACGGATTTGGCTGGTAAATTCGTAAAAGACTGCGACGTCGACATTGTTAAAATGCTCAGCGAACGTGGGCTGCTCTATTCCAAAGAGCGTTATGAGCACAGCTATCCATTCTGCTGGCGCTGTAAATCTCCGCTTCTGTATTATGCGACAGAAAGCTGGTTTATCGAAACAACAAAAGTGAAAGATCAATTGATCGCTAACAACAGCACAGTAGACTGGTACCCAGGTCATATTCGCGAAGGACGCTTCGGCAAGTTCCTGGAGGACTTGGTGGATTGGAATATCAGCCGGAACCGTTATTGGGGAACGCCTCTTAATGTTTGGGTATGTGAAGCAACGGGTAAAGAATATGCACCGAGCAGTATTGCTGACCTGCGTGAACGCGCCGTAGACTTTGTGCCGGAAGATATTGAGCTTCATAAGCCTTATGTGGATGAGATCAAGCTGAAGTCACCATTCCAGGAAGGCGCTGTGATGACTCGTACTTCTGAAGTTATCGATGTATGGTTTGACAGCGGCTCGATGCCATTTGCGCAGCAGCATCATCCATTCGAGAATGCCGAAGAGTTTGCCGAGCAATATCCGGCAGATATGATCTGTGAAGGTATCGACCAAACGCGCGGCTGGTTCTTCAGCCTGCTGGCTGTTTCAACGCTGTACAACGGCAAAGCGCCATACAAAGCGGTTATCTCGACTGGCCATATCCTCGATGAGAACGGTCAAAAGATGTCCAAGTCGAAGGGCAATGTTATCGATCCTTGGGAAATCATCAACGAATTTGGTACGGATGCCTTCCGTTGGGCACTTCTTGCAGACAGTGCACCATGGAACAGTAAACGCTTCTCGCGCGGCATTGTGGGCGAAGCGAAATCGAAGGTTATCGATACGATCGTAAACACACATGCGTTCTACGCGTTATACGCTTCGATTGACGGATTTAACCCGGCTGATCATCCAGAGCGTCCATCCACAAGTAAGCTGGACCGCTGGATTGTATCCCGTCTGAACAGCCTGATCAAGAACGTAGTGAAAGGTCTTGAAGTTAATGACTTCCTGAACGCTGCGAAGGCAATTGAGATCTTCGTTGATGAGCTGAGCAACTGGTACATCCGTCGTTCGCGTGACCGTTTCTGGGGAAGTGGTCTTACCGAGGATAAAATCGCTGCTTATCAAACGCTGCGCCATGTGTTGCTGACGCTCTCCCGTATTATCGCACCATATGCACCACTGCTTGCAGAAGATGTGTACGGTAACCTTGGAGGAGAGTCTAGCGTTCATTTTGCCGATTATCCGACAGCGGACGAAGCGGCTATTGATGAGACACTGGAACGTGATATGGACAGTGCGAAGCAAATCGTAGAGCTTGCGCGCAACGTGAGGAACGAGACAGGTATTAAAACTCGCCAGCCTTTGTCAGAGCTGATCGTATCGCTTGACCGTGATTTTGCTGTAGCAGAGTATGAGGATATCATCAAAGACGAGATCAACGTGAAGTCGATTGTGGTTCAGAACAGCGACAGTGGTTTTGTTGACTTCTCTCTGAAGCTCAACCTGAAAGTGGCGGGTAAGAAATACGGCAAGCATGTTGGTCCTATCCAGGCTTATCTGAAAGGATTAGCAGCGGAAGCTACTCGTGAGGCTGTTACTTCTGGAAGCCTCGTATTCACTTCGGCTGAAGGCGAAGCGATCACCGTAACAACGGAAGAGCTGCTTGTCGAGAAACAAGCTAAATCCGGTTTTGCTTCTGCCTCGGCTAGCGGAGTTACAGTTGCCCTCAACACAGATATTACGCCAGAGCTCGAGCAGGAAGGTTGGGTGCGCGAAGTCATTCGTGCGGTTCAGGACACTCGTAAGAAGCTTGATCTTCCAATCGAGAAACGGATTGATCTGGCACTTGATGTTGACGCAGAACTTCAAGCAGCTCTTCAAGCGTTCAGCAATGTACTGAATGACAATGTCTTGTTAAACAGTGTTTCGTATGAATCTGCAGAGGGTATGGAACGCGTACAGCTTGGCGACAAAGAAATCGGCATTCTTGTCCGCGGGTAGGCATATAGTCGCGACAGTTCGGGATATAGTATAAGGAGCATGGCCACAAAAAAAGAGTGCCTGCACATAAGGCACCTTTTCCTTATAGCAAGCGGATGGATCCTAATCGGTTCTGACCGTTAACGCTTTGCAAAGGGGGACGCCACATGGTCCGTATTAAATTGAACGAAGAGTCGGAAAACGAAAAAAAGAAAGCTGTTGATGAAGAAACACTTGAAAGTAAATTAAGCAAATTAGATATGCGTCTGAGTAAAATCGCTACGAATATGGAGCGGACTCAAATCGCAGAATATGTAGATTTGCTCAATCATCCCATTCGGCTTTTGTGGCGCAATTTGCTGGCAGGCCTCGCGAAAGGCATAGGCCTCGCGATTGGTTTTACTTTCTTTGCGGCGACAATCTTATATTTGCTGCAAGCTTTAGGTGCTCTGAACTTGCCTATCATTGGTGATTACATTGCGGATATTGTTAGGATTGTACAAATCCAGCTGGAAGGCAAGATGTATTGAATAACAAACAGACGGCGGTGCTCAGCACCGCCGTCTGTTTGTTATTGCTCCTCGAGTTCATGATCGCCTTCATTATGATCCATGTACTGTTTGTAGTGACGATTACGAATAACGGAGACATGATTGCCGGTTATATCGGTTGCCACGAAGCTTTCGAATGACTCCACAAAGCCGTCATTCTCATCTGCTTCGATACCGATATGATCATAATCACCAACATTAGCGTTCTCAGACGTAGCTGGTGATTCAGCAGTACCCCATTGCTCAACAATTTGCCAGGCGTCTTCGCCGTCAAAGCCGTTATAATCATCATCATCCCGGCTTGATCGGCCAAACGGATGAGCTAGAAATTCTTCTTCTACCGGCCTGTGATGGGAAATTTCTTGTCGTGGTGCGTGCTCTAAGCAATACAGCGAATCAGGCAGTGCTTCAAGTCGTTCATAAGGAATTGGCTGGCCGCATGCACGGCATTGACCATAGCTTCCGTTATCTAATGCCTCCAAGGCATCGGCAATACGGGCTAAATGAAGATCCTCTTGCTCAAGTAAAGCTAGATCCTTCGAGCGTTCGAACATTTCAGTTCCCAGATCGGCGGGATGGTTATCTATTGGCGATAGCTCACCTGTATTATCACGCAGGGAAGAGGCGAGACCATTATGCTCGTTTTGGGATAATCGTTCCTCGAGCTCCCTTTTCTCAGCTTCAAGTCGGCTGCGGAGATGTGCAAGCTGGGCAGCTGTTGCATTCGGCATCGATTGCACCTTCCTTAGATGGATTAGGTATGTCGTTCAACATCTAAGCTATAGTGTTCACAAACCGTCTTTTTTTATAAAGGACTTCGTTGGAAACAGTACTACTGGCTCAATAGACGAACGTTATGCTACAATACAATAGTTTGGTACAAACTAGGAGGGATACGATGCGTTTTTATTATTACTGGATCGCGATAGTGGCATTTGTGCTGGATCTTATCACGAAAAAAATCATTGCTGCTCAACTTGAAATCGGCGAGCAGATTAGCGTGATCGGCAATTTCTTTATAATTACCTCGTATCGGAACCGCGGCGCGGCATTTAGCATTTTGCAGGAACAGAGAGTATTTTTCATCATCATTACCATCATCATTGTCAGTGCTATCGGCTGGTACATTCATATTTCCAGAAATTCCGGTAAAGCTTGGCTTCTGACCGGTCTTGGATTAGTGCTTGGCGGGGCATTTGGCAATTTTCTTGATCGTGCCGTTTATGGTGAAGTCGTTGATTTCCTGATGTTTAATTTCGGCAGCTATACGTTCCCGATCTTTAACATAGCGGATTCCGCTATTTGTGTAGGTGTGGCTTGTATTATAATTGATACCTTGCTGAATTCGAAGGAAGACTCTAAACGAATCAGCAACAGAGAGGACAAGGAATCTAACGAGCATGAGCAGCAACCTGTTTAATGAGAATGAAGAACTTATGGAGTATGAGGCGACGCCTGAGCAAGCTGGTGAACGAGTCGATAAATTTGTAACAGACAGCATAAATGATGATGCCATATCCCGTACACAGGTGCAGGATTGGATCAAGGTTGGGGCTGTGCAAGTTAATGGGAATACGGTAAAGGCCAACTATAAATTGTCGTCTGGCGATCAAGTAGCTGTAAAGGTACCTGAGCCGGAGGACGCTGCGATTCTGGCAGAAAATATTCCGCTTGATATCGTGTACGAAGACTCGGATGTTATTGTAATTAATAAACCTAGAGGAATGGTTGTTCATCCCGCACCTGGGCATTCATCTGGTACTGTCGTGAATGCACTGATGTATCATTGCAAGGATTTGTCTGGCATCAATGGTGTTCTTCGCCCTGGTATCGTTCACCGAATTGATAAAGATACGTCCGGATTATTGATGGCAGCGAAAAATGATCTTGCTCATGTATCGCTTGCTGAGCAATTGAAAGAGCATACTGTATCGCGCAAATATATTGCACTTGTTCATGGCAATCTGCCTCATGATCAAGGGACAATAGATGCACCTATCGGACGTGATCAGAATGATCGAAAGCTCTTTACGGTGACGGAGAAGAACAGTAAGCATTCTGTTACTCATTTTGTTGTGCTGGAGCGGCTGGTAGACTATACAATTGTAGAACTCCAGCTAGAAACAGGACGTACTCATCAAATTCGTGTTCATTTGAAATATATCGGTTATCCGCTCGCTGGTGATCCGGTTTATGGACGCAATAAGACAGTAGCCCTAAAAGGTCAAGCTTTGCATGCTGCATTATTAGGCTTTAACCATCCCCGGACAGGGGAGTTTCTAGAATTCGAGGTTCCTATTCCTGGAGATATGGAGCATGTCATTAATTCACTGCGGTTGCGCTAATAGGTGGCGAACTCTATTTAGAGGCTTGTGCGGAAAAGTACAAACATTTCAGCAAATTCTTCATTATTTCGACGTGAAAAGTAAGCTATCCTTAGCTTACTATCATATAGCAAAAGGAACGGTGACCATTCATGACAGCAATTAATCACAACTATACAGAGCTGCAAGGCAGCTACTTGTTCTCCGAAATCGCTAAACGCCGCACGAAATTTGTGCAAGAAAATCCAAATGCTGAAATCATCAGCCTTGGTATTGGCGACGTAACTCGCGGCCTGCCTGAAGCTGTAACAAAAGCAATGCATGCTGCAGTTGACGAACTGGCTGTGCCAGGTTCTTTCCGCGGCTACGGCCCAGAGCAAGGTTATGACTTCCTGATCAACGCGATCATCGAGAATGATTACAAAGCTCGCGGAATCAACATTCAAACGAATGAAGTATTCGTCAGTGATGGCTCGAAATGTGATGTTGGTAACATTCAAGAAATTTTCAGCGAGAACAGCATTGTAGCAGTACAAGACCCTGTTTATCCGGTATATGTGGACACCAACGTTATGGCTGGCCGTTCCGGTAAATTCAACAAAGAGACAAACCGTTACGAGAACATCGTATACCTGGACTGCAAAGCGGAGAACAACTTCACGCCTAGCCTTCCTGACCGTAAAGTAGATATCATCTACCTTTGCTACCCGAACAACCCAACAGGTATGACTCTTTCCAAAGCTGAGCTTAAAAAATGGGTTGATTATGCAAGATCGAACAACTGTATCATTTTGTACGATTCCGCATATGAAGCGTTCATCCAAGAAGAAGACGTTCCACACAGCATCTACGAAATTGAAGGCGCTGACGAAGTGGCTATCGAATTCCGCAGCTTCTCGAAGACTGCAGGCTTTACTGGCGTACGTTGTGCTTATACAGTTGTTCCTCGCAAGCTGAAAGGCCTTGATGCGAACGGAAATGAAGTGCTGATCAATGATCTGTGGAATCGCCGTCATACAACTAAATTCAACGGTGTATCTTATGTAACACAACGTGGTGCAGCAGCGATCTACTCGCCGGAAGGCAAAGAACAAATCGCAGCACTTGTTGACTACTACATGACAAACGCAGGCATTATCCGTGACGGTCTTGCTTCGATCGGTCTTGAAGTATTCGGCGGCGTTAACGCTCCATACATCTGGCTCAAAACACCAAACGGCATGGACAGCTGGGCATTCTTCGATAAGCTTCTATCTGAAGCAAACATCGTTGGTACACCAGGCGTTGGTTTCGGTCAAAGCGGTCAAGGTTACTTCCGTCTTACAGCATTCGGCTCCCGTGAGAACACGGAGAAAGCCGTAGAACGTATCCGTAACCTGTCCCTCTAATATGCATGAATGAACGGCCGTACAGAATTCAAATCTGTACGGCCGTTTTTTACCTCCCTCAGTTAAAATCAAACGAAGCACTTTGAATGATTCTTGAGGAGCGGAGCGTCCGCCTTTGTGTGTGGATTTCTTCCGATGAAAATTGTTCATTGAAATTCACACGCAACAGCGGCTGAAAGAACATTCAAATGCGTAGTTTGCTTTTTAACTATTATACTCTTGACATTTTTTGTCGAACAGGGTACAATTCTTTTGATATATGGCAGTACCTTTAAATCAGCCCAGAGAGGCTGGCAAGGTAGCGTGAATAACAGATCTGCCATACATAGAACAAGGCCTTAGCCTGAACCGCATCCTGCTGGGATAGCGGCGGCTGAGTTGACCCTCTATGTATGGCTGGTCTCAGGCTCCTTGCGTTGTTAGCAAGGAGCTTTTTTTGTCTCCTTGCTGATGTGCGCGATTGATTATCCATAACGAGGGAGGCGGCAAACGGTGGAGGAAGAGCATCTGGTCATTATGGACGAGACAGCGATTCGAAGAGCACTCACAAGAATAGCTCATGAGATCGTGGAGAAGAACAAAGGCATTGATGACTGTGTTCTAATCGGCATTCTAACTAGAGGGATTTACCTGGCAAGAAGAATTGCGGAACGTATCCAAGATATCGAAGGCAAGCCGGTTGAAGTCCGTGAGCTCGACATTACATCTTACCGCGACGACCGAAAAGCTTCTGTGGATGCAAATGTCGAAGTAGCTGCTGTTATCGGTGATCTGAATGGGGAACTATTCTCCGCGCATGATAAGAAAGTTATCTTGTGTGATGATGTGCTGTTCACCGGCCGCACGATCCGGGCAGCGATGGATGCACTTATGGACCGCGGAAGACCGCAAAGCATCCAACTGGCTGTACTGGTAGACAGAGGCCACCGTGAGCTTCCGATTCGGCCCGATTATGTCGGTAAGAATGTACCGACCTCCAAGCAAGAGCAAATTGATGTCTCGTTAGCGGAAATCGATCTGAAGGACCAAGTCATGATCATACACCAGAGGGGGCAGGTCTGATGACGACGATGACACAACTTAAACAGCGTAGTTTGCTTGGACTAAAAGATCTTAGCAAAGAGGAAATTGAAGCGATTTTGGATCGCGCAGCTTACTGGGAGCAGCATCCAAACAAAGTGCATACGACTATGCAGGGCAAATTTGCAGCGAACATGTTCTTCGAGAACAGCACAAGAACAAGATTCTCATTCGAAGTAGCAGAGAAACGTCTTGGAGCGGAAGTGCTGAACTTCTCGGCGGCTGTATCAAGTGTACAAAAGGGCGAATCGATCTATGATACGGTCCGCACACTTGAATCGATGGGAATCGATGTGGGGATCATCCGGTTGAAACCAATTGGTGTACTTGCTGAGCTAGCAACAAAAATTCAAGTACCGCTGATTAACGCTGGTGACGGTAATAACGAGCATCCTACACAGGCACTGCTTGATTTATATACAATGCGCAAACAATTCGGCAATCTGAACGGTCTGACGGTATCCATTATCGGAGACGTTCTGCACAGCCGTGTCGCACGCTCGAACCTGTGGGCGCTTCGCAAGTTCGGTGCGAAAGTTCAGTTCTGCTCGCCAGGCAACATGAAGGCTCCTGAGCTCGACGTTCCTTATGTAACGATGGAAGAGGCGCTGAAAGCTGATGTGGTTATGATGCTCCGCGTACAGCTGGAGCGCCATGAGAGCGGCATGCTGAACTCGGCAGAGGCTTACCGCGAGCAGTTTGGCCTGACGGTTGAGCGTGCAGGCAAGCTCGCTGAACACGCGATTATCATGCACCCGGCTCCAATTAACCGCGGCGTTGAGATCGACGATGAACTTGTAGAGCATTCGCAATCACGCATTTTCCCGCAAATGGCAAATGGCGTACCGATTCGGATGGCGGTTGTAGAACGGGCACTGAGCTAACACGAATAAAATCCGGAAGGTGAACAAAACAATGTCAGTATGGATTATTAACGGTAACGTATGGGATAACGCTTCTGGAAGCTTGCAAAAGAAACATATCCGCCTTGAAGGCGATCAAATTGCAGAGATCGTAGACGGCTCTGTAACACCTGATACAGGATCTGCTGAAGTGATTGATGCGGTTGGGAAGCTGGTGTCTGCGGGCTTTATCGATATGCACGTCCATCTGCGTGATCCGGGCTTTGAATATAAAGAAGATATCGCGACAGGCACAAGATCGGCTGCTAAAGGCGGATTTACAACAATCGCTTGTATGCCGAACACTCGTCCTTCAGTAGATACGCCTGAAACGGTGAAATACATTTTGGATAAGAATGCTACAGAAGGTGTAGTGAAAGTTCTTCCTTACGCGGCGATTACAAAGAACCAGCTCGGCCGCGAATTGACAGACTTTGCTGCTTTGAAAGAAGCGGGAGCAATTGGCTTCACGGATGACGGCGTTGGTGTTCAAAGCGCGCAAATGATGAAGGACGCTATGGCACTGGCTCAATCGATGAATATGCCGATTATTGCACACTGCGAAGACAACACATTGGTTGAAGGCTTGTATGTAAGCGAAGGCGCCTTCGCCCGTAAGCATGGGCTGAAAGGCATTCCAAATGAATCGGAAGCGATTCATGTCGGCCGCGATGTTCTGCTGTCTGAAGCAACAGGCGTTCACTACCATGTATGCCATGTCAGCACTGAGCAATCAGTTCGCTTGATCCGTCTTGCGAAGCAAATCGGCGTACGCGTAACAGCGGAGGTTTGTCCGCATCACCTGCTGCTGTCGGATGAAGATATTCCAGGCATGGATTCGAATTGGAAAATGAACCCGCCGCTTCGTACTCCGCGTGATGTAGAAGCAGTTATCGAGGCGCTTGAAGACGGCACGATCGACATGATCGTAACGGATCATGCACCGCATAGCGCGGAAGAGAAGGCACGCGGCATGCAGCTTGCGCCTTTTGGTATCGTAGGCTTCGAAACAGCTTTCCCTCTGCTTTACACGAAGTTTGTGCTGACAGGCAAATGGACGCTTGGCTTCCTGCTTGACCGCATGACTGGTGACCCTGCTCGCGTATTCGGACTTCCAACAGGTCGTCTGGAACAAGGGGCACCTGCTGATATTACAATCGTCGATCTGGATAACGAGCGTGCGGTAGATCCTTCTACCTTTGCATCAAAGAGCAACAACACCCCGTTTGGCGGGTGGAAGCTGCAAGGCTGGACGGTAGCAACAATCGTTGACGGCAAAGTCGTATATAACGAATCCGCTAACTAATAGACAAACGAAGACCTGAGGAGTGATACGGATGCAAGCAAGATTATTGTTGGAAGACGGAACGTTGTTTACAGGGCAATCTTTCGGCGCGGATACGCAAACGTTGGGAGAAGTTGTTTTTAATACAGGTATTACTGGTTACCAAGAAGTATTGTCCGATCCGTCCTACTGTGGACAAATCGTTACGATGACTTACCCGCTGATCGGCAACTACGGAATTTCCCGTGATGACTTCGAATCGATCAGCCCAAGCATTCACGGTTTTGTAGTACGCCGTTATGAGCCGGTACCAAGCAACTGGCGTGCACAATATTCCCTTGGCGATCTGTTGAAGGAATATAACATTCCAGGTATTACTGGTATCGATACTCGTATGCTGACTCGTATTCTTCGTCAGCATGGTACGATGAAAGGCCTTCTGACTACAGGTAACGAGCGCATTGAAGAGCTTCAAGAGCGCATTGGTGCCTCGAGCCTGATGATCGATCAAGTAGCACGCACATCTACAAAATCCGTATTCTCAAGCCCAGGCTTTGGCGAGCGTATCGTGCTTGTTGACTTCGGTGCGAAGAGCGGTATTCTGCGCGAGCTGACGAAACGTGGCTGCGACGTAGTGGTTGTTCCACATAACACTACGGCTGACGAGATCCGCCGCTTGGCACCAGACGGTATTCAGCTGTCCAATGGCCCTGGGGATCCAAAAGACGTTCCTTACGCGGTAAAAATGATCTCTGAGCTGCTCGGCGAGTTCCCGATTTTCGGCATCTGCCTTGGTCACCAACTGTTCGCATTAGCTTGCGGCGCAGATACAACAAAACTGAAATTCGGTCACCGTGGCGGCAACCATCCGGTTAAAGAGCTCGCTACTAACCGCTGCTACATCACTTCGCAGAACCATGGCTACACCGTTCTTGAAGATTCGATTAACAGCACAGAGCTGTCGGTTACACATATCAACAACAATGATAAGACTATCGAAGGCCTGAAACATAACAAATACCCTGCATTCTCGGTACAATACCATCCGGAAGCAGCACCAGGTCCATTTGATTCCAGCTATCTGTTCGATGAATTCCTGGATATGATCCGCGAACACAAACAGAACAACCCGCAAAAACCACGTCAAGCTGTGCTGGCGGCAACATTGAAAGGAGAACTTCAATATGCCCAAAAATAATGAACTCAAAAAAATTCTCGTTATCGGATCAGGCCCGATTGTCATCGGACAAGCGGCAGAGTTCGACTATGCTGGTACGCAAGCTTGCCAAGCGTTGAAAGAAGAAGGCTATGAAGTCGTTCTGATCAACAGCAACCCTGCAACAATCATGACGGATACTAACATGGCTGATAAAGTCTACATCGAGCCAATTACACTTGATTTCGTATCGCAAATCATTCGCCAAGAGCGTCCGGATGGCCTCTTGCCAACGCTTGGCGGCCAGACTGGTCTTAACATGGCCGTTGAACTGGCACGCGCAGGTGTTCTGGAAACAGAAAACGTTAAGCTGCTTGGTACGCAGCTGACTGCTATCGAGAAAGCAGAAGACCGCGACTTGTTCCGCGACCTGATGCGTGAACTGGAGCAGCCTGTACCAGAGAGCGTTATCGTAACAACGGTAGAAGAGGCAGTAACTTTCGCCAACGAAATCGGCTATCCAATTATCGTTCGTCCTGCCTATACACTTGGTGGTACTGGCGGCGGTATCTGTGCGAATGAAGAAGAACTTCGTGAGACAGTCGCTTCAGGTATTCGTTACAGCCCAATCAACCAGTGCTTGATCGAGAAATCGATCGCAGGCATGAAGGAAGTTGAATATGAAGTTATGCGTGATGCGAACGATAACTGTATCGTTGTCTGCAACATGGAAAACTTCGACCCGGTAGGCGTTCATACTGGCGACAGTATCGTAGTGGCTCCTTCGCAAACCTTGTCGGACCGCGAGTATCAAATGCTTCGTTCGGCATCACTGAAGATCATTCGCGCCTTGAACATCGAAGGCGGATGTAACGTTCAGTTCGCACTTGATCCGTTTAGTTTCCAATACTATGTTATCGAAGTTAACCCACGTGTAAGCCGCTCGTCGGCGCTGGCATCGAAAGCGACTGGTTACCCAATCGCGAAGATGGCTGCGAAGATCGCAATCGGCTATACGCTGGACGAACTTGTTAACCCGGTAACTGGCCAAACATACGCTATGTTTGAACCTACCCTTGACTATATCGTATCGAAAATTCCACGCTGGCCGTTCGACAAGTTCGTTAACGCGAACCGTAAGCTCGGCACGCAGATGAAAGCTACAGGCGAAGTTATGGCCATTGGCCGTACTTTCGAAGAATCGATGCATAAAGCGGTTCGTTCGCTTGAGATTGGCGCACATCGTATTCACCTGAAGGAAGCTGTACTACTAGATGACGCAGTTCTGCAAACACGTCTGGCTAAGCCGGATGACGAGCGTATGTTCCTTGTAGCGGAAGCATTCCGCCGTGGTTACAAGCTGCAGGATATCCAAGACTTGACGAAAATCGACTGGTGGTTCCTGGACAAAATCCAAGGTATCGTTGAATTCGAAGATCAAATCCGCAGAGAAGTTGCCCTGTCGCGTGAAACGCTGTATGAAGCGAAACGCAAAGGCTTCTCCGACCGTTCGATCGCTGAGATCCGTAAGGAAGGCTTCCCGAACGGCAGCCATACGAACGAGCATGACATTCGCACGTTCCGTAAAGAGCTGGGCTTCAATCCGGTATACAAAATGGTAGATACTTGCGCCGCTGAGTTTGAAGCAACGACGCCTTACTACTACTCGACATATGAGACTGAGAATGAAGTGACTGAATCGAGCAAAGAGAAAGTACTCGTACTTGGTTCCGGTCCAATCCGTATCGGTCAAGGTATCGAGTTCGACTACTCGACAGTACATGCCGTATGGGCGATTCAAAACGCTGGTTACGAAGCGGTTATTATCAACAATAACCCGGAGACTGTATCGACGGACTTCAGCACATCTGATCGTCTGTACTTCGAGCCCTTGTTCTTCGAAGACGTAATGAACGTTATTGAGCAAGAGAAACCAATCGGTGTAATTGTACAGTTCGGTGGTCAAACAGCGATCAACCTTGCTGCTCCACTAACAAAAGCTGGCGTACGCATTCTGGGCTCGAGCCTTGAGAGCATCGACGCAGCGGAAGACCGTAAGAAATTTGAAGCTTTGCTTCGCAGCTTGGATATCGCACAGCCAGAAGGCAGCACGGTAACTTCGGTTGACCAAGCGGTAGAAACGGCACAAAAACTTGGCTATCCGGTACTTGTTCGTCCTTCCTACGTCCTTGGCGGCCGTGCGATGGAGATCGTATACTCCGATGAAGAGCTTCTGAGCTACATGGAAGTAGCTGTGAAAATCAACCCAGAGCATCCGGTTCTGATTGACCGTTACATGCTGGGTAAAGAAGCTGAAGTTGACGCGATCTGCGACGGCGAGACAGTTCTGATCCCTGGTATTATGGAACATATCGAGCGCGCAGGCGTTCACTCCGGTGACTCGATCGCGGTATATCCTCCGCAATCACTGTCCGACGATATCAAGAACCAAATCGTCGAAATTACCATTAAAATCGCAAAAGCACTGAAGGTTGTTGGTCTTGTAAATATCCAATTCGTTATCTTCAACGAAAAAGTATATGTAATCGAAGTTAACCCACGTTCGTCCCGTACTGTACCGTTCCTGAGCAAAGTAACGGATCTGCCGATGGCGAACCTGGCAACAAAAGCGATCCTCGGCACAAAGCTGGCTGAACTTGGCTATGTAGACGGCCTGTGGCGCGAAGACAGCTATGTATCGGTTAAAGTACCGGTATTCTCCTTCGCGAAGCTGCGCCGCGTTGACCCTACACTGACTCCAGAGATGAAATCGACGGGTGAAGTTATGGGCCGTGACGAGAATTATGCGAAAGCTTTATACAAAGGCCTGATTGGCGCAGGAATGAAAATTCCAATGTCCGGTGCTATCGTTGCAACAGTGGCTGACAAAGATAAAGAAGAAGCGACTGAACTGCTTCGCGGCTTCTACGATCTGGGCTACAAAATTATTGCAACAGGCGGAACGGCTGATACGCTTGAAGCTACAGGAATGCGTGTAAGACGTGTGAACAAGCTGAGCGAAGGCGCTCCAAACATTCTTGATCTGATCCGTGAAGGTGAAGCACAATTCGTTGTCAATACCTTGACGAAGGGTAAAACACCTGAGCGTGACGGATTCCGTATCCGTCGTGAAGCAGTAGAGAACGGTGTTGTATGTATGACATCGCTTGATACGGTTCGCGCTTTGCTGAAGATGCTCGAGTCGATCAACTTCTCCTCGCGCCCTATGCCGGTGCTTCAGAAGTAATTGAATAAATGAATGCACGGCCAGCGCCGGTTGCTTTCGGAGGAAGAAGCTTTAGAAGCTTCAGCCTCTGAAGCCGGCGGATGGCCGTTTATTTCGACCATATATATGAAAGGGGACTTGGGAGCGATGAGTCTGACAAGAGAACAAGCAGCAGGAAAAGTAATGGTTGCTCTTGATTATGCGGACGCAGCTTCGGCTGAGCGGCTGCTTAGTGAACTAGAAGGCATTCCATGCTATATGAAGGTTGGCATGCAGCTCTTTTATGCAGCAGGACCTTCCTTCGTTGAAGGCTTGAAGAAACGTGGCTACCGTGTCTTCCTGGATGTAAAGATGCATGATATTCCGAACACGGTCAAAGGCGGCTCAAACAGTGTAACGAAGCTGGGTGTCGATATGTTTAACGTACATGCAGCTGGTGGAGCAGCGATGATGGAAGCCGCGGTAGAAGGCGCTGAAGCAGCTATAACGAATGGACAAGCAAGACCAACCATTATTGCCGTAACGCAGCTGACAAGCACAAGCGTACAGGTGCTTAATAATGAGATTGGTATTTCCGGCTCGGTTGAGGAAGCCGTTGTACGTTATGCTAAGCTGGCAAAGCAAGCAGGCCTGAATGGGGTTGTTGCTTCACCGCTTGAAGTAGAAAACATTAAAGCCTCATGCGGCAGTGGGTTTCAAACGGTAACACCGGGTATTCGTCCGACATGGGCAGCTGCGAATGATCAGTCTCGCATCATGACTCCACGTGAAGCCTTACAGCAAGGCACAGACTATATGGTAATCGGCCGTCCGATTACGGCAGCGGCAAGCCCGCGTGAAGCATTAGAATCTATTATTGAGGAGCTGATCTAAGCTATGAGTAAAGTAACATTAACGGATTTGCCGCGTGCAATCGCAACGAAACTGCTGGAGATCGAAGCGGTAGCGCTTCGTCCGAACGACCCGTTCACTTGGACATCCGGTTTGAAATCACCAATCTACTGTGATAACCGTTTGACTATGACCTATCCGGAGATCCGCGACATGATCGCAGAAGGATTCGCAACCGTTATTCGCGAGAAGTATCCGGATGCAGAAGTAATCGCGGGCACTTCAACTGCTGGTATCCCGCATGCAGCTTGGGTAGCGCAAAAGCTTAACCTGCCAATGGCTTATATCCGCGATAAAGCGAAAGGCCACGGTAAGCAAAACCAAATTGAAGGCCGCATTAACCCAGGACAAAAAGTTGTTGTTATCGAGGACTTGATTTCGACTGGCGGCAGCTCGCTGAAGGCTGGTCTTGCGGTACGTGAGGCAGGGGCGGAAGTATTGTCCGTTCTGGCGATCTTCACGTATCAATTCGAGAAAGCATCTAACGCTTTCACAGCGGAGAACATGCCGCTTGAAACGTTGTCGAACTATAGCGCGCTGATTGAAGCAGCTGTAGAAATCGGTAAAGTACAAAGCGAAGACATCGCATCGCTGCAGGCTTGGCGTGCAAATCCAGAAGAGTTCGGCAAATAGAAGCAATCCTATGAAAGAGCAAGTCCTTATGGGCTTGCTCTTTTTTATTATTCGACACAGTTTTTAAAAATTTTGGTTAGTTATTATAATCAAATCCCCCCTTTGTAACCGATATCATAATAGAGATGATGTTAAGGGGCGATTGGCAGATGAGATTCAACTTAAAATGGAAACTGGCGTTAATTGGGGTGTTACCTCTCTTCTTCTATGTCTTTACCAGTACCTATTTATTGACCGAGCTTAAAAAAACGAATGAGACGATGTCGCATGATGTATACGGTGTGTCTGCTCGCTCTGCTTCGCTTCTTCTAAATGCGGATCGTGATTTATACCAAGCCTTCTCGGCTTATCAATATTTGGTTTTAAGTGATTTAAATGAAGGCGGCAAGACGGAATGGAATAATGTGCTTAATGAAAATTTGAAGGATGCAACGGGTCGAGTGAATGAGGCTAAATCGATATTCGAAGCTAATAAGCTGCTTGAGCTCAAGGGAGAGGACGGCAGGACGATCGGGCAGCTTATCGAAGAGTTTAATACTGAATTTGGCACTTGGGCAGAGGTAGTAAACGGTGCTATCCAAACCGGTAATGCTTCGGGTCAAGATCCAGAGATTCGCGCGCAGTTCGAGAAGGCTCGAGGTGGTTTGGACGATCTGAACAGCTTCCTCGAAAGCTATGCTGATCAGCAAATAGCTGTAAGTAAGGATCAGCTGAATTCTACGAAAAATAGCATTTACATCGGCATGAGTGTGGCTACAATACTGCTGTCAGCACTTATTTATTTCTCGATTCGCAGTATCATGCGGATGGTTAGAGCTGTCATGATGAAAATGAAAATGGTAGCGGAAGGCGATTTGACAGCCGAACGCAGCCTCAAACGCAGTAAGGACGAACTTGGTGATATTTTACGCTCGGTTGATGATATGATTGATGTCTTGAAACGACTCATCACCTCTATCGTATCGAGCGCTAAGGATGTTGGGACCTCCACGACGCAATTAAACATCGTGTCACAAGAATCAGCTTCCGCCTCCCAGCATGTAGCGGCAAACATACAAGAGGTGACGAGTGGTACCGAAGTTCAAGCACGCAGCGCAGAAGAAACGGCGAAGGCGATTGAAGAGATGGCCATTGGTATTCATCGACTTGCTGAGAATACGTCGGCTTCGGCTGAGCAGTCAGTCTCAACGGCAGCTGAAGCTGGCCAAGGGCAACAATCACTTGAGCGGCTGATAGAACAAATGGGTGAGGTCAAGGATGTCATTGCTCAGCTCTCAGACACCATTGAAACATTGGAAACCCGCTCACAGCAAATTGGGGCAATAGCCGAGAATATTACTGCATTCGCCAATCAGACAAATATTCTATCTCTTAATGCTTCGATTGAAGCGGCAAGAGCAGGTGAGCATGGACGTGGTTTTGCCGTCGTTGCCGGCGAGATCCGCAAGCTTGCTGCCAGTTCCCTGGAATCGGCGGATGGCATTCATCAGCTGGTGGCTGAGACAAGAGGCGAAATATCTGGTGCTTCAAGCTACATGGTGAGGACGCTGGATGAAGTGCAGCGCAGCAATAACCAGATTGAGGAGCTTCAACAGAGCTTAGCAGTTATAGTGGCTGCAATTGATGATATGACCGAGCAGCTGCAGGAAAATTCGGCCATTACAGAGCAAATGTCGGCCAGCTCCGAGCAGGTTAACGCCTCTATGGAGCAGTCGGCTTCTTCAGCCGCTGCTAACTTGGAGCGTACCGAGAGTGTTGCTGCGGCAACGGAAGAGCAGCTTGCACTAATGGAGAGCATTGCTTCCGCTGCAAGTCAGTTGGATGGAGTCACCCGTGAGTTAAATCAGGCAGTAAACTATTTTAAAGTGATTTAAAAAGGATAAAGTGCAAGAGGCTTAGTTCTATTTTCCGGAATTGATTAATGGGAAAAGAACTAAGCTTTATTTATTTTAGAATAAATTACAAATGTATTGGAACTTTTTTTGATCGTGCTGCGTCTATCCTGTTAGATGAGAATTATGAAAGAGAGACAGGGGAGGTATCACATCCGTACATGGCGGCAACAGACAAGGAAGAACAAGTAGATGGAGGGCAGCACGACGAACAATTACATAGTACCAAGTTGCTGTCGGTAATTGACGTAGAGAGGACTTTCCAAGCCGGAGGAGCACCGCTGCGTGTCCTGAAGGGACTTCATATGGAGCTTAAGCATAACCAGCTTGTTATGCTTCGGGGCAGGTCCGGTTCAGGGAAAACAACCCTGCTTAACTGCCTAGGTGGCCTTGATACACCAAGCAAGGGTGAAATCTGGTTTAATGGCAGGGCATTTCATAAGATGAGTGATAGCGAGCGTACGCTTATTCGACGTAAGGAAATGGGGTTTATCTTCCAAGCGTTTGCACTAATGCCGCTTCTGTCAGCTTGGGAGAACGTGGAGCTGTCGCTTCGGATGGCAGGAACGCCACGTTCCGAATGGAAGGAACGAGTTGCGTATTGTCTTGAATTAGTAGGCCTGGAGAAGCGGATGCATCACCGGCCATTTGAGTTGTCTGGCGGTGAGCAGCAGCGTGTTGCGATTGCAAAGGCGATTGCCCATAAACCGATTCTGCTTCTGGCGGATGAGCCAACAGCCGAGCTGGATTCGAATATGTCCGCACAAATCATGGCGGTCTTTCAAAATATTATTCGCACCGAACAAGTGACTATCTGTATGACTACACACGATCCTACAATTTTGGAGGTTGCCGATCATGTCTATGAAATGGTGGACGGGAAATTTGTATAAGCGTTCTGCAATTGTAATAATTGCAGCTTCGGTACTGCTTACAAGCGGGTGCTCGCTGCTGCCTGCAGAACCGGAAGAGGAGGTGCTGCCGTCTATCGCACCACCGCAAATTTCGAAGAAACCGGAATATGAGGTGACGACGGCAACACTTGAGACTAAGGTGCAGGTTATCGGTAAGATGATCTCGCAGCAGGAAGAAACCTTGTATTTCACTCTCGATGGCATGCGTCTGAAGGAGCTCAATATTAAAGCTGGTGATCAAGTAGAAGCGGGTCAAACGATTGGCGTTCTTGATGTTGAGCTGATGCAGAAAGATCTACGTAATCAGAAGCTTGCTTTCCGCAGAGAAGAGACAGCCATGAAGGAAGCGCTGCAGATGAAAGATGAGATGGATCCAATAGAATTCGAGGAGAAATCGATTGCCTTCGAGGAGAAAAAGCAGGCCCTTAGCGACTTGGAGGAGCAGATCAGCCGATCCGTCTTAACTTCACCGTTCAGCGGTACGGTTGTTACCCTGAATGTTCAGAAGGGTGATCTAATCAAGGCTTATGATCCAATTGCTGTTATTGCGGATACCAGTGCCCTTGTTCCTGCAGCAAAGCTGACAAAGGACGAACAAGCGAAGATAGCCGTTGGTATGCCGGTGGTCGTCGATATTAACAATGCAGGGCAGTTCAAGGGTACCGTGAAGGCGCTGCCGATCACCAATTCTGATCCAAATGGCGGCGGCGGTGGTGGCGGGGAGCAGCCTGCTAAAGAACGTCCGGAAGATTTTATGATTGTTGACTTGAAGGAGCTGCCTAAAAAGATTAGCCGTGGAACGCCATTATCCATAAATATCATTACGAAAAGGAAGGAAAACGTCGTCGTTATTCCGCCATCCACGCTTCGTACGATCGGCTCAAGAACATATGTGCAGGTCGCTGACGCAGACGGGAAGCGGGAGGTGGACGTCGAAGTTGGCCAGCAGACAGCAACACAGGTGGAAATTATTAGCGGGCTGACGCCGGGCCAGAAAGTTGTAGGTAGATAGCGTATGGGGATTCCGTTATTCCGATTTCTGTTCCGAAAAATGTGGAATACCCGCTGGCTTACTTTAAGCACACTTGCCGGACTTATTCTTGCAGTCGCATTTGCTACAAGTATCCCGATGTACGCGGACGGTGCCTTAAAGCGTGTTGTGGCACAATCGCTGCAGGAGAAAAGTGATGGACTTCCTGCTGGTTCCCTGCTGATGCGTTATCAGGCGCCTGGCGGAGAGAAGACCGATCCGGCTTCACTGAAAGAACTGGAACGGTTCATTAAGGAAGACGTGCCTGGCAAGATTGGCTTCCCTTTCCAGACGAATATTACAAGCTATTCGATCCGAGGGACCGAAGTAGTCCCGGAAGATACGAGCAAGGTGGATGCCAGCCGTATTCGTCAAATGACGATTATGACGATGGCAGACCTGGAAGGGAAAACCGAGCTCACGCAAGGCCGCTGGTTCAAAAACACGGAAGGTGTAGATGACGTTCTGGAGGCGGTGATGCTTGAGGAAGGGATGTACCGCAACGATCTCCATATTGGTGATGTGCTGGAATATCCGATCTACGGCGGACTTGATCTCACTCTTCGCGTCAAGATTGTTGGTGTTGTAAAACCGATCAATCAAACGGATCCTTACTGGTACCAAGGTCTAGAAGGCCTGATGAATACGTTCCAGATCAGCGAAACGGAGTTTATGGGATCACTGATTCAAAAGGCAGGTATCCCGGTCAACAATGCAAGCTGGTATTACGCGTTTGATTTGTCGCAGGTGAAGACCAGCCAGCTGTCTCCATTAAGCCGGACGCTGGAGCGGCTTAATATTGATTTGTATCAGAGACTTAAAGGCGCAAAAGTCGAGATTTCCTTCGCGTCTACCTTAACGGAATTCAAGAAGCAAAGCTTACAGCTGCAAACCCTGCTCTTCACGCTTGCAGCTCCAATGCTCGCTATGGTGTTCTATTTTATAGCCATGAATGCGAGACAGTCTCTGGATAAGCAGCGCAGCGATATTGCTGTTCTGCGAAGCAGAGGAGCTGGAACAAGGCAGATCATATGGATCTACTTGCTCGAAGGCTTGCTGCTCGGAAGTGTGGCGATTGTGGCAGGGCCGTTAATTGGCTGGTTTATGGCCAAGAGCATAGGCTCAGCGGATGGTTTCCTATCCTTCGTAAACCGAAAGTCAATTCCTGTCGGCTTCTCGACAGAAGCTATTATTGCTGGAGCGGCTGCTGTATTGCTTGCCGTGCTCTCGACCGTTATTCCAGCTGTTATTTATGCACGTTCATCCATCGTCAGCTACAAGCGAGACCTAGCACGTTCTGACCGTGGTCCGATCTGGCAGCGCTGGTTCCTGGACATCGTCTTGCTCGCGATTGCCGGCTATGGCTGGTATATGTTTAACGAGCGGCAGATGCTGAGTTTCCAGACAGGGATGACGACAGATCAATTAAATGTACAGCCGTTTCTGTTCTTTGTACCGGCGCTGTCCATATTCGCTCTTGGTCTCTTCTGTCTGCGCTTGTTCCCATGGCTGCTGAAGCTGTTTAACTGGCTTGGACGAAAGTTTTTGCCGGTACCCTTATATTTGACGTTGACTCAATTATCACGTTCCTCCAATGGTTATTATCCGCTTATGATTCTGCTGATTCTAACGCTTGGCCTAGGCGTATATAATGCGTCAGCTGCACGGACGATTGACCTTAACTCAACTGAACGGACGTTATACAAATACGGTTCGGACGTTACAGTTCAGACGGTATGGGAAGGCACCGTTGAGGTATCTCAGCCAAGTGGCGGCGGCAATGGCGGCGGAGGCGGCGGTGGTGGTGGCACTGGCGGTGGATCTGGTGGAGGAGGGGGTACTGGCGGCGGAGGCGGCCAGCAGCCGGTCCCAACCAAGATCTTATATAATGAACCACCGTTTGAAGTTTTCCGAAAGTTGGAGGGCGTAGAAGCTGCGGCACGTGTCCTGCAGACAAAGGGCAATGTTGTTGTATCAGGGAAATCAATCGGGCAAGGCACCGTAATGGGGATCGACAATGTTGATTTTGCGAAGGTTGCATGGTTCCGAAGTGATTTGTTCCCGATTCATCCATACAATTATTTGAATTATTTAGGCATGTACGAGCAAGCAGCACTTATCCCATCTAATGTGGCAGCAAAATACCAGCTTAAGACTGGTGATTTGATCTCAGTTGGTTTCTCGGAAGGTATGCTGGATTTCGTCGTGGTAGGCATCCTGCCTTATTGGCCGACCCAATATCCGGATCAGTCGCCGTTTGTTATCACAAATCTTGATTACCTATATGACCAGCTTCCGATCATGCCTTACGAGGTATGGCTGAAGATGAAGCCGGATGCAAAAGTCGCTCCAGTTGTAGAAGAGCTGCAGAAAGCAGGGATCGAGATTGCTAACGTGAAAGATGTTCGATCTGAGCTCATTACCCAATCGAAGCTTCCGACAAGAGGCGGCGTATTCGGAATTCTAAGCCTGGGCTTCCTAGTCTCGGTCATCGTTACTTTAACCGGTTATGTCTTGTATTGGTTCTTTAACTTATCGGGACGTGTCGTACAATTTGGTGTACTGCGGGCGATGGGACTATCCCGAAGGCAGTTGACCGGCATGTTATTGCTGGAGCAGCTGTTTACGGCGGGGCTGTCGATTGGTCTAGGTATTCTAATAGGCAAAATTACGAGCCTTATCTTCCTGCCATTCCTGCAAACCGCGGAAAATGTAGCAGATACCGTACCGCCATTCCGGGTTGTCTTCGACTCGAAAGATACGAATCAGTTATATGCGGTAGTTGGATTTATGATGGTCACAGGAGCAGTGCTGCTCTTCCTGCATATCCGCAGGCTGCGTGTGCATCAAGCGGTCAAAATGGGAGAGGAGCGGTAACATCATATGATCACATGCGAAGGACTCGTCAAAATTTACAAGAGTGATGACTTGGAAGTTGTCGCTCTTCAAGGACTTAACCTAAAGGTAGAAGACGGCGAGCTGATGGCCATTATCGGCAACAGCGGAAGCGGGAAATCAACCTTACTGAATATTTTGGGCGGACTTGACCGCCCGTCTGCAGGCTCCGTTCAGGTCGGACCATGGGATTTGCTAAAAATCTCAGAAGATGATCTGGTCAAATACAAGCGTGAAACGGTAGGCTTCATCTGGCAAAACAATGCACGTAACTTGCTGCCTTATTTATCAGCATTAGAGAACGTTGAAATGCCAATGATGCTCTCTGGCAAAGTGGACCGCGCTTATGCGAAACAACTGCTCGAATGGGTTGGACTCAAGGAGCGGATGCATAACAAGCTGCATCAGCTCTCTGGAGGCGAGCAGCAGCGTGTTGCCATCGCAATCTCGCTATGTAATCGGCCGAAGCTTCTGCTCGCCGATGAGCCTACGGGGTCAGTAGACACCGCAACCTCCGATCTTATCATGGGCATATTCCGTAAGCTTAATAAGGAGTTGGGAGTTACGATCGTTATCGTTACTCATGATCTGACACTTGCAGGAAAGGTGGACCGTGTAGTTGCTATAAGAGACGGTCTAACAAGTACGGAATTTCTGAAAAGAAACCCGAATATGATTCCCGGTGGAGGTGAGGAGCCAGAAGAGAAAGGACTTCAAGCCGTTCATGAGGCATATGTCGTTGTTGATCGCGTAGGTCGATTACAGGTGCCCAAGGAGTACTTGAATGCACTAAACATTAAAGACAAGGCATCGATGGAATTTGACGGTGAGCGGATTATCATTACGCCGCCGAAATCATTGGGGGGTTAGAAACGAATGAACCGAAAATGGGCGTCTAAAACAACATTTTTATCGTTGGCACTAATTATGATTATTTCGCTTCTTGCGGCATGCAGCAAAGGTTCAGAGAGCACGGCAGAGAAGCATGTGCTTCGTCTTGGGGTTTTGTACGGAGGAGCCGATAACGAATCTTATGTCCGCCAGCAGTATACCGATACGTACGAAATGATGCATAAAAATATTGATTTCGAAATCGTAAGTGCGATTGACTATAACGAGCAGCGTTACGATACGCCGGGACCAGATGGCGTGACTCCACAACCGGATCCTTTTGAGAAAATGAAAGAAATGCTTACCGGGGACAATCCGGTTGACGTTGTTATTCTAGATTACAGCATGCTGCGCCGTCTGATCCAAGATAACCTGCTGCAGCAGCTTGATCCGCTCATTCAGAAGAGCAAATTCGACCTGACTGATTATGTGCCAACTGTGCTGGATGGCATCAAGTCAGCTGACGACAGCAATAACATTTACGCATTGACGCCTACTTTCAGTTCTTCGGCTCTCTACTATAACAAGAAATTATTCGCAGATGCAGGCGTTGAGCCACCTGTGGACGGCATGACTTGGGAGGATGTCATTAACAAAGCGAAGCTAGTATCCTCCGGTGAAGGCACAGACCGAAAATTTGGTTTGTCCATTAACCGCTGGGCTGGCGACGGTTTCAGCGATATCCAAACATACAGCGCTCCATTGCAGCTGAAAATGTGGGATGACAAAGGCGAGAAGATGCTTGTGAACAACGAGCAGTGGGAATCGGTATGGAACACGGTAGCAGATCTGTATAAACAAAAGATTTCGCCAAGCCAGGAAGATATGAGCGCTTGGCAGCAAAAGATTTCGACCGATAATCCAGGCGGCTACAATCCAATCGGCGGCGATATGTTCATGAATGGCAAAGTAGCCATGACCATCGGAGAATATGGCTATGTGAATGAACTGAGCAACGCGATGAACAATGCTACCAAAATTAAAAACTTTAACCCATTCGAGTGGGATGTTGTAACGATGCCTACACAAACATCTAAACCAGGCATTGGCGGCAATATTTACTTCAGCCAGCTGATGGGGATTAATGCGAAAGCACAAAATGCTGATGATGCATGGGATTTCATTCAATTCACAAACAGCGCAGAATGGGCGGAAATGAAATCGCGCAGCACGTATGAGCTGGTTGCACGCAAAGAGTATCTGAAACCGAAAAACGGCATGAACTACAATATCGAAGCCTTCACAACATTGAAGCCGATTCCTCCACAATCGACGGATACAGAAAAGCTGATGCGTGAGAAGCCAGGTATCTGGGAAGCGCAATCCCCTGGTTATGAACTGTTCCAGAAAGTGGTCAAAGGGGATATGTCTGCGAAGGAAGCGCTCCAGGAATGGGAAACGAAGGGTAATGCTGTACTGGAGAAAATTAAGAATAACCCGACTGGCAATACAGACGGTGGCGGCAAACCAATGCCACTGGATGACGTAGCGGTAGAAGCTAAACCGGTCGGCTGATCCTAAATTACGGTTAATAAAATAAGAAAGAAGCCCCGTAGGAATCCTGCGGGGCTTCTTTCTCGTTATGGAGCTTATCTATCCTTGCAGTGCGAAAGTCTTATCAACATGCCACACACCACTTGCTGTCTTACGCAGCAGATGCAGCGAATCAATCATTGAAGTCAGATTAACCTCTGACATCCTCAGATTTCCGTAGAGGTCATGGAGCTCGTCTGGCGGCATATTTTGCCCGATGGTCACATGTGGGGTGTAGACGAAGTTTGGCGCCGGTACGTCGAGCGGACCTTGGCATACAGCTTGATGGAGCGTAATCATCGGTGCCGGATCCTCAAGTGCCAGATACAGCACATGGCTAGCCGGATAAAAGGAAGAGACTCGGTTATATCGGATTTGGAACGGCTTCGTCTGGGAAGCGACAGCTTCCAGATGCTCCGTTATCGCCGGCAGCTGGGATTCAGAGAGTTCTTCTTTGTCCCGGATGGTCATATGCGGCGGTATGATCGAATAATGGGGATCATGTCGAATACGCCAGCTGTTGGCGAAATCCTGCACGGCTTGTGATGGAAATACAGCAATACCATAAAGCATACTCATCAACTCCTTCATTTTTTCGATAATTTGATTATACCCGATTTGGCTGATTTCACCGAATTTGGGCAATAAAATTGGGCAATATAAGTGTCGAGGAGGGATTCGTTATGAAATGGATATATTGGGTACGATTATACGAAACCAAATTTCAAGCAGGATGTCTTGTAAGGCGGATGGAGAATGACTGGTGGGTGTACGGCTATGAATGCCCTCAGGAAATCGAAGTATTCAAGTCTAAAAAAGGCCGTTTTGGTGTACGTTTTCTTGTTTAAGGATATGTTGGAGAGGGAACAACAATATGCCTAAAAATGAATCGTACATATTTTTTCCTCGAAAGAGAAATAAATGCTTGACGTAGCATATTGCTGTATAGTATATTAATTGATGTCGCCATTTCAATTTGATGACTTAAACAAATGGATATCGCGGGGTGGAGCAGCTCGGTAGCTCGTCGGGCTCATAACCCGAAGGCCGCAGGTTCAAATCCTGCCCCCGCAACCAACCACTCGTCTGAAACGTGATCGTGGCGTTTTACGAGGGCCCTTAGCTCAGTTGGTTAGAGCGGTCGGCTCATAACCGATTGGTCGTGGGTTCGAGTCCCTCAGGGCCCACCATTTGAAGCATCAAAACAAAATGCCGGGGTGGCGGAACTGGCAGACGCACAGGACTTAAAATCCTGCGGTGGGTGACCACCGTACGGGTTCGATTCCCGTCCTCGGCACCATTTTCTTGAACTACATAGCTTCATAAGATAAACCCCTTTTGCTTGGCCTTGTGCCAGGTGAAAGGGGTTTTTACATTGCGCATTCCACTTATAAAGTAGGAGTGGATGCTTGTCCACGTATCCTTTACAATAAGAAGACAATGTTGAATGAAAAGGTGGTTCCTAGATGGCGGGAAGTAAACATTATGTCGTATGGGTAGGCAAGCAGCCGGGTGTTTATAAGAGCTGGCCGGAGTGTCAGTCGCAGGTGAACGGTTATCCAGAGGCGAAATATAAATCTTTTGAGTCCAAGGATAAGGCGGAGGCGGCTTATAAAGAGGGCTGGAAAAGCCACTGGGGACAAGGCAAAGGGGCGTCTACGTCGTCTGCTGCAGCTGTGAGAAGCAAAGGGACGTCATTTACAGCTAAGTCTGCATCCTCCGCTTCAGCAGAAGAGCGAGAGATCGATTACAACAGTATTTCGGTCGATGTGGGGACAAGAGGGAATCCTGGTCCGGTGGAATACAAGGGTGTAGATACACAAACCGGCGATATCCTGTTCTATGTAGGACCAATTCCGAACGGAACGAACAATCTTGGTGAATTTATCGCAGTAGTTCATGCGCTGGATTATTTGAAGAAACAAGGCAGCAGCCAGACGATCTACAGTGACTCGAGAACGGCGCTTAGCTGGCTTCGTAATAAGAAAATCGCATCAACTCTAGTTAGAGATGCTTCTACGAAGCAGATCTGGGATCTTGCGGACTGGGCAATTGATTGGCTTCGCAATAATACTTACTCCAATAAAGTTGTGAAATGGAATACGGAAGAATGGGGAGAAATTCGCGCAGACTTCGGGAGAAAATAAAGGGAGAAGACAGATGGAATTTCAATTGAACAATGATTGGGCAGAGCTGCTTCAGCCTGAGATGGATGAGCCGTATTTTAAACAAATGGCGGTGCAGCTTGATGAGCTATATCAAACGAAGACGGTATATCCGAAATTCGAGCATATATTTAATGCCTTGCAGTATACGCCGTATGAACAAACACGTGTCGTTCTGATTGGACAGGATCCTTATCATGGACCAGGGCAAGCGCATGGGCTTAGCTTCTCGGTACAGAAGGGGATCGCTATTCCGCCTTCGCTGCGAAATATTTATAAAGAGCTGAAAGAAGATATTGGCTGTCTGATCCCGCAGCATGGCTCTCTGCAGACTTGGGCAAGGCAAGGTGTGCTGCTGTTGAATACGGTCTTAACCGTCGAAGAAGGGCAGCCAAACTCCCATCAGAAGATCGGTTGGGAACGGTTCACGAATCGGGTTATTCAGTTGCTTAATGAGCGGGATAAGCCGGTAGTGTTCCTCCTATGGGGCAAGCATGCCCAAGATAAAGCGGCATTTATCGATGCAGATAAGCATCCGGTTATCGCGTCCGCACATCCGAGTCCACTTGCGGCACGGAGAGGTTTTTTTGGCAGCAAGCCATTCTCGAATGTCAATGAGCAGCTTCGACTAATAGGCAGCAAGGAGATTGACTGGGCTTTGCCGGAGCAGCCAGAGGAATAAGGAACACAAAAAAGCCTCCTGAGTCCACCATAAAGGTGACCAGGAGGCTTTTCGTTTGTTTAGCTAGCCACAGCAGAGCTGCTTACCGCTATGTCAGACGAAGAAACGCCAGCTTCTGCAGAAGCCAGTACAGGCTTGTAAGCCGCATCTACATAAGTAGTAGTGCTGACTTCCGTAATCACCTGCGGATACATTTTGTCCGGATCTGGCTGAACCGTTTCAACCTGAATGACCGCTTGGCCGTCAACGAAGTTGATCGAAATTACTTTCAGGCCATACCCCGGATGTGGTGCTTGGCCGGAAACCGTTACTTTGTTAATGTCTTTATTAACCGAAGTGATGGTTAATTTAAGATCTTGAATCTCCTGATAAGCAGGAATAGTAGGTGTGTCTTTCACGAATTGGATACCATCATAGAGCCATGCTGCAGCATCACTGCGAGTGATCGCTTTTTTTGGATAGAAATTGTTTTTCTTATCGAGGGAAGCGATTTTTGTAATGAGCAGTTTTTGAATGCTGTCCATGTAATCCTTATTAACATCCTTCTCATCATTAAGAGTCATGTACATCTCAATGAATGCATAGTCTCCTTGCTTCATAATCGCTTTGAACAAATGATGGGCGAATTGCTCGCGTGTCATTACGTCATCAGCTTTTACGTTCTTAGGTACATCAATGCCGTTATATTGAGCAATGATGAACGCCTTGGAATACCATGCATTGTCCTTCAAGTTCGTGTAGTAATCGGATACTTTAGGCTCTTTGATGAAACGAAGGTTGTCGATGTTCAAGTTGAAGCCCTTGACGAGCATCGTAATGCCTGCCGCATATGTCAGCTTGCCGTTTGAATTGAATTTATCGCCTTTTTCACCTTTGATAACACCTTGCTTTTGCAGGGCTTCAATCTTTGATTGGTGTGGATCTTTACCGGTATCGCTGAAGGCAAATACGGATTGTCCCAGAGTAAAGACAAGCAGCATAGATACTGCCAACAATAGAATTGTTTTTATTTTCATGAACGATTCTCCTTTTGTGTAGTATTTGCTATAGCATCTATAATAACGAAGACAATAATCGTATTGTTGCACCAAAAGAATAAGATTCATGCGATATAGTAAAAAATCCGCATCTCAAGGATCAAGGATGCGGATCTTTCGTAATTAGCTGTTGGATTACTGGCAAACAGGGAGAAGGATGATATCCAAATTCATTGCGCATCTTTACAATCTTGATGGGTTCGAAATAAAATCGGACAGCTGAAGGGGAGATTCTATACTGAAATTGCCGCACTTCCTTCCAGGCGTCAAATAGCTGCTTATTCGTCAGGTTAACCCCACTTGCTATGTTGTATATAAATTGTTTGCCGCTTAACGCAATGTGAATGAGAGCGACAACGACATCTTGAATTAGCACATAATCCTTCTCGGAGTCTAGTGTTGACTGCAGGGTGACGGTGTCCCGTGCCATAATATCTTTCATAACGGAGTAGATAAAGTTGCTGGAGCGGAAATCATCTCCCACAACATTGGATAGGCGTGCAACACGTACTTTGGCACGATTCGAGCATAAACAGACTGATTCACCTAGCAGCTTGGATAAGGCGTATATATCCTCACGGTGATTGGAATTCACAGTCAGATTAGCTTCCTCGTTCGTTGATGCTGCATGCTGATACAATCGTGTCGTAGATAAATAGAGGAGGGACTCAAAGTCGGCATGTTGAAGCAGCCGGCTAATATAACTGGTATGCGCTTCGACGACATCGTAAGGGCGGGAGCGGAAGTCAGCTGTAATACCCGCACAATAGAAGAGATGACCTAAAGGCTGCGTGTAAACAGCCGAATCCCCTTTTTCTGGACAATAGACCTCAAAACCCAGCGATAGCAGCTTGGCAGTCAAATGTGATCCAACAAACCCATTTGCACCTATAACGGTTGCTTTCCCTGTCATTTGCGGTTTCCTTTAAGCTGAAGCGGGTTACCCGCATAGATGCCGTAGGCTTCTAATGTACCGCGGACAAGCGAGCCTGCTCCAATAACCGCCCCGCGTTTAATATAGGTTCCGTCTAAAATGACACAATTAGCTCCAATCCATACGTCGTCTTCAATGATGATGCCGCCTTTGCTTGGCAGGAAGCCTTGCTGCCGAATGAGCCTGTCACGTTCCTGATACGCATGATTAACGGGGGCAAAGGTGCAGTTGGCAGCAACAAGTACATCATTACCTATTGTGATGCCGTTTCCGGAGTAGAGGACAGTCCCTGAATTGATCTGGACATGCTCACCAAACTGGATATCCCCTCTGCCACCTGCAAATTTCACTTTAACAAAAGCGTCAATTATCGAATGGTCCCCAATGACAAGCTTACTGCCGCGGATCGAAGTTTCGAGATCACAAAGCGGTGATAGCTGAGCTTTATCAGAGATGTAGTGCATATTCATCGCTCCATGGCGCGAGATGAGCGTCCCGTTCACTTATGACAGGGTCCTTGTATTTCCACGGAATGTTAAAGGCAGGATCATCAAAGCGGGCGCCGTTTTGTACAGTTGGATCATATATACCGGACATGTGGTAATACAGCGTAGAATTCGGCTGTAACGTCTGGAAGCCATGCGCATAACCGGGAGGAATATAGAGCATATAATGGTTGTCTCCGCTAAGCTGAAAAGCTTCCCATTGCTTATAGGTTTTGGAGCCTTTGCGGATATCAACGACCACATCGTACACGCTGCCTTGAATGCATTGAATCATTTTCGATTCGGCGAATGGAGGGTTCTGGAAATGCAGACCTCTTATTGTTCCAGTATGTACATTGTTCGAGATGCTCCACTGCTGGAAGTTATCCTCCAGACCCTGTTCCTTGAACAAATTCCGGCAGAATGCTCGGGCAAAAAAACCTCGATTATCCGCTAATTGCTCCGGCTCAATCAAGTAAACACCTTCAAGCGACGTTTCATGAAACAGCATAAAGTTCAGCCCCTCCTCAATAGATTTCGAGCTTCGGAATACAAATGACCAGCTTGGCGTCCCATTCACGCGTATACAGCAGCTCCTGTTCGATCTCGTTTTTAAGATTCCATGGCAAAATCATAATGTAGTCCGGCTTTGTCTCCTGAATCTTGGCAGGGGAGAAGATCGGGATATGACTGCCGGGCAAAAATAACCCTTGCTTATAGGGGTTATTATCTACGGTGTAGGTAATATAGTCTGTCCCAACGCCTAAATAGTTGAGCAAGCTATTCCCTTTAGCTGGAGCGCCGTATGCGGCCACCTGCTTGTTCTCACGAGAAGCTTGAAATAGGAAGGTATAGACTGCTTCCTTCACTGCTTTAACTTGCTGCGAGAAGCCGGAATAAGTGCTCATATCTTGAAGACCATAAGCAATTTCTTCATGGAGAATCCGCTCTACATGCGGAGAGACAGCTAGAGCTGCATGCTCAGCATGCTTGGCAAAGATCCGTAGGGAGCCGCCATGTGTAGGCCATTCTTCCACGTCATAGACCGTTAGGCCATATCGACTAAATAGATGTGTGACGCTCAGCAGTGACAGGTAGGAGAAGTGTTCATGATAGATCGTATCGAATTGATTTTCTCTCATTAATCGGAGCAAATGCGGGAATTCCAAGGTGATCGTTCCGGCAGGAGATAAAAGCACCTTTAATCCCGCAACAAAGTCCTGCAGCTCAGGAACATGAGCGAGCACGTTGTTGCCAATAATGAGATCGGCGGTGCCCCGTTCCACAACAAGCTGTTTGGAAACAGCCAAAGAGAAAAATTCCGATACGGTTGGAACACCACTTGCTTCCGCTTGCCTCGCAACATTCTTCGCAGGCTCAATACCTAGAATCGGAATGGAATGGGGGTTGAAATACTGCAATAAATAACCGTCGTTACTGGCAATTTCTACGACAAAGGATGAGTGGTCAAGTGACAATCGCGGGATTATGGTATCGACATACTGCTTCGCATGGGCAAGCCAGCTGGAAGAATACGAGCTGAAATAAGCATACTCTTCAAAAATGTTCTGAGGAGATTCAAACTGTTCGAGCTGTACGAGCAAACATTGCTCACATACAAAAACACGCAGCGGATAATAGGCAGTGCCTAAATTCAGTTGTTCCGGCCGAAGATAACTATTGGATAGAGGAGAGGTTCGAAGATCAACAAACAGATGCTGCAGCGGATGATGGCAGGAGCGGCAGACGGCATTAGGCAAGAGGCTTCACCTCCAATTGCTCATATCTTCTAATTTGCTCGAATGTGCAAGCGCTCATATCCTTTCCTTGATAGAAAGCGTGGTACCAGTCTCTTGTCCACGTCATTGTATCGTCGAAGGTCAGCTTTGATCCCCAGCCAAGCAGCCGATGGGCCTTCTGTGAATTAAGCAGCAGCGTATCCGTTTCATGGGGCTGCTCACTGTCGTCATATTCAAAGGCAGGAAGGTTCCCCCAATGCTGTGTTAGAAGAGCGGCTAATCGGCCGACTGATATCCCTTGATCAATCGTTTGACCGAAATTCCAAGCCCCGCTGTAAGACGCATCCAGCCATAATTTTTTAGCAAGCTGAATGTAACCGTATATCGGCTCCAGTACATGCTGCCAAGGGCGGATGGCGAGGGGGTTCCGCAGAATAGGCAGACGACCGGCCGTCAGGCTTCGAATAAGGTCCGGCACGATGCGGTCTGTTGACCAATCGCCTCCTCCAATGACATTGCCTGCACGGGCCGTTGCAGCCCGTTTGCCAAGCGGCGCCAGGAAGGCATCCCTGTAACTATTCGTAATGATCTCCGAGCAAGCTTTGCTCGCACTGTAAGCATCATAGCCGCCAAGACGATCTTCTTCTACGTATCCTACGGCAGACTCCTCATTCTCGTATACCTTATCGGTTGTAATGTTGATAATGATCTTTGCAGCTGGCACTCTCCGAATACAATCCAGCAGCACTGCTGTGCCAAATGTATTGGTATGGAACGTACTCAGCGGATCACGATAGCTGTCACGTACTAATGCCTGTGCGGCAAGATGAAACACAATATCTGGCTCTTGCTCCGTCAAAGCTTCATGAAAGGCAATGGCGTTCGTAATATCTCCTTCAATTGACGTTATAGGTAGTGCTAAGCATTCGGCCATATTAGGCGTGGTGGAAGCGGGAAGGGAATATCCAACGACTTCAGCCCCTTGATGCAGCAGCACTGCGCAAAGCCAGCTTCCTTTAAAACCGGTATGCCCCGTGACCAGAACCTTTTTCCCCGTCCAAAAAGCATCCATCATTTCCACACCTTCCACGGTGCATTACCTTTATTCCAAAGCTCATTAAGGGAGTTCTTATCGCGCAGGGTATCCATCGAATGCCAGAAGCCGTGATGCTGATAGACGGATAACTCTCCAAATGAAGCTAGAGATTCCAGCGGGCCATGCTCCCATACCGTAGCATCGCTGCGGATCAGATCAATTGCTTTTGGCTCAAGGACAAAGAATCCGCCATTAATCCAATTTTTATCGTTATGAGGTTTTTCTCGGAAGGAAACCGCCTTGTGGTCATTAATTTCCAAGATACCATATCGCATGCCAGGATTAACCGCGGTAACGGTAGCTAGACTGCCATTCCTGTGATGCAGCTCAATCAGCTGACCAATATGGATATCTCCGACTCCATCTCCATAGGTGAAGCAGAAGGTGTCATCGCCTATATAAGGGACCAGCCGTTTCAGTCTGCCTCCGGTCATGACCTGATCACCTGTGTCGACCACGGTTATTTTCCAAGGCTCAGCTTTGGAGTTCATTAAGGTAACCTGATTGTCGGACAGATTAAAGTGAACATCGGATTGGTGCAGATAATAGTTAAAAAAGTACTCTTTAATAACGTAAGATTTGTATCCGGCAGCGATGATGAAGTCGTGGATACCATAATGCGAATAAATCTTCATAATGTGCCAGATGATGGGCTTGCCTCCGATCTCGACCATCGGTTTTGGCTTGGAAATCGTTTCCTCCGATAAGCGGCTTCCTAGTCCGCCTGCTAAGATTACGGCTTTCACTGGCTTACCTCCCCATGGTACGAATCGAACTGCTTCAATTAAGTAATGAAATGTCCTGAAGGCGACAAGTAAGCATGGAGAAATTCCGCGTTGTTGCAGGATTGAATGAAGTCAGGATAACCATGCTCGAATAAAATATAATCGAACCGTTCACCACGGAGCTGCTGATGAATATCAGCCATCGTCTGATAATACAAGGTCCAGTCGGAGATAGTTCGCAGGTCGGTCATATATTTCTCTTGGTTCGTTAAGCTTGTTAATGTTACGTTGCTCGCGCCGTTTTGCTTGAAGTAGGTCTTACAAGCAAGGGGAGTGGCTCCAACGCAGCAATTAATCGCAAGAAGGGAAACAGTTGGCTTAGGAGTCCAGCGGCTCTTAAGGGATTCTACAAGCTGCATGTTAGGCAGTCCCTCCGCCCAGGAATCGATGCCGTATTTACTGTGAAAAATTTGCCTGCTGATCTGAAGAGAGTTATTCTGCCGCTGATCAATAGCGGTTGTTACCGAGCCGTGATGAAAAATAAATGTATCACCTGCATAGATGAGCTTATAGCCAGCCCTCCGGTATCGGTAGCTTATATCATCGTCTCCAAACTCACCAAAGTAGAAGCGGGAATCATAGCCCCCAATTTCACGCAGCCTTTCTGTTAGCGAAAAAAGAATAACGGGCATAAGCCGGATCCGTTCTTCCCATTTTGTAGAGTTTGAGACATTATAGACCCTCGCTTGCTGCTGCATTTCCTCAAGAGTGTTGAAGGGGAGATTGATCTGCTGATAGTTGCTAACATAATTGGCCCCTGGGGAGACGAAGCCAATTTGGGGATCCGATTCGATGCAAGTCATCAGATTGTCGAGCCAATTGGCCGTCAAGATCATGTCATTACTAATTAAGGCAATATATTTGCCCCGCGCCTCATTCATTCCGACGTTAAATCCATTAACAGGTCCGACATTTTGATGAATATGGATCGGTCTTGCATGTGGAATGGAATCAAAATAAGTTCTGGTGTCGTCGGAAGAGCCGTTGTTGACGAGGATCAGCTCGTTACCGTCTAAAGGTGTATGTAAGAGTAGGCTGTCGATACAACGTTTTGTAATTTCAGCATGGTTATAAGCAAGGATGACAAAGCTGACAATAGGGCGCTCAGACAGGGATATCACCTCTTTTTATAGAGATTACTGATAGCTAAATTCTATTTTTGGAATTAAAAAAAAGACCTTTGCAGGTCTTTAAAGGGAGGTTATTCCAGCCCGTCTTCATACCAAGGATTCAGATGAATAAGCACTTCCTCCACATCGGTATGATTTGTAAGAATTGTTTGTTTGATTTTCCGGGATATATCATGACCTTCTTGAATCGTAAATTGCGCAGGGATCCCGACACGAACGTCGATGATCACATATTGTCCAAATTCTCTAGCACGAATCCGGTCAATGCGCTTCACTTCAGGGATCGAGAAGACAAGCCGCTCGTAATCATTCAGCTTTTCTGGAGAGACGGCTTTTTCCATCAATACATCAACCGCTTCTCTACCCATGTCATAAGCCAGCTTCATAACAAAAAAAGCAACTACAATGCCGGCGGCAGCATCGCCATAGCTTAGGAAGGGGATATCGTTGCGATCACCGATGATCGCTGCACCAATGCCCACAACCGCTGCAATTGAAGCATATACATCAGCCAGATGGTCATAAGCCGTTGCTTCAAGGCTTTTGCTGTTTGTTTCCTTGCCAACTTTTATGCAGTAAAGGTATAACCACAGCTTCCAGAAAAGCGATATGACAGCAGCAATAAAGGCCACCATACTGGCTTCAGCAGCGGTATGAAAGAAGGATTCGACCGAATGGTACGCGATAAATAAGGCAGCAAGCACCATAATGATCGCGACCAATGCGGATCCGATCAACTCGCTTTTGCCATGGCCGTATGGATGGTCTTCATCTGCTGGTTTCTGTGCAACCTTTGCAGCACCTAAAGCCGCCATTGTAGCTATAACATCACCGGCATTATGTACACCGTCTGCGATTAGTACCTGGCTTTTAAACATAAGACCTACAATTAATTTAATGCCCGTCAGAATCAGATTGCTGAATAAACTGATCCAAATGGCAAAGACATTCGATGCAATTCTAGATTCCGAAACGTTAGATTTGCCCACTTCATAATACCCCCATCAATTTCCTGAACACAGTAAAAAAACAACGACCCTTATCATATATGATGAAAGTGGTGTGGGTCTAGAGAAACAGTGTTGCAACAGGTCAAGATTTTTAGGCTGAGCAAAATATGTAGGGTTCGCCCATTTCATAGAGTCGTATTAATCGTACAAGCAAATCTTGTCCGAGCACATACACTGTACCAATTCTTTAGACGAGGTGGTGAGCTTCATGACAGACAAAAGCTGCGGAAATAATATAAAATGACGAAAGCCTTGATTGCTCAAGACTTTCGTCATTTTAAGTTATAGTGATTGGTAGTGGACTCAAAATATCTTTTAATGCAGCAGGCTAACCTTTTACCGCGCCGGCCGTAAGACCACTGACGATATATTTTTGTCCCATCAAATAAAGAATTAGAACAGGAATCGACGTCATTACGAGGTCGGCAAAAATCAGGTTCCAATCACGGCTGTATTTGCCGTAGAAGTTGTAGATGGAAAGCGGCATAGTCCATGTCGAGCTGTCTGTAAGGAAATAGAGAGGGATCGTGATGTCGTTCCATACCGACATGAAAACCATGATTGCAACTGTTGCATTAACCGGTATGATAAGCGGTGTAATGATCCGGAAGAACACGCCCATCAGGCTGGCGCCTTCCAGGAAAGCAACCTCATCGAGCACTCTTGGTACCGATTTGATAAAACCGCTGTATAAAAAGATACTAAATGCCGTATTTAAAGCTGCATAAATGAAAATGACACTCGTGATGCTGCCGTAGAAGCCCATCCATTGTACAACTTTGATCGTTGTGATCGTGGACATTGGAGCGATCAGTCCCATGAAGAAAAACAGGTACAGGTAGCTTGCAAGCTTGCTGTCGCGTCGCGCCAGTATAAAGGCGGCTGCGGAAGAAGTGATAATATTCAATATGGCGGATACCCCAGTAATGACGATACCGTTCAGAAAAGCGCGAGCAAGACCACCTTCCTTAAATACGGTTACATAGTTAGAGAACATCCATTTGTCCGGCAACCGGATTTGAAACTTAGATACTTCAGCACTAGTCATAAACGAACCAAAAATCATAAGCAAAAGCGGAATGATGATGCCTAAGCAAGCGATTAGCAGTAAGATTTCTACAAGGTAGTTGCGCAGTGATAATTTTCGAGAGAAACTCATTATTCGGTAACCTCCTTACGACGCATGAAGACGAGCAATGGAATTGCAATCAAGCTGACAATGAGGAACAGGAGGGTATTGATCGCTGTGCCAAGGCCCCAGTTGCCTTCGCCAAACGCTCGAAGAATAATCGTACCTATAACCTGTGAGGAGTTGCCAGGACCGCCGCTTGTCAAGACGAATACTTCGGAGAAAACTTTCAATCCGCCGATCAACGTCAGCATCAAGTTAATATTGATGGCTGGCAGCAGAAGCGGGACTGTAATGTTCGTAAAGCTTCTCCAAGCACCTGCACCGTCAATCGTTGCAGCTTCATAGTATTCCTTCGAGATGGATTGCAGGCCAGCCAGATAGATAGCCATTTGGAAGCCGGCGTGCTGCCAGATGGATACTAGAGCAACCGTCCAAATAACAAGATGAGGATCGGTCAGCCAAGCCTGGCTTAGGAAGTGAAGGCCGATGGCATCAAAAAACTTGTTCACCATACCTTCAGTACGCAGCATAGGTGTAAAGACGATAGAGATTACCAAAACGCTTAGAATGGATGGAGAGTAAAATATAGCACGAAGGAAATTGCGGGATTTAAGCCGCATATTTAAAGCGATGGCAAGCACAAGGCCAATCACATTTTTTCCGACAACAGTTGCTATTGCAAATATGAACGTGTTTTTCAAGGCAAGAATCAAGGTGTCGTCCGTGAAAATTTTGTTGAAGTTATCGAGACCGATAAACGTGATGCCGATACGATCTAAACGCCAGTCTGTAAAAGAGTAATACAGGCCGATAATGGCCGGTAGTACGAAGAACACCGTATAGATAAGCAGTGCAGGCCATAAGAGGTAATAGCCGTACATACTCTTGGAGCGTGTCATCATTTCTCATCCCACCAAATTTGTTGATTTTTATGTTCTAGTTCTAGCTTTGCAATTGCATTCTTTAGAAGGAGCGGCCGCTGTCTGAACAGCAGCCGCAGGTATGTCTTTAACTTGCTTTATAGTTATTGCTGCTTAGAAGCCAGCTTCGCCTTTGTCTTTCATCAGCTCGGCAAACTTATCATTCCAGGTTTGAAGTACTTTCTGGGACGATATGCTGCCCGTGAACTCATCTTGAAGGCTTCTATATAGCTCGCTGCGGTCAACCAGCATGAAAGCGTCCATCGTCATAGCAACTTTTTTAGGTGTAATGTAGTTGTCCAAAATTTCTTGCTTGTAAGCAGGAAGCTCCGGTGTTGTTACGTCGCTGAAATTGGACACATAGCTTTGCTCGTTCACAATTTCTTGTGCAACTTCTTTTGTTGCAATGAAATCAAGGAATTTTTTAGCTTCTTCGATATGCTTCGCTTTTTTCGGAATAAACAGCTGGCCCCCGAGCGGACTTGCGCCAAGGTAAGCGTCGCCGCTGTTGTCCGTAGGGTAAGCGAACAAGCCAAGGTTCATGTTAGCATCCTGTTGCTGAACCGATTCGATCAGCCAGTCACCCATGAACATCATAGCTACTTCCTTGTTCAAGAATTTACCTGCAGCCATGTCATAGCTGTCGCTTAATACGTCAGTATTGGTGTAGCCTTTTTTATACAGATCGTATTGCTGGTCAAGGATCGTTTGGAACGCTGGAATGTCTGTCCATTTTTTCTTGTTTGCATTCAAATCGTCAAAGAGAGTGGGTTCGTTTTTGGCTGCGTATTCGCCAAACGCTGCGCCCGGCATTACGTTAGCCGCCCAGTTGTCTTTGAATGGCATAAAGATTGGCGTATAGCCTGCTGCTTTAATTTTCTCACAAGCCGCAAGGAATTCGTCATATGTCTTTGGAACTTCAAGGCCAAGCTCTTTGAAGATATCTTTGTTATAGACAACCCCTTGCATACCCGTATCTTGGCTTACATGGAAGCTGTAAATATGGCCGTATGCGGACAGGACGTCTTTGTTCTGAAGACGGCTGACCCAAGGCTGGTCATCCAGAATTTCAAAGTTGCGCTCGAGATTAAGGTCAGTTGTGGCGCTTGCCAGGTTATATTGCAGAATGTCCGGCGTTTCGTTAACAGCCAGCTTTGTTTGGAGCACGGTTGATGTTTGCTCTGCTGGAAGCAGCTGTAAATTGACTTTGATATTCGTTTGTTTCTCGAATTCATCGAGCAGGTCTTGCTGTACGAATGCAGAGTCCTGTGAGCTTTTCGATAGAGCAAGCTCAATCGTTACTTTTTTGCCGCTTCCGGCGTTTCCGGTGCTTCCGCTTTCTGAATTCGAGTTATTGCTTCCACATGCTGCTAGCGATAGAGCTAGTACTGCGCTTACTGCGCCTAATGATAGCTTACGTGTTGTTGTTTGTTTCATGTTTTTCTCCCCTCATGGTGCCCGTTGTTGTATCTTCGATTGAATCCGTTTACAATCCAATTGTAGGTTTTTTTCACCTGGAGGTACATGTTTGACCTTTACCATTACTGTGTAAAATTCTGAACTCATATCGAATCGGAGGCTATCATTCTTGAAAGGCATCAGCAAGAAAATCAGATTTGTTCCAAGGCAGACCAGCCTTCAAACGAAAGTAGTTCTTATGTTTCTCATCTTGCTTTTGTTTGTAGTTTGCTGTTTTTTGGCCTATGTCAATTGGCAGGTAATCAGGCCGCTCAAGGAAAACAATGAAAACGAAAAGCAGCTCACGGCCGCTAAAATCAGCGGACAGCTGGACCAATATATTAAAAACCAGAATCAGCTGTCTCAGCGCGTTTTGTCTAACGAGCAAGTTACAGCAGCCTTATCTGGAGGTTATCATTCAGCGGATTCAGCAGAAGGTCTGACTCAGAGCCGAACTTTGAAAAGGATGATGTTTGAGGCTATCGGCCCCAGCGTCGATATACGAGATATGATCATCTACGATCTCGAAGGGCGGGCGCTTTCATCCTACATTGGTTATCCGACGAACCCGGTGAAGATCGAACCGAAGCTGAAGACTGAAATGGATAATAACGACTATATTTTATACCAGCAGTCTAATGGCATTACGGCATTTGATAGAGCAATCATCAATCAGAATGGCCAGATTTTTGGCTATCTATCCATTCAATTGGATCAATCCGAGCTGCAACTTCCAACGGAAGATGTTGCGGTTGGTGACGTCTATATCATCGACCAGGAGCATCAATTCATTGCCCGCTCACAAAATGCCAATGAGCCAAGCAAACTGGAGCTTCTGTCGGCAGACTCTGTGACCAGCGGCATGTATTTGGACGACAGTTCCAATTATGTCGCCTATAATCAATCCGCCAGCACCGGCTGGACAACCTATGTTGTAACTCCAAAGCACGCCGTGCTTGGACCGGTCAATTCTGTCCAATATTTATCAATTACGTTTATATCCATATTGATGCTGTTTTCATTCGTATATATCTATTTCAGTACCCGGAATCTGCTGCTGCCGATTCGGAAGCTGCGAGGCCAAATCTCACGCATTAACTATAGCAATCTGGATGTCAAAGTGGATAACCGTTCCCATAACAACGAGTTGATGGCTTTAAGTGATTCCTTCCAGGAGCTGTTAGGCCGTCTTCAGCAATCAATCGAAAACGAAAAGCTGGCGCTGCATGAAGAAATGAAGGCGAGAAACTCGGCTCTTCAATCGCAAATCGCACCGCATTTTATTCACAATGTGCTATATTTGATTAGTATTGCCGCCCAAGAGGGCAAAAACAAAGCGGTATCAGATATGTGTAAGCATCTGTCCGATTCGTTGCGTTATATCGTTACGTCTCCCTACCAGCATGTCTCATTGGCGGAAGAACTGGAGCATATCCGTAACTATTTATCGCTTGTCCAGCATAATTACGAAAACGACCTGGAATGGGAAATTATCGCTGATGATGCTGCCGCAAATCTTATACAGCTTCCAAGGCTGGTCATCCAGCCGTTCGTTGAAAATTGTATCGAGCATGCGTTTACGAATACCGATCCGCCTTGGCGCATCAAAATTCTGGTGAAGCTGTATAACGGGATTTGGGCCATCGAAATCAGTGATAATGGTGAAGGTATTGAAGCCGGTAAGATTAATGAAATCATGAATAATATTTCGAATTCCGAAGCGAGGGAGCATGAGCTCCATATGCCGTCAAGCTTTGGGAATATGGGAATTGTGAATACGGTGAATCGACTCAAGCTGATGTATAAGAACCGGCTATTTTTCAACCTGTACAATAACGCGGGGGAGGAAAAGGGTTCAACCGTACAAATTATCGCCTCTCTCACAAAAGATTTTTACTAGGAATATGCTTACGAAGCAAGAACTGTCATAAAAACGCCAAAGAATGGCTTATAAAGCAACAATTCTTTTTAGGAGGAGAAGCCTAATGTATACCGCCTTGATTGCTGAAGACAGCAAGCCGATACTACGAAATATCAAGGCGCTTCTCGAATCATCGGAACTGCCGATCCAGATCGTCGCAACCGCCTATAATGGGGAAGAGGCACTGGATTATATGAAGAAGCAGCCTGTCGACATCCTGATTACCGATATCCGGATGCCCAAGTTGGACGGGCTTGGACTTATCGAGCAGGCAAAGAAGCTGCATTCGTCGCTGAAAGTAGTGCTTATCAGCAGCTACAGCGATTTCGAATATACTCGCAAAGCGATTAATTTACAGGTGTTTGATTATTTACTGAAGCCTGTCGAGCGGAACCAGTTGATTGAGGTTATGGAACGGATCGTTGATTCGATCGCGGAAAAGCTGGAATATAGCCTTGAACCCCTGAAGTCGATTGCGCCTGCTGCTTTTCTATCCGGCTTGCGTCTTGGACCGCAATTTCATGAACAGCCTGTTTCGCTGTTTCTGATTGGCAGACAGCCGTTTAGCCCGAATTTGGGCAATTGGAAGATGGAAACGCTGCAAACGGTGCTCCAAGCCGTTTGCGAGCCGCAAGGCTGCTGGTTGTTTCCTGCTAAGGATTCGGACCGTTATATTGTTTTTGTCCAGCCCGCTTTAAAAGAACGGTTCGCCACAACGATTGCTTGGATGGAATCTATTGAACGTCAGCTGCTGAGTGTTGGTATTGAGATCGCCATGGCGGGACGATTCCAGCCGGTTGATATGAGCCAGCTGCAGCTTCAATATGACAGATTGAAATATTTACTCGATCAAGAAACGCTGCTCGATAAGAGAGTGCTGTTGGATACGGATTATCGCATTCCTGAACAAACAGGGAAGGAAGAGATGATTAGAAGCTTTACCGATATGATTGAACAGCGCCAGTCACAGCCATTCTTGATGAAGCTCCGTGAGTATCTGCAAATCTCTTATAACGAGCATACCCGTTATTACGATCTGGAGAAGCTTATAGCCGCGATCGGAGATGCTTTTGTCCATGCTTTGCCGAGCAGCGGACCGGAGGAAAGGCTGGCAGCGGCAGTAGCAGTCAAAGAAATGTTGGAGGAAGACAGCTACCAGAGATTCTGTGAGCAATGTCTGGACTGGTGTGCCCACAACTTTGAACTGCTGCAATTGCGCAACCGGAAAAGCGGAGAAGAGTTGTTCGAGCAGATGGATGCTTACGTGAAGCTCCATAAATTTTCGCAGCTTTCCATCAATGATCTTGCTGCCAAATTCCATGTCAGCGCGTCCTATGTGAGCCGGATCATAAAGCGTTATACGAACACAACATTCGTTCAATATTACATGGAGCTGAAGATCGAGGAAGCCTGCAAGCAGCTGCGCGCTAAGCCAGATTTGAAAATCAAGGAGCTCGCAGATGCGTTTTCCTTCTGTGACCAGCATTATTTCTCCCGTGTGTTCAAGGATCATACAGGTTTAAGCCCAAGCGAATATAAGGAGCAGCATGCCGGATTAGGGAGCTTGTTAGAATAGAAGCTAGAAACGAAAAAGCGGTGCATGGACGGATAATCCATGCACCGCTAATTATCAATAAAACCCGCTAAGCACAAGGCTTAGCGGGTTTTATTTGTATGATCTGTAGTGGGCTCGAACCACTGACCCCTACCCTGTCAAGATAGTGCTCTCCCAGCTGAGCTAACAGATCGTGTGAGTGATAGATATTAATATATCAGCATCCAAAATGATTGTCAACAGAATTGGAGCACAATTTTTACATCCTTTTAGCAACTCCCCAATCAGGAAGTGGCTTCCATTTATCGGATTTATATGATACATTTTGTAACAAAAGTAACTGTGTGATAGGGGGAATAAGATGAAGCGATATGGGGAGCTCGACTCATTAAGAGGACTTGCTGCGTTAAGCGTGGTGTTTAGTCATTTCATTATCATCTTGAGTGCTGTAACTTGGGTAGACAGCTTTAATTACACGCCGTTTCGAATCTTTAAGGCGGGTCACGAGGCGGTTATCTTTTTCTTCGTGCTTAGCGGTTTTGTCTTGTCGCTTCCCTTTTACTCGAATAAAAAGTTTATTTACTCCACTTATATAGTGAAACGAATTTGTCGAATTTATGTTCCTTTTTTGATTATACTGTTGTTCAGCCTTCTGCTTTATAAGCTTGTGTATGTTCCGAATCTAAGCTTTGATGGACTTCAATTGGAATGGTGGACGGAGCCACTAACCTTTAATACGGTGCTTCGTGAGCTGCTGCTTGTTCCTGAGTACATGGAGACGGCTATTAATCCGGTTATATGGTCCTTGACACAGGAGATGCGGATCTCGATTGTTTTCCCGCTGGTGATGATATTTATCATTCGATATGGATGGAAGATGAATCTGGCGATTGCAATTGGTTTGTCTCTGTTCTCGTATTTAGGTAACCTGATATTTACGATGTCAAACCAGAACCCTATTTCAACGAATTATTTGTACACGCTGCATTACATCGGGATGTTTATGATAGGTGCGTTGCTTGCTAAGAATAGGGAGAGTCTACTTCAGCGAATGAGTGGCTTATCTCGAATGATTAAGCTTACCGTATTTGCAGGAGGGTTGCTTTGCTACACTTATGCCGGTATCAGTGATACGGTTGTAAGAAAGCTATTGAAGATTGACGGTGCGTGGATCAGCTTAGCGGCCGACTGGGGAATTACGATTGGAGTTGTGTTACTCATTCTATCTTCATTATCCATAAATAGATTATCTAGAATGCTTCATATAAAGCCGATCGCTTTTCTAGGAAAAATATCTTACTCCCTTTATTTGCTCCATGCCGTTATTTTATTGACTTTTATTTATCTTCTACATAATATTATGCCAATATGGGCAATTGAAATGATTACGTTGATAACCTCCCTAATTGGAGCCTATGTTTCTTATCGGTTACTCGAATTACCTTCTATGAAGCTCGGTAGAGATTGGACATCAAGGAGAAGCAGACATGAAGACGAGCAGACAAAACGCAGAGCATTACATATGGGGGGACCAATGTGACGGTTGGCATTTGCTTAAAGCGCAGGATCTAAGCATCATCTATGAGCGTATGCCGGCACATACCGCTGAAGAAAGGCACTATCATGAGGAATCACAGCAGTTTTTCTTCGTGCTAGAGGGGACGGCGACCATTGAGATTGCCGGTGAGGTGCATGAGCTGCATCAGCATGAGGGAATTCATGTTGCTCCACATATCCCGCATCAGATGTTCAATAAGTCGGACAGCGATATCCAGTTCCTTGTGATTTCGGAACCAACGACAAGAGGGGACAGATTCCCTGCATAAGACAACCGCCATTCGTACCTTTCCGTACGGATGGCGGTTTTTTTGTATTCAGGAGACTGAGCTGTAAACTCTCGTTCCTCGAGGCTGGTCACCGTGTTCATCAGGTTCGAGAGTGATACCAATCGAATCAAAAGCAAGAGTTTCGCTTGCAACTGGCATAGCTAATACACCAATGCCTTGCTCATCAACTCGGAAAGTACCTGCACTATCTTTCTGACCGGAGTGGTTCAGCCATACTTGATAGACCGAATCACCCTTCGAAGCGGGCGCACCAAATACATAAACAACAAATTGTTTATTGCTTCCGTTATCGACGATACAAGCGACAGCATAGGAGGAGGCCACATCTTCAGACATAGGCTTTAAGGAAATGAGCTCATTTATCTGGGATGCTGAGACGGATAAAGCCTTTTCTATTGGAATGATCGCTGTGCTGCTGCGGTTGTTATAGAGGTGGTTTATATTCCATGCCGTACCCGCGATAAAGACGGCTAGTATTGCGGCTGCTGCTGCACCCCATGACAGCTTACGGAAGGAACGCTTGGATGCAGGCGGCGTAACGGCAGCAAGAGCGGCATCCATGACCTGCTGCTTCAAATCGCCAGGTGGATTGATCAATTCCATATCGGAAGGGAGGGAGTCCCATACCAAGCGCAGCTCTGCTAATTCGGTCTGACAAGACAGGCAGCCTGGAAGATGCCGCTCGAAAGCTTTTTTCTCTTTATCGGAGCAAACGCCGGATATATAGTCCAGAACATATTGGCATACCGTCACATTTTGCTGCTTCATGATTGCTCTCCTTCGGCTACAAGATGCCTGCGTAATATTTTTAACGTCTGATGCAGACGATTCTTAACCGTTCCTATCGGCTGATTGTAAATGGTTGCAAGCTCGCTTATGGTATAGCCCTGCCAGTAGAAATGCTCAAGCAAATGAATCTGCTGCTCTGACAAGTTGCCGTAAGCACTTCTGATCTGATCCTTCACGGAGCTGTTTAGCAGCGCTGCTTCCGGTGTTGCCGTTACATGATCTGGAATCCGATCGAGCTGCTCTTGTTCGACCTGAACAAGGGGAGCATTGTCTCTTCGTCTCTTGCGCAGCCAGTCGGTTGTAATATTACGAGTGATCGTCAGCAGCCAGCTGGAGTACCTACCCTGTTCAGGATTATAGACCGATTTGGTCGTCCATAATCGCATAAAAACGGCCTGCACGATTTCTCTGGCGACACTCTCATCCTTTAACGTTTTCCAGGCAAAGGAATAAACGAGAGATGAGTATCGGTCATATAAAATCGAAAGCGCCTCGCTCTGCTTGCTCTGTACGAGCAGCATCAATTGATGATCCGTAAGCTCTCGCATACGATAATGACCTCCACGATAATAGATAATATAACTCTATTCTACTAAAAACAGGGATAACCCCATATGGTTATCCCTCATTTCATTCTATTTATCCGAGACAACAATCGTTGCCTGCATCCCTGGATGAGGCATGCAGTGGTAGGCGAATTCACCGGCGTCATCAAATGTTACGGTTTTGTCTTCATTTTCTGCGAGCAGACCGGTGTCAAAGGAGCTGTCGTCTGCAGTTGCGCTATGTTTAATTTCATCCTTGTTTATAAAGGTAACGCGGTCTCCTGCCTTGATCTCCAGCTTGGCGGGGGAGAAGGCGAAATTCGAAATCTCAACGACATATTCCTTGCTTCCGTCCTCTGCTGAGGAGGCCGTATCATCGGGTGAGCTCTTTGGATGATCCTCATTACTTGCACCTGGTGATGCTTTAGAATCATCGTCATTCGAGCGTCCGCCATGATGATCATCATGGGATGGAGAAGATGATGGAGCTGCAGAAGGTTTAGGCGATGGTGTGGCTGAAGCTTGCGGCTTTGCTGTTGGTTTTATTTCCGAGGTTGCCGCTGGCGCCTCCGTTGGTTTCGCTGACTCATGCTGCATATGCTCATCACTTGGTGCGGTCGTTGAAGGAGATTGGCTTGGTGTAACCGTTGCCGTTTCCTGCGATGGTGATGATGATGTTGAAGCTGCCTTTTCCACTGAATTGCCGCATGCTGCCAGAAGAAGCACGAATATTAGTCCGGATAACAGGGTCAGTAAACCTTTATGCTGCTGTTTCCATTTCATCGTCCATCCCTCATTTCACAATTATGGTTCCCGTCATAAACGACTTGTGCAGCTCGCAAAAGTAACTATATGTTCCTGTCTTATCTAGCGTAATCGTATAGGATTCTCCGGTTTTTAGCATAGGTACTTTAAAGCTGCTGTCAACGGCTACTGCGTTATGTTCCATCTCATCATAATTGGTGAAAGTGATCTTGGAGCCTGCTTCAACAGTCAAGGGCTCTGTTCCAAACGAGAACTGTTTGATGTCAATTTGATACGACTTCACTTCTGCTGCCATTCCTTTAAAGGCAGAAGGATCAATGACGAACCATACTTTGTTGACGTTCTGACCAAGCACATCACCTGGCTTCTTATCCTGGATAAAGGTGTAAAGTGGGTAGCCTTTGTAAGCCCATTGCTTTGTTCCATCAGCTCGTGAAATGGTTGAGAAGTCTGCTTTGTTTAGGAAGGCGGGGATCTGAAGTTCGTCGGATTGGAAGATAGGCCAATTGACGAGGCATTGTCCCTGGCAAGCGTTAATATTATCCGCGTCCTTCGTGAAATAGTACAGAGTCATGCCATTGTTATCGGTCAAATAAGTACCTAACTCTTTATGGCTTCCTAGTTGGATTCCCTTGCCTTGTGGGAGCACTGCCGATTGCGGGATGACACCTTTCTTCTGGAGTGCAACAAAAAACGAGTCGCCCTGTACGTTAGGAACAGCCAAGGCTTCAATGAGTGCTGTAGCCAAATGAGCATTGGTCAAGAGGTTGACCGTTGCAATAGAAGCCATCCCTTTGGAAGCAGCGAAGGCTAAAGTGTCGGAATAAGCGAACTCAGTTCCAGAATGGAAGCCGATATTTTCGAGCAGTACTTTATATAGCTGTTGGGGGCTGATTGGATCACTAGGATGGAAGGTGCCGTCCGGATAGCCAGACCAGCCTAATTCAGAATGCTGTTTCAAATAGGCGAGGATAGGTCCATTCGATTTGCCCGCTTTGTCTGCATCTTTAAAGTTAGAAGCTGGGGTAAACGCCATCGCTTCCTTTAGATTTCCGTTCAGGCGTAAAGAAATAATGGCAGCTTGCATACGGGTGGTTTGCTTCGAGAGGTAGGGTTCATTTACACCGTTGCCATCACCGAGCAGCAATCCCAGCTTGGCAGCTGTCTCCGCATCTGTTGTGACAGAAGCGGCCGGTTGATCAGCCGCAGCTACGCCAATAACCGAAGATAATAAGCCGGTTAAAAGTACAGCCAAAAACATAAACATCATAAATCGTTTAGTTGTCATCATTAATCCTCCTTAAAGAATGATCGTCTCTTATAGGAGGTAACGAAGGAAATGAAAATGCGGTTTGATGGAAGTGGGAAATTTTTAGGTGAGGAAGGGAACGGTATCGAAGATCTATTTTTGTCCGCGCTATTGTATGAACATTGATCAGGAAAGATGATACGGAGTTTTTACAAAAACAGCATAATTCCTGAAAATCACTCATACGTGTATAGTAAGCACTTGCAATACAATAGGAGGCGGTCTCGTTTGGCAGAGGAATATGCCTATATGGCCGTATGGCTGCTAGGCTTGTTTGGCATCGTGGGTACGGTGAGCGCTTATGTTGCTCGGTTTGTCGTGAAGGATTCCTTGTCTTATGATCAAACACATGTGTGGCGAAGAAAACTGCCTCCTGAAACGAAAAAAAAATGAGGAAAACAAAAATCGGCTGTCCGCAAACGCGGCAGCCGATTTTCTGGTTTTTAGAACGTAGGTAAATTGTCGAGATTATTGTCTGTACGGCCATCCGCGTTGGAGCGGAGATGCTCATCATGATCACGGCCTTTAAAGACGTTTAGTCCGGCGATTTCATTATTTTTAACCATTGATTGTGCGGTTTTGTAATCCACAACACGGCCGGATGTTAACTGCAGCTCCACGATATCGCCGTCTCCGTTTTTACGTACGGCTACAACTTCTTCTGAATGATCCATTTTTTATCATCCTCCCATTGGCTATTATGGTTCAATTAGGTGGAAAAAATGCATGAATCGGAATTATAAGCGTTGGACCAGTCGGATCACTTTTGCATACACTAAAACAAAAGCGGATGTTTGCAGCGCCAGTAGCGCGGTGGATATCTGCTTTTGACTTTTTAATGAAGCTTATACGGTATAGACCTCATGCTGCTGAACGAAGCGCATTTTGCCCGTATGACCAATGAACTCCTCCATATTATCGTGATAATGCATAAGCCTCACTTTTTCCTGTATGACCTCCGGAAGTGTCAGCAGCTCATCCAAGCTTGCATGTACAACCCCGGGAGAAGTAAGCTGGCAGTCATGGAAAATGGTCTCCACACCATCATTGCTAAGTCGGCTGAGCAAATCACCATCAAATTTCATATCTGCCGAGTAAAAGAAGCGCTCGTTAAAGAGGAAGGAGTAGCTGAGTTTGCCGGCAATATGATCGGTAAGGATAAGCTTCACTTTAATCCCGGGATGAATCTCATACTCTTCGCCTTCTTTAATAGGCCGGACGTCGAAGAAATCGGTTATGGCCGTAAGCGGTTCCTGAGTAAGTCCTCCTCGAAGCGTCTGTTCCCACAATGGCTCCACAAGGGTATCCGCGATATAAAGGACAGGCTTCTTGCCATAGCGGAACATCATCTGGAACGCATATTCCTCAAGTCCCCCAACATGGTCGGCATGCATATGGCTGATAAGTACAGCGTCTAAATCATCAAACGAATAGCCAGCATCATGCAGCGATCGTGGTAAAGTAATGCCGCAATCGACAAGCAGCTTAAAGCCATCTACCTTAACCAGCGCATTATTGTTCGCGTATTTTTTCGCAAAAGCACCACCTGTGCCTAACATTTGAATTTGCAATTTGGAGCCCTCCCCGGTACATTTTCTTCCACTTTATCAAATGAGTATCTTGATGACAAACAACAGATGCACTTTTGCCTGCGCCTACATATAATGCAGTAGCATAACGGCGGGAGGACTGAAGGAAGCGATGAGTGCAGCAGCAGCGGCCAAAGGCAAAGGCAAAGTCGTCAAGAAGAAAAAGACTAGTGAGAAAAAGCAGTATCATTACAAGCTTGTATTATCTGATACATGTGGAGTATGCAAAACGCCTTGTGAGCGGGGAATGAACTATTGGAGGCGGATGCAGGAGCCCGGAGCGGTAGGGAAAGGTGTTCCTTGTATCTTGACTCGCACGTACAAATAAGGATGAATATTTCCTGGGCAAGCGCATGATTCTACAGCTTTTGACAGCTCTAGGATAATCCTGTTAGCTGTTAAAAACTTTTAGGCTTGTGCGCAACTTTGGACGAAATTCCGAGTATAACTTTTCATCCAGACAAAACGGATGGAGGGTTATCAGCAAATGTTGGTCAGATTTAAAAAAGTAGCCATTCTGCTCGCTATTTTGTCGGTATGCGGTGGTACATTTATATTTGCCGATTCGGCAGTACAAAAGGTACGAGTAATTGTAAATGGCAGTGAGCTTGATGACGGTGGAATTGTTGTAGACGGCAAGACGTATTTGCCGCTGCGCCAAATGGCAAACAGTCTGCATGCACTAGTCGACTGGGATAATCAGAGCAAGAAAGCGACGATTAATAAGCCTAATGTTCATATGATTTTATTCCAGGATAAAGTGATCTTTGGCAATGTGGACAAAGGAAATAAATATACGTTTAACGTTTTCTCTCAGATCGATAACTTGACAACGGACATTTCAGCCGTGAAAGTATCGATTACGGATCCTTACGGCACAGAGAAGGTTATTCAAACTCAGAACGTGAATATTACGAAGGATAACTTCTGGTATCGGACCGAAGATATCAAATATAACTTTGAGTTTGCAGGGAAATACGCCGTTCGATTTTATTTGAAGACATCACCATCAGATGACTGGACAGTCGTGTCGGAGAAGCTGATTTCTTCCCAATAGCTGTTAATATAGGACGCCTGTTGCTGTGAATACAGCAGCAAGGCGTCTTTTGTTTGACCGCCGTTCCTTCACATGGTACGATACGTTAGTATGTATAATTAACTGAAATGGGGTAATTCCATGAGCGAGCATCAACATGAGCACGGCGAAGACTGCGGTTGCGGACAAGATCATGAACATGATGAGCATGTGTTCATCGTGACAGACGACGAAGGCCAAGAGCGTGAAATGGTCATGGTCTATACATTTGAATCGGAGAATAACGTATATGCTGTATTGCTGGATCGTAACGACCCAGAAGCAGACGGTGTTATCTTCCGTATCGAAGAAGAGAACGAAGAGGCATTCCTCGTTGGAATCGAAGACGATGCAGAGTGGGAACGTGTAACAGCGATCTACGAAGAAATCGCAAAAACAGAGAACGAGAACAAAGAGGCTTAATAGCTCCTACTAGAACACCCGTCTTATTCGAGTAACTGCTGCTGCAGCTGCCCGGTAAGACGGGTGTTTTTTATACCTCAGTAGAGGCTCCTTATTTTCGCGGATTATAATAAATAGTTCGGCCGTTAAACATCGTAAGCTCGGCCTGAAGCTGTTTCGCTAAATATTTGCACAGCTCATTGGCCTTCGCCTTGTCGCCATGGGTTGAACCGTCCGGCAGCACGACTTGAACCGATGAAGGATCATCCGTACCATTACCAAAGATGATGTATTTGTAACCCGGATTCGTGCCTTGCAAGTAAAACCAGCGGTCATCCTGCTTGGACTCGATCGTATACGGAAAGGCTGAAGCTGCGTAATCCCAATCGAGCTGGGTTCCTGTTAATGCGGTTTGATCACGGTAATGCAGGAGCTTTTCCTTTAATTCTTCTAGCGATAGTTCACTTACGGCAGACCCTTGAACAAGCTTAATCACTGCGCTTTGACTCATTCGTCCCACCCCCATCTCATCATAGCATGCAGCTCAGAAGGTTTACAATAAGTGGAATAGGCAGGTATACAAAAAGCCGGCTGCATGACCCTGATGAGGGACTGCAGCCGGCTGTATTTCGTTAGAATATCGCATTTTCCTCGACAATTACTTTAACAAACTGAATGCTGCGGTCTTCCGGCCCTTTAACAGGGAGGCCAACCTCAACATGATCGACGATGTAGTCGATGTTTTTTTGCGAGATAACTTCACCCGGCAGCAAAATTGGAATACCCGGCGGGTACACATAAATAAATTCTGCAATAATTCGGCCAGCAGATTCCTTGAAAGGAACAACCTCAGTCTCGCCATAGAAGGCATCGCGAGGGGTTAAGGAGAGCTGTGGAATTTCCGGAATTTTGACAACCAGCTCGCGGGCCTCAGCCCCTTCATGGAACGCTTCGGATAGACCACGAAGTGAAATAAGTAGTTTATCAATGGAATCGGACGTATCTCCTGGCGTAACTAGGCAAAGAATGTTATACATGTCACTCATCTCGATCTCTACATTGTAGTGATCACGGAGCCAGTTCTCTACTTCGTAACCCGTAACACCTAAGTGACGAACATGAATCGTTACCTTGGTTGGGTCATAGTCATAGGTTGCTTCATCGCCAAGAATATCTTCTCCGAAGCATTCCAGACCCGGGATCTTATTGATTTGCTCACGAGCATATTGGGCAAGTCCAATTGCGCGTTCTGCAATTTCATGTCCATTAATAGCCAGGTTGCGGCGGGAAGTATCCAGCGATGCAAGCAGAATATATGAGGTGGATGTGGTTGTCAGCATACTAAGGATCGTCTGAATCCGGAACGGATTAATACGGCCTTTGCGTACGTTAAGAACTGAGCTTTGTGTCATCGACCCACCCAGCTTATGTACGCTTGTTGCCGCCATGTCAGCGCCTGCTTGCATTGCGGACATCGGCAATTTCTCATGGAAATGGATAAGTACGCCATGAGCTTCATCAACCAGAACAGGAATATCGTAGCTGTGGACGAGATCTACAATCTCCTTCAGGTTTGCGCATATGCCAAAGTATGTCGGGTTAATGACAAGAACAGCTTTCGCGTCAGGATGACGGTCGAGCGCGCGTTTTACCGAACGAGTTGTAATGCCATGATCGATCCCCAGATTCGAATCGCGTGCAGGCGAGATGAATACAGGGCGTGCACCAGCGAAAATAATCGCAGCCATAACCGATTTGTGCACATTGCGGGGTACGATAATTTTATCACCTGGCGAGCAGACCGTAAGAATCATTGTAATAATCGCGCCACTTGTTCCTTGAACGGAGAAGTAGGTGTAATCGGCGCCAAAGGCATCGGCTGCAAGTTTTTGCGCTTCTTCAATAACGCCGGTTGGCTGATGCAAGTCATCAAGCGGAGCAATATTTATAAGATCGATCGACAAGGCGTTGTCGCCGATAAATTCGCGAAACTCAGTATCGCTGCCGAGACCTTTCTTATGCCCCGGAATATGAAATTGTACCGGATCGTTCTCCGCATGGCGGCGGAGTGCGCTGAAGAGCGGGGTTTTGTTATGATCCATCGCTTTCGTCCCTGCCTTTCGAATGTCGTCTATTGTCTATTGTACAAACAAAGTTGAGTATAGCAAATACAAGTCGGAATGCAAGCAACAATTTTATCGCAGGGCTAGGCATCCTGGTGTTGAACGAGCATTGTTCTCCATTTGTTCATAACAAAGCACTGGTTTGATATGTTACGATATTGGATGGGGTGAAAACAAAATGCGTGATAAACGACTTTTAATTGTAATGGCCATTCTAATGACCACCTTCATCGGGTTTGGGATTATTATTCCTGTTATGCCTGAAATGATTAAAGCAGTTAACCCGGGTAATGCCGAAAAACATACGGGCTACATGCTCGCCTTGTATTCTGCGGTATCCTTCATACTCTCTCCTTATTGGGGAGGCTTATCCGACCGGATTGGCAGAAGGCCAATTATTATTATAGGGGTTACGGGTTTTGCAATCAGTTTCCTTCTGTTTGGCCTATCGTCGGACAACCTGACGATGATGTACATGTCACGTATATTAGGAGGATTGTTCTCCGGTGCGGTTACATCCGTCATTGTTGCTTACGTGGCTGACATTACACCGCCTGATCAGCGTACGAAAGGAATGGGGCTTGTTGGGATGTCGATCGGGTTTGGTTTTACGATTGGCCCGGGCGTTGGCGGACTGCTCAGCCAGGTTACACTGGAGACGCCATTCTATGCTGCATCTGTGATGGCATTAATCACATTAATTCTTGCTTTCGTAATGCTGAAGGAATCGCTGCCGCTAGAGAAGAGAAGGGCAGCAAGTGAGAAGCGGCCTTCCCGCTGGTCTGCTTTTACAGGGCCGCTTAAATACTTGTACGTATTGGCCTTCTTCGTTACTTTCACGTTGGCGGGTATGGAGGCAACACTGCAGTTCTTCGGTATTCAGCGCTTTGACGTCACACCACTGCAGGTAGGTATTCTGTTCTTCGTCTGCGGCTTTGTTGGCGCACTTGTGCAAGGTGGTGTTGTTCGCCGCCGGATCAAGAAAGGACAGGAGCCGCAATATATTGCAGCTGGACTTATCATTTCGGCTGTCGGATTCTTCCTGCTGCTGGCCGCTCATTCCTTATGGTGGGCTACGCTGTCGCTTGCGGTATTTGGCATCGGCAACTCCTTGATTCGTCCTTGTGTCACATCCTTGATTACACAGAAGACGCAGGTTGGACAAGGCGTTGCATCGGGTCTTAGCTCCTCAATGGACAGCTTGGGCCGGATTCTGGGGCCGCTAATTGGTTCGTTCTTGTTTACGATGGATTTGCGACTGCCCTATGTATCGGGCGGCATCTTATGTCTCGCAGCTCTGCTGCTGCTTCTGCAATTCCGGAAGATGGACAGCACAAGCTCAGTAACTGCTGTTCAGGAATAGCTTTTAATCTAAAGCCGGTTTCTCATCATTTGATGAGGAGCCGGCTTTTTTTTGATTTTTCCAAAGAATGGCTTGTCTGGAAGTCGCATATAGATGAGGTAGGGTAAAAAAGAGGTGAATGAAAGTATGGGAATGTTGTCTTGGCGCAAATGGACGGCAATTATTTTGGGGAGTCTGCTTATTTCGGCCGGAATCAATTTTTTTCTAATGCCATTAATGATATTGGATGGGGGCCTTATTGGAGTTGCCCTTATCGTAAATTATCTATTTCATATTCAAGTTGGGTTAACGATGCTGATCTGCAGCATTCCAATCTTCGGTTTGGCGTGGTTTCAAAGCCGGAGTATGATCTACCAGAGTATTAACGGCTTGCTGTTGTCCAGTTATGTCATCGATTTGCTAAGCCCGTATCGATTTTATTTTCTCTATTATTTCGAGTGGACCCCATTCACTCGCGCTGTGATTGGCGGGTTTTGCATTGGGACAGGCATCGGCATTATGCTTCGCAACGGCAGTACAACGGGCGGGACTGATTTGCTTGCTCATTACCTTACCCGCTACATTCCTCTTAACGTAGGTGTGATTATTTTTCTGACGGATTTTTTGATTATCGGTACGGGAGCTTTCTTGCTGCCTGAAAATACGTTCTTACTATCCTTAATTACAGTGGCGGCAGGGGGAGTAGCAACCAGCTTATGTACTTGGAACTTGCCGCATAACCCTCACTTTAAACATGAATAAAGCCGGTGGCATGTGCCTCCGGCTTTATTCATGTTTTGCTGGTTTCCAGTGCTTAAGGAGCCAAGCCTTTCATAATAAAGGCTATCGTCGCTTCCCGTTCCTGTTCGTCATCCCAACTACTTCCGTCACGTTTGCCATATAAGGTGCGTACAGCGGCGTAGCCAATTAAGGAAGATACAGTCAAGCGAATGATGGTATAAGGTGACCAGTCAACTAGTGTACCGTCCTCCTGGAACCGGCGGATGTTCGGAGTGATTTTCTCAAATACCTTGGCAAGAACAAGATTCTCGAATTGCTCCTGCAATTCAGGGTGAAACGGAATTTCCTGAATAAAGATCTTAAGCACATGCATGTGCTTCTCCAGGAACGCAAGCCTGTTCTCGAGAATCGCACGAAGCATCTGGTCATAGCTGTCATATTTGCTATCCAGCACTTTATAAAATTCCCGCATAACAAACGGTGCGACGAGCTTTGCCATGACAGGTGCTACGATGGATACAAGCAGGTCTTTTTTAGTTTTGTAATGACGGAATATCGTTCCTTCCGCTACCCCAGCGCGTTGTGCAATCTCATTGGTGGAAGACGCGGCATAACCTTTCTCTGCGAAAATCTCGGAAGCTGCTCTAACGATCCTAAGCTGCTTCTCTGTCATCGTCTTCTCGCCCCCGAGCTTGCCCAGCTCTTCCAGCCATTCTTCAATCGGCTCGCTCATTCTGACACTCCCTCTATTCATTCCCTATCCATTCCTTCTATTATAGCAGAACTGAAATTAGCCTACATTCGGCGATGCTTCTTCAGTGCAACGACGTTCAAGAGTGCGAAGAGGATGGATAAGCCCGCCAGTACATAAATATCCAGCTGGATATCTCCAATGCCTTCTCCTCTGATCATGATGCCGCGCATCGCATCTGCTCCATAATAGAGCGGCATGATGTAGCTGAGCTTTTGCAGAACCGGATTCATTGCATCCAGATTAAATAATCCGGAGAAAAAGGCCTGCGGTACGATAATGATTGGAATGAATTGAATGATTTGAAATTCGCTGCTTGCAAACGAAGAGAGCAAAGTGCCAAGCGTCAAAGCTGTCAGCGATAATAAAAGATTAATGAGCAGCATATTCACGATATGTCCGGACATGGACATGCCCAGCACCTGTACAGAGTACCAGGCAATTAAGGAAGCTTGGATCAAGGTAAAGATACCAAAGCCCGCAAGGTATCCAAGGACGATCTCTGATCGGCGAATGGGAGTAGCCAGCAGCCGTTCCAGCGTCCCGCTCGTACGTTCCCGCAGGAAGGAAACTCCTGCAAGCAGAAACACGAAGAAGAAGGAGAAGAAGCCGATCAATACAGGACCAAAGGAGTCAAAAGAGGCCATATCCGGTCCACCGTACAAATAATTAACATTTGGAGCGAGGTCTTGAGTGCCGCTTTGCAGAGCTTTCTGCAGAACAAGCTGCGTGCTGCGGCTGACCGAAGGATCACTTCCTTCTAGTGTAATGTCAGGCTTACCGTCTACGATCTGAATAATAGCGTCCAGATCGCCATCGTGAAGAGCTTTATCTGCAGCATCTAAGGAGTTAAAGACTGTAATGCTTGCCTGCTGCTCCTCCAGCTTCTCGGAAAAGGCGGCTGTAGGACCTACCAGACCGATTTCAGGAGAGACGGTATTGCCGTCAAAGACAAGCTTTGTCAGACTCAAAATAAGCAGCGGGGCAAGGAATAATAAGGCAAGTGTCCGCTTGTCGCGTAGAAACTGGCGTGTTATTCGAATAACTAGAGCACGTATTCTCATGAATGCTCACTCCTTTCGCTGCCCAGCAAGATAAAGGCTTCTTCAATCGTATGGACGCCAGCCTGCTCCATAATTGCTAGAGGAGTGTCAACGGCGATCAGCTTCCCGTCCTGAATGAGGCCAAGCCGATCACATTTCTCCGCTTCGTCCATAACATGGGTTGTCACGATAATCGTAACCCCTTTTTTTGTCAGGTTCCTAAGCTCGTTCCAGATCGTTTTTCGAAGCACGGGATCAATCCCTACAGTTGGTTCATCCAAAACGAGCAGCTGTGGCTCATGCAGCAGGGCAATGGCCAGAGAGAGCCTGCGTTTCATCCCACCGGAATAAGCGCTTGTCTGTTTATCCAGATGATCGGTCAGATTGACCAGGGATGCGGCTGATTGTATGCGGGCAGCAAGTACTTTTCCCTTAAGTCCATAGAGAGAGCCATAGAAAGCCATGTTTTCCTTACCGGTTAATTCCTGATATAGGGCATCGGATTGCGCCATGTAACCAAAGGTTTGCAGCATTTTTAGCTGGGGCATAGGTTCACCGAATAATTGAATGTTGCCGGAGTCCGCCCGGTCAATACCGGTTATAAGTTTAATAAGGGTTGTTTTTCCCGATCCAGATGGTCCGAGCAGTCCGAATAACTCCCCCCGTGCTACCGTAAGCGATATATCGTCCAGAACCGTTCGATCGCCAAATCGTCTTACAATGTTGTGAGCGATAATAGCAGAATCCGCAGATGATTCGTTAGCCGTTGTCATGGTTCACACCCCTTTGTTATTTAAAATGAGTGAATACTCACTTTTTAGTATAGGTATGCTATTCGAAGTTGTAAAGTGAGTACTTACTCACATTTGATACTGGACTTAAGTCGTAGAAGCCCTCCGACCAGGGGCGAGAGTAAAATACCGTCTCCAGACGTTTTTACATTATTTTCAATGCAGGTATGCTTAGAACTGTCAAATACACAAAAGAGAATTCCGARTAGGGAGAAGGAGTAGTTGTAATGAATAAGTTAACCGAATGGTCGTTCCGCAACAGGGCGGCCGTCATCCTGATCGTCGTGATGGCTTTGGTGATGGGAGTTATCAGTTATTTGAAGCTGCCAATGGAGTTCCTGCCGGAAGCTGATAATCCGCAGGTCATGGTGACGGTAATTGGGCCTGGAATGGATGCAAAATCGATGGAACAGCTTGTAACCAACCCACTGGAAGAGGCAGTAGGGTTCACGAAGGGCAAGACCGATATGTTCTCGACTTCGGGTAATGGCTACGGACAAGTGAATTTGAACTTTGATTCGAATACAAACATGAAGGAAGCGAAGGCGGAAGTAGAGCGGACTGTTGATCAGGTTCAGCTGCCTCAAGGCGTTATGAAGCCTTTCGTTATCCAATACAATACATCCATGATTCCGATCTCCTGGATTACCCTCACATTCGAGGATGGACTGAGTGAGCAAGAGAAAGACGCGAAGCTTAAGGAGATTACTACGGAACTGCAAAAAGCGGAAGGTGCAGGCCAAATTAGCATCAGCGGTAAATCTACACCAGCTGTGCATGTGACTCCGCTTAAGGATAAGCTCGCTGAGAAAGGAATTCCTGTTCAAACCCTTCTTAGTGTCCTGCAAGGAAGAGGAGTTTCCTCATCCATTGGTGAACGTGCCATTGACGGCGCATCTGGCAACATCAATGTCTATGATGAAGTAACGAGTATAGATACTTTACGCAAATTGCCTATCGCGCCAGGGGTTAAGCTTGAAGATGTAGCTACTGTTGAGCAAGCGAAGGAACAAGAAAGCATCGGCCGAATGAACGGTAAAGATGCCATTATGTTTACAATTTCAAAGACAGCTAATGCGAATGCCGTTACCGCAGGTAAAAATATTGAGAAGACAGTAGAGCGGTTAAGTAAGGATGTAGCCGGTGCTGAGATCTCGGTACTGATGAGTACCTCTGATACGGTCGTACATTCGGTTAACAGTATGCTGCGTGAAGTTCTGCTCGGCGCGTTGTTCGCTACCATTATCATTCTGATCTTTATGCGTAATTGGAGAGCGACGCTGGTTACGATTGTATCGATTCCATTGTCATTAGGGATTACGTTGTATCTGCTAGATTTGTCAGGGGTAACGCTTAATATCATTACACTTGGCGGTGTTGCAGTAGCTGTAGGCCGTTTGGTCGATGACAGTATCGTAGTAATCGAGAATGTCTACCGAAGACTGCAGAAAGAGCCATTCTCCAAAACCGTTATTATCGATGCGACTAAAGAAGTAGCAACGGCGATTACATCATCCACTCTTGTTACTGTGGCTGTATTCCTGCCGATGGGGCTGCTGCGCGGCTCGCTGCAAGCTTTCCTCTTGCCATTCGCGCTGACTGTGGCATACTCGCTGCTTGCTTCGCTGCTTGTTGCTTTGACAGTTGTGCCGCTGCTCAGTGCGTTCTTACTGCGCGGTACAAAAGAAAAACCGCATAAAGGCTCTAATAAATTTGCTTCGTTCATTCGTTGGAATTTGCAGCACAAATGGATTACGTTAGTCGTTGCTCTTGTCTTGTTTGTAGGTTCCATCAGCGCCTATATCATGATGCCTAAAGGTGCCCTTGATTCCTCCAGCGCTGAGAATGTCAATGTATCCTTGCAATATCCGAGTGATACTCCTTCTGATCAAGTAGAGCAAGGCGGTACAAAGCTGGAAACCTTCCTAACGGATAACAAGAGTGTTGAATGGGTTATCATGCAGCTAGGCAACAGTGCAGATAATGCCAAGTACGGTGCTGTTTCTTCTCCAACACTCGTTACTTACACGATTGATTTGAAAGACGGCGTTGATGCCGAGAAGTTCATGGATGAAGTGAAAACGCAAAAAGGTAATTTTGGTGATGCTGAGCTTATCATTAATGCAGCTGACCTGATGATGGGCGGCGGTTCCTCACAAATCTTTATTGATGTTACAGGCGATGATCCAGAGAAGCTTACACAAGCTGCGGATCAGCTGATTGCAAATATTAAACCAATCAAGGACGTTCTGAAAGTACAAAGCAATCAGGAAGAGAAGAAACCGGTCTATACGTTCCAGGTTAATCCGGAGCAGGCGAAAGGCCAAGAAGTTGCGATGCAGCTGCAAAGTATGCTGAATCCTGTGCCGCTTGGCAGTATTCTAGTGGAGAACCGAGAAACTTCCGTTGTGATGCAGCCTGTTATTAATCCGAACACGGAAGATGAGCTTAACAAATTAACGATTGCTACAGCTTCCGGCATTGTTCCAATTACGAATGTAGCTAAGCTTGTGAAGACTGAAGAACCAAGTCTGTATTATCATAAAGATGGTAAAATCTATGTTCGGGTTACAGCGGATGCTGAGCCTAGCCAGCTGTCTGTTGTAGGCAAGGAAATTCAGAAAGCGGCAGATAAGCTTGACCTTCCAGATGGAGTCGCTCTTAAAGTAGGCGGTGCATCTGCAGATCAATCGAGTGACTTTGCAGACATCGGCATGACTGCGCTGATCTCTATCGGACTTGTTTACTTGATCATGGTGCTTACCTTCAAGACGCTACGTGCACCACTTGCGATCCTCTTCTCGCTGCCGCTTGCTGCAATTGGAGCCGTAATTGGACTCTTGATCTCTGGAGTAACACCAGACTTTACTGCCATGTTTGGCGCTCTCATGCTAATCGGTATCGTTGTCACGAATGCAATCGTGTTGATTGACCGAGTGAAGCAGAATGAAGAGACGATGACGATCCGGGATGCCTTGGTTGAAGCGGCTACAACACGGATGCGTCCAATCGTAATGACAGCTGTCGCAACCATCTGCGCTATGTTGCCGCTCATCTTTGGTTCAAGCGAATCGGGCAGTATCGTATCACAAAGCCTTGCGATTGTTGTTATCGGTGGTCTCGCGGCTGCAACGCTGCTTACCCTGATCGTTGTGCCATGTATGTATGAGTTGATGTTCTTCCGTACTTCGCGCAAGCAGCGCCGTGTGAATGCTCAATCTGCACAAGGTGTAACAACTGTGCAAGCTCAATAAAACAAAAAATCCGCTTCCCACACGGGAAGCGGATTTTGCTTATTGGGATGCCAAGCGATACAACGGCATTAAAGCTTCATAGGTTTGCTGGGCAAACTTATACAAGGCATCTCCATCCTGCAGGAGCGGGTCACCGGTCGGAATGTGGCGGCCAATAAGTAATTCGGCTTTCTGCACATCACGCAGGCGGGTAAGCGCGTTAGTCCAGTCCAGGTCGGACATTTCGCTGACAGACTTGGATTCTTTCTTCATATGGTCAAGGGAAAGGACATAATCGGATGGAACAGCCGCAATGACCTCGTCCAGGTGTTCTAAGTAAGTGGTTGCAATCCGGGATTTATTAGGCGCCTCATAAATAAGGGCGAACCATAAGAATAGGTGATCGTCGAACAAGCCAAGCTGGAAATGTGGGTGTGCTTTGTAGCCGCGTTTGTTGTTGCAGATTGCAAACCAAGTATCCTTTGGTGGGTTTACCGTGCGGCGCGCATGTTTGGCAATATGCAGGAACATCTCGTCACTTGCCTGCACGGCAATATCACCGGCAAGCTTTTCGCCGAGATAACGGAATTTCGGCCGGATCCGTTCCTCAATAGCCGACATTCGCTGCTCCAGGCCATTGATCAGGAAAGTATCAAAGTCTTTTTGTTCAAAGCCTGTAAAGGCTGCTGGTGTCGTTGTAGTCGTCATCTATGTTCTCTCTCCTCACAATTGAAACAAATAATAATGGTTCATTATAGCACATCCCGGGCAGTGGTACAGCTTCGATAGGGGGCATGTCCCCTTTTGCGGGCGGCTTGACCGCCCTTTTTTTTAATTAGACGACCTTTAAGCGAAAATTAGTCAATAATCCAAGTTGCCAGAACATAAGATGGAGTATAAGATAGAGGTAAGAACAAATTGTCAGACTATTTCGTCAAATGCTAAAAAGGGAGGGATTGCCGTGAATAAGAGCTACGAAGTCGAATATTGTAATTTGGAGCTGCGATTTGATCGCCGGCAAATCCAAAACCTCATCCGTGATCTCATTCAGGAAGGGTACTCCTTGTATTGGAGCGAAACGGAGGGGCAGTTCCTCATTTCAATTCGAACCGGTCGTAAGCTCGTGAAGTTAAGGTTTCAGCGGATGAAAAACCGTTACAAGATCGTCGGGGATTACACCATTAAGGACGAGAAACTGTCGGAGTTGCTTGAAAAGCTTATTAATGACACACGTGGACATGCGATTGTCAAGCGGATCAAAGATCGTCAGATCGTCATTGAGAACATTATGTTTGGTGAAATAATACGACTTGTGGAGGTGTCCGGTATGGAACATCGGATTATTTATCAAAAGAAGCCATTCGTAACTATAGAGGAAATGATCAAAGCTTTTCAATCCAAACGGGCGGAGGAACGCGCAGCGGTATTACGTTATGAACTGGATTATGAGCTGACGGTACTGTTTGACGCTCTGCAAGAGAACAATGAAGAGGCCGTTGCCGAATCGAAGGAAAAACTCGTGCTGCTCCGTTCGGAGATGCTGCAGCTGGAATTGTAAGGCTAATACTGAAATATTCGATAAATCGGCTGAATGGTTCTTAATGAATCATTTGGCCGGTTTTTTTCATTTTCTGGTTAGCATTTCTTCGTAATATAAGGTAAACTTTCTAATGCGGTCAGGAAATCTAATGGATGTTTGGCGACAAATTCCGCGCAAATGGTTTTCATCTCTTTGCAAAAAGAGTAATATAAAACTATTGAAGACCACCATACTATAAAAAAAAGGATGGAAGAAACCAAATGGCAAAACAGCAAATCGGCGTTATCGGCCTTGCAGTTATGGGCAAAAACCTCGCGCTTAACATTGAGAGCAGAGGCTTCACAGTTTCGGTATATAACCGTTCCCGTGAAAAAACAGATGAATTGATCAAAGAATCCGAAGGCAAGAACCTTGTTCCTGCTTACACAGTTGAAGAGTTCGTGCAATCGCTCGAATCTCCTCGCAAAATTCTGATCATGGTACAAGCTGGCGCTGGTACTGATGCTACAATTGACGCTCTTGTTCCACACCTGGACAAAGGCGACATCATCATCGACGGCGGTAACGCTTATTTCCCTGACACAGTTCGCCGCAGCAAAGCTCTTGAAGAGCAAGGCATCCGCTTCATCGGTACTGGCGTATCCGGCGGTGAAGAAGGCGCACTGAAAGGTCCTTCCATTATGCCAGGCGGCCAAGAATCCGCGTACAAACTGGTTGAACCAATCCTTACTGCTATCTCTGCAAAAGTCGGCGACGACGCTTGCTGCACATATATCGGACCAGACGGTGCCGGCCACTATGTAAAAATGGTGCACAACGGTATCGAGTACGGCGACATGCAGCTCATCTGCGAAGCATATGACCTGCTGAAAAACACGCTTGACCTGAGCGCTGAAGAGCTTCATAGCATCTTCACAGAGTGGAATAAAGGCGAACTGGACAGCTACCTGATCGAGATCACAGCTGACATCTTCTCCAAGTACGATCCTGAGACAGGTAAACCTATGGTTGACGTTATCCTTGACTCTGCTGGTCAAAAAGGCACAGGCAAATGGACAAGCCAAAGCTCCCTGGACCTTGGCGTGCCATTGTCGATCATTACGGAATCCGTATTTACTCGCTTCCTGTCCGCTATGAAGGAAGAGCGCGTAGCTGCAAGCAAAGTATTGAACGGTCCTGAGAAAAAAGCGTTCCAAGGCGACAAAGCGGCATTCATCGAATCCGTACGCAAAGCGCTGTTCGCAAGTAAAATCTGCTCGTACGCACAAGGCTTCGCTCAAATGCGTGCAGCTTCTGAAGAATATGATTGGAACCTTCGTTACGGCGACATCGCGATGATCTTCCGCGGCGGCTGCATCATCCGTGCACGCTTCCTGCAAAACATCAAAGACGCTTACGATCGTGATGCTAACCTGCGCAACCTGCTCCTCGATCCTTACTTCCAAGGTATCGTTGAGTCGTACCAAGGCGCATGGCGTGAAGTGGTTGGCGCAGCTGTTACTAACGGCGTACCAGTACCTGCTTTCTCAAGCGCACTGTCGTACTTCGACAGCTACCGTACAGAGCGTCTGCCAGCTAACCTGCTGCAAGCGCAACGTGACTACTTCGGTGCTCATACGTTCAAACGTTTGGACAAAGAAGGTTCGTTCCACCACAACTGGATGAACTCCTAATCCGGATTGATTATTTTAGCCCGTAAGACGCTTCAATGAGACATTGGCGCAAACGTGTTGCTTCCTGTTCGGAGTAATGCTTGCGGCGAATGAGCAGCATTGACGCTTCGGCGAAATAATGAAAGTTTTTAAATAAGCGTGGCTGCGAAAGGTCCCTGAGAGCAGGGTCCTCGTCAGCCACCTTTTTTTTAATATATTCAAGCATCCAGACGACATCTTCACGGCATAACGGGTGATCGGGACTTAAAATACGATCCATTCGGACATTGCTTGGGTGGGAAGCGGGCAAATTCGATTCACTGGTCATGCCATCTTCACTCCTATTCATGATATATGCATCATTATCATCCATACGGCATATGCAACTTTTTTATACCCTATTCCGGATAAAAAATGATATGATGTTGGGGTAAATAATATCGGAACAGACTAATAGGGGAGTTCTTGCAGTGGATCGACGCACAAGAAAAATTGTATTAGTAGGCTTTATGGGAACAGGCAAATCAACCGTTAGCCGATTACTTGCAGAGCAGCTCGGTTGCTCGCGTTACGATTCGGATGAGGTCATCGAGCAAACCGAAGGGAAAATCTCGAAGCTGTTCGAAACCTATGGTGAGGCAGGCTTCCGCGATATCGAAAGCAAAGTGCTGGATTCACTTCTTGAGGCCAAAGGGCGCTCTATTATCGCAACTGGCGGCGGAGCAGTTCTGAGGGAACATAATCGGGAAGCTATGCTGAAGCATGGATTCGTGGTTGCGCTTACGGCAGATGCGGAGCATATCATTGATAGAGTGAAGTCTGACACTGCTCGTCCGTTATTACAGGGCGATGTAGCTGCCAACGTTCACCGCATTATGGAGCAGCGCAAGCATGCTTATGATTTTGCTCACCTACAATTGGATACAACATCATTAACGCCGCAGGAAGCAGCAGAGGTCATTCTGCAAGCTCTGCAAGAGGAATAGCAGGAGCAACGTTCAACCTCATACTATACGAAAAAGGAGAACTGCAGCACAATGGATGTTATCGTTACACCTACTCCAATACTTAAAGGGGAAATTCAAGCCCTTTCCTCTAAAAACTATACGACCCGCTACTTACTGGTCGCTGCGCTTGCAGAAGGTACAAGCACGATTTATTATCCAGCTCATAGTGAAGACAGCGACGCAATGCGCCGTTGTATCCGTGATCTAGGCGCAATCGTAGAAGAAGATGAAGAGAAAATCGTCATTACTGGCTTTGGCAAAAATCCAAAGGCTGTTGAGCAGCTGGATGTAGGCAATGCTGGTGCCGTCCTTAGGTTCCTGATGGCGATCGCTTCGCTTTGCCCGGATGTAACCTTCATTAACCGTTACCCAGATTCTCTTGGTAAACGCCCACATAACGATCTGATTGACGCACTTGGCCAAATGGGTGTGAAGATTGAACATAACGAAGGCAAGCTGCCGATCCGTATTCAAGGTGGAGCACCAACAGGCGGAAAAATTCAAGTATCCGGCAATGTCAGCTCGCAATTCCTGAGCGCCTTGTTGTTCTTGACGCCGCTGCTTGAGGAAGACAGCGAGATCGAAGTGCTGCATGATCTGAAATCGAAGGTTGTTGTTGGACAAACTCTGGAAGTGCTGGAGCAGGCAGGTATCGTGATTCATGCAAGCGAGGATCTGATGAACTACCGCATTCCAGGCGGTCAAATGTATGCAGCGAAGAAATATGTTGTGCAAGGGGATTACCCAGGTTCGGCAGCTATTCTTGCGGCAGCAGCAGTTACGAATTCGGATGTTATTGTTCATCGTCTGGAGGAGCATAGTAAACAAGGCGAGAGAGCTGTTGTTGACGTTCTCCGTATGATGGAAGTTCCAATGACTCATGAGAACGGAATTGTTCATGTAAAGGGCAATGGCAAGCTGAAGGCTGTTGAATTCGACGGCGATAAAGCTACGGATGCGGTTCTTGCAATGGTTGCTGCGGCAGTCTTTGCTGAAGGAACTTCGCGTTTCTATGATGTAGAGAACCTGCGCTACAAAGAGTGTGACCGTATTACGGATTATTTGAACGAGCTGCGAAAAGCTGGTGCGAATGTTGAAGAGCGGCAAGCAGAAATTATCGTTCATGGCCGTCCGGAAGGTGTAGAAGGCGGCGTTGAAATTAATGCCCATTATGATCATCGTGTGATTATGGCACTTACTGTCGTAGGCCTTCGTGCGAAGAATCCGATCCGGATCCGCGATGCACATCATGTTGCTAAGTCATATCCGATTTATTTCGATCACCTGAAAGCGTTAGGTGCGAACGTAGAGTGGGTAGAATAAGAGTAAACAGATGAAAGCGAGGCGCTGATAATGGCATTTGAAAATCCGACCCGCGATGAAATAAAAGAGATTCTGCAGGCGAGCACGAATATCGCTGTTGTTGGTTTATCCGATAAGCCTGACCGTGTGTCTTATATGGTCTCTGAAGCGATGCAGAAGAAGGGTTATCGGATTATTCCGGTTAATCCCGCTGCAGAAACCATTCTGGGTGAGAAATGCTACGCATCGCTCAAGGATATTCCAGAACCGGTCGATATTGTGAACGTATTCCGTCGTCCAGAGCATACTCCTCCAATTGCCGAGGAAGCTGTTGCGATTGGAGCGAGGACGCTATGGCTGCAGCTCGGGATCGCTAATGATGATGCAGCTAAGATTGCATCTGATGGCGGGCTTCAGGTCATCATGGATCGCTGCATTAAGGTTGAGGATTCCATCTTACTGCCGCATGGGAAGGCTTCAGTCTAGACGCGCCTCATCGTTATACTTTTTTACATTGGCGGGCCATCAAGGCCCGTCTTTTACTTTGACAAAAAAGCGTAGACACCGTACCATCGATATAGAGATTTGGATAAGGCAACAGTGCCTGCTTAAGAAGTAAGAATTTTGCAAAGAACGCTTGCTTACGAAGTTAAGAATTATCGCATAGAACGCTTGCTTACGAAGTTAAGAATTATCGCATAGAACGCGATAATTCTTTAAGTGGATGCTTACGAAGTTAAGAATTATCGCATAGAACGCGATAATTCTTTAAGTGGATGCTTACGAAGTTAAGAATTATCGCATAGAACGCGATAATTCTTTTTAGGAGGTGACAAAGTGAATTTTCTAGGAAGGTTTCAGCAGCTTGGACGTGCAGTTATGCTGCCGATGATCGTACTGCCAGCTGCGGCAATCTTTTTATTTCTTAGTCAGCTGCCATGGGATCTTCTTGGAATACCCGATGCAGCAGACTATTTGAAAGCGGCAGGAAATGCGATCTTTATGTTTCTGCCTTATATTTTTGCGGTTGGCGTATCCTTGGGACTTACAAGTAATGCCATTGCAGCAGGTATGGCCGCCTTAGCGGGCATGGTCATATATGTTGGTGTAACTGGTGCCGCGGAAGCACAGATTGAGCCAACGGTGTTTGTAGGCTCAATTATCGGCATCATCTCCGGCTTCAGCTATGAGCGGTTTAAGAATTTGCGTCTGCCTGAATACATACAGTTTTTCGGCGGGCCGAGGTTTGTTCCTCTGTTCGTCAGCTTCGTTACTGTAGTACTCTCGATGGCGATGATTGGTGTAGCACCTTTAATCCAGCGCATGCTGGAAGACTTAGGTGATGTGGTCGCTTCCGGTGGTGGTTTTGGCGTTTTCTTGTTCGGTTTTTTATATCGGATACTGGTTGTTTTTGGTCTGCATCATTTGCTCAGCCACGTGTTCTGGTTCCAGGTCGGCGGATATGAGACGGCTAACGGTGCAATGGTTTATGGTGATCTGCCGAGATTTTTCGCCGGTGATCCAACCGCAGGTGCCTTTATGGCCGGGATGTATCCAATCGTCATGTTTGCCTTACCGGCCATTGCCTTGGCGATCATTCATGAAGCAAGGGAAGATTTGAAGCCGAAAATCCGAAAAACGTTTATGTATGCTGCACTGGCTTCATTTCTGACAGGTGTCACGGAACCGGTTGAATTTGCTTTTCTATTCGTTGCACCTTACCTGTTTGTCGTGCATGCTTTGTTATCCGGCATCATTATGTGGGTTACGTATGAGCTTGGCATCCGGCATGGCTTCTCGTTTTCAGGTGGCGTCATTGACTATATCATTAATGAGCATTTGGCAACAAAAGGCTGGCTGCTCATTCCAATCGGTATTGTTGTTGGTATTGTTTATTACGTACTGTTCCGGTGGGCGATTAACCGGTTCCGTATTCCGACGCCGGGACGTGAGGAAGGCTCGCAGCTTGATGAATGGGCAGGAGACATTCCATACCGTGCTCCTCTTATCCTTCAGGCGATAGGCGGGAAAGACAACATTGTGCAAATGGAGTCCTGCATTACAAGGCTTCGCCTCAAAGTAGCCAATGAAAAGCTGCTCGATAATAACTCGCTGCGCAATTTAGGGGCAGCAGGGGTGCTGCGGCTAGGCGGCGGCAATGTCCAAGTGGTATTCGGTACGTATTCGGAGCTGATACGAGCTGAGATGCTGAAGGCAATTGAACGGGATCAAGAACAGGTGCTCTTTAGTTCCCCGGTACAAGGCCGAATGATTCCGCTGGAAGATGTACCCGATCCCATCTTTGCGGGCAAGCTGGTCGGACAAGGCGTGGCCTTTATTCCTGATAAAGGCGAGCTGGTATCACCGGTTAAAGGTACCGTCATTATTGTGTATCCAACGATGCATGCTGTAGGCATACGAACGCTGGAGGGGCTTGAAGTATTGCTCCATATCGGAATAGACACATCCAAGCTGACGGGGAAATCGTATTTCAAAGCAGTTGTACAGGAAGGGCAAGAGGTTAATCCAGGAGATATGCTCGTACGATTCGACCTGCAAAGAGTTCGCAAGGAGAGCAAATCGCTTGCAACGCCAATGGTCATCACGAATTCGGATCTCGTCCATTCTTGGCGTTTTGCGCCATTCAAAGCGGTGAAGAAAGGACAGTCTTCTGTCTTGTCAGTTGTACTTAAAGAGAGAAATGGTGGAGGGGAACGACCATGATACAAGGAATAGGAGCTTCGGCAGGCATTGCGATCGGGAAGTCGTTTGTACTTCCGAATTGGGAGTGGGAATTTCCTGAGCAGCGTGTCGATGTAGCTGATTTTGCCCGTGAATTTGAACGAGTCTATGAAGGAATTCGCACATCCAAGCATGAGATTGAGCAAATCAAGGATGAGCTTAGGGAAGTTGTTGGCTCGGATGAAACTCAGATTTTTGATGCGCATCTGGCCATATTGGATGATCCAGTCTTCATGAATGAGATTCAAGGCATTATCCAGCGCCAGTATAAAGCGGCAGAAGTTGCGGTAAAAGAGGCTATCGACCATTTCGTCACGATGTTTGATCTGCTTGATGACGAATATATGAAGGAACGTGCCCTTGATATTAAGGATGTCGGTAACCGTCTGCTCAAGCATTTGCTTGGTGCACCGGAAATTACACTGCCTTCTGATACTCAGCCTTTTATTCTAATTGCAAGAGAGCTCTCTCCTTCCCAGCTGGCCCATATTAACCCGAATAATGTGCTTGGTATTGTAACGCTTGCTGGTAGTTCGACTTCTCACTCTGCCATAATGGCCCGTGCTCTTGGTGTACCACTTGTGGTTGGGGTGGAGGCGAAGCTCGAAGAGCCGATTCAAACTGGTCAATCTCTTATTATTGATGGTACGGAAGGACTCCTGTTTATTGAGCCAGAAGATGCGTTAATCGATCATTATTCGGAGCTCCAGGGACGCCTGGCCGAAGCAAGACAGCAGCTGAACAGCATTGCCGGACATCAATCCGTAACTCCGGACGGGAAGGTGCTGGGACTTGCCGCGAATATCAGTTCCTTGAAGGAGCTTGAGGTTGCACTCTCCACCGGGGCTCATGGGGTTGGACTGTTCCGTACTGAATTTCTGTATATGGACCGGAACCGTTTCCCGAAGGAAGAAGAGCAATATGAGGTTTATAAAAGTGTTGCAGAAAAGCTGGCGGGAGAACCGTTAATTATTCGAACGCTTGATATCGGCGGCGATAAGCAGCTTGATTATTTTAATATTCCGGAAGAAGATAATCCGTTTCTTGGTTATAGAGCCATCCGGATTTCACTCGATCGTAAAGATCTGTTCAAGACGCAGCTTAGAGCAATCCTTCGGGCAAGTCACTATGGGCAAGTAAAGATCATGTATCCGCTGATTTCGTCCGTGGAGGAAGTAAGAGCTGCTAACAATGTGCTTGCTGAAGCGAAGCAGGAGCTGGAGCAGGAAGGGATCCCTTATAATGCGAATATCCAGGTAGGCATTATGATCGAGGTGCCTGCAGCCGTTATTCTGGCCGATTTATTGGCGCAGGAGGTTGATTTCTTTAGCATCGGTACAAACGACCTTGTCCAGTTTACGCTGGCAGTGGACCGAATGAATGAAGAGATCAGCTATTTGTATGAGCCTTTCCATCCTGCGGTGCTGCGTATGCTGAAGCTGACGGTCGAAGCGGCGAAAAGAAATCATATCAAGGTTGGCGTATGCGGTGAGCTTGCGGGCGACCTGCGCGCACTTCCGATCTGGCTTAGCCTAGATGTAGATGAGCTGAGTATGTCCTCTCATTCCATTCTGCAAGTGAAAGAGCGGCTGCTCTGCACAAGGCAGGAAGACAGCCACTCCTTGCTCCAGCAGCTTATGGAATGCCGTACGAGCGCAGATATTCATAACAAACTGAAACAGTTTATGGATTCAGTTGATGGCAAAGGAGCAGCGTCCGCGATTTAGCGGACGGCTCCTTTTGTATTAAAAATGCTTATTCCTGCTGTTCCAGTGCATCCACGAATGCTTTCGCGTAAGGAGGCAGATCAGGTGGACGGCGAGCAGAGATGAGGTTGCCATCGACCACAACAGCTTCATCGAACCATTCTGCTCCGGCATTTTCCATATCATCGCGAATACCTGGTGTAGAGGTAACTTTACGACCTTGCAGGATTTTGGCCGAGATTAGCACCCAGCCTGCATGGCAGATTTGTCCGATAGGCTTGCCAGCAGCATCAAGCTCCTGAACGAGCTCCAGTACTTTCGGATAGCGGCGAAGCTTGTCCGGTGCCCAGCCGCCAGGCACAAGCAGGCCTGCAATATCGGCGCTGTTCACTTCGTCAAAGGACAGATCTGCAATAGCAGGAACGCCGTATTTACCGATATGCTTTTTCCCTTTTTCAGGACCGGCATACAGGACAGTTGCTCCGGCTTCGCGGACGCGATAAACCGGGTACCAGAGTTCAAGATCCTCGAACTCGTCATCAAGAAGACAAATAACGGTTTTATTATGCAATGACATATTTGATTTCCTCCTGCATTTATTATTTCATATTCATTGTAACGAAGGAGAACTCATGAATCAAACGAACAAACGACGACTAATACGTTTTATCCCGGCTGTCCTATGGATGGCGGTCATATTCGGATTTTCCTCCCGGACGGGTGATGAGATGAACACGATGCTGCCGTTTTTCCAGCGCTTCTTCCCATCTATGTCGAGCTTTGACTGGGGACATTTTCTCGCTTATTTTCTATTAGCAGTTACTTTTGACTATGCGATTGGAGCAAAGGGAGACCGTATCCTCTATAAATGCTTCATAGTGATTGGCTGCGGGCTCTATGGCGTAACRGACGAGTTCCATCAATCGTTTGTAGGCGGCAGAATGACAGACGTGTTAGATATCCGCAACGATATGATAGGGGCAGCAGTTTGGGTTATATTAGCAGCGGTCCCGCGGATCAAAAGACGTTGGCGGAAAGTTGCTCCATAGTAAAAATTACATAGTGCAGATAAGCAGGATTTTTTGTAGAAAAGGTCGAATCCTTTACGCAGCGAAAAAGAAATAGAAATGGAAATGCAGCCGCGCGTAAAGGAGTGGGCCAAAGTGAAGAAAAGGTGTCATTGCGGTGACATCATGAAGATGAAACTGCGTACAGTGATCTATTCGGGCAAAGTCGAAATCGACAATGTCCCAGTATTTTCTTGTTCGGTATGCAGCCGCAGCGAAGTACTTCCCGATGTGAAGCCGGATCTGACCGGCCTCATCGCAAAGCTAGGCCAAGAACCTGCGAAACAAACTTTTTTATTTAACGAATGTAATGAATGGGCGGATTTGCTTGTTGAAGCAAGCAAGCACCGTAAGCATACGGATCCGTACCATATCGAACAACTGACGCAAGAGCGGATTAATAATTTACTTGATGTACATTTAATCGCGCAATCGCTTCATGATGAGGAATGGATTGCTGATATCAACAAGAGACTATCTCAACTTAGCAGGCGATCCTTGCATACATAAGCCATACGGGAATATCGCTCTCCAGTTTGCTGCAGCATGAAGGGGTTTATTTAAGGCTGTGCATGCGCTAACATTGCGAAAAGTAATATTTTGTCGTATGATTACGTTAATATGCAGCGAGCGTAAATAAAATTTGAGATAATGGAGAGAAGTCCGTGACGGTTACCATTTATGATGTAGCAAGAGAAGCAGGAGTATCGATGGCTACGGTTTCTCGGGTTGTAAATAATAATCCGAATGTTAAACCGGCAACGCGCAAAAAGGTGTACGAGGCTATTGAACGACTCGGTTATCGTCCGAATGCAGTTGCACGAGGCCTCGCAAGCAAGAAAACAACTACGGTTGGAGTCGTTATTCCGGATATTTCGAATGCGAATTTCGCCGAGGTTGCCCGTGGTATCGAGGATATTGCGAATATGTATCATTATAATATCATTTTGTGTAACGCGGATAAGAAGAAAGACAAAGAAATCCGTGTTATTAACACTCTTCTGGAGAAGCAAGTAGACGGCCTCTTGTTCATGGGCGGTGCTGTTACTGAAGAGCATATGCAGGCGTTCAAGACTGCGAATGTACCAATCGTACTCTGTGCGACAACTGATGAGAACGGGCAAATCCCGTCTGTTGATATCAACCATGAAGAAGCGGCCTATGATGCAGTCCGCAAGCTGGTAGAGCAGGGTCATACACGTATTGCTATGATCAGTGGAACACTGCAGGATCCGGCAAACGGTTATTCCCGTTATCAAGGCTACAAGCGTGCCCTTGAGGATTCGGGTATTGCTTATGACGAGTCGCTTGTTCGGACAGGCAATTACCGTTATGAATCAGGCGCTGAAGCGATGAAATATTTCATCGATCTGTCGGTACGTCCTACGGCTGTGTTTGCCGCAACGGATGAAATGGCCATTGGAGCTATTCATTGCATTCAAGATTCCGGTCTGAAAGTACCGGATGATGTATCCGTTATTAGCGTAGATAACACACGCATGGCGTCGATGGTTCGTCCTCAGTTGACGGCAGTTGCTCAGCCGATGTATGACATCGGTGCAGTATCGATGCGTCTGCTCACGAAGCTGATGAAGAAAGAAGTAGTAGAAAACGCAAAAGTCATTTTGCCGCATGAAATTGTCATTCGACAATCTGTTGGAGGTTTGCAAGGATAATGGGTTTTAACAAGATTGGCATTATCGGAGCAATGGTTGAAGAGATTGAACTGTTGCATCAGAACGTAAACGTAACAAACAGTGTTACGAAAGCCGGCATCACCTATAATGAAGGGCAGCTGCATGGCAAAACGGTTGTATTTTGCAAGTCTGGAGTAGGGAAGGTCAATGCTGCCGTATGCACGCAGATTCTGATTGATATGGGCGTAGATTCCGTATTGTTCACTGGTGTTGCAGGTGCGCTTGACCCGCGTCTTAATATAGGTGATATCGTTGTATCATCCAGCTGCGTGCAGCATGACATGGATGTTACTCCGCTTGGGTTTGCCAAAGGCGTAATTCCGTTCCAGGAGCGTTCGGAGTTTGTGGCGGATGAGAAGCTTATCTCGCTTGCATCGGAAGCAAGTGAGCGTTTGTTCGAAGGTCGCAGTCTGATTGGCAAAGTATTGTCCGGCGATCAATTTATTGCTAGCCGTGATACGGTTCGTGAGCTGTATGAAACGATGCAAGGCGCATGTGCGGAGATGGAAGGGGCATCGGTCGCTCATGTGTGTGATATGAATGAGGTTCCATTTGTTGTTATCCGTTCGATGTCGGATAAAGCGGATGGTTCGGCGCATGTCAACTATGCAGAGTTTACGGTAACTGCAGCGAACAATTCGTACGCGATTATCGATGATATGATCCAGCATATATAGAGAAAAGGAAACGTCCGTACCTTATGGTACGGACGTTTTTGTTATACTTATAAATCCTGCACGGCAATAGCTGTTGTTAGGCGATTTTTCACCTCGATCTCCGCTCTGCGTGGAATGGGCAAGACTTGACTCCTATCGTCCAGCCAGCAGTCTGGCAGCGGAGTAGGACTTGCTCCCGACCATTTGTCGAGCCAGGTCTCAGGTAAAGGCACGTCTTCGCCATTATTCAACTTCTGAACGATAGGGTGCTCGGACATAGTAAGCCAGACGAGCGACCAAGCACGAGGGACAACACGCCACCAATCGTATCCACCGCCTCCGAGAGCCACCCAGCGGCCTTCAGAATGCTTATGGGCAAGCTCATGGATAATAACAGGCATTTCTTGATAGATGCGCATGCTGCAGTGTATATGCGACAAGGGATCATAGGCATGCGCATCGCAGCCATGCTGGCTGACTATGATATCAGGTTTGAACACCTCTGCAATCTTGGTAATAGAGCTTCGGAAAGATTCCAGCCATGAATCATCTTCCGTATAGGGCTCCATTGGTACATTAAAACATGCTCCGAAGCCAGCATCCGCGCCTCGCTCGTGTACAAAGCCGGTTCCAGGAAACAAAAATTTGCCGGTTTCATGAATGGAGTAGGTACATACTTCAGGCTCATTATAGAAGCTCCACTGTACGCCGTCTCCATGATGAACATCGGTATCAATATAAAGGACTCGTGCTCCGTAATGCTGACGAATATATTGTATGGCAACGGCTGCGTCGTTATAGACACAGAACCCTGATCCCCGGTCTGGGAAAGCGTGATGAAGCCCGCCAGCCATATGATAGGCATGGGTTGCCGCGCCACTCATGACGAGCTCTGCAGCATGTACGGAGCCGGCTGCGATAGCTGCTGCAGCATCGTGCATCCCCGGGAAGAAAGGAGTATCCTCCGTGTCGAGCCCGTATCGTCCTGCTGCTGCAGTATCTTCTACAGTGGGCTTGTCCAAACTTAGCCGCTCTACAGCGCTTATGTAATCTTCCCGATGGACGAGAGAGAGCAGCGCTTGATCAGCGGTGGTTGACGGGGATGCGATTTGGTCATCACGCAGTGCTCCTGCAGCCTTCAGTAAATCGATGGTTAAGGTCATCCGAATCGGACTAAAAGGATGCTGCTCTCCGAATTGATAACGGGTACTGTCAGAATGATGAACGAATATAGCGTTAGTCACTTCTTAACCTCCCAATTAATACATGAACCGCTGACGGAATCGGATACGGTCGAATTGCTCCTCGGACTCTTGAGGGACTTCTTTGCCGATGCGTACCATCAGGCAATTGGCAGGATGTGAGCAGATCTCCGGATCATCGGTTGCATACCAGACCATGCCAACGGATTTCATCAATTTTTCCATAATGCCTCGATATTCCCATACGCTTAGCTTGGTTCCTTCCAGGTCCCAGTGCCAATAATATTCGGTTGTGAAAACAATCATGTTCTCGAGCTGTTCATCTGCGAAGGCGAGTTGAATCATTCTCTTGCCAAGTCCGTAAGACCGATATTGATCGGCCACTTCAATCGCACCAAGTTCAATCAGATCAGCCATCCCGGCTTCATACCAGCGTTCCAATTCATCAGGATAATGGAAGGTGACATAACCAACGATCAGTTCATCAACTCTAGCAATAACTATACGTCCTTCTTCCAGACCGGCAATTTCAACTAGAGCTTCATGCTGGTCTTTGGGCCTTCGAAAAGCGTCAAGATCAGCATGCATCGTTAATAATTGCAAGGAATCTGGAGTAACAGGGCCTTCAATGAGACAAATCTGACCGTCTTGCAATTCTATTTGCTGCTCATGATATATTCTGCGATGCTCCAATTACGGGTTCTCCTTTCCGAGGCCGTGAGCTCCCAAACCTTTTATAATTATGGTTATAGCAGACATCAAGGGAAATGAAAAGCGTAGTCGAACGGAAAGTCAATATGTTATAATTGTTGTGGCGGTTGAGTAATCGAAAGAATCGGTATAATAGGTCCGGCTTGTTTGCCTGCAAGATCCGGCTAGCGATTGTAAGCGTATTCTTTGCGGTTAATGTTTAACAGATTTGATGGGAGAGTGATAGAATGATCAACTTGCATCAAGAACGAATTCCAGCGGTGGCACTAAATCCTAACCTTGCAAATTATGAACAAGCAACAGTTGATTTTGATTGGGAAGAGATTGAACGCCATTTCAGCTGGCATGAGACAGGAAAAGTAAACATGGCGTATGAGGCCATTGACCGTCATGTGGAGTCCGGTAAAGGTGCTAATATTGCCCTTTATTATAGCGACAACGCACGTGATGAATCTTACACGTTTGAGCAAATGAGCAAGCAGTCGAATCGTTTTGCGAATGTATTACGGAAATTTGGCATTGGCAAGGGCGAGCGGGTATTTATCTTCATGCCTCGTACGCCTGAATTATATTTCAGTGTACTTGGTGCGTTAAAGGTTGGCGCTGTAGTTGGCCCGTTGTTTGAGGCATTCATGGAGACGGCTGTGAAAGACCGTCTGCAGGATAGTGAAGCGACAGCCATTATTACAACACCGGCACTGCTCGGACGTATTAAACGCGATGAGCTGCCTAATTTGAAGCATATTATTGTTTTTGGCGACAATGTGGCTGCTGATGACACGGTTGTAGATTTTAGTGCAGAGTTGGCACAAGCGTCTGATGAGGCGGAGATTGAATGGCTCGGACGTGAGGATGGACTAATCTTGCATTATACATCTGGTTCGACTGGCAAACCGAAGGGCGTCTTCCATGTCCAAAACGCGATGGTTCAGCATTATTACACAGGGAAAATCGTTCTGGATTTGAAAGAAGGCGATATCTACTGGTGTACAGCTGATCCAGGCTGGGTGACCGGCACTTCTTATGGCGTATTCGCGCCTTGGCTGAATGGAGCAACCAACGTTATCCGGGGCGGACGCTTCAGCCCAAGCGATTGGTATGGCACGATCCAGAAATACGGCGTTACCGTCTGGTACAGCGCACCTACTGCATTCCGCATGTTGATGGGCGCAGGAGATGAGCTGGTGAACAGCTTTGATCTGTCCAGCCTGCGACATGTGCTAAGCGTAGGTGAGCCGCTTAATCCAGAAGTTGTACGTTGGGGAATGAAGGTATACAACCAGCGTATCCATGATACATGGTGGATGACAGAGACAGGCGGGCAGTTGATCTGCAACTATCCATCAATGGATATTAAGCCTGGATCGATGGGCAAACCGCTTCCAGGTGTTAAAGCGGCTATTATTGATGATCAAGGCAATGAGCTGCCGCCGTATCGGATGGGTAATCTGGCGATTCAAACGCCTTGGCCAGCGATGATGCGGAAGATCTGGAACAATCCATCGAAATATGAAGAGTATTTCCGTATTCAGGGCTGGTACATCTCCGGTGACTCTGCTTATATGGATGAAGACGGCTATTTCTGGTTCCAAGGCCGTATTGATGATGTTATCAATACTGCTGGGGAGCGGGTAGGTCCGTTTGAGGTTGAGAGTAAGCTTGTGGAGCATCCAGCTGTTGCTGAAGCAGGTGTAATTGGCAAGCCGGATCCAATGCGCGGTGAGATTATTAAAGCGTTTATCGCGCTTCGTGAGGGCTACACAGCGTCGGATGAACTGAAAGCGGAGATTGCACAGTTTGTGAAGATTGGACTGTCTGCCCACGCTGCACCACGTGAGATCGAGTTCAAAGATAAACTTCCGAAGACACGCAGCGGCAAAATCATGCGCCGCGTCCTGAAAGCTTGGGAACTAAACCTCCCAACAGGCGATTTATCTACAATCGAGGACTAATCTTTTTTCTATAAAAAAAGAAAGGCGCCACCGGGAAAACCCAGTGGCGCCTTTCTTCTGTTTTACTACTCCAAACGAAGTAGTTTGAATGATTCTGGAGACTCGCCTTTGTACCCGGATTCCCCCAGGAATAACTTGTTCAAGGAATTCGGGTACAACAGCGATCGGAAGAACATTCAAATGCGTAGTAGCTTTTCGAATGTTTTATTCAATCTACTCCGTTACTATTTCCCCACCTTCACATGCTTAGAAGGTGGAGACTTACCGGTGTCATTTTCCGAGATGACATAAAATGATCCGGTTGTAAGCGGTGATGCATATTCGAAGCTTGGCTTTTGTGTTGCTCCAACCTCGACGTATTTACCATCGTTATTTGCACTGTAGAACACATGATACGCGGTAACGTACTCTGCATCCGAGTTAGAGTTCCAGGTTAACAGAACACTTAAATCGGTTGGTGTCGCGACTAAGCCGCTTGGAGCGGAAGGAGGGGCTAGATCAGGATGCTCTGTTCCACCTTGGCTTACATCCGTACCACCTGATCCATCACCAGGCATACCTGGAATACCAGGAGTAGGTGTGGATTGACCATTACCGAACTGTACCACCTGACTTGCTGCGGATTCCTTGCCAGCAACGTCTACTGCAGTAACATAGAAGCCGTAGCCTTGGTTGCCAGATACATTAATTTTCACTTTCAGCTCATCGCCAACGAGGATGGAATTCCCAAGTTTCTGAGCAGGTGCTTGATTAATGGATTGGTAGATCCTGTAGCCCACAATATCCTTTTCCGTTCCTCCAGTAAAGGTCAGCATGACAACGCCGGAGCCAATGGACTGAAGCTTCACATTGCTTGGCGCATTTGGCGCATTGCCATCATCTACACGTGGGTCCTTTTTGGATGGCGCATTCGTATCGGCATCAGCAGGTAAATAGGATTCAATCGGCTTTCTGCTGCTAGCCGGAAGCTTCTCTTGTGCAGCTCTGATCTCATCCATTAATTCATCAATCGGTTTCTTGCGCTTAATAACAATTTGCTCTCTAACCATATCCGCCGGTGTTGCCGGATTTGGAACATAATTGACGCCGTTGAACGGAATGTACGCCATCTTTACTAAGGCATCATCTGTTTCCTTCGGCAAATATTTTTTGTTGAACCAGTCTGTTACAAGCTTGCCTGATTCCTTAGTCAACTGGCTAGGAAGTTTGCCGCTTGCACTCGAGACGGTTGCTTTTACGAGACCGGAAGGTTTTTCGAATTCTTTTGAAGGGAACAGCTCCGGTTTTGCTTTCGTAATTTCATTCATCATAAGGGCCCAAATCGAACGTGCACGTTTCTTACCATCGGTAGACAAGGAGTGAATTTGTTCCTCATAACCTGCCCACACGCCAAGCGTAATGTCAGGTGTGAAGCCCATAAACCATACATCGCCATAGCTTTGAGTCGAACCGGTTTTACCTGCTACCGGAATTTTACCGTATTGCTTGAAGTCAGATGTCAGAGAATGCGCTGTACCTTGACCACTCGAGATAACCGTCTTCAGCATATCCGTCACGAGGAACGCCGTTTGAGGCGAGAATACCTGTTTTGGTGTTTCTTTATGCTCAAAGACAGGTTTGCCGTTCGCATCAGTAATACGCTGAATCATATAAGCATCGTTGAAGACACCTTTGTTTGGAATAGCGCCATATGCATTGGTCAGTTCTTCAACGGATACGCCGATGCTGAGGCCACCGATTACACCGGTTTGTGCATTATCGTCCTGTGGTTGAAGCGTCGTAATGCCAAGCTCGCGGGCAAACCTCCATGCGCCTTTGATCGTGACATCATCAAGGAAGATTTTGATTGCCGGCAAGTTAAGCGAGCGATTAAGTGCTTCGCGTGCCGTTACAAGACCCAAATATCGATTAGTCGAGTTTTTCGGAATATGGAAGCCTTTTTGACCATCCTTCAAGACAACCGGGGCATCATCCACGATACTTGCAGGCTGGATCAGGCCTTTATCAATTGCAGGTAAATAAGCAGCGATGGTCTTCATCGTTGAACCAGGCTGACGTGTCATCTGGGTAGCAAAGTTCATTTGCTCCTCGTAGAAGTCACGGCCCTCCAGCATACTGAGGATCGCACCGGTCTTATGGTCGATCATGACAGCTGCTGTCTGTTCAAGACCCTTCTCCTTACTGAATGGTGAGAAGTTTTTATCGTCTGCAGCGATGGTATGCATGATTTTATAAATATCTTTGTCGATCGTCGTATAGATATGATAACCGCCGCGGAGCAGACGCTCGCGGGCTTCCTCAATCAGAGGAGCATTTTCTTTCTTCTTCAGATCCTCAGGTGTTAACTTTGGATTATCTTGAAGAAGCAAAATTTCAGCAGCTTGGCGCTCTGCCTCAAGCATCAGATAAGGATAGGTCGTATAAGCCTTCTCTGACGGTGGTGCAAGTGAAGAACGAATATCGAAAGCTTTTGCCTCATCATACTGTTCTTTCGTAATACGGCCGAACTTTAACATTTGCGATAACACCGTGCCCTGGCGTTCGATGGCAAGCTGGAAGCCTTCTTCATCAAATTGGCCTTTGCTTGTAAAAGCGGTATACGCGGAAGGCCGCTGCGGCAGACCGGCAAGGTAAGCGGACTGTGCAATGTTTAATTGGTTAAGGTCAGAGATATTGAACAAACCTCTGGCTGCTGACTTAATGCCGTATAGATTATAGCCGCTGGAGCCATTGCCAAATGGTACTTTATTCAAGTAAGCGGCGAGTATTTCACCTTTGGTCAAATATCTTTCCATCCGCAGTGCCAGGAACATTTCCTTCACTTTACGGCTGTCTGTTTTGTCTAAGCTGAGGAATACTCGGCGAGCGAGCTGCTGGGTCAGTGTACTGCCGCCGGTCTGCGTATCTTCATTCAATAGCTTCTGCTTAACAGCTCGTCCCAAGCCATTAATATCAACGCCATGGTGATTCATGAAGTTGTTATCCTCAATGGCGAGAACGGCATCAATGACCTGTTGTGGCAAGTCGTCGTATTCGATCGGGGTACGGTCTTCTTCCGTCCGAAGTTGTCCGACCAGCGTCTCATCGTTGAAATAGACATATCCTGTAATGGAGTTCTCGTTCACTTTTTCTTCAATTAAAGTTCGCGGTCGAACTTCCTCGCCCTTCACAAGCGAAGCGACATAACCGGTTAAGGCTCCGCCAGCCAATAACCCAATAAATATACCGAAATAAATGAGCCATTTGACAGTCATCAATGTTACGATTCCGAATGTACGCCATCCGCTCCCGCGGGGCGGCGGTGATTTGCGATCTTCTTCTTGCATATGTATGAACTCCCCCTCTAAATGACCAAAACCTATTATAACACAAATAAATAATTTGAAGCACTAGCATGATTGACTTAGCATTACCCCTGTGGTATAAAAACTATAATGCGTTGATGGGTTTTTAGTAAACTGCGAATTGTGTCGATCAGAGAGCCGGTGGATGGTGCGAACCGGTGCACGCCGCATGTTGAATTACCGCCCGGAGTAAGTGGAGGAACGGCCGATTTGAATCGGAAGCCAGTAGTCTGCTTCGGAGTTGCAACTCCGTTATCAAGCAATGAAGTGAGAGCCCGTGTAATGATTGCCATGTGGAACATAATGGCGGCGAGCTCTAACGAGGGTGGTACCGCGAGCTAATCCTTCTCGTCCCTTGGGGCTGGAAGGATTTTTTGTGTTCATTTTTTACTATAGACGCTTAGAGAGTGAGGAAAGTTGTATGGTGAAATGGGATCAGTTATCGGAAAATCAAAAAGCAGAAGTGGAACGCCAGCTTGGTGTTATCCGTCGTGGAGTTGTGGAGATCGTACCTGAGGGAGAGCTAGTTGAAAAGCTTTCGAATTCCGTAGCAACGGGCACACCGCTCAAAATTAAGCTTGGTCTTGACCCGTCTGCACCGGATATCCATGTTGGGCATACAGTAGTGCTTCATAAACTTCGTCAGTTCCAATCGCTTGGTCATCAAGTGCAGTTGATTATCGGTGATTTCACGGGCAGAATCGGTGATCCAACAGGTAAATCCGAGACACGCAAGCAGCTTACGGAAGAAGATGTGAAGCGTAATGCGGAAACGTATCAGAAGCAAATTTACAAAATTCTAGATCCGGAGAAAACAAAGCTGTACTACAACTCCGAATGGCTTGCTCCAATGACCTTCGCAGATGTTGTAACTTTGTCGGCAAAACTGACAGTTGCCCGTATGCTTGAGCGTGATGATTTCACGAAGCGTTATTCGTCGGGTCAACCGATCAGCATTCATGAGTTCTTCTACCCGCTGATGCAAGGTTATGATTCTGTTGCTTTGGAGACAGATGTAGAGCTGGGCGGAACGGATCAAAAGTTCAATCTGCTCATGGGACGTACGCTGCAGAAGGAATACGGCAAATCGCAGCAAGTTGCGATTATGACTCCAATCATCGAAGGTCTTGATGGTGTTAACAAAATGAGTAAGAGCCTTGGCAATTACATCGGTATTGATGAAGAGCCAGGTGAGATTTACGGCAAATCGATGTCGATCCCGGACGAGCTGATGGCGAAATACTACGAGCTGGCGACAGATATGAGCAACGAAGATTTGGCTGACCTTAAGGCTGGCCTTGCTGACGGAACGGTTCATCCGCGTGATGCGAAGATGCGCCTCGCAGCAACCTTTGTCCGTATGTACCATGGCGAAGAAGCGGCTGAAGCTGCGCAGCAAAACTTCATTACTGTATTCCAGCAGCGTGCTCTGCCTACCGACATTGAAGAAGCAGTTATTCCTGCAACCGAGCTGGATAACGGCCAAATCAAGCTAGTGAAGCTGCTTACGTTTACCGGATTGCAAACGTCCGTAAGCGAAGCAAAGCGTAGCGTTCAGCAAGGTGCTGTACGAATTAATGAAGAAAAGCTGTCCGACGTTGACGCCGTGATTACGCTTAAAGACGGAGACGTTGTACAAGTTGGCAAACGGAAATTTATTAAAGTGAAGCTGGGATAATTAGCAGAAATAGTGCTTAAAAGAAGCTTGCGAATGCAAGCTTCTATTTTTTCGCAACAAAAGGGGCGGTATATGCGTATGAATTAACAGCATATGGATGCTGTGAGAGGGGGATGGAATTGGAGGCGATATTCTGGGGATGTTTCGTCGGTGGAGCGTTATATGCCATTATTAGCGCCCTGCTGGGAGATTTGATTGGTCATGCGCTTGGCGGCATCCTTGATTTTTTATCGCTGGATGGACATCCGTGGATGAATCCAACAACACTTGTTGGTGGGATTACAGCATTTGGAGGCGCGGGACTGCTGCTTATGCATTACACGGCCATAGGGATGATTATTGTCCTGCTTCTTGCCATAATCAGTGGCGTGTTGATTGGCAGCGGTGGTTATTTCCTGTACGTGAAGCCAATGAGCGAAAGCGAGAATTCCATTGCGCTGTCTGAGAAAGATTTGATTGGCAAGATCGCAGAAGTACTTACGGCCATTCCTGCAACAGGCTATGGAGAAGTACTAGTCAAGGTGGGAGCGGGCAATACAAACCAAATTGCTGCGAGCTTCGACAAAATGGCGATTCCAGGTGGAACAAGGGTCGTTATTGTGGAAGTGAAGGACAGTACGCTGTACGTATCAAAGTTAGATCCATACTAAGAAGCTTCATAAGCTGAGAGGGGTTTGTTCATGCCAGAATATTTAATTATTCCTGTTATTGTTGTCGCTGTATTAGTCATACTCGGTATTGCCTTTTGGGCGCGTTATCGGACGGTTAGTCCAGATGAAGCTATGATTGTGACCGGTTCTTTTCTAGGAAGCCGTAATGTAAGCTCAGATGAAACGGGACGAAAAATCAAAATTGTACGCGGCGGTGGTGCTTTTATCTTGCCGATCTTCCAGAAAGCTGAGTTTTTATCCCTGCTTTCTCATAAGCTCGATGTCTCTACTCCCGAGGTCTATACGGAGCAAGGTGTACCCGTAATGGCGGATGGCGTTGCAATTATAAAAATCGGCGGGATCGTTGAGGATGTAGCGACGGCAGCTGAGCAATTTATGGGTAAACCAACAGAAGCGCTGAAGAGTGAAGCGCAAGAAGTGCTTGAAGGCCACCTGCGTGCCATTCTTGGCTCGATGACCGTTGAAGAAGTATACCGAAATCGCGATAAATTCGCGCAAGAGGTACAGGGAGTAGCCGCTAAGGATTTGAAGAAAATGGGGCTGCAAATTGTCTCCTTCACAATAAAAGATTTGCGTGATAAACACGGATATCTGGATGCCCTTGGTAAACCTCGGATCGCCGCTGTTAAGCGTGATGCGGATATTGCTGAAGCGGAAGCCGTAAGAGACTCCAGAATTAAGAAGGCACTTGCCGAAGAGGAAGGCCAGAAGGCGGAGCTGCTCCGTGATACGAATATCGCTGAGGCAGGGAAAGAGAAAGAGCTGAAGATTGCATCCTTCAAGCGCGATCAGGATATGGCTAAGGCAGAGGCGGATCAGGCGTATTTCATTCAGGAAGCGCGTGCGAAGCAAAGCGTAGTTGAAGAGCAAATGAAGGTTGAGCTTGTTCGGAAAGAACGCGAGATCGACCTGGAAGCGAAGGAGATCTTGCGCCGTGAGAAGCAGTATGATGCAGAAGTGAAGAAAAAGGCAGAAGCTGACCGTTATGCAGTAGAGCAGGCGGCCGAAGCGGATAAAACGAAACGTCTGCGCGAAGCGGATGCACTGCAGTATAGCATTGAAGCGGAAGCGAAGGCGAATGCCGAGCAGAAGCGTCTCGACGGTATGGCCGTGGCTGATGCTGAGCGTGCAAAAGGTACGGCGGAAGCCGAGGTTATCCGCCTGCGTGGTCTTGCTGAAGCGGAAGCGAAAGAGAAGCTTGCTCAAGCGTTCGAAAGCTTTGGCGAAGCAGCGATCCTCGATATTATTGTGAAAATGCTGCCTGAGCTCGCAGGCAAAGTCGCTGAGCCAATTAAAGGTATTGATAAGCTGACAGTTGTAGATACCGGCCATGGTGAAGGGGCAGCTCGTTTAAGCAATTATGTTACCAGCTTAATGGCGACAGCTCCGGAGATGCTTAAGAATGTATCGGGCATTGATGTGAATGCTTTGATGAAAGGCTTAACTTCGCGGGTGTCCGGTGCACTAACCATACCGGCTGCCGCTGCTTCTGAGACACCTGTACAGATCCCACAGCCGGCTGAGCCTACCGAGAAGAAGGAATAACCAAACACAAACAATCCCGAGGCGGACATAAGATCCGCTTCGGGATTTTTTATTTCAATACTTAACAGCGACAATTCGTATCCGTCTGTAATCAGCTTGATATACACCGTTTACAACCTGCAGATTATGTTTCGCAGTTTCGTATACCTCTTGCTTAGCAGCCTGTCGGTCTGCATCATTCAAGCCTTTGAAGAATGCATCCCCAAACCCTTCGAGCCAATGCATCACACCTTTATCGCCTTCGGGCAGTGGAGTCGGCCTGTCGAAATGCTCGGCGATCCGAACTTGGAAGCCGTGCTGCTCGAGCAGGCTCGTATATTCCCCTATAGAAGGGAAGAACCAGGGGTTTCGCTCAGCAGGATTGATGCCGTAGCGAGGCATTACTTCATAGAAAGCTTGGACGAAAGTATCAACATTGCCTTTGCCGCCAAACTCAGCGACAAATCGTCCACCACTTTTTAAAGCATGATGGACCGACTCAATAACACCTGATGCATTCTTCATCCAATGAAGGGCAGCATTTGAGAAAACAGCATCAAAACGAGCGTCCAGGGTAAACTGCTCGCCATCACCAACGAGAAAATGAATTTCCGGATATTTAGTTCTTGCGGAAGAGATCATGGTATCCGACTGATCCATCCCAGTTACCTGTGCACCAACTTTCGCAATTTCAACAGCCAGATCTCCAGTGCCACAGCCCAAGTCAAGAATATGCTCATCTTGCTTAGGATCCAGCCATTCCATAATTCCTTTCCCAAGCCGGGATACGAATCCAAGCTGCGAATCATAAGTTCCGGGGTTCCATTCCTGTGTGCCTTGAGTGTTCATGCAACTTCGCCTCCAATTGGTTATATCTATAGTTTTACCTCCAACATCCATATAAGTAAAATATATAATAACTATTCTCTTTATAGTTTCAGCCTATAATGTGAGCAAGTAAAAACCCGAGGGCATAAGCTCTCGGGTTTTTGAGTCAAGCGATTAACGGCTGTAGAACTCGACGATTTGTTTCTCGTCGATATCTTGGGACAGCTCAGCGCGTTCTGGCAGGCGAACGAATTTGCCTTCCATAGCTTGATCGTTGAATTCCAGGTAGTTCGGCAAGTGATGACGGCCTTCCATAGCTTCTTTGATCGATTTTTGACCACGGCTGCGTTCACGCAGACCGATAACGTCACCAGTCGATACAGTGTAAGAAGCGATGTCAACTTTTTTGCCGTTAACTGTTACATGACCATGCGATACCAACTGACGCGAACCTGCACGGGAGTTAGCAAAGCCAAGACGGTAAACAAGGTTGTCCAGACGGCTTTCAAGAAGGATCATGAAGTTTTCGCCGGAAATACCTTTGATTTTAGCCGCTTTGTCGAACAAGTTGCGGAATTGCTTCTCGTTCAAACCGTACATGTGACGAAGTTTTTGTTTTTCTTGCAATTGAACGCCATAACCACTCAGCTTTTTGCGTTGGTTAGGACCGTGTTGGCCTGGAGGGAATGGACGTTTCAATTCTTTGCCAGTACCGCTCAGGGAAATACCAAGACGGCGGCTGAGTTTAAATTTAGGACCTGTATAACGTGACATGAGTTGTGTAACTCCTTCAAAATTGGATTTTTGAGGATGGGGTTGTGTTTCGCCGAATACGCTCTATGCTTGAATTCTCGAAGCCTGATATACAGTTCAGCCGCTGGTCTATCAGCGAACGTACTCTCGAGGGTGACACAAAACCGTAAGCCCATGCATTCATTAATTGATAATATATGAAAATGAGGTCCTTTGTCAAGGCGCCAGCAACTGCCATAGATGGCTTCAATAACGGTTCAAAAGACCTAAATGTTGGAATTTTGAGTAGTGCAAAATTCTCAAAAATAAAGTATGATTATATTCATTATAATAGTTTGCTAGACTCGCTCCTTTAATGCACGGAAGGGCTGGGTGTTGCCGATGGCGGATCGATATAATTATCGTCAGGCTAATGATGTAGCTGCCGCGGCAGCTCATCGGATGGAAGAAGATACGCAAATAATATGGTTTGAGAACGAAGATATTCAAGCTGCTGATGGTCCGTACTTGCTGCCTCTGCTTCAAGACAGCTTCACAAGCTGGCGCAAGGATACGGAAGAGCAGGTTATGTTTGAGGATGGACAATTCGCATTGTTTGATTGGGAAATGAATTTGATCAGTTCAACTGTGAAATTAGACTCGCAAGCCGATGTGATCTCCACTGCGCGGCAGGCAGCCTCTATTATAACATCAGGAACGACAGAAGAGGAGCATACACTGGGGGCTGTGGCCGTTCCAGTATTCACTCGTTCAGATCATCGTCCTTTTTGTGTACTTGTTTATGTAACAGAAACAAAACACAGCAGCGATAAACACGTTGCCCAGCTTAGTGCTATGCATTTTCGAACATGCTTTTACCGACGATTTGAGCAGCTATATATCAAGGATCTGATCATGCATCAGCAACGTACTGATAAAGAGGCAAGCAGGCGTGATGCGTTATTTCTGGCAGCCAAGCGGCTCTATGATCAGTTTGACGTCACATCAGTATTATCTGAGATGTTAAGCAGCCTTGAGCAGCTTTATCCGAGCTCGGCAGCACATTTATTCCTGTCACAGGATCATGTGAATGGTGATCCCCGTGTTAGGCCGCTTGTATTTAAGAATGCAGCGCATGACCTGGTAGCCAAATCTTTTCTTGAAGGCAAGCTGGTGACGGAACAAGACCGTGATGGGACGAAGAGACTCGCCGTGCCGATGACAGGCAAACAAGCAGCCTATGGTGTATTATGTTTGACCGTCAATGCGGAAGGTTGGGATGATGCGGATTTACCAGCGTTCCTGCTTCTTGCTGATACGGCAGGGTCAGCTTTTGAGAATGCAAAGCTGTATGAGCAGTCGAATTTGCTTATTAATGAACTAAGGCTGATTAACGAGCTGACGAAGCGGCTGAATCAGTCGCTCAAGCTGAAAGAAATTTTCAAGTTCGCGACCACGGAACTTCTTGGAGTATTTGATGCGGATTATTGCTGTATTCTGCAGCTTAATAAAGAAAAGAATCAATTTGTTGTCGTGTCCAGTAACATTCCAGCCATGTCCAGCGAGCATTTCTCACCGGATTACGGCTTTAGTGGTATCGTACATCGTACGAGAGAGCCGCTTATTATTTCGGATTATTGGCATACGAGGGTTGTAAATTCGAAGTTGATGGATAATACAGGGGCACGCTCACTGATCGCTACGCCGATTCTGGTGGAATCTGAAGTAGAAGGCGTTATAATGGTTGCTCATAAGAGTGCGAACTTTTTTTCCTATGACAATTATAAACTGCTTCAAGTGATGTCTACTCATATCAGCCTTGCGATTACGAATGCATCACTACATGCTGAGGTACGAAGAATGGTCATTACCGATAATCTGACTGGGCTGCATGCCCGCCATTATCTGAATGAGCAAATTCAGAGCCGCCAGAGAAAAGATCCGCTTGGAGCGCTTATTCTTGTGGATATTGATCACTTTAAGCAAATCAATGATACATTTGGCCATCAAGTAGGTGATCAAATCTTGGTGCAGGTCAGCAATATTATACGCGGCTCTATTCGTCAGGGTGATATTGCGGCAAGATGGGGCGGAGAGGAACTCGCGGTTTATTTGCCGGGTATTCGTTCCGACCAAGCCTACCGAATTGCAGAGCGAATTAGGACACATGTTGAAGCGGAGACCAAGCCGGTCGTAACGGTATCCTGCGGCGTGTCGGAATGGACATTCGAGAATGAGAAGATAAGTGTAGAATCGTTGTTCTACAGGGCTGACATGGCGCTGTATGAGGCGAAAAATAACGGAAGAAATCGGATTTACGTTGGACAAGCCAACTAAATTCTGACCCCGTATTTGCAAGGACACCCTTTGAGGTGTCCTTTTCTTTTATGAGCTCGAATAAGGCGCAGACTATTCAGGGGACGATAAGAATATATGGAGGCATTTACGGAGGTGTAGTAGATGACAATAATCAAACATACCTTGACTGGATTGACCCTTGCAGCGTTGCTGCTTGCTCTGGCGGGGTGCTCGAATGCTAGCCGTCCTCCTGAGGAATGGCTGAACTTATCGATTGCCGGTCTTGCGGGAACGGATCAATATGCTTTCTCTGGGCAAACGACGGTTTCCACAGCCGAAGGATGGTCTTATGCTCCACTTACTTTTAAAGGTCATATTGAAGAGCATACGAAGCTGCATGCCAAGAATGAAGATGGTGAAGAGCTTCAGTGGAGTCCAATCGAGCTGCTGGAAAAAGTGAAAAATGCGGATAAACAAGTTAGCATTGATAATGCGGTATCGACTGCGGATACAGTAGCGCTTCATATTCAGTTGAATGACGAGGAGGCAAACAAGCTGTGGAAGGAACAGCTTCAAGAGGAGATGAACAAACTTGCATCTAATGCCCCATTAGAGGATGGAGCTTATAAGAATGCTTGGATGAAGGAACTTAATGAATCACGCAAAAAAATGGACAATATGCTTAAGTCCTTGCAAGTAAAATCACAGTATGATGTTCTTATCGACCGGAATAGCCTAATTCCACTCAAGCTGACTGAGCACTCGACCTTTCAATATTCCTTATCAGGGAAAGATAAACAAGAGAAGCGGGATACAAGTGTGACATTCGACTCCTTTGACGGGACAGGAACTGTTCAATAGGCGGTCAACGTGCTAATATGTTCGAAGGCTGTTTTTTCATAACAGTGCTTGAAAAGATGGAGGTTTGAGAAATATGCGTGATGCAAGATTACAGAAGCTGGCAGCTAACCTTGTCGGCTACTCAATTGATGTACAGCCAGGCGATAACGTACTGATCGATTTGATCGGTTTGGAGCTGGAGCTTGGGAAGTGTCTAATTGAAGAAGTGACCCAACGTGGTGGCAGACCGTTTGTAGAGCTGAGCGACCGCTCGGTTCTGCGTACGATGCTGACCCATGCAACCAAAGAGCAAATTGAGCTTTGGTCTAAGCTGGACTTGGAACGTATGGAGCAAATGCAGGGCTATATCGGTGTGCGTTCGGGTTCGAATGTGAATGAGCTGTCCGATGTTCCGAAAGAAAAAATGCGCTTATACGAGCAATTATACACACATCCCGTACATATGGAGGAGAGAGTGAAACGGACGAAGTGGGTTGTCCTTCGTTATCCGACTCCTTCGATGGCGCAGCTGGCTAATATGAGCACAGAAGCATTTGAGGATTTCTACTTTAACGTTTGTAATTTGGATTATGCGAAAATGGACCGTGCACAAGATCCTCTGCAGACGCTAATGTCCAGAACTGACCGTGTACGGATCGTATCGCCTGGTACTGACCTTACATTCTCTATTAACGGAATTGGTGCGAAAAAATGTTCCGGTCAACGTAATATTCCAGATGGTGAAGTATTCTCTGCGCCTGTACGTGACTCCGTAAACGGTGTAATCACGTATAATGCACCAAGCGTATACTCGGGAACAACGTTCCAGAACATTTCGTTTACCTTCGAGAACGGTAAAATTGTCAAAGCGACAAGTAATGATACCGAAAAGCTGAATGAGATATTGGACAGCGATGAAGGCGCACGTTATATCGGCGAGTTTGCCATTGGTTTTAACCCATACATTCTGCATCCAATGAACGATATTTTGTTTGATGAGAAAATTGCAGGCAGTTTGCACTTCACGCCAGGTCAGGCCTATGAAGAGACGGATAATGGCAATCGATCTTCCATTCATTGGGATTTAGTATTGATTCAACGTCCGGAGTACGGCGGCGGAGAAATTTATTTCGATGATGTTTTGATTCGAAAAGACGGCGTTTTTGTACTGCCAGAGCTGGAAGCACTAAATTCCGAAAATTTGAAATAAATGAAAATGAAGCGTTTTTAAACTTTTCTCTTGATGGATGACATATTTCGGGTTATCATGAGGTCAAGGAAAGCTTTACTAATTAACTGGAGGGATTCCCCATGTCCAACAATGCAGCTATCGTAGAAATTTCCCAAGCGGCTAGCCAATTCCGCTCCTCAATCGTTCTGCAAGCCGATAACAAATATATCGACGTGAAGAGCATTCTTGGACTGTTTACGACGCTGGTAGGCGGTCACGCTTATGAGCTTCATGTTCATGGTCCGGACGCGGAAGAAGCAAAAGCAAAAATGGCTGAGATTTTCGCAAAACATAACTTGAACGTATCTGTAATTAGCGAATAGGACCGTTTAGGTCAACCACAAAAAAGTGTTTCTTCTTTTAATTAAGAAGAGACGCTTTTTTGTTTTGTCCTTGTGTATTAGCTCTTTTTCGTCTAATATAAAAGATATAGACGACGGCGGGTACACGCACAGGGGGGAAAACGATGTCTTCACCGGAAGTCACGGTTCAATTGCATGAGAAAGCGCTTCGTCTCCTAACGGAAGATGCGAGTAAAATAGAAAAACTTATCGAAGTTCAGATGGAGAACTTGACGACCCGTCAATGTCCGCTGTACGAAGAGGTTTTGGACACGCAAATGTATGGATTCTCGCGGGAGATTGACTTTGCTGTGCGCGCGGGGTTGATTGCCGAGCAAAGCGGGAAAGAGATGTTAAGCCGATTGGAGCGTAACCTCGCTCAATTGTATGAAGCATTAAATAATAAAGAGTAGACTCCGTAAGGAGCCTACTCTTTTTCTTTACAGCATTTCTTATACGAGATAGAAGGCAACACCTAGAATGACATACACCATAAGTAAGAGGAAACCCTCGTACCAGTTCGTCGTACCATCCCTCGATACCGACTTCGCAATAAATACCGATACCCCAATGGCGGTTAATTCAATAGGGGAGAAGATGATGTCCATCGTCTGGCCGCCCATTACTGTGCTAAGCAAGATTAACACTGGAGCAACAAATAGGGCTATCTGCAAGCTGCTGCCGATCGCGATCTCAACTGCTGCACCGATTTTATTCTTCATCGCCAGCATAACCGCTGCACTATGTTCAGCTGCATTACCGATAATCGCGATCACGAATGCCCCAACGAACAGCTCGGATAAGCCGAATTTGTCCGAGAAGCTGTCAAGCGTATGGACAAGCCATTCGCTGACGAATGCAACCATAACGGTTGCGACAAGCAGCAATATAATGGATAAACCTTTCGACCAGGCTGGTTCCTCGCCATGATCGGCATTCATTTCTTTGTCCGCAAGTACATCCTTATGCGTAATCATAGAGAATACAAGCCACAGGATATAAGATACGATCAGGATACAGGCAACGGTAATACTTAGAAAGTGATCCTTGTTCAAGGTGAAGTGTTCGGCCCCAACAAAGACAGCTGGTACAAACAACCCAATTACAGCCATAATCATAAGTGTTGCGTTATGCTCGGCCAGTTGATTATTGAAGAACTGCTGTTTGAACTTGATGCCGCCTGCTAGAAGGCTAAGCCCGAGAACGAGAAGCAGGTTACCAATAATCGAGCCGGTAATACTTGCTTTTACCGTATCGAACAAGCCCTCTTTAACGAGGAAAATCGCGATAATCAGTTCCGCCGCGTTACCAAATGTGGCGTTAAGGAACCCGCCAAGCCGTTGTCCCGCGTAGTGGGCAACACTCTCGGTTGCCTTGCCAAGAAAGCCAGCCACGAATACAACAGCGATGGCAGAAATGATAAATTGAACCGTCATGTCCCAGTGGGCGAAATGCCCGATAGCACTTAAGGCGAACATAACGATTAATCCGCCGTAAAACAAATTCTGTCTCACCAATTCCACCTCTTCAACTATGTCTAAAAATCATTATTATCATAACGAAAAAAGACAACCATGTAAACTTTTCCATAAATAATGTACACTTGTCTATCGAAGATGAACTTCCTTTCTTGCTTCACGCTGAGCCATCCATTACAATAATGATATATGGCAAATTGAGGAGTGGAATGAAATGAACGAGGACCTTCAAACAGGCATTATCCGTATTTCAGACGATGTAGTGGCAACGATTGCGGGACTCGCAGCGCTTGAGACTCCAGGCATTGCCGGAATGTCAGGCGGGATCTCCGAAGGGCTCGCGAAGCGGCTTAGCGGTAAAAACGTTCAAAAAGGTGTATCGGTAGAAGTAGGTCAGCTTGAGGCGGCGATCGATCTTCGCATCATCATTCATTATGGCATTCCGATTCAAGAGGTGTGCAGACAGCTGCAGCTGAATGTACGTGAGTCCGTTGAGAATATGACTGGTCTTAACGTCGTAGAAGTTAATGTAAAGGTGGAAGGCGTTGCTTTCAAAGAAGAAGAAACGTCGGAAGAGCCGCAACATCGGTTGAAATAGTCTTAAAGACCAACATACATAAAAAAGGCTGAATTCGTTCATTTGAACGGTTCAGCCTTTTTTATGTATGAGTGCGTTTGGAGCGTACTGGCTTGTCCTGCTTGTTCGCTTCTCTGGAAATGCTGAGAAGCACCCCCATGCACATAAGACAGACTAAGAGGGAAGAGCCTCCATAGCTGACAAATGGCAGCGTTACACCCGTAAGTGGAATAGCGCCTGTTACCCCGCCGACATTAATGAAGGCTTGCATGCCGAACAATCCGACAATACCTACTCCAACAATGGTCCCATATTGATCCGGACAGCGAAGAGCAACAATGAGTGCCCGCCAGAGGAAAATCAGGAAGAACAAGAGAAACAAGCTTGCACCGATAAATCCAAGTTCCTCAGCTATGACGGAAAAGATAAAGTCATTATAAGGGTAATCCAAGTAGTGCAACTTTTGAACGCTCTCTCCGAAGCCCGCCCCCATAAACCCACCATGTCCAAGCGCCTGCAGGGAGGATACCAGCTGGAAGCTGGTATTTTGTTGATCTGCAAGCGGATCGAGGAAGGCTGTAAATCGGGCAATTCGGTAGCTATTAGGATTAGTTGCCATACTAATGCTGACCAAGATAAGTAGAATAATCCCGAGTATACTGCCAACAAGGCCTACTTGCTTCAGATTAGCCCCACCTGCAATGATCATAATTGCAGCACATGAGGCTAGTACCAGACAAGAGCCTAGATCCGGTTGTAACATAATAAGACCACAGATCAATCCCACTATGAGAAGAACCGGCAGCAGCCCTTTCTTGAAGTCCCGAAACTTCTCGCTTTTCTTGGAGATGAGTGCTCCTAAGTAAAGGATTATTGCGAGCTTGGCCGGTTCCGTAGGTTGGAAGCTAAAAGGGCCAAGATTAAACCAGCTATGTGCGCCATTAATGTTCGAAGAGGTGAATGGTACGATCATCAACATAAATAGAACGGGGATAAATAAGATTAGAAATCCCCGCTTGAAGACGGTATAGGGCAGATTCATGAGGAAAAGCATCGAGAAGATCCCGAGAACCGCCCACATTAGCTGTCGCTTCGTAAAATATAAAGCGTCATTATTGAATTCTGATGATACAAGTGCAATGTTCGAGCTTGCGCTGAACACCATAACAAGTCCAAAGCCTACGAGCAGAAGCGTTAAAATAAGAAGCAGAAAGTCCGGTCTTCCACGACTGCCATTCTGCGGAGTCTTCTTCATACTAGGCAAGAAGCTGTTTCAGTTGATTAAGGCGTTGATTTGCAATCGCCATCAATGGCTGTGGAACTGGCGATTCATATTCAAGGCCATGAGGGAAAGTTGCTTTACCAATGTATACGTGTTCAATAGCAAGTACAGCATTAGGATTCTCGAGCTTGCCTTCAACCGCACGAGTGTTGATACGAAGGAAGTACTCAGATTGCGTTGCTGGATCCTCTAATTTGAGATCGTATGTAGCGCGATAGTACTCCCACTGCCAACGGACAAAGCCAAGCTGCTCGGCAGAATCGTCCAGATGAGCCAAATCGCTTTGAAGGCCGTCAAGGCCCGAGTTTTCAATAATCATCGTTATTTCCTCCTATAAGTTGCTTCTAATATTTGCTTGTTTACTTGTACATTCTTTTCCCATGATAGTATGTTTCCCCAGTCAGCGCAAGCCTTACTCTCGATGAGCAACCGCTATGCCTATGCCGCATCGCTTCGTTCTGTTAGAATAGATTGAAAAGGATGCTCCGGTTGTTTCGGTCGAGTCTTCCTTGCGGTTTGTTTCTTTATTAGATAAATGAATATCTGTGGAAACAAACGCGCAAAAGTCAGACTCGACTCGAAACAACCTTCGCTAACATTCTGTTCCACAAAACTTAGGCTAATGCTTACGAAGTAGTTTTGTTCCACAAAACTTTAGATTAATGCTTACGAAGTAGTTTTGTTCCACAAAACTTTAGATTAATGCTTACGAAGTAGTTTTGTTCCACAAAACTTTAGGCTAATGCTTACGAAGTGAGTTTGTTTCACAAAACTTTAGGTTAATGCTTACGAAGTGAGTTTGTTCTACAAAACTTTAGGTTAATGCTTACGAAGTGAGTTTGTTTCACAAACTCTAAGCTTAAGCTTACGAAGTGAGTTTGTTTCACAAACTCTTAAGGAGGTATGCTTACATGAAGACAAGCGGCTATATAAAGGAGCAGCTGCAGCGTCTTTATCCGGATATGGTCCGGTGGCGCAGACATCTCCATCAAAATCCGGAGCTGTCTTTCCAAGAGGTACATACTTCTCGTTGGATTGCAGAACAATTGAAAGCATTTGGCTGTGAGGTTCTTGAAGGTGTAGGCGGACATGGTCTGCTTGTGACAATTAAAGGAGATTTGCCGGGTCCAGTTGTGGCACTGCGTGCTGACATCGACGCACTTCCCATTCAAGATGAGAAAGACTGCGAATATCGCTCGAAGGTACCGGGTGTTATGCACGCATGCGGGCATGATGGGCATACAGCGGCTTTGCTTGCTGTCGCTTGTTATTATCAGCAGCATAAAGCAGAGCTCGCCGGCGAACGCCGTTTATTATTCCAGCCAGCTGAAGAACAAACACCTGGCGGTGCTGTCAGGATGATTGAAGATGGTGTACTTGAGGGTGTAGACGCGATCTATGGTGTACATTTGTGGGCACCAATTCCATTTGGAGCTACCTCGACAAAGCCAGGACCATTCATGGCGGCAGCTGATGAATTTACATTAGAGATAATTGGCCTTGGCGGACATGGCGGCATGCCGCATAAGACAGTGGATACGATTGTTATTGGGTCTTCCTTGGTGCAAGCTGTTCAATCTATTGTAGGACGTAATGTCGATCCGCTCAAACCAGCAGTAATAACTATCGGTTCATTCCAAGCAGGGACGACGAATAATGTTATTGCTGAACGCTGTGTGATGAAAGGTACTGTGCGCACATTTGATGAAGAAACCCGCCAACTCACACATGCGAGGCTCGAACAAATTATTAATCATACATGCAGTATGCATGGGGCGAAATTTGATTATCACATGCGAATCGGCTATCCGCCGGTTGTTAATGATGAGAAGGAAGCGAGCCGGTTCTTCCGTGTTTCGGGAGAATTATTCGGAGAAGCGAATACCATTCAATCGGAAGCGATGATGGTCGCTGAAGACTTTTCGTATTATCTGGAGCAGGTACCGGGATGCTTTATGTTCGTAGGTGCAGGCAATGAAGAGGTTGGAGCGACGTTTGCCCATCATCATCCGCGTTTTGATATCGATGAACGTGGGATGGTCCATTCTGCTCAATTGCTTATTCAGATGGCGGAAGATTTTGTCGCAGGATGATGTCCCTATAGGATGGTTATCCTAATCGAAGATTCGATTGGGGAGGCTTACAGTCATGCGCAATATGATCAAAGATGTTATGTCCTCGCCGTGTATAACGGCAACCTTACTGGACAATGTTTATGAACTAGCCGTATTAATGAAGCAAAATGATATTGGATTTATTCCTATTGTAGATGGTACAAAGCTGATCGGTGCTGTAACCGACCGGGATTTAGTGGTACGGGGATACGCGGAGAAGCATTCCGGTTCAACGGATGTCGAGACTGTAATGACAACGGAGCTTCTCACGGTCACTCCAGACACTTCTATAGAAGAAGCGGTGGACCTGATGGCTGAGCACCAAATACGCCGTCTCCCTGTGATTGATAACGGTCATTTGGTTGGTGTTGTAGCTATTGGAGATTTGGCGGTCCGGGATTCCTTTATTCAGGAGGCCGGCACAGCACTTAATAAGATATCAGAGCATGTGCATTAAATGAATGAACGGGATTCTTCCGGGAGCAGCAGCCACGGGAGAGTCCCGTTTTCCGTATAAAATGATGGATAATTTTGCATACTGTGAGGGAAGTGGTTACTGCTTTTATCATGGGGGGATCGTAATGTTGGAAAAGCAAGATCTACCGTTAATCGTTCAGTCCGATATGACGGTGCTGCTTGATTACGAGCATCCGCGATCGGAGGAAGCACGTAAGAAGCTATGCTTGTTCGCCGAGCTGATCAAGCGGCCGGGAAATTGGCATACGTATAAAATTTCTTCTTTATCCTTATGGAATGCTGCTTCATCAGGCATGGATGCACAGGTAATTATTGAATCACTAAGAAGCTATGCGAGATACGGTATTCCTGGTGTTATGGAGTCTAATATACGTAAGCTTATGGATCGGTACGGCAAGCTGCGGCTCGAGATATACGAAGACAAGCTTTTGCTTGCTGGTGAGGAAGTCCTTCTGAATGAGCTTGCTGCTCATAAGGCGATATTTGAATGTTTAGGGGAACGATCTAGCGGAGGGGCTTGGGCAGTTAATCCCGAATATCGAGGCCAGCTTAAACAAGAGCTTATCCGTCTAGGTTACCCGGTTCTTGATCTTGCAGGCTACCACACAGGGGAGGCTTTGTCAGTTGCATTGCGGCCAGCCACCTTGCAAGGGAAGCCTTTCTTCTTACGGGATTATCAGCGGCAGGCGGTTGAGCTCTTTTATAAAGAAGGTACGATCCAGGGCGGCAGCGGTGTTATCGTACTTCCATGCGGAGCAGGCAAAACGATTGTTGGCATCGCTGCACTCGCGAGGCTGAACAGCGCAACGCTGATCTTAACATCCAACGCAACCAGCGTGCAGCAGTGGAAAGAAGAATTGCTTGATAAAACAACGCTCCAGCCATCGGAAGTAGGCGAATATACAGGAGCTTCGAAGCAGGTTCGACCGGTTACCATTGCAACCTATCAGATTCTGACCCACCGTAAATCAAAGAAGGATTCCTTTAGTCATATGAAGTTATTCTCGGAGCGGGATTGGGGTCTCATTATATACGACGAAGTACATCTTTTGCCTGCCCCTGTGTTCCGTATGACAGCTGAAATCCAAGCAACTAGAAGACTGGGTCTGACAGCTACTTTGGTTCGCGAGGACGGCTGTGAAGAGGATGTATTCTCATTAATTGGACCTAAGCAATTTGAACTGCAATGGAAAACAGTCGAAGCGGAGGGTCATATTGCTGCCGTCAAATGCACAGAAATTCGTGTGCCGCTGGATCAAGGGATGTCTGAGCTTTATCATTCCGCAGAGAAACGTTCTAGACTTCGGCTTGCAGCAGAGAATCCCGGTAAGGTCGCCGTTGTGAGGCAGCTTCTGGAACGGCATAATGGCACACCAACACTCATAATTGGACAATATTTGAACCAGCTGCATGCCATTGCGGACACCCTGAAGGTGCCGGTCATTACAGGTGAGCTGCCTCAGGAGGAACGTCAAACCTTGTATGAGCAATTTAAGTCTGGAGAGGTTCCGGTCCTTGCTGTTTCGAAGGTGGCGAATTTTGCAGTAGACCTGCCAGATGCAGCTGTTGCCATTCAAATCTCAGGAAGCTATGGCTCAAGACAGGAAGAGGCACAGCGTATTGGAAGGATATTACGTCCGAAAGATGGACTAAATGAGGCTTGGTTTTATACCGTTGTGTCTGACGACACGAGTGAAACCGATTATGCCGCGAGACGACAGCTCTTTCTGCTGGAGCAAGGCTATCAATACGAGCTCGAGAAATCACCTTATTAAGGGAGGAATCACTTCGTGTTTGTGAAAGACTGGTCGGAAAAGCTGACAAACCATGCAAAGCAGCAATTCATGCATTCTCCCTTTTGGATAGACGCTGCTTCGCACAAGCTTAGCTGGGAAGAGGCTGTTATGGATAAGCCGTCTGTAAAGGCGGCAGTTGACCGGATGGATAAAGCAAGTGTCGCTGTCTTGCGTGTATTCTATAGTTGCTTTGGAGCCGGTCCTGTTCACGAGGAACGGCTTTTTTCATCAGGAGCACTCCGAACGGATTTGTCAGGCGCGGAATTTCGTTATGGGCTTATCCAATTACAAAATGCCGGGATACTCTTTGCACTTCGCAAAGGTTGGGGGGAACGTTTATATGCATTGCCAAGCGATTGCTTTATTATATGGCATCAGGTATTGTTCCCGATTAATGTAGAGCCCTCAGCTATTAATAGCGGCTATGGGCACTGGGAACAGAAGCAGGAGGAGTCGCCTAATATGCTGCTTGGCAGACAGCTGCTTGCTGCCTGGGCGGAGTTGGCACGATCTGGACTCGGGCTAACGACAAAGGGTACCCTCCCCAAAAAAACAGTTGCTAAAATAGCGCAGGCAATCTGTTTGACCGACTCGGACCTAATGCAAGCCGGCTGGCAGGCTGAGTTTGAGGACCCATACTCGCTGGTAGTCTCTTTTGTGCTGAAGCTTAGCTTCCAACTAGGCGTACTGACTCGTGCTGACGGCAGGCTGAAATGGGAGGAGGACACCCTTACTGCTTGGATGAATCAATCCGAAGCATTACGCGAGGCTCATCTGCTCCGGTGGTGTTTGGATGAACTGCTGGCGAATGCCCGTAATCCGGCTGCTCTCCTTGTTCGTCTAGCTCCTGGAGTATGGTATTCCGAGCTGGAATTAGAAAGGCAGCTTAATCGTTTAGGATTGGAAGCAAGTGAATGGGGAGCTCAATCGAACTGGGTAGGCTGGCTGAACCTTCTCCGCACATTAGGCTGGATAGAGCTGGCGCATACGGAAAGTGAGAAGTTGCTGCGCTGGACGATCCGACCTCAGGATTTGCTCGAAAAACAGCGAGGAGAAAATTCATTTGAACCCATTCTACTGGAGCCAAATGGCGATATCATTGTGCTTCCAGGCTGTCACTACAGCATTCGCTGGGAGCTGGAGCTCATTGCTGAGCGGAAAAGCGATGATCATATCTCGATCTGGCAGCTGACTCGCCAATCGATAGGAAGGGCATTGGAATACGGTCGGACGATTTCGTCAATTATGACCTTTTTACATATGGCATCTGCGCATGCTCCATTATCCCCCTTGTTAGAATCTAGTCTTGCTGACTGGGGAAAGCAGGGGGCAGGCCAGGAGACGCTGAAAGTGGAGCGCTTTCGTTCGTATCCGCAAATGCCGCTTACTGCTCAATCAGCGAGAGAGATCGTCCTAAAGTCTCCTCTCCAAACGCTGGAGAACTATGAGCTTATGAACCACGAGGATTTTACCATCGAGAGATTCCTACCCGAACTGGATCGAGTGCCATTAAGCTGGATTCAGCAGTTAAGGTCTTACCATCATTCGACTCGTCTTGAAATATTGGAGAAAGCTTTGAGCTGGCAGACACCGGTTCAACTAAGCTTTGATGAGTCTGTTGTGGCCTTTGTTCCTGCCAAGCTGGAAAGGCTGGATGGGAGCTGGACTGTCACCGGCATTTTGAGGGAGGATCATACGCATCGGGAAGTTTGCTTAACCCCGGAAATGTGGCAGGGGATGAAGTTGGTTGTTCCGGGAGCGAGTGGATTTGTGTAAAATTGTATCTATTCGTTGAATGATTATGATATGATAGAATGGAAGTAAGCGTTTAAGAAAAAGAGGTGAACAAATGCCAACGACCACGGTTCTGTCTGAAAATGGTGCAAGCGGTGTTTCTTCGCTGGACATGGCGTCGCTGCTGCTGTGTGCGTACGAGCTAGGTGATCAGATTATTCAATCAGCGGAAGTTGCTGATTATCTATATTGGAAAGAAGCTGTACACCAGGACGATCAGGTGAAGCAATTGTCCAAACAATTCGAGAAAGCGAAGGAGCTGTTCTCGGAATGCGAGCGATTCGGCAGATTTCATCCGGATTACCATTCAGCTAAGGACAAAGTAAAGCAAATCGAGCGGGAGCTGGACCAGATCGAAGCGGTTAAACGTTTCAAGCTGGCCGAGCAAATGGTAGATACAATGCTGTATGATGTATCACGCACGATTGCGGAATCGGTATCTGATACGATCAAGGTACCGGGCAATGAAGGGAAAACGGGCGGCTGCGGAAGCGGCGGATCATGTAGCTGTGGAAGCGGCGGCTGCGGCTAGCCCTTTGCTTGACTTGACTCGACGGAGGGAATAGATGTTGTTACCGGAACGTACAGGTTATATTATTTGGGTCAGTGATCTGAAAGCGGCAAGGACGCTGGAAAAGTACGGAACCGTTCATTATATGTCACGAAAGATGCATTATGTAGTCATATACATGAACGCTGAGCGTGCGGAGGAAGCAGTGAAGAGCATTAGCCGTCTTCCATTCGTCCGTAAGGTAGAGCGGTCCTACCGAAATGAACTGAAAACCGAGTACACGAAAGATAATGAAGATAAAACAAGATTTTATAGCATGTAATAAAAATATTATTACTCGGAAGATCGCTGGTACACGATGTGACCATGTACGGCGATCTTCTTTCTTTTATTAGGTTTTACAAATAATTACATTTTTGGTCTTAGTTTATTTTTTTGTTGATATCTCGGACGAACATGGTAAAATACTGATATACATAATAAATTGGTAAAAAAGTCCTGGTTCCTAAGACGGGGGTGTGATGGGCGATGAAGGACAAAATGACTAGAAGATGGAGCACTTATGAAACTTTTTATGTCGAATTGGGCGATAAGAAAGTAGCAGACATCGTCATTACAAACCATGCCAGGAGCCGGTGGGTAGATCGGGTTGAGAGCGAGAAGACGGGATATGAGGATATCGCGGAGTTTTTATGGGAATGCCTGAAACAAGATCGAATTGAGCCCTATTATCGTAATGAAGAGGATGTTTATCTGATAGATGATGATCTGGTATTTGTAGCGGAGTTTGCAACATCTGAGACCGATCTTGATCTGCTAGGCAATCCACTTCACAAGATGATCATCGTTACCTTCCTAGGGCGTATGTCTGAGACGATAGAATTGCGTGACTTGAAGTCGTATTATTCCTGGCTCCGTCATTCGAGACGTATGACCTTGGTGAAAAACAGTCGTAAGAGAAAATAATCAAAGCATTGCGGTTGGCGCAGCATTCTGAACTTAAGGATGCTGCGCTTTTTTGCTTTCGATTGTAGTATAATAACCGCTAAGAAGAGAGGAAGGTCGGACAGATGGCGCTTAATTTTCATCAACTTCATATTTTTTATACGGTAGCTGAACGGGGGAGCTTCTCTGCGGCCGCCCAATCGCTGCATATGACACAACCAGCAGTTACGATGCAAGTTCAGTCTCTTGAGGATTATTTTGGAACCAAGCTGCTGCAGCGATCGACCAAACGAATTGACTTGACAGAAGCAGGTCGGGCGTTAATGCCTTATGCGAGAAGAAGCATTGAGCTGATTCGTGACACGGATCAAGCGATGTCTACCTTTACTGCACAGTTAAAGGGAAGGCTGCTGCTTGGAGCCAGTCTGACCATTGGAGAGTACATATTGCCGCGCCTGCTTGGACCTTTTGGGCAGACGTTTCCAGATATAGCGATCAGCATGAAGGTTATGAATACAGCACAGATTATGGAAGAGATTATGAATCATCAGCTTACATTTGGCTTGATAGAAGCACCTGTGAACCATCCTGATATGCAGATGGAAGCGGTCATGAGCGATGAATTGAAGCTGATTGTTCCTAAAGACCATCCACTTTCTAAACGTTCTACGGTTCTGCTGGATGAAGTAGCGGAATATCCGTTTGTACTGCGGGAGCAAGGCTCCGGCACGCGTCTTGTTATGGAGGAGCAGCTGAAGCGTAAAAATATCGATCCAGCTGATTTGAAAATCGTTATGGAGCTTGGCAGTACAGGGGCGGTTAAGTCGGCTGTAGAAGCAGGTCTTGGCGTGTCCTTCGTCTCTGAATCATCGATCAAACATGAGGTAGCATTAGGTCTCCTGCATGTAGTGCCGATCGCAGACACCAGATTTAAACGACAGTTCTATTCGATTTATCAGAAATCAACTCTGCTGCCGATCTCGGCAGTGACGTTCCTAACTTTCTTAAGAGAGAAGGATTTGCAGCAATGGTTGTAGGAAGAGCAGATTTACACGCCCACACAACGGCTTCCGATGGAACGATGTCTCCTTCAGCCGTTGTTGCCCGCGCAAAGGCGACAGGCCTTGCTGCAGTAGCCATTACAGATCATGACACGATGGCAGGAGTCGAGGAAGCGATTGCCGAAGGGCAGAAGCTAGGGATTATCGTTGTGCCTGGTATTGAGCTGAGCACGGTTGCCGATGGCCGTGATATTCATATTCTTGCTTATTATGCGAATGGGCAGGATGAAGTGTGGCAGGAGCGTTTGGCAGGACTTCGGAAGACACGCGGCAGACGTAATGAGATGATCGTCGATCGGCTTGTGGAGCTTGGCGTAGCGATCTCCATGCAGGAAGTAGAACAGATTGCTGCAGAACAAGCAGGAGCTGGCAGCGGCAAAGGAAAAACAATTGGAAGGCCGCATATTGCCGAGCAGCTCATTCGGAAAGGTGTCGTGGCCACCATGACAGAAGCTTTTGACCGTTATTTGGCCGAAGGCGGCGCTGCATATGTGAATCCTCCACGACTACATCCCTTTGAAGCGATAGAATGGATCCGTGAAGCGGGAGGCACAAGTAGTATCGCTCATCCCGGCTTATACGGCCGTGATGATCTTGTCGAGCAGTTAATAAGCAAAGGGATTCAAGGCATAGAGGTCTATCACTCCGATCATGGTCCCGAAGAGGAAGAGCGGTACCGACAGATTGCCGAGCGGCATGGACTGATCATGACAGGCGGCTCCGATTTTCACGGTGAACGTCAAGGGAAAGTATTCCATGGTGAACTCGGCAGCAGGACAGTAGACGCTGCTGTGCTTGAACAGTTAAAACCAGATTCCAAATAGAAATAGGTTATAAAGTAAGGATAAACTCTGCTTCTCCAGAATCATTCGAATTGCTCCGTCTTGCGTTAACCTACTATTTAGAATCTTAAAGCCAAAAAAAGGGGCCGTCTCAAAAGGGGTTCGCTCGCTGGAGAAACGGCTCGCATCAGTGTAATTTCTATAAAAATAGCAGTGCAAGGGCTATCCCTGCACTGCTATTTTTGTTTTTAGATCTCTTGCTGCTTTCTTCAGCAAATTGTGGGCAAGTGAAAGCCACCCGACCTCCAGGCTGACAGGCGAAAATATTTCATGCTGACCTTTATTTCACGGTCGCCTTGTGCCTTCGTGCATCGTTCTTTTAATGGGTAGCCTTCACATGAAAAGCTACGATAATGGCGAGTTGTGATTTCATATCCGCTTTCCGTGGTACTTCTGCTTTCATAACGGAATAGGAGTTTCTGTCCTGCTGCACATGTCCACATGTCTTCCCGCTCGTCGTACGACCAATTCTCGAATTTGCTAATGTCTTGTTGCCATGCTTTGGTGTTTTCTTTGTGGTAGGTATTATATTTTACTAGTGCCCGTTGTTCCTCAGATTCTAAATATGCATAGTTTTCTTCGCTCCCATAACCAGCATCTGCGATGATAGTTCCCGGCAATTGACCAAGCGAAGCCTTCACTTGATCTAGGTGCGGCTTGAGGCAGCGCGTATCTGTTGGGCGTTGGTGAAGGCTGTAGCTGAGGATGAACTGATCCTCTGTTCCGATCTGCACGTTATAGCCTGGTTTCAACTGGCCATTACGCATGTGGTCTTCTTTCATGCGCATGAACGTGGCATCGGGGTCGGTTTTACTGAAACTGTTACAGCTTCCGAGTGCTTCCTGCTGATTTTCATATCTCTGCAGGCGTGGCAGAAGGTCATTCCGTACAAGGCGAACGGCTTTCTTTAGCGGTTTGTTCTTTGGCTTTTCTTGAAGCTTATTTTCAAGTTGCTGAACAGCCTGCTCCAGCTTCTCACTCGTGATGGAGGAAGCCTCTCCGAGTTCAGGGAGGTCCGCGTTTTTCAGTGCTTGGTCTTCCTGCTTTTCTGCCTCATCAATGGCAGCGAACAAGGTCTGCACCTTTTCTTGCAGCTTCTGTTTCTGTTTGACGACCGCTTTGCCCCAAACAAAGGTGTAGCGATTTGCATTCGCTTCGATCTTCGTTCCATCTACGAAGTAATGGTCGAGCTTGACGTAGTTTTCTTCAATGAGAAACTGAAGAACAGCTGTAAAGATAGTCTTCAGCACATCTTTCATGCGTTCAGAACGGAAACGGTTGATGGTGCGGAAATCTGGGTGTTGCCTAGCAGCCAGCCACATAAACATGATGTTCTCGCGTACTGCTTTCGCGATTTGGCGAGAGGAATAAATGCGCTGCGTATAGGCATAAATGATAACCTTCAGGAGCATTTTGGGGTGGTAGCTGTCCCGGCCACCTCCGGGATAAGCTTTGGTGAAGAGACTCATATCTAAACGGTTGACTGCGTCGTTGATGACGCGAACGAGATGATTTTCGGGGATATCTTCTTGCAAGTCCATTGGCAAGGACAGCTGATCCATGGTATATTCTTTGTACATAAAGAAGCCTCTCTTTACTTAGAATGGTTGGGTGGTACCTCCATTTTAACAAGGATTGGCTTCTTTTTGTTTCAGCATTTCATGAACAGGTTAAAGGCAAACGGAGCATTTAAATGATTCTGGAGAAGCGTCAGCGTTCGCTTTTGTGAGGGGATTCCAACCTTACCTTGTTGATTCAAGGAATCCCCGAACAATGGCGATTGGAAGAACATTTAAATGCGTAGTTTGTTGTTTAACTCAAATAAAAGGGGGTGCCCATCGTCATATTAATGACTTATGGGACACCCCCTTTTGGTTTGAGTTTCAATACTAGTGTAAGCTGTCTCGGCGATTGAATATTTTTGAGATAGCTCCGACGTTTGCTGTTTAGTTCACACTGCGTGATGGCAATGCTTTAATCCTCTGCTCGTCGGGGGTGATGAACAAGGTCTTCTGATGATCATAGATGACGAAACCGGGCTTTGCGCCGCTTGGCTTACGGACATGGCGGATAAAGGTGTAATCGACCGGGATCATGCTGGATTCCCGAGCCTGGCTGTAATAGCCCGATAACATAGCAGCTTCCTCGAGGGTTACATCACCGAAATCACCGCCGCGGATAACCACGTGGGAACCCGGTATATCTTTGGTATGCAGCCATACATCAGAAGGGGAAGCGAGCCGGTTTGTTAAGTATTCGTTTTGCGTATTGTTCTTGCCTACATAGATGCTGACACCTTCTGACGAGGTGTAGCAGAGCAGGGTCGGCTTTGCCGCTTTTTTGCGCTTCGGGCCACGTTTGACCTTATTTCGAAGATACCCTTGCTCTACAAGCTCTTCTCTAATTTCCTCGATATCAGCAAGAGACGCATTGTCGAGCTGCTGCAGCAGTGTCTCCATGTAAGTGATCTCGTCTTGAGCGATGGCCATTTGTTCCTCAACGACTGCTATACTGTTCTTTTGCTTTGTATACTTGCGGAAATAACGCTGGGCATTGTCGGATGGCGTAAGCTGCACATCAAGATCAATCTTGACGATAGCCTGCTCCTCATCGTAGAAGTTGATCAGTTCGACCGAATTATCTCCGCGGTTAATCTGGTGCATATAAGCTGTTAACAGTTCACCGAGCACACGGTATTTATCCGCATCTTGAGCTTCATCAATCGTTTCCTGGAGCTTTTCTATTTTCTTCTCGTTCTTCGCCTTTTCATTCTGAACGAAACGAATCAGATCAAGCGCACGCTGCTTTACAGTGTCACGCTCTGCTTTATCCCCATAGAAGGCTTCCAGGCATTCGCTTATTGTTGCGTATGACTCAGACGAGCCCTGGATATGAGTAAGCGGCGTAATAGAGAAGAAGGCTTTGCCATTGGCATCAATGGCAATTGTTGGATTATAGACATGGTCCCGTACTTCGTTCATGAGAGTCTGGAAGCTGCTCCAGAGCGAACCGCTCCCGGTTTCTGCACGATATACGATTTCTTTTGCTAACAGGGGGCTAAGCCCGCTGAACGATTGTACAAGCTGCCGCTGAGGAGGTAATACCTCGGCTCCTTCAGGAGCATCTTTCTGTGCTATTGCGGCTTGAAACTGGTCCTCATTCATCATTTCGAGCGGATCAGCTTTTCCTTGGTCAGGAGGGGCGGTATAGCGGCTGCCTGGCATAACAATCCGGAACGAACTGATGGCAGGCGTCACATGATGAATGCCGTCGTGTATCGTACCTGTTGACGGATCCAGCAGAATGATATTACTGTGGCGTCCCATAATTTCGATAACAATTGTTCTAAATGAAATATCGCCCAGCTCATCCCGATGCCTTACATCCATATGAACGATTCTCTCGCGTCCAACCTGACGAACCGCTTCGATCGTAGCTCCTTCGCAATATTTGCGCATAAGCATGCAGAACATTGGCGCTTCCATGGGATTGACGTGGGTTGCGCTTGTCCAGTGTATACGGGGATAAGTCGGATTAGCGGATATGAGCAGCTTGCCTTGAGCGCCTGCACCACGAATGCTGAATACGAGCTCATTGTTCGTTGGCTGGTGGATCTTATGAATGCGAGCGCCAATGCAGCGCTGTAACTCTTCTACTAGTGCGTGTATAACAATGCCGTCTAAGGCCATGAGGTTGTATCTCCTTTAATATATGTCTTTCTCTATCATGCCATAGTTAAAGCAAAAACTTAAGTCCTTAAGTGGGATATTTTGCAGTTTGTCCGAATACATTTAGGCTTGAGAGGCTGTCCGAGAGCGCTCGGCATATACGGGAGGGAGTCGTACAATGGAACAAATGAAATGGCACCAAATGGAGGCGGGCGATCTGGCGAACACGCTGGGCAGCTCACTTGCGCAAGGGCTGAATGCATCGGAAGCGGCGGAAAGACTGTCGAATAACGGCCGGAATGAGCTGGCGGAGGGCGAACGGATTTCGCCGGTTATGCTTTTTCTGAATCAATTTAAAGATTTCATGGTGCTTGTGCTAATGGGCGCTACTCTAATATCGGGCCTCCTCGGAGAATACCTGGATGCTGTCACGATCGTGGCGATCATTGCACTAAATGCGGTTCTCGGATTCATTCAGGAATTCCGTGCAGAGAAATCCCTAAGTGCCCTCAAGGAACTGTCTGCACCAACGGCAAAGGTGCTCCGCGCGGGAGAACAGCTTGTTATTCCAGCCAAAGATCTTGTGAAGGGGGATATTGTCCTGCTTGAGAGCGGAGACCGTATTCCGGCCGATATCCGGCTTCTCGAGGCAAACAGCTGTTATGCGGAGGAATCCGCGCTGACAGGGGAATCTGTACCGGTAGGTAAACATGCAGCTGCTATCCATGAGGCTGAGCTGCCGCTAGGTGATCAGCGTAACTTGGGCTTTATGGGTACGATGCTTACCCGCGGTACAGCTAAAGGTGTTGTTGTTCGGACAGGCATGGACACGGAAATGGGTAAAATTGCAGGACTCATCCAGCAGACGGAATCAATGGAAACGCCGCTTCAGCACAGACTGGAGCAGCTTGGTAAAATACTAATCGCCGTGGCGATTGGACTTACTATCATGGTCGTTATAGCCGGTATCTTGCATGGACAGCCTGCCTACGGCATGTTCCTTGCAGGGGTCAGCCTTGCTGTTGCAGCCATACCAGAAGGTCTTCCAGCTATTGTTACCATTGCACTCGCGCTTGGTGTACAACGTATGATCAAACGGAAAGCAATCGTTCGAAAGCTGCCTTCTGTGGAAACGTTAGGCTGCGCATCTGTCATTTGCTCGGACAAAACAGGAACGCTGACGCAAAATAAAATGACCGTAACCAATTTATGGCTTGGTGGCCGTCATCTTAAGGTAACTGGTGAGGGCTATGATCCATCAGGGGCGGTGTTCGAAGAAGGCGCAGCGGTTGATGTGAAGCATGATATTTCGCTTAAGCGGCTTCTGCAGATCTCGGCTCTTTGCAACAATGCTACGGTTACACAAGTCGAGCAGCAGGATTCGAAGAAACGGAAGAGCAAGGAAATACAAGAGGAATGGGTGCTCAAAGGCGATCCAACAGAAGGTGCGCTTACTGTACTTTCGGCCAAGCTGGGAATGTCGGCTAAATCGCTGGAAGGCTTATATAAGAGGGAAAAAGAGTTTCCTTTCGATTCGGAACGGAAACGGATGAGCGTTGTCGTATCGCATCAAGGCGGCCGCGTCATCTATACGAAGGGCGCATCGGATGTTCTAATGGATCACTGCAGCTATGTACTGTGGGATGGCAAAGTCGTACCTTTCACCGCAACCTTGAAGAAGAAATGTGCTGAAGCTGCTGAAGAAATGGCACAGTCTGCTTTGCGGGTGCTTGGCCTCGCTTACCGTGATCTTCGCAGCGGCGAAGCAATGGAGACAGAAGCCGATGTGGAGTGCCAGCTTGTATTTGTTGGCCTGACCGGTATGATCGACCCTCCGCGCCGCGAAGTACGTGAAGCGATTGCTACTTGCCGCCGTGCCGGCATCAAAACGGTTATGATTACGGGCGACCACCAGCTTACTGCCGAAGCGATTGCGAACCAGCTTGGCATTATGCCTCGCGGCGGTGTCGCAATGAGTGGAAGACAGCTTGAGAATATGACAGACGAGCAGCTAGACCGTCACGTTGATAATATTTATGTGTATGCCCGCGTATCCCCGGAACATAAGCTGCGGATTGTCAAATCACTGCAGCGAAAAGGACATGTCGTTGCGATGACAGGGGATGGCGTTAATGATGCACCTGCTATCAAAGCAGCCGATATCGGGATTGCGATGGGGATAACGGGGACGGATGTATCGAAGGAAGCTTCTGCACTTATCCTTAGCGATGACAATTTTGCAACGATTGTGTCTGCGATTGAGGAAGGCCGGAGCATTTATGAGAATATCCGCAAGTTCATTCGTTACCTGCTAGCTTCTAACGTTGGCGAAATATTGACGATGTTCCTGGCTATGATGGCCGGACTGCCGCTGCCGCTGGTGCCGATCCAGATCCTGTGGGTCAACCTTGTAACAGACGGATTGCCTGCTATGGCTCTAGGTGTTGACCAGGCTGAAAAGGATCTTATGCAGCAGAAGCCGCGTTCAGCCAAAGAGAGTGTCTTTGCAAGAAGGCTTGGCTGGAAAATCATCAGCCGTGGTGTATTAATAGGCGTTTGTACACTTGGTGCGTTCTGGATCACCCTGAAGATGGCTCCAGGTACAGCCGCAGAGCAGCTCACCAAAGCGCAGACTGTCGCTTTTGCCACATTGGTTCTTGCCCAGCTTATTCACGTCTTTGACTGCCGCAGCTCGCGTTCGATTTTCCATCGTAATATGTTTCAGAATCGTTATTTGGTGCTCGCCGTCCTGTCGTCTTTAATCCTTATGATCGGCGTCCTGTACATTCCAATGCTTCAGCCAATCTTCAAGACTGTACCGCTTTACTTCCGTGACTGGTGCCTTGTCTTTGTAGCTGCCGGCATTCCAACATTCCTAATGGGTATTGGCAGTGTTCTTGGCACAAGCAAGCCAAAAAGCAAGCAAGCCAAAATGTCGTTCAAATATAAAAATGTATAAATATTACTGACGGGAAAAAGTGCAAATCATGATCGGAATTATGAATAGCGTTTCGTCAGGCTTTGCTGTATGCTAAGAAAAAAATGATAGCTTGATTCTTACTAATTAGCTGCAGTAAAGGGGAACCTTATAATGAAATTTACAAAAATGAATGGTTTAGGAAATGATTTTATCGTAGTAGCAGGCGAGCAACAGCTGCCTGGTAATGTAGCAGAGCTGGCAGTCAATTTGTGCAACCGTTTCTTCGGAATCGGAGCAGATGGACTTGTCTATATCCTGCCATCGGAGATTGCGGATTTCCGCATGCGTATTATCAACTCCGACGGTTCGGAAGCTGAGCAATGTGGCAATGCCATTCGCTGTGTAGCGAAATATGTATTCGATAATGGCCTGACGAATAAAGAAGAGATCAAGATCGAAACACTTGGTGCTGGTGCACAAACCGTTCAACTGTCGATATCGGACGGTAAAGTCCAATCCGTACGTGTTGATATGGGTGAACCGATTCTGAATGGTCTGCAAGTGCCAACAACCGTTGATGCAGAGCGTGTGATTGAGCATCCAATCGAGGTTGACGGACGTGAATTCCGTTTCACAGCCGTATCGATGGGTAACCCGCATTGCGTGATCTATGTGGATGATGCTGCAAACTTTGATCTTGCAACTTGGGGACCGAAGCTGGAGACACATCCTATGTTCCCACGTAAAATCAATGTCGAGTTCGTGACCGTGACATCGCGTGAGCACACGGAAATGCGAGTATGGGAACGCGGCGCAGGCCCAACACTTGCTTGTGGTACTGGCGCATGTGCAACGGTTGTTTCATCCGTATTGAACGGATTCACGGAGCGTACAGCTATTGTATCGCTTAAAGGCGGCGACCTGACGATTGAATGGAACGAAGCAGATAATCATGTTTATATGACAGGACCTGCAGCCGAAGTGTTCCGCGGTGAATGGTAATAGGGAGAAATGAATATGAAGCCCGATTTGAGAACGAAGCTTAAGCAGCGTATCTTAACCGGGGACGGCGCGATGGGAACCTATCTGTATCAGATGGGGTTCCCTGTCGGCGTTTCTTATGAAGAATTGAATATGACCCGTCCGGATGTTATTGAGAGCATCCATCGCCGGTATTATGAAGCAGGAGCTCGCGTCATTGAGACTAATACGTTCTCTGCCAATTTGGTCAAGCTGTCCAAATACGGCTTGGAGTCCGAAATGGAAGCGATTAACCGGGCAGGAGCTCGCATCGCCAAAGCGGCCGCGGGTTCTGATGCTTATGTGGTAGGTGCCGTAGGCTCAATCCGGACAGGGAAGCTGAAGGACCTTAATGATTCTGAAGTAAGTGATGCATTTGAGCGTCAGCTTGATGCATTGCTTTTGGAGGGTGTGGACGGCATCTTATTCGAAACGTTCTACGAATTGGATGAGATGCGCCTTGCACTTGGACTAGTCCGCAAAGTTTCTCAAGTGCCTATAATCTGTCAATTCGCGGTCGAAGACGTTGGCCGTACACAGGACGGTACGGGGCTTATGGATGCTTTCACACTGCTGAAGAATGAAGGGGCAGATGTGGTTGGCTTCAACTGCCGCAGCGGCCCTAACGGTATTATGCGGGCGGTTGATGCGATTGGTGGTCCGGTAGACCTGCCCCTGTCTATCTTCCCGAATGCAGGTATTCCGGATTATGTAGACGGGAAATATACCTATTCGGCTGGACCGGATTATTTTGCCGAAATGGCATTACGTTTTGCAGACCGCGGAGCACGGATTATTGGCGGATGCTGCGGAACGACGCCAGAACACATTGCTGCCATGGCGAAGGCGCTCAAAGACTATACACCTCAAGGCGATGCGACTGCTGTTGCAGTTGTTCCTGAACCGGAGGTTATTGAACTATCGGAGCAGACAGAGGTTGTGAAAGACGCTTCGGAGGAACGTCCGGAGGCTCCAATTTTGTTGGAACCTAATCTTGTCGATATCGTAAAGGTAAGACATACGGTCATCGTAGAGCTGGATCCTCCGCGGGATCTGGATATTACAAAGTTTATGGTTGGAGCGGCTGCGCTGAAAGCTTGTGGAGCGGATGCCATCACGATGGCAGACAACTCGCTTGCAGTCACACGCATGAGTAACTTGGCGCTGGCAGCACTTGTGAAGGAAAAAGTCGGACTGCGGCCGCTTGTTCATATTGCCTGCCGCGACCGGAACCTGATCGGCACACAGTCACATATGATGGGCCTTGATGCGCTTGGCATCGACCATGTGCTTGCTGTCACAGGCGACCCGGCAAGATTTGGCGATCTGCCCGATTCAAGTTCGGTGTACGATCTGACCTCGTTCGAGATGATTAAGATGATCAAACAATTGAATGAGGGGATCGCATTCTCGGGCAAGCCGCTGAAGCAAAAAGCAAAATTCATTGTAGGTGCAGCTTTTAATCMCAATGTGAAGCATTTGGACAAAGCCGTACAGCGGCTCGAGCGTAAAATCGCTTCCGGAGCGGACTACATTATGACGCAGCCGGTTTACGATTCGGTGTTAATTGAAAAGATGGCAGAAGCGACCAAGCATCTGTCTGTACCGGTATTCATCGGCATTATGCCGCTTGCAAGCGGGCGTAATGCGGAATACTTGCATAACGAGGTTCCGGGGATCCAATTGTCTGACGAGGTTCGGAAGCGGATGGCAGGTCTGGAAGGCGCTGCGGGAAGAGCGGAAGGCGTACAGATCTCGCAGGAGCTGCTTGATACAGCACTTCAGCATTTCAACGGGATATACTTCATGACACCGTTTATGTTCTACGATATGGCTGTTCAATTGACGGACTATGTATGGGTGAAAACAGGGGTAAAAAGACACTAAATCGTCTGATTTCTCTTTTTCTCTTGTTCGTTTCTATAAAATCCTTTAAAATATATAACAACGGATCGAGCATAACCTGTTTGGTCTGCTATATGATGCTCTGGACAGGCAGTGCAGCGTATAGCAGCAGCGGGTGAAGGCGCGGCGCGGAACGTATGCTCCGGACTTTTTTCGTCAACAATAGTGCAATGGTTCTGTCGTTATTTGGTAGATGAAGTAATTCGTCGGCCATTTACATTTATACAAATAGATTTGATTCATATGGGAGTTGCACGAGGAAGACCGGAGGGGGAACCTGACTTGGCTATTAAACTTATTAATATTGGCTTCGGCAATATCGTTTCGGCCAATCGCATTATTTCAATTGTTAGTCCGGAATCGGCTCCGATTAAACGGATTATTCAAGAAGCACGTGACAGACATATGCTGATTGACGCGACATACGGAAGACGCACGCGTGCTGTTATTATTACAGACAGCGACCACGTCATTTTATCGGCGGTGCAACCGGAGACGGTAGCACATCGTTTGTCGACTAAGGATGACGATAACGACGAATAGTACGGGGAGTATTATGGATAAGGGATTGTTAATTGTATTGTCTGGACCTTCTGGCGTAGGAAAAGGAACCGTTTGTTCCGTTTTGCGTCAAAAGGTGCCTGAGCTTGTTTATTCCGTTTCGGCAACGACACGGAAACCTAGACAAGGTGAGATCGATGGCATTAATTATTTCTTTAAGTCAAGAGAACAATTTCTGGATATGATTGCTAACGATGCCCTGCTGGAGCATGCCGAGTACGTTGGCAACTGCTATGGTACCCCGCGTGATTTTGTAGAGAGTACGCTGGCAAGCGGCAGAGACGTCATTCTGGAAATTGAGGTTCAGGGTGCTTTGAAGGTGAAAGAGAAATTCCCTGAAGGCGTGTTTGTCTTCTTGTTGCCGCCGTCACTTGACGAGCTTAAGTCGCGTATTACAGGCAGAGGAACAGAAACGCAAGACACAATTAATAACCGAATGACGGTTGCAGTTGAAGAAATGAACTTAATCCGTCATTATGATTATGCGGTAGTTAACGATGAGATTGATGCCGCATGTCATCGTATTCAAAGTATTATTGTAGCTGAGCATTGCCGCAGAGACCGGTATTATTCTCATTTGGGAGAAATGCCATCTTTGCAACCCGAGAAAGCCTGAGCGAGGTGAAGAACAATGTTGTATCCATCGATTGATGAAATGGTTAAAAAGGTAGACAGCAAGTATTCGCTCGTTGTGGCGGCTTCGAGACGTGCACGTATGCTGCGTAATGGTGAGAAATCCGAACTACGCAACCCGAAATCCCGTAAGTTTGTTGGCGTTGCCCTGGAAGAGATCTATCACGACATCGTGATTGTTGAACAAACAGAAGGCAAAGAAGACTAATAAGAGGTATTGAAGGATAGGATGGGGCCAATGGCTCCATCCTATTTTTTTTGATCTTTCTCCAAGCATATCTGGTTATGTCCGTTTTTGTTTGAAATAATTGTTTTCAAAAACAAACAAACATGTTAACATATAAACAAACAAAAACAAATCTTAAACGGGGGAAAACAAAATGAAGCAGTTGTTATGGGATACTTGTTAATTCGGCCTAACTTATTCTCGTAATAGACTTATATTCCTTCGTTGTATAATAAATAATATTTTAAAATATCGGTAGGTAATGGAAAAATGAGATGAAAGAGAAAGAGGTAGGCTATGCTGGTTGCGGAACGGTATGAAGCGATAGTTCGATTGGTTAATGAGCGGGGCAGTATTCGGGTATCGGAGCTGAGCGAGCTCTGTCAGGTGACGGAGGAGACCATCCGCCGGGATCTTGACCGTTTAGAGCAAGCTGGACGTCTGCGCCGTTCTCATGGCGGAGCAGTAAGCGTAAAAGATACTCAACCGGAGACTCCGGTTGCAGAACGGGAAATTATGCATGCGGATGAGAAAAGACGTATTGCTGAGGAAGCGGTCAAGCTGATTAAGCCTAATGACCGGATTTTGCTGGATGCCAGCTCAACAGCTTGGTATATGGCATCGATTCTGCCAGATATTCCGCTCACCGTATTGACCAATTCGATAAAAGTTGCCATTGCGCTGAGCAGTAAAGAGAAGATCGAAGTGATCTCGACCGGCGGCATTCTTGCTTCGCGATCTTTATCTTATGTTGGACCGCTTGCTGAACGGTCACTTGAATCCTATCATGTGAACAAGCTGTTTTTATCCTGCAAGGGTGTGCATTTGGAGCGCGGCATTAGTGAATCTAATGAGCTTCAGGCACGCATTAAACACAAAATGCTCGGCATTGCGGAACAAGTTATTCTGCTGGCGGATTCCAGCAAGTTTGGCGTTCAAGCTTTTACACATGTAGGTGACTTGGCAGAGGTTAATGCCATCATCACAGATCGCCGTCTTCCACAGGATGCGATTTCTCAATTATCTGAGCGTTCCATAACGGTTACGTTAGTTTAACGAATTGATACGTTTGTGAGGTGGCGAGGTGAAGGTTTCATTATTTATCACCTGTCTTAGCGATACATTATATCCCCGCGTAGGGGAAGCCATGGTTAAATTGCTGGCTCGGTACGGAATACAGCTGCATTTTCCAACTGTTCAAACTTGCTGCGGTCAGCCGGCCTTCAATAGCGGCTATTGGAAGGAAGCACGGGAGACCGCCAAGACGATTCTTGACGCTTTCGAAGATAGTGATTTTGTTATTTCCCCTTCGGGCTCTTGTACAGGCATGATTCATCATTATCCGAAGCTGTTCGAAGCGGACTCGCATATGCATGCACGAGCTGTTAAGCTGCAGAGCAAATCATACGAATTTACACAGTTTCTCGTTCAGGTGCTTGGTGTTAAAGATCTAGGCGCCGTTTTTCCACATAAAGTCACCTATCATCCTTCCTGCCACGGCAGCAGGCTGCTTGGTGTGAAAGAAGAGCCTTTGGAGCTTATGCGTAATGTTGTGGGGCTTGAACTCGTTCCACTCCCATTCGCGGAGGATTGCTGCGGCTTTGGTGGGACCTTTGCTGTTAAGATGGCGGATATTTCAGGTGCGATGGTAACGGAGAAGGTTGATCATGTACTGGAGACGGAAGCCGAAGTGTTAGTTGGGCTCGATCTGGCCTGTCTGATGAACATTGCAGGTAACCTCAGGTACCGTAATCAGCCTGTGAAGGTGATGCATTTGGCGGAGCTGTTGTATGAAGGGGTGAAGCAGGCATGAGTACGGCTGGAGCAGCATCCACAGTGAAAGAACGCGCCGATCTGGCGCTGAACGATGAGTTCTTACGCAAAGCCGTTAAGTTTACAACGGAGCGGCTTCGTAATGGTAAGAAGCAAGCATCTGATGAACATGGCAATTGGGATGACTGGCGGGAGCGCGGCCGGCAAATCCGGCTGCACACGATTGCGCATCTCGATTATTATTTGAATCTATTTGCGGATCAGGCACGGGCAAATGGCGTGCATGTACATTTTGCCGAGACATCGGCAGAAGCAGTGAAGCTGTCGCTTGAGATTGCGCAGCGTAAGCAAGCGAAGTCGGTTGTAAAGTCGAAATCAATGGTAACCGAAGAGCTGCATCTCAATCATGAGCTTGAGTCCATTGGTGTTGAGGCAATTGAGACTGATCTTGGTGAATATATTATCCAGCTTGCCGGGGAGACGCCGTCTCATATTATTATTCCTGCGATTCATAAGAATCGGTACCAGGTAGCTGATCTGTTGTCTAAAGAGGCGGGCGAGACACTCGCACCGGACACATCCATTCTAGCTGGCTTTGTTCGGAAGAAGCTTCGCGAGAAGTTTCTTGAAGCTGATATCGGCATGACGGGCTGTAATTTCGCCATTGCCGAGACGGGCTCTATGGTTCTGTTCGAGAACGAAGGCAACGCACGAATGGTGACGACGGTTCCGAAGACGCAAATTACGTTGATGGGGATGGAGCGGATTATTCCGTCCTGGTCTGATCTGGAAGTGATGGCTACGCTGCTGCCACGTTCTGCGACAGGGCAAAAGCTAACAGTCTATATGTCTGGTATTACCGGGCCGCGGCGTGACGTTGATGCGGACGGTCCTGATGAGATGCATATCATTATTGTTGATAATGGACGTTCTTTGCAGCTTGGGGACCCTGAATTCCAGGAATTATTGAATTGTATTCGATGCGGTGCTTGTCTGAATGCATGTCCGGTTTATCGTCATATTGGCGGGCATGCTTATGGTGGTACTTATAGTGGTCCGATTGGTGCGGTGCTGACACCTGCGCTTAACAAAAATGTGGGCGAATGGGATGATATTGCGAATGCATCCAGTCTATGTGGAGCTTGTTACGAGGCCTGTCCGGTCAAAATACCTCTGCATGAAATGCTCATCTATTTGCGCCGGAGAAAACTGGAGCAAGGCCATGGCAATGCGGCGGAGTCGCTTGGCATGAAAGGCTTTGCTGCCGTCATGGGCAGTGCAAAGCGTTATTCAACCATTGTGAAGCTTGGAAAGCTGGGTCAAAAGCTTGTCGTCAGGGACGGTGGGATCCGCCTCAAGATTGGGCCGCTAAAAGGCTGGAATACGTACCGTGTTACACCAAGCCTGCCTAAGAAGTCATTCCGCGACCAATGGGGAACGCTGGAGCAGGAGCTGCGCCATGGGCTGCAGGAGTTAGATCCTGCTGTAAAAAGCCGGATGGAAGCGATTATGCGGGATAGAGACAGCGGGGGAGGCAACGGACATGGCTAATCAGGCAGAATCACATGATGAGTGGCTGAAGCAGCTGGCGGAGGATTCCAAGCGAAAGCAGGAATCGTTCATGAACGGGATCGCTCAGAAGCTGAGACGTCCGCGAGTAATGGAAGCGCCGAAGCATCCATTCCGGGGGGCGCCTGATTTCTGGCAAAGCTTCGAGTGGCCGCTTGAAGAACGAATGGATCGGTTCGAGGAGAACTTTAAGAGCGCTGGCGGACATGTGGCTAGACTGGCGGATATGGATGCTGCAAAGCAGTTTATTGCGGAGAAAGCTGCAGCCTTAAGCGCACGGTATGTCATTCGGCAAAATCAGCCGGAGCTTAATGAATTGGGGCTAGAGGAAGCACTTCAAGGCGCAGGAGCTTCGGTTCGGGTATGGAACAGTGACGCAGATGAGAACTGGAAAGCGCGTGCAGCGGAAGCCGATTTCGGGGTTGTGGTGGCAGATTATGCGGCAGCCTATACAGGTTCTGTGACGGTATTGTCCTCGAAGGATAAAGGCCGTTCAGTCAGTCTTTTGCCAACCGTTATGTTTGTGCTTATTCCGCTGGAGCGGCTGAAGACAAGGCTTGGCGAGATTTTGATTCATTTTGATGAAGCGGGCCGCGAGCAGCTGCCAGCGGGTATCCACTTTATTTCCGGCCCAAGCCGCTCAGCTGATATCGAGAATGATCTTACGATTGGCGTTCATGGTCCCGGTGTGGTTTATGCTTTGCTGATTGGATAGTTGGATAGTTACGCGAGTGAAGCTCGCATGTTTGGATTGGCGTTTGCAACGCCGGACTGAGCATGCGAGCTTTTTTATTTGCAGTTGGGTGTAAGGAGAAGAATTAGCAGGAGTATGACAGGAAGCCTCGAATTCTTTTAGAAAATAATTCCTTCTATAAGGAGAGCTGCATGTGTCCAAAAAGCCAGATTTAGTGCTTGATGTGGCAGGAGTTATCGCTGCTAATTTTTCTCCGCAGTTTTGGCAGGAGCTTACGTCACGATATGAAATTCCATACGAGAAGCTTGTTCATTTTAAACAGCAAATTCGTGTGAAATTATGGATGGGCACTATTTCGGAAGATGAGTTTTGGAATGAGCTTACTTCAAACTTCCCTACAATCGACAAAGTTGATGCACGGCAGTCACTGCTATCACAAATTACTCCCTTGCCAGCAGCTAATGAGATCCCGCGCTGGAGCAAGTATGCGAACATTCATCTGCTCAGCAATCATAGAGTGGAGTGGATAGAGCATATTGTAACGCCTCTAAAGCCTTATCTGCGAAGTGTAACGATTTCCAGTGCTGCCGGCTGCTGCAAGCCGGACGCTGCGATCTATACCCTGGTGGAACAGCATTGTGAGCAACAAGGATTCATTCTGTTTGTGGATGATCAGACCAAAAACTTCTATGATCCTGTCTTGCGCGGGTGGACAACTCTGCTTGCGGATGAACAAGGCGACTGGGTCAAGCAGGTTAATAGGTATCTTAGGGCATAACTAAAGCGAAGAAAAGCAGCAGGCTCAAGTGGAGCCTGCTGCTTTCTATTTGTATTATTTTATTTGCATTATTTTGTTTGAAGGAATTTTTCGATAAACTGAACAGCTTTATCCGTGTTCTTCGAACCTTCACGAACACTTGCAATAAAGTTATCCTTGCCTTGAATCGGAATGTTTCCGAGGAGCGAGCTGCCGGAAATTTTAACGCCGTAAGTGTGTTCATCAGGAACATCTTCGGTCTTCTGTTTGTAGCTGTCTTCTGGCTTAAGCAGATCAGAGATGCCTGCTATGGAGTCCAGATTCATAAAGGCACCTTGCGGTCCAACCCAGTTAAAGGCAGCGGTATCTGTAATATAGATGTCAGGGCGCTCCGTAGCTAGAACAACCATCGCTTTTTGCTGAGAGGCAATGTCCATTTGATCCTTGGCATCAAGCGGAACATACGTAAAGTTAACTTTAAAGCGCTTAAATTCCGGGAATTGCTCAAGAAGTGCAGCTTCGATATCTTTCTCGGTCGTTTGTTTGCCGCTTGCGTCGCTCATATAGTACTCGCCCAAATACATAATGGACAGGTCTACCGGAGGAAGCTTGGCCAGACGCTCTTGCTCAGCCCGATGGTCTATAAAGCTGTTAATGCCTACAATAACAAGAATAAGAGCGATGATGCCGCCAAGAACGTGAAACTTGTAATAGCGCCAGAAGTGATCTACTTTTTCCGCAGAGCCGGCCATTTTTTTGTACTTTCCATATTCCTGCTGGTTGAAATCTTCGCTTGCTTTACGGTTCTCCTCATTCAAGATATACCGGTAAGCACGTGTTACTTCCTCGAAATCAGCTTGGTCTGTACCGCTCGGATTTTCTCTTTGTCTAGAGCGAGATTGACGCATTAAGGTGGTGTACCTCTTATCGACCTCTTCTTTCGAAGCATTGTCCGGGAGACCCATCTTTTCGTAGGCTCGTTTCAGTTCGTCCATGGAGTTACTCTCACCTCAGTTAGTAGTAGAAAAACTCAAAAAAAGAATAGCTACTCTCTAGTATACGGATTTGTTTAGAAGATTTCCATTCCTCCATCTGGGAGTCAATCGGGCTACAAATTATGACGACCTATGGTATGATAGGAAAAAGTGCGAATGGGCTTGGACTAAACCGTCAATACATAGATTAAGAGCAATGTTATCGGGGGAAATTTTATGTTGAGAGGCAAAACAATTTTACTAGGTATTACCGGCGGAATCGCGGCCTATAAAGGAGCGGCGCTCTGCAGCAAGCTTGTGCAGGCAGGGGCTGAGGTCCACGTCATCATGACGGAATCGGCAACTAAATTTATCACACCGCTGACGCTGCAGACGTTATCCCGTCATCCGGTGCATATCGATACGTTTGATGAGAATGACCCTTCAGTTGTTTCTCACATTGATCTAGCGGATCGTGCCGACCTGATCGTTGTTGCACCTGCTACGGCTAATATGATTGGGAAAATGGCTAACGGACTAGCGGATGATATGCTCAGCACAACGCTTCTTGCTGCAACCAGCCCGATTTTAGTTGCACCTGCGATGAATGTGCATATGTACGAGCATCCTGCGGTTGTTCGTAATTTGGAGCTGCTCGCTTCACGCGGTGTGATGTTTGTGGAGCCGGGTACTGGTCAGCTTGCATGCGGCTATGTGGCGAAAGGACGTCTCGCGGAGCCGGAGGATATTGTGATCGCGGTTCATTCCTTGCTGAGGGCGAAGGAGAACGGTCAGCTTGCCGGCAAGCGTGTGCTTGTGACGGCGGGGGGTACGGTGGAGCGGCTTGACCCGGTCCGGTATTTAACGAATGATTCTTCTGGGAAAATGGGCTTTGCCATTGCAGAAGCGGCCAAAGTCATGGGAGCAGAGGTTACGGTTATTGCGGGAAGAACGTCCGTAGATGCTCCTGCAGGCGTTACGGTTGTCCGAGTGGAATCGGCACAGCAGATGCTTGATGCCGTGCTTGAACGCTTCGATCAATCTGACATTGTCGTCAAATCGGCAGCGGTTGCGGATTATCGGCCAGTGACAACACACGGCCAGAAAATCAAGAAATCTGGCGAAACACTAACCCTAGAGCTGGAGAAAACAACAGATATCCTGCAAACCTTAGGCGGGCGGAAGAAGCATCAGTTTCTGATCGGATTTGCTGCTGAAACCGAGCAGTTGGAGAAATATGCGATGGATAAGCTGACTCGCAAAAATTGCGATCTGATTGTAGGTAATGATGTCAGTCAGGACGGAGCAGGCTTTAACGGCGACACGAATATCGTGCAGCTGTTCGGTCCAAGCGGCTTGATCGAAGCAATGCCGATGTTATCCAAGCGTGAGACGGCGCAGCGGATTCTGGCGATTGCAGCGCAGCGGATAGCGGAGGGAACGGCCAATAACGGAGGTCGGGGCGAATGATTGCCAAAGTCATTGTCGACGTGCCGAGCCGCCAGACGGATCGGCCGTTTGATTATGAAGTACCCAAAGACTTGGAGAGCTGGGTTGAGGTTGGCAGCCGGGTAGGCGTGCCGTTCGGTGGAAGAGTGCTGCAGGGGTTTGTCATTGAGCTCGCGGAAACAGCGGATATCGACCCGAAACGGCTGAAGCCGATATCAGAGCTGCTTGATCCTATGCCTCCTTTACTGCCTGATCTAATTGAGCTTGCCAAATGGATGAGTGATAAATATTGCTGCTCCTGGACGACTGCACTTCAGGCAATGATACCAGCGGCGCTGAAGGGGAAAGCTGAACGCTACATCAGCTTGAACGATGATCCTGAATTCTCGGCAGAGGAGTATGGCCTCACGGCACTGCTGCCGGAGGATATGATGGATTGGATCGCAAAGCAGAAGCAGGTGAAGCTCGAGACATTGCAGCAGCGTTTTCCGGATTATGCATCAGCCATCAAGGAAGCACTCCGTGAAGGTCTGCTCTTAGAGCAGACTTCTATAAGAGATAGACTTGCCATTCGCAAGGTGCTGACGGTGTTCCCGCCAGAAGACGAAGCTGCGGCACGTGAAGCCCTGCAGTCTTTCCCGGCACGGGCAGGCAAACAGCGTGAGCTGCTTTCCTTCATGCTGGAGCGGGGCGAGGCCATGCCGCTGCAGGCCATGCTCGCTGAAGCCGGCGGATCGCCTGCTAGTGTCCGTGCGCTCGTCGACAAAGGACTGCTCGGAATGCATGAAGTCGAGCAGGAGCGCGATCCTTACGCAGGACGAAACTTCCAGCGGACTGAACCGCTGCCGCTGATGCCAGGTCAGCAGACCGTGTATGAACGGATAGCTGCCACGGTGAGCCGCGGCGAATCGCAGGCTTTGCTCCTGCACGGGGTTACGGGCAGCGGCAAAACTGAGGTCTATATGCAGTCGATTCAGCATTGCTTAGAATTAGGCAAGCAAGCGATCGTGCTTGTCCCGGAAATTTCGCTGACGCCGCAGATGGTCGAACGCTTCAAAGGCCGCTTCGGCGATGCTGTAGCCGTGCTGCACAGCCGGCTGTCAAACGGCGAGCGTTATGATGAATGGCGCAAGATCCGCAGCCGGCGCGTGGAGGTTGCGATTGGCGCACGCTCAGCGATATTCGCACCGTTCGAGCGAATCGGGCTCATCATTATCGATGAGGAGCATGAATCCTCGTATAAGCAGGAAGAGAGCCCGAAATACCATGCACGTGATGTGGCTGTACGTCGCGCTAGGCAGCATGGCGCAGCCGTAGTGCTAGGTTCAGCGACTCCGTCACTGGAGTCGTTCGCAGCTGCCAGCCGTCAGCCGGCGCCAGGTAAGGAATCGGCTCTTCTGCCGATGCCCGAACGGGTTGGCAGCCGTCCGATGCCGCCCGTTCAAGTGATCGACATGCGCTCCGAGCTGCAAGACGGCAACCGCTCGATGTTCAGCAGACGGCTTCATGCCGCACTCATTGAGCGGCTGGAGCGCGGAGAACAGTCGGTGCTGCTCCTCAATCGGCGCGGCTACTCGACGTTTGTAATGTGTCGTTCCTGCGGGTATACGGCAGCTTGTCCACATTGTGATATTTCGCTGACGTATCATCAGAAATCGCGGGCGCTTCGCTGCCATTATTGCGGTCATGCAGAGCTTGCACCAAAGGAATGTCCTTCCTGCAGCAGCGAGCATATCCGTTATTTCGGTACAGGCACACAGCGGGTAGAGGAGGAGCTGGCAAAGCTGTTCCCCGGGATCCGCGTCATACGGATGGATGTGGATACGACAACCGAGAAGCATTCCCATGAGAAGCTGCTTAAGCAATTTGGTGAGCGGAAAGCGGATGTGCTGCTAGGGACGCAAATGGTTGCCAAAGGTCTGGATTTCCCGTTTGTCACGCTTGTAGGCGTCATTGCTGCGGATACGTCACTTAATTTGCCGGATTTCCGTTCGGCGGAGCGGACATTCCAGCTGCTCACACAAGTAGCAGGGCGAGCAGGGCGTCATCATTTGCCGGGAGAGGTTGTCATCCAGACTTACTCCCCTGAGCATTATGCGATCGTAACCGCTCAGCAGCATGACTATGCTGCATTCGTGCGGGAGGAGCTGAAACATCGCGGAGTTATGGGCTATCCGCCGTTTTGCAGGCTGGTTCTTGTGACGATGTCGCATGAGCAGCTGCCACTTCTGTCATCGGTCAGTGAGCAGTTTGCCGAGCGTCTCCGCGGGCTGGCTGCTGATGAGGGAGTTCTTGGTCCGCTTGAAGGCGGTTTGCCGAGGGCTATGGATATTCTTGGTCCTGTCGCTTCACCAATTTCTAGAATGAAAGATCGCTACCGTTTTCAATGTGTGATAAAATATCGTGGAAACATCGACGTACCGGCGCTGCTTAGGCAAGCGATGGCCCCTTTTATAGAGGGCTCACCGCTCAAGCTGGTGCAGTTTAGTATCGACGTCGATCCGCAAGTCATTTTATAAAATAGATAACGATCGTAAAGGAAGGTATTAGGCGATGGCCATTCGTATTATTGTGAAAGAACCAGATCCGGTGCTCCGGGAAGTTGCTAAGGAAGTAACGAAATTTAACTCCAATCTGCAGAAATTGCTGAAAGATATGGCGGAAACGATGTATGACGCAGACGGTGTAGGACTTGCGGCGCCGCAGATCGGCATCTCCAAGCGTGTAATCGTAGTTGATATTGGCGATGAAGAAACAGGTCTAATCTCTATGGTTAACCCTGTCATTGTAGAAAAAGAAGGCGAGCAGGTTGGTCCGGAAGGCTGCCTGAGCATACCGAACCTGAATGGCGATGTGAATCGTTTTGAGCGGATCGTTGTGAATGGTCAGGACGCAGAGGGCAATCCGTTTACAGTTGAAGCAAGCGGCTTCCTTGCGGTTGCTTTCCAGCATGAGATTGATCACCTGAACGGCATTCTCTTCACCGATATTGCTCAAAATGTATATGACATCTCGGCAAGACAAAGAAAAGGCGGCGAGTAAAGGAATGCGTATTGTATTTATGGGAACGCCGGAATTCGCCGTTCCTTCCCTGCGTCTCCTTATCGAGCAGGGCTACAACGTAGTCGCTGCTGTGTCGCAGCCAGACCGCCCGAAAGGCCGTAAACGCATGCTGACGCCGCCTCCTCTGAAGGAAGCGGCTATTGCGTTTGGTCTGCCTGTGCTGCAGCCTGAACGGATGCGCAGCCCGGAAGCTGTTGCTGCCATTGCTGAGCTTCAGCCGGATTTGATTGTGACAGCAGCTTACGGTCAAATTTTGCCAAAAGCCTTGCTTGAGATTCCGCGTCTCGGCTGCATTAACGTGCATGGCTCGCTGCTTCCATGTTACAGAGGTGGAGCGCCGATTCAGCGTTCGATTATTAATGGAGAGTCTATGACTGGCGTTACGATCATGTACATGGCAGAAGGTTTGGACACTGGAGACATGATCAGCAGGGTAGAAGTGCCAATAACCGATGAGGATACTTCGGGTACCTTGTTTGAGAAGCTGAGTGCAGCTGGTGCTGAATTGCTTGGCCGTACGATGCCTGCTATTATCGCGGGTGAAGTACAAGCTGAGCCGCAGCGTGATGAGCTGGCGACCTATGCACCAAATTTGACTCGTGAAGATGAGCGGATCGATTGGAGCAAATCGGCGATCAGCATCTATAATCAGATTCGCGGCTTGTCACCGATGGCAGGTGCCTTTACGTACCTGAACGGTGAAGTGTTTAAGGTATGGGTATCAGCGAAGCCTAGCGGTTCGAAGGGCTCTGGATCCACTGCTCCGGGTACGGTAGTTGCCGTAAGCGCTTCGGGCATTGAGGTACAGACCGGTGACGGGATTTTGACGCTGCTTGAAATACAGCCTTCGGGCAAACGAGTAATGACGGTAGCAGACTGGCTTCCAGGTGCCCGCCTATCAGCCGGTGCTGTATTTGGCGGAGGCGAAGCATGAGCGAGAGAGATACGATGAAGCAGAAGCAGAACAATACCTCAGGAAAACCAAAACAGAAGCCGGGCGGACATGGAAAAGGTCAGTCGGGTCCGAAGGAACAGCGCACTGTCCGCGTCCGTACGCCGCGCGAGCTTGCTCTTGATACACTGGTGAAGGTTGCGGAGACTGGAGCTTACAGTAATCTGCAGCTTAACCGTGCTTTGCAGGATGCTCAGCTCCAGCGCGCTGACGCTGGACTTGTGACGGAGCTTGTCTACGGCACGATTCAGCGCCAACTGACGTTAGATCATTGGCTAAGTAAGTTTGCGGCTAAGGGACTGCGTAAGCTGGAGCCTTGGGTGCATCAGCTTTTGCGCATGAGCGCCTATCAATTGCTGTACCTCGACCGAATTCCGGCCCATGCTGCGGTGAACGAGGCGGTAACCATTGCAAAGCGTAGAGGACATCAGGGAATATCAGGAATGGTGAACGGCATTCTTCGCAGCATTGACCGGAACCGTGCGGAGCTCACGATCGACACAATCTCCGATAAGAATCCGGCCGTGCAAATCTCGGTAAGACATTCTTACCCGGAATGGCTGGTTGCACGCTGGATCAAAGCATACGGCGTGGAAACAACCGAAGCGATCTGTGCTTCAGGCAATGAAGCTCCACATGCCAGTGTGAGAATCAATCCTCTTCGTGAAACGAGAGAAGAAGCCTTGCAGCTATTGACTGAACAAGGCAGTGACGCGGAAGTATCGAAGCTTGCTCCTTCAGGTATTGTGGTGCGCCGCGGCGGTAATCTGGCTGATACGGAAGGATTCCGCAAAGGTCTATGGACGATGCAGGATGAAAGCTCGATGCTCGTTGCCGAAGTGGTAGCTCCTAAAGCAGGCATGCAGGTGCTTGATTGCTGCGCAGCTCCGGGCGGCAAAACAACACATATGGCAGAGCTGATGGGCGGCAAAGGCAAAGTGTATGCCAATGACCTCCATCCGCATAAGCGTCAGCTTATCGTAGACCAAGCCATACGGCTTGGCCTTCAGAATATTGAAGCGATTACGGAAGATGCCGGCAATCTTGGAGTACGGTTCGCTCCGGCTTCATTGGATGCCGTGCTGCTGGATGCCCCTTGCTCGGGCTTTGGCGTTATCCGCCGCAAACCGGAAATCAAATGGACGAAGACGGCTGGCGATGTTGCTGAGATCGCTGGAATTCAGCGTAAGCTGCTCAAAGCGGCTGCAGAGCTTGTTAAGCCGGGCGGCACACTTGTGTACAGCACATGTACGATTGAAAGCACAGAGAATGAAGACCAGATAGCTGCCTTTTTGCAGGAGCATCCCGAGTTTCAGCTAGACGCCGAGTGGCCAGAGGAAGTACTTCAGCCGCTTCGCGAGAAAGGCATCATTGACAGCTCGTTTAAGGGACAAGCACAGCTTTTGCCGCATCATTTTGGCAGTGATGGGTTCTTCATTGCACGTCTTCGCAGACGTCAGTAGTCCATTTGTGGCTCGACATGGGCGTTTGTGGTAAAATAAATCATCAGCGCCGGCTAAGCCGACGCGCTAGTTCAGAGTCAGGTGTGATAATAAGAAGATGAAACCAATAATTTATGACTATAACCTCGATCAGCTTCAAGAGTGGATGCAAGAGAATGGTGAGCCGGCGTTCCGCGGCGGCCAGCTGTTTGATTGGCTCTATGTGAAGCGTGTGAAGAGCTTTGAAGACATGTCCAACTTGCCGAAGTCACTCCGCGATAAGCTGGAGGAGAACTTCCAGTTCGTGACGCTTACAGAAATTACGAAGTTTGAATCGAAAGATGGAACAGTTAAGTTCCTGTTTGGCCTGCATGACAATCATGCGATTGAAACAGTTATTATGCGTCACGAATACGGTAATAGCATTTGTGTAACGACACAGGTAGGCTGCCGGATCGGCTGTACGTTCTGCGCTTCGACGCTGGGCGGTTTGAAACGGAACCTGACAGCGGGTGAGATTGTTGCGCAGGTCGTTACTGCTCAACAAATGCTTGATGCAACGAATGAGCGTGTATCGAGTATTGTTATCATGGGCTCCGGTGAACCATTTGAGAATTATGATGCAACAATGACATTCCTGCGTATTATGATTCATGAGAAGGGGCTTAATATCGGCCAGCGCCATATTACGGTCTCGACAAGTGGTATTGTACCAAGCATGTATAAATTTACAGAAGAGAACACGCAGATCAACCTTGCGATCTCGATCCATGCACCAAACGACAAGCTTCGTTCGAAGCTGATGCCGGTTAACCGTCGCTTCCCGTTTGAGGATGTTATGGCAGCATGCCGTAATCATATTGCGAAGACTGGCCGCCGTATTACGTTTGAATATGCCTTAATTGGCGGTGTCAATGACCAAGCTGAACATGCGCAAGAGCTGGCTGATGTGCTTCAAGGCATGTTGTGCCATGTCAACTTGATTCCAGTTAACCATGTGCCTGAGCGGAATTATGTTCGTACGCCGCGTAACGACATTTTCGAATTCCAGCGCATTTTGGAGAAAAACAAAGTCAATTGCACGATTCGCAGGGAGCAAGGTCATGATATTGCAGCCGCATGCGGTCAATTAAGGGCGAAACATATGGAGTCCACGACGAGGTGATCACGGTTGATTACGGCAAACCGAAGCGATGTTGGACGAATTCGTCAAATTAACGAAGATCGTTCGTGGGTAGGACAGCTGGATAACGGCATAACGCTTGCCATTGTGGCCGACGGAATGGGCGGTCATCAAGCAGGCGATGTAGCGAGCCAGCTGGCGGTTAATACGTTCAGAGACATGCTTGAGAAGAGCGCGTCGAAGGCGGATTTGTCGATGCAAGAGGGGAAAATGCTAATTCGTCAGGCACTCGTCATGGCTAATGACGTCGTGTACGATATGGCATCACGCAACGAGCAGTACTACAATATGGGAACGACAATCGTCGCCGCTTTGTACAAAGAGCGGCAGCTGATTATTGGTCATATCGGAGACAGCCGCGCCTATCTCATTACCGCAGATGGAATTGCGCAACTGACAGAGGATCATACTCTTGTGAATGAGCTGGTGAAGTCTGGCCAGATCAGCTCCGAGGAGGCGGCGCATCACCCGCGCCGCAATGTAATTACACGCGCGGTTGGAACGGACGCGCATGTTGAGGTAGATATCTATACCGCAGCCTTGACGGATAACGATATACTGCTGCTTTGCAGCGATGGACTGACGAACATGGTCAGTGACGAGCTGATGCTGCAGACGGTTTGCGAGGATGGACTGGAATTGGATGGTAAAGCGGATCGCCTCATTCAATTAGCGCTGCAAGCAGGAGGAGACGACAACATCACTGTCGTGCTTCTTCAGGAAGCAGACGCTGCTTATCGAGGAGGTGACAACGGATGATTGGACATCAACTAGGTGGACGTTATGAGATTATAACGAGAATTGGCGGAGGCGGAATGGCGCTTGTCTATAAGGCGCATGATATTTTGCTGAACCGTAATGTCGCAGTGAAGGTGCTGAGGCAGCAATTCGTCCATGACGAAGAATTTATTCGGAGATTCCGCAGGGAAGCGCAGTCGGCGGCTTCGCTGTCTCATCCGAATGTCGTCAGTATTTATGATGTAGGACAGGAAGAAGATACGCATTACATCGTTATGGAATATATCGAAGGTCATAATCTTAATGAAATTATAATTGAGCGTGCGCCGTTGCAGGCAGATGAAGCGGTGCGTATTGCTATGCAGATTTGTGATGCACTAGAGCATGCACATCAGAATCATATTATTCATCGCGATATTAAGCCACATAACATCTTAATTGGCAAGAACGGCAGAGTGAAGGTGACGGACTTCGGGATCGCCCGTGCTGTCACTTCCTCTACTATTACACAGACGGGCTCGGTAGTCGGGTCGGTCCATTATTTCTCGCCGGAGCATGCCAAGGGAGTTAGTACAGGGGAGAAATCCGACTTGTACTCCCTTGGGATCGTATTATACCAAATGTTAACCAGCAAGCTTCCCTTTTTCGGCGAAAGTCCGATCAGCGTCGCTCTGAAGCATTTGCAGGAGGAGTTTGAGGAGCCTAGAAAGGTGAATCCACATATCCCGCAAAGTGTGGAAAATGTTATTTTGCGTGCTATGCGAAAAAATCCGAGCGAACGTTACCAATCGGCTCGTGAAATGCTCACGGATTTGGACACTTGTCTGAAGCCAAATCGGATTAATGAGCCCAAAGTAATCTTTGGCAGCGGCAGCGACCTTGACGAGACTCGGGTTATGCCAGCTATTCGGGGAGAATTGCTGCCATCGGAGCCGCAGCAATCGGCACAGTCGTATATATCGCCTGTTTCAGCGGCAGCGCCGCTGGAGCGCAGGGCGGCGGCCGCGTCGAGTGAACCGGAAGTCGAATGGAAAGATGAGAAGCCGAATGGAAAGCCTAAAGGCTGGAAGCGCCCTACAACCATTGTAGGGGTCACGCTGGTGGCGTTAGCTTTGATTATATGGGGATTCTTTGCTCTGCTGGACAAACTTGATGTGCCGGATGTGGACGTGCCTTATGTGGTTGGCAAGTCAGAAGATGAGGCCCGTGCAATGCTTGAGGCCAAAGGGCTGAGGGTGAAGGAGCCAATCATCCATGAGTTTATGGGCGATGTACCGCAAGGTGTAGTATTCGATCAGGACAAGCAAAACATGCAAGTGAAGGAAGGCTCTTGGATTCAATTATCGGTCAGCGACGGCGCTGTGCTGGAGAAGATGACGGATTACAAGGGCAAGCAGATTCAAGAAGCCAAGGATGATTTGATTGCACTTGGCGTGACAGAAGAGCAGATTGCAGTTGAACAGGTATTTAGTGACGAGGATTCAGGTGTGGTCATTAACCAGACACCGGAGTTTGGTTCGGAATTTGATCCTAAGACAGCAACGTTTACGTTCATGGTAAGCAAAGGACGTGAAACAATTCCGATGCCGAATCTAATCGGCCACACCGTTGCAGAAGCGAAGGACATGGTTAAAGCGAATGGACTGACGCTTGAAGATGACGATATTTTAGAAGAACCAAGCTATTCAATAAGCAAAGGACTTGTTATTGATCAAGACCAGTTCAAACCTAATGATCCTGTGCCAAAAGGTTCGAAGATCTCGATTCGCGTAAGCTCAGGACCTCCTAAGGATGCCAAAAGCCATACGTTTAATGTAACGATATCACCTGCTGAAGCGGGCAAGACAAGCGAGATCCGGATTGTATATACGGATGCGCGTGGTAAGGATATTGAGTGGGGCAAACGCCAAATTCAAGATACACAGTCTTTCCCTATTGAAGTGATGCTGGCACCTAATACAGAAGCGAGTGTAACGGTTTACCGGGACGGTCAATTTGTAGATAATCGTACCATCACTTATGAGGATCTGGTACAAGGGTCGGATTCCTCTTCGCTTACTATTCCTGGAACCGGCAGTACGGATACGGGTACAGGTACAACGGAAGAAACAGATAACCCGGACCAGCCTGTAGATGCTGATCCGGTAGAAAGCAATGACAACGGAGGCGCCCAAGATGAGCAGCAATAGTGAAGCCAAGGGGAGAATCGTCAAGGCACTCAGCGGCTATTATTATGTATTGCCGAATGAGTCAGAGTCATCGGGGCAAACGGTGCAATGCCGTGCCCGCGGTGTATTTAAGAAGAGGGGTTTGACGCCGCTTGTTGGCGACGATGTGGTGTACAGCTTAACGGAGAATGGCGAGGGCACGGTGGAGGAACTGCTGCCCCGCTCTTCCGAGTTAATAAGGCCGCCGGTCGCTAACGTTGATCTGGCTATTCTCGTCTTCTCCGTGACGGAGCCCTCCTTGAATTTACAGCTGCTGGACAAATTCCTTGTTCATATCGAGCATGCTGGTATTGAGCCAGTGTTATGCTTAAGTAAGCAGGACTTGGAACAAGATGGCGAGGAAATGGAGGAAGCAGCTGTTGCTATTGAAGCTGTTAACCGTATCTACACCGCTATTGGCTATGAAGTATTCGGCACTAGCTCACGCCAAGGTGTTGGCGTAGAAGAGCTGCATAGCCGTCTGAAAGGACATGTAGCGGTATTCGCTGGCCAATCGGGCGTAGGTAAATCATCGTTGCTGAATGCACTCGTTCCGGGCCTTGAGCTCGAGACGAATGCCATCAGCAACAGGCTTGGCCGTGGTAAGCATACGACCCGTCATGTGGAGCTGGTGGAGATCGGCGGAGGTTATGTGGCGGATACTCCTGGTTTCAGCCAGTTGGATTTCACAGAGCTTGGTATTGAGGATCTTGGTTACTGCTTCCGTGAAATGCGGGAGCTTGCACCGGATTGCAAATTCCGTGAATGCTCGCATGTGCATGAGCCGGGATGCGCAGTGCTGAAGGCCGTAGCGGATGGCACAATCGCTAAAAGCCGCCATCAGAACTACTTGACGTTTATGACCGAAATGAAAGAGAGAAAGCGGAGGTACTAGTACTTATGGCAATTATCGCACCATCGATCCTGTCGGCAGATTTCGCGCGGCTTGGAGACGAGATTAAAGCAGCAGAGCAAGCGGGAGCGGATTGGATTCATGTTGACGTTATGGACGGTCATTTTGTACCGAACTTGACCTTTGGACCTCCGGTTATCGCAGCAGTACGTTCGGCGACGAAGCTTCCATTTGATGTACATTTGATGATTGAGCATCCGGAGTTGTCGATCCCAAGTTATGCGGCTGCCGGAGCGGACCGTATTACGGTTCATGCAGAAGCAACCGTGCATCTGCACCGCACGATTCAGCAGATTAAAGACCTTGGCTTGCCAGCTGGTGTTGCGCTTAATCCGGGCACGCCTCTGTCTGTGCTGGAGCATATTCTTGGTGATGTTGACCTGGTTCTGATTATGACCGTTAACCCTGGATTTGGCGGGCAAGCATTCATTGAAGAATCGCTTAATAAACTGCGTCAGCTGCGCAAGATGCTGAGCGACCGTGGCCTCGACCATGTTCATGTGCAAGTAGACGGGGGCATTAACAGCACAACAGCGAAGCAGGTTGTAGAAGCTGGTGCGAATGTGCTCGTAGCGGGTAATGCAGTATTCGGGGAAAGGGATCGCGCGGCTGCGATTGCTGCGCTTCGGTAATTGATAATGGAGGAAGATTACGAGTTAGAGCAGAGCGTCTGGAAAAAAATAATGTGGATCGCTTTCTACGCGATTACAGCAGGCCTTTTGCTCGGTCTTTTTACGGCGATCTCCTCGCCTATCAAGTACGTTTGCTCGCTGGTGGCCTTGTATGTCGCCATAAAATGCTTCAAGCGTTTCTTAACCTGGGGGCCGCGTATATCCTTTATCGTATCTGCAATAATCGTTTATTTCGCTACGGCTCTCGTAATCGCAATCGTTATTTACTTGCGTGATAACCCGATGCCTGCGGGCTAATAGAATACGAGCTGGCGCTTTGGAATAGGACAGCTTTAGAACGCATAGGATGGTTACATGAACGAAGGTTCGTGTAGCCATTTTTTTGTGTGTATGAATTGGTTCACACTTCCAATTTCGATGAGCGTGTCTGAGGAGGGATGGGCATGAAGTTTTACACGATCAAACTGCCGAAATTTCTGGGCGGATTCGTAAAAGCAATATTGAATACCTTCCAAAAAAACTAAGCCGATGCACGTCTTAACGAATGATCGTGGGCAAGGCGGAACGGTTATGCCAGTCTCAAAGTGGCAAAACGCGTTCCGATCCGAAGCATTCTAGGCCATACTATAAGAAAACTCTTATAGAGTTCTAGAATTCAAGGCGGAACGGTCTCGCCATACAATGGCGGCGGGAGATGTTCCGATCCGAAGAATTCTAGGCCTATTTTAAGTGAACTCTTATAAAGCCCTAGAATTTTAGGTGAAGCGGTTTTGTCGTACTGGGCGAGGTTCATTCAAGGTGAGGCGACATTGCCGTCCGTTGGCAGGGCGAGGTGCGTTTCATTCTGGCGAATTCTAAGCCATTTTATGAGATAAAACTTATAGAAAATCTTAGAATTCAAGAAAAAAAAGCACCTGAGCTCAGGTGCTTTTTGTCTAAATATAAGAAAGTATAATCAATTATACGACGCTTATATTCTCATAGCGAAACGTTCGCTGCGCCGCCAAGGTGACGGCGTCAGCTGTTTGCGCTCTACCGCCTGGTTGGAATCCGGAATTAAACGCGAGTTATTTTGCCGGATTTCAGTGCACGTGTGCTGACATAAACGCGTTTCGGTTTGCCGTCTACCAAGATGCGAACCTTTTGCACGTTTACACCCCAAGAACGACGGTTTTTGTTGTTTGCGTGGGATACATGGTTGCCTGTACCAGGCGATTTACCAGTAATAAAACATTTGCGGGACATGAGTACACCTCCTTAAGGTTGTGCGTTGCGAAGAGCCAAGCTACCTCGCAAGCCTGCGCTTAGAGTTTGCTTTGAACTATTAGCTGCATTGTTAGCACAAGCTGTAATTAATTACATGGTCAAGCCTGCACAAAAACATACTTGATTATCGTATCACAATTGTTCTGTATCAGCAACTTAAAAGTATGAGAAATGACCGATTTTGTCATCCTTTTTACCTTTCACCCTTCTATAATGAAGCTATTTATAGTACAATAATCCTTAGTCCATATTATTTACGGTAAAGGAGTGTATTCCCATACCACTGCAGATTAAGAACGAGCTTGGACAGATAATTGTGAATGATGACTGTATTGCAGTGATTGCAGGCTCTGCAGCCATGGATTGTTATGGGCTGGTCGGAATGGCTTCCCGTAAACAGTTGAAGGATGGCATCGCCGAGCTGCTCGGCAGAGAAAACATGTCGAAGGGCGTCGAGGTACGCCGGGAGAATGAAGAGCTTCATATTGAACTGCATATTATCGTAAGCTACGGCACGAAAATATCCGAAGTAGCGCATAATATTCAGAACAAGGTTAAATATGTCCTTAATGATGTAATCGGTCTTCAAGTGGACCAAGTCCATATATACGTTCAAGACGTTAGGGTATCTACGTAGCAGGAAGGGGAATTGTCGTTGAGTAAGCGCTCCATTAACGGATCTGATTTTACCGCCATGGCACTGCTCGGTGCGGAATATTTAGAAAGAAATGTAGACCGGGTTAATTCACTGAATGTGTTTCCGGTGCCAGACGGAGATACGGGTACTAACATGAATCTAACGATTGTCTCGGGGGTTCGTGAATTGCGGAACAAGCCGTCTGCCCATCTGGGTAAGGCTGCCGAAGCATTGTCCAAAGGGCTTCTTATGGGAGCAAGGGGCAATTCGGGCGTTATCTTGTCCCAATTATTCCGGGGCTTCGCCAAATCACTTGGCAGCTTGGAAGAGGCTGGTACGCAGCAGATTGCTGCCGCATTCCAGAACGGCGTTGACATGGCTTATAAAGCAGTCGTAAAGCCGGTAGAGGGAACCATCCTTACAGTGGCAAAAGAAGCAGCCAAGCATGCGGTTCAGTATGCCCGTAGGACGAGTGACGTTGTCGAGCTCATGACAGAGATTCATGCCAAGGCAAATGAAGCGCTGCAGCGCACACCGGATCTGTTGCCGGTACTGAAACAAGTCGGCGTCGTTGACTCCGGCGGACAAGGTCTCGTGTTTATCTACGAGGGCTTTGTTCATCATTTGACTCACAGCGGTACGATTCAAGAGAAGGTATTTGCATTCCCGTCTGAGGCAGCAGCACGGCCGGCTTCCGTGCCACGTCCAGCGGCTCCGGTGTCCGCACAATCAAGATTAGCAACCGAAGATATCGAGTTCCTTTACGATATGGAATTCTTTATTAATCGCAAAATTAGCGGAAAAGCTGTGCCGTTTTTCAATGAATACGCTTTCAAGAAAGCTTTGGAAAAAGACGGTGACTCAATCCTCGTCATTGCAGATGATGACATCATTAAGGTGCATGTCCACTCGCGCAAGCCTGGCGATGTATTGAATCTGGCCATTGCCTATGGCGAATTGACAGATTTCCACATTCTGAATATGAGGGAGCAGCATCGCGATTTGCTGGAACAGGAAGCAGCGGCTGTGCCTTTTGCACCAGTTGCCGAGTACGCGCTTGCGGGTGAGATTTCGTCGACGGAACTGCTTGCAGGTCCTTCAGCTCAAGTCGTAGCACCAGAGAAGCTGCATGAGCTTGCGCCATTTGGTATTGTAGCGGTCGCATTGGGAGAAGGTATTGCGAATATTTTCCTCAGCAATGAGGTGGATATCGTCTTGTCCGGCGGGCAGACGATGAATCCTAGTACGGAAGATTTCGTTAACGCAATTGAGTCACTGCCAGCGGAGCATATTTACTTGTTACCTAATAACAGCAATATTATTCTTGCGGCTGAACAAGCAGCAGAACTGAGTGGACGTCAGGTAACGGTTATTCCGACGAAGACGATCCCTCAAGGGCTTGCGGCGATTCTTTCCTTCAAGGAAGAGGAATCCGCAGAGCGTAACGCGGCTTGGATGAAGAGTGCAGCGGAGCAGGTAGTATCGGGTCAAGTTACTCAAGCCGTGCGGAATACATCCATTGATGGTGTTGATATCCAAGAAGGCGACTACATGGGGATTAAAGAGAAGACGATTGTCTCCTCGAAGCCAAGTCTGCTTGAGGCTTGTCAGTTATTGATGGCAGCTATGGTGGAGGATGGCGGTGAACTGCTTACGGTATTGACCGGTGAAGATGCGAAGGAAGCCGACACCAAAATGTTGTGTGAATGGATCGAGGAGGCTTATCCGGATGTTGAACTGGAGGTTCATGTCGGCGGCCAGCCATTATATCCTTATTTGTTTGCTTTAGAATAGTTGTAATAAGTTATACAATTTGGGAGGGGACGTACGTATGGGGAGCATACGCATCGTGACCGACAGTGCATCAGATATTCCATTGCAGCTGAGAGAAGAGCTCGGTATTGAAATGGTTCCGCTGAAGATTCTGTTTGGAGAAGAAACTTACTATGATGCTGTTACGATGAATACGGAGCAATTTTTCGACAAAGTAGCGGCATCGTCTCAGCTGCCTACCTCATCCCAGCCATCACCGATGGAGTTTCAAGAGGCGTACGAGCGCATTTTGCAAGAGGATCCGAACGCATCGATTATTTCGATTCAATTATCAAGTGCAGTCAGCGGGACCTATCAATCGGCTGTAATTGGAAGCTCGATGGTTGAAGGGGAGCCGGATATTACCGTTCTTGATTCCAAGACGGCTTCATACGCATACGGCATGCGCGTTGTTGCGGCAGCCAGAATGGCTAGGGAAGGCGCTTCGAAAGAAGCGATTCTGGCTGAGATTGATCGGATGCAGCGGTCAACGGAGCTTTATTTTCTTGTAGATACGTTAGAATATTTGCAAAGAGGAGGACGAATCGGCAGAGCCTCCGCCTTAATTGGATCTATTCTTAATATTAAGCCGATTTTGTCACTCGACAAAGACGGCATGGTGTATGCCGTAGATAAAGTGCGCGGTTCGAAAAAAGCGATGCTGCGTATTATTGATATGCTGGAGCAGGCTTGTGGCAGTGAACCTGTTATTCTGACGATCGCATGTACGACAGGTAAGGAAGCTGCCATGGAGTTCGGCGAGATGATTAAAAGCCGTTTCAACGTGCAAGAGGTTGAATATACAACAGTTGGTGCAGTAATCGGGACCCATGTTGGTCCTGGTACGCTAGCTGTGTTTATGCGCAGAGTGTGAGGTAGAGAACAATGACGCTGGAACAGTATTCTGTCCGGCAAATTAAAGGCGTGAGCGCTCCTAAGGAAGAAGAGCTTCACGCCTTTGGCGTACAGACAGTCGCCGATTTGCTGGATTATTTTCCATTTCGATATGAGGATTATCGTATACGTGAGATTGCTGAAATTAAGGATGGCGAGAAGGTCACGGTGCAGGGTGTGATTCGCGGTAACCCGGTGCTGCAGCGCTATGGGAAAAGTAAATCCCGCCTGACCTGTAAGGTTGAGGTTGAGCATATGCTCGTGACGGCGGTGTGGTTCAATCGTCATTTTCTGCAAAATCAGCTGACGCCTGGCCGGGAGATCGTCTTAACGGGCAAATGGGAGCAGCAACGTCTGCAGATGACGGTGTCGGAATCCGAATTTGCGGACAAGTCGACCGGGATGGTAAAGTCGGGAACCTTGCAGCCGGTCTATTCGGTAGGCGGAGCTATTACGCAAGCTTGGATGCGCAAGACGATTAAGCAGGCTCTTATGCAGTTTGGCACGATGATTGAAGAAGTTCTGCCGCATGAGTTAGTGGAGCGCCACAGGCTTATGCCTAGGCGTGATGCCGTGCAGCGTATTCATGATCCTGGAGAGGTAAAGGAAGGGCTGGAGGCGCGCCGGCGCATGGTATACGAGGAACTATTCCTGTTCCAGCTGAAGCTGCAGGCTTACCGTGCCTTGACCCGTAATCGTGGTGACGGTATCGTTCATCAGGTGAATGGGGAGACCATTCGGAACTTTGCGGCTACGCTGCCTTTTGAGCTGACAGACGGCCAGAAGAAGGTTGTTAATGAGATTATGTCCGATATGAGGCAGCCAGCCGCAATGAATCGGCTTCTTCAAGGTGACGTAGGATCGGGCAAAACGGTTGTCGCGGCTATCGCATTGTATTGCACGATTAAAGCTGGTCACCAAGGGGCGCTTATGGTGCCTACTGAGATATTGGCTGATCAGCATCTGCGTTCGCTGCAGAAGTTATTCGCGGGCACGGGTATTGAAGTTGGACTGCTGACAGGCAGCTTGACGGAGAGGAAGCGCCGTGATGTCCTTGCAGGGCTGCAGATGGGCCTGATTGATATTATTGTTGGAACCCATGCGCTTATTCAGGACGATGTTTTTTTCCGCAGCTTAGGATTAGTCGTTACGGATGAGCAGCATCGATTCGGGGTTAATCAGCGGAGCGTATTACGCCGCAAAGGGATGAATCCGGATGTATTGACGATGACAGCGACTCCCATACCGAGAACGCTCGCCATTACCGCTTTCGGGGATATGGATGTGTCAACTATACGTGAGCGACCGCATGGACGGAAGCCGATCAAGACATATTGGGTGAAGCATAGTATGATGGACCGTGTCCTTGGGTTCATCCGGCGTGAAGTCAACCAGGGGCGTCAGGCTTATGTCATTTGCCCGCTGATCGAGGAATCGGACAAGCTGGATGTACAGAATGTCATTGATCTGTATGTGCAGATGCAGCAGGCTTTTCCTGATTTGAAAGTTGGTCTCCTGCACGGCAGACTGTCGGCTTCGGAAAAGGATCAGGTCATGGGCGCGTTTGGTGCTAACGAGACGCATCTGCTGGTGGCAACGACGGTTGTCGAGGTTGGGGTTGACGTTCCGAATGCGACACTGATGATTATTATGGATGCTGAACGGTTCGGGCTGTCGCAGCTTCATCAGCTTCGTGGTCGTGTTGGACGTGGGGCACATCAATCATTCTGTGTTCTCGTTGCGGATCCGAAGTCGGAGAACGGCCGTGAACGGATGAAGGTCATGACGGAGACCGATGACGGCTTCGAGGTGTCGAGGCGGGATCTCGAGCTGCGTGGACCGGGGGACTTCTTCGGGACGAAGCAAAGCGGCCTTCCGGAGTTCAAGATCGCCGATATGGCGGCCGATTTTGAAATGCTGGAGCTGGCTCGCGATGATGCAGCAGAACTAGCAGGGCGTGATGATTTCTGGACGAATCCGTCGTATGAACGAGCACGTGTCCTGCTGCTGAAGGATCAAATTTTTCAAGGGGAACAGCTCGACTAAGCAACATCTTACTTCCAACGGCATATAGTTAAACGATCGAATCATCGGAATGCCGGATGGAGGTGTCGAGGCCAGTGAGTTACCAAAAGTACGGCATTCGACCGCAACTGGTCGAACGCGTCAAAATCAAATTAAAAAATCCGGTCGTAAAGGACCGGATACGGCTGCTGCTGGGCAACGTGACAAAGTATGATCTGCAGGACCGGGTAAAGGTAAGGAAGCTCGTAAAAAATGCGACTGCTATTTTACAGGAACCTCTAACGGATATCCAGGAAGAACAGATTATTGATTTTGTGCTTGGGCAGAAAATAGACCCAAACAATACCTTCCATTTGCTGAAGCTTTGGGGGATGTTTCGCTGACCGCTCGCGGTCAGCTTTTTTTTATTTATTCAGAGTAAAGATTTAAAAGGGTTATGCTGTATGAATTCCAACGTGCTGAAATGGAGGGGCTTCGTGATGACGCATTGGAAACAATCTATTTAGAGTTCTCACCACAGATGAAGCTGGCCTCCGGGAGTTATGGGTTCAATACAGTCGGCTGTGTCATTCTTTACGCTTCCGACCGCCGAAGATACGGGATAAGCGTCGAGTTCTGCTGCTGCGTATGGCACGAAGAGATGGCTTAGCGCCTGTGGGTCCTGTACCGAACGGTCGAGCCAGAGCGGCTCGTCCTCTTGGCGTAAGATTACAGGCATCCGGTCGTGGATCGGGGCCATCAGCTCATTAGGCGAAGTCGTCATTATGGTGCAGCTGCTAATCGTCGTTGTGCGGTCCGGCGCAAGCCAGGTCTCGTAAAGTCCGGCCATGCTGAACAAGGAGCGGTCATTGCGGACAATACGCATTGGCTGCTTGCCGCCGTCGGTCTTATTCCATTCATAAAACCCGTCGGCTGGAATGAGGCAGCGCTTGCGTTGAAGCGGCGTTTTGAAAGCTGGCTTCTCTGCAGCCGTCTCGGACCGGGCGTTCAGCATTTTGTTGCCGATTTTCGGGTCTTCCGCCCAAGGCGGAATAAGTCCCCATTGCAGCTCTCCAAGCCGGTTCCGCTGGCCGTCGTTAATAATGGCAAGCACCTGCTGGCCGGGTGCTACGTTATATTTGGGCCGATGATAAGGTACCTTCGTATCGCCAATCATATAACGAATCATCAGCTCCTCGAGCGATACCGTGATCGTATATCTTCCGCACATGGCAAGTCCTCCTAAAATGAATTGCCTCACAGATGGCTGTTTAATAGCCAATTTGTGGTGATTCATACTTCGTAAGCATAAGATGTTCTTTGTCCTTTTATTATGCATGAATAGACTGTCTATCGGCAAATACTTGTGTTACCAAGACACTGAAGGAGGGCGGTCGATGTTAAACAGGAAGAGGAGGCACGGCCGCCGAGACTCTGGCCAAAGCAGAGGGAAAAGGAGCAGTCTCAGTAAAATCAAACAGCTCTTCTCGCTGCCTGTCGCGGCATGGGACTATGCAGTCGGCAAGTGGCATGGCATGGAGACTTCGCAGGAGATGCTCGGCGAAGCTGAGCCGCTGCAGATAGCGGAGGATACTGTTTCGGAGCTGATGGTGACCTGGCTGAAGCTGGAGAGGCAGCCTGCAGATGTGGATGCGGTGATGACTGACGGAAACGGCGGAGCAAGCGAGAATAGTGAGGAGGCTCCGGCGAAAGCTGCGGCGTCCACTTTTACGCAGGGGTGGAGTGGGGAGGAGAGTCTGCTGATCGAGCGGATTCTGGCAGAGACAGCTCGTCTTAACCGTAATAATGTGACGCGCACGGAAGCCTACCGCCTGATATATAAACGCCGTCCTGAGCTTCATTGGGCGATGCTGGCCCATCTTGTCTCCCGTAACGGCGGCTGGAACATGACCGATCTGGAGGGGGAGTGGCTGCCGCATCTGCTGCCTGGCGGTAAACGCAAAGACGTATTTTTACTGCTTGAGCATGCGAACGCGTTTATTTTCGGTGATGCTTATCCACAGTTATTGCTATATGAAGAAAGCATTCATGCAGACCGGCCGCTCTTTCATCTGCTCACGGCCTTTGGGGTAACACGGTTCATGCGACCTGTGTGGGAGCAGTTCTGGCGGCGGCGTGATCCTGTGCCGCTTACAGTTGCGCTTATTGTGAATGAGCAGCATTTTATCGAGGAGCGGGTCGTGCAGGATGATTACTTCCGGAAGAATGTGATCGAAACGTTCTTCTTCGGGATGCAGTCGCTGCTGCAGCTGAATGCGGTCATGTTCCCGTACCATTCGGTTAATGAGCTGCGTTTGGTAGGACTTATTATGGAGCATTTCGACGACTTGTCCGAGCGGATTGAGTTCGGTAAAGCTTTGTACGCGATCTTGTTTGGCGTACCTCGCGTGCGCGAAGGGGCGCTGGCTTTTGTAGATAAGGGACGCCATACGGCCTCGAGAGTGGACTATGCACCGCAGATTTTTGCTCGGGTGCGCCGCGATCCACCGTCCGCCTTGTATAAGGAGCGTCTGCTTGGCGGCAAATTGCTGCCGGGAGCAGCACCTCTGTATAGCCCCGAGCTTGGGGACGCCTGGGCCAACCAGACACTGGAGGCGCCCGCACGAGGTGATTGGTTCCACTCAGCTGCAGATATTGCTCCGTACTTTCGTATGCTGAAGCTGCCCCGCAGCTTCGAACTATCGAATGAGTACGGCCTGCTGCTCAACAAGATCGAGCTTGCCGTTCTCGCTGCCCAGCAGCTCAGACTGGATGAGCAGGGAGCTGGGAGAGCAGAGCCGAAACCTCCACTAACATGAAACGGGACTGCGATGAGCGTGCCGCCTTTCTGCTTTGATACGAGGTAAATGACAAATATTCATAAGAAGATAATATGGAGTAACTAAAAATTTAAGATTTGCCCTCTATGATGGGTGCAGGTAAATATGCATGCAAATAAGAGAGGGGAAACAAGATGCCGGCCAATCAGGATAAAATGAAAATTATGCTCAGCAAAGTTCCGGAAGTGACGATCTACTTCTGGATCATTAAGGTGTTATGTACCACGGTAGGGGAAACATTCGCAGATTTCATCAATGTAAACCTGGGATTCGGATTAACGACCACGACATTGATGATGGGGGCCGCGTTTATTATCTTTCTATTTCTTCAGCTTCGGGCAACGAAATATGTCCCTGGCATTTATTGGATGACCGTTGTGTTCATAAGCGTATTTGGCACATTGGTTACCGATAATATGACCGACGGGATCGGGGTGCCGCTTGAGACCAGTACCATTGTGTTCAGCGTATTATTAGCACTAACCTTCCTGCTCTGGTATATGAGCGAAAAAACATTATCCATCCATTCCATTTTCACAAGAAAAAGAGAAGTTTACTACTGGCTTACGATTCTGTTCACCTTTGCACTTGGTACAGCCGTTGGTGATTTGTATTCCGAGCAGCTTGGTCTTGGGTACTTGAAGACAGGCATTATAGTCGCTGTTATCATCGCTTGTATGTTTGTTGCATGGAAATTAAAGCTGAATGAGATATTAGCCTTTTGGATTGCTTATATTCTCACCCGTCCGCTTGGCGCATCTCTGGGAGATTATCTGTCCCAATCGAAAGTCAATGGCGGTCTGGATCTTGGGACTACCGTTACAAGTGTTATTTTTCTAGCAGCGATTCTGGTCATTATCGTGTTCCTGGCCGTGACCAAATACGACATTATTAACAAAACAGTAGCCGCTGAGGTCATTCCATCCAAAGGGAATCCGAGGCTGGTATGGGCACAAACGGTTGCAGTATTAGCTGTTTTCTTAATCGTAGGAATTGGTGGATATGTATGGTGCAGCAATAACACTGTTCCGCAAGTTGCAGCCTCGCAAACCACGCTTAGTGGACAACTATCGGATTTCGTACAGATTGAAAGTGATATGGTGAGTGATATTGCTGCCAATGATTTCAGTAGTGCGAATTCGAAAGCGGACCAATTGGAGCATGATTGGGATAAGGCAGAACCAAAGCTCAGAAAGATCGATCGAAAAACATGGACCAAAATTGACGGGACAATTGACGATGTCTTGGCAGCGGTCCGTTCGAAGAACCCTAGCGCAAGCAAAAGCAAATCGGTGCTGGATGAGTCACTGAGCGTGATCCAATCTGCTAACCAATAATGGTTGAAAAAACGGCCGTCTATTGCAGACGGTCGTTTTTTCATGCATTTCTTAATAAAGTGGGCATTGGAATTAAGAAACTGTTAAGAACCCTTTTACTTGGAATAAAGGATTGTAGGCTAGACTGACCTCAAGATTATCGATTAGGAGCTGAGGATATGAAGTCAGATTCGAAAATTGTCATTGTTTATTCTTCATTCGGAGATGGCCACGTCAAGGCTGCCCATGCGCTTGAGCAGTCGTTAGCATGGCTTGGCTACCACAACGTAACATTAATCGACTTATTTGATGCGACGCATCCTCGATTAAACGCAGCTACGCGATTGCTGTATTTGAATAGTACGATTTATACACCTAGAGCGTATGGCCTTTTTTACGATGTGACCAACTTGAACCATTCAAGCCGAGTTCTAAGCAGGATGAATCATTTCTATGGCATGAAGAAAATGAAGGAAGAATGGGCGAACGAGCGTCCGGCATTAATTCTCCACACGTTCCCTTATCTTGCCGCAGATGAGCTGCGGTATGAGCTTGGACATGACATTCCAACCGTGACGATTATTACCGATTACGTTCTGCACAGCCGATGGATCCATGAGAATACAAGCCAATATTGCGTGGCTAGTGAATCGCTGAAGCAATCGTTGAAGAATGCCGGTGTTCCGGATCATAAGATTGCGGTTACGGGTATTCCTATTCGCTCTATGTTCAAGTCGTCTTCGAATCGCGCTTCGATTTGTGAACGGTGGGGATTGGGTGCAGATCGCTCCCGTGTGCTTGTTATGGCTGGTGCGTATGGAGTTCAGCGCTCCGTCAAGGAGATGATGGCTACCGTTCTTCATTACACCAACAGCGATATGATCGTCGTATGCGGTAAAAACAAAAGGCTGCAAAAAAAGCTCGCATCCGAATTCTCAGCTAATAAGAGAGTGTCGGTAATCGGCTATACGAATGATATTCATGAGCTTATGGCCGTGTCCGACTGCCTGCTTTCGAAAGCAGGAGGAATTACATTAACTGAGGCTTTGGCGATGACTCTTCCGACGATTGTCTACAAGCCATTGCCGGGACAAGAGCAAGGAAACGCTGAATATTTATCATCCGTTGGAGCACTTGGCATCGCCTATGAACCGGAGCATTTGGCTGAGCAATTAGGTTATGCGCTTAGTCCAGCTGGAGCACTTGAGATCAAGGAGGCGATAAAAGCAGCGTGCCACGAACAGTCAGCGCTGCGCATCGCTCACGAAGCAGTCAAATTAACCGGCTTGATGGAGCACAGAAGGCCGGAAATGATCCCGCATGAAAGAAAGGCCGTGCACGTCCATGTTTAGCTTGAAGATCGGGCAGTCCCGTTCATCATTCCGGTTCTCGCTAGCCTTCTTATTACTATTTGTCGAATGGGTGAGAGGGGCTTACCTCATTGCCTTTTTACCGAACCTGGTAGATGAAAAGCTTCAGCTGTCTGTCTCCATCGTTGGGCTGGCGGTCTCGGTCCATTATTTAACGGACAGTCTCAGCAAAACGTTTATCGGTTATTTAATGGATCGCTATGGAACACGGATGATCTTGCATGGCGGATTTATTCTTGCTGGCTGCGGGCTCGCTTTAGCTTTAATGACAAGAACATCAGAAGGGCTGATCCTTCTATCGTCATCCTTGATGGGGTTAGGGTTATCCCCGGTGTGGCTTGTATGTATGAAGCAGGTGAGCGGACCCAACAGGGCGGAACAAGTAGGGAAGCTTTATGCCTATTGGATGGCCGGTCTTGGTCTCGGGCCCGTCCTGTTCAATTTCCTGATCGATGGGGGAAAAGGATGGTGCAATATAGTGCTGGTTCTTGCCTTAGCACTGGGCTGGACGGTCGGTGCATTTGGCTGCAGAACTATGGATGCAGGCGAGAGGACAATGGTTCCGCAATCGGTTATCTCGCAATTGAGATATGTCGCATCCTACATGAAGAACAATCCTTACTTGCTGCCCGCAATTGTATTGCAGACTACAGGTGCCGGCATCGTCGTCCCTTTTTTGAGTTTATTTGCCTTAGAGCGACTCGCTTTAACCCACTCGCAGCTGTCACTCGTTATGATTTTGGGAGGTGCTTGTGTCGTGCTGCTGCTTGTTCCAATGGGCAAATGGTATGATTCCTCCGGCAGCCGATGGTTCCTTATCGGAGGGTTTGGCTTATTCGCAATAACACTTGTTGCCCTCACCGGTGCTGATTCCCTGTCCCTGACCGTTATTCTCGTTGCTGTCATGGGTTTATCCTATGCGATGCTGCTGCCTGCTTGGAATGCGTTAATGTCCAGACATGTCCCGGATGATGCTTCGGGCACGGGCTGGGGAGTGCTGTCCACTATTGAAGGTTTAGGCGTCGTCGTTGGTCCATTGATCGGCAGCTTTGTCTATGCGAATGGCAATTTAGCTTCACCGTTTCACGTTAGCGCAGTATTGTTCGGGATAATCGGGCTTTCGTATTTGCTAATGCCGGCTAGGCTGTTCATGCCATCTAAGGAGCGTTCCTCATGTCCATCCGATTGAAGCTGATATTGTCGTATCTGGTGATGCTGGTGGTACCCTTAATAACAATCCTGCTGACGTCCGGGCTATTAGTCGTTATCTTTCAAGGGGATCTTCACAATCTTAAAGTGGTTTATGAGACAAAAATCGATGGCTTCGAAGAAGAGGATTATCATCGTCTGATTAAGCATTCCATTGAACAGAATCCCGAATTGCTATCCAATTCGAACTACCTGCATGACTTATCGGAGCAGCTGTCTTTAAAAGATACGTATCTTTATATTTCAGAGGGCGGCCGTACGATTTTCGTGTCAGATGGGATCCGTTCGAAAACAAGTCTGTTATCGGCTTTGCCGACATCTGCTCATACAGAAGCTCGAATCATATCGCCGGCCAAACCTTACGGCAACAATGAATTTTATCACTATGTGCGCTATGATCTTCAAAGCAACGGGGGCCACGTCCTCTTATATTTAGTTTCGAAGGTGGATCCGATTGTTTATTTCTCCAAAAAATATGCGCCATACCTGCTGGTCTCAGCGCTGTTTGTTCTTATTGTGACCAATGTACTCTTAACGTTGTATATGTCCAGACATATTATTAAGCCGATTATGGCATTACGCCGATCTGCTGTGTTATTTACCGAAGGGCAGCTTAATCATCCGGTGAATGTGAAGGGCAGGGACGAGATCGGCCAGCTCGGGAAGGCCTTCGAGGATTTGCGGACGAGGCTGATTCATTCGATTGAGGTGCAGGAACAATATGAGATCAATCGCAAAGAACTGATTGCGAATATTTCACATGATCTGAAGACGCCAATCACTTCTATTCGCGGATATGTGGATGGGTTATTGGAAGGGGTAGCCATCTCCCTGGAGAAGACGGACAAATATTTGCGGACGATTTCGGTCAAGGCAGCAGAGATGGATCGGCTGATTGATGAATTATTTTTATATTCCAAGCTGGATATGGATAGACTGGCTTTTACATTTGAAACGGTCAACATTTCAGCTTTTTTGAATGATTGGGCAGAAGATTTGGGGTTCGAGTTGGACAAAGAAGGGGTTATGCTTCAAACGGATTTTCAGATTGCTGGTTCGGCTATGATGAGCGTGGATCGAGATTCGTTCCGGCGCGTCCTGGCCAACATTATTCAGAACAGCCTGAAGTTCATGAACAAAACGAATAAAGAGATTCGTCTCATTGCTAATACCGGGAATGACTGCCTGCACCTGATCGTCGAGGATAACGGTGCAGGTATTCCGAAAGAGGCGCTTCCTTTTGTATTCGAACGGTTTTACCGGGCGGATCTTTCGCGGAACACCGCGATTAAGGGGAGTGGACTAGGCCTTGCAATCGCAGAGCGAATCGTACAGGAGCACGATGGAACGATTCGGGTTGAAAGCATGGAAGACGTCTGGACACGAATTATTATTACGATACCGATTCTAAAGTAAAAGATTCCCCAGAATCCCGTGTTTCGCGAGATGATCTGGGGAGCTGGGGTTTGAACTAAAGGCTGGAGCGGGTATCAAATACTTTGCCATATCTGCCGGAATAGACGGGCTTGCCAAAGGCTGTTTCCCATCGCTGCTGAAGCTGGGAGGATGAGGTATTTGGGGTAATGAGATAATCCGGCCGGTCAGCCTTCACGATCTGAGGAAGCTTGTCCGAGAATCCGTACATGGAACGCTCGAACGCATTCCAGCCGAAGATGCCTTTGGAAGCTTCCGTAATAAAAGGATCCTGCCGGCCATCACATAATACGTCAGCGCCGCGGTACATGGCATAGCCGGACGTTCCGTATGTCGAGATGACTCTTGGACGCGCCCCTTGATCGGTATGGGCAAGAATATAAGTCATCTCATCCACCGGATATTTCTCCCCGTTAACCTGAGGTGGATTAGCGAATACAAACACCGCATTAATGGCAAGACCGGCAACGAGTCCCAAAGCGGCAGTTTTGGGCTTGAACGGAAGGCGCAGCTTGGCAAGCGATCGAATTCCATATGTATAGGGGATCATCGTTGCGGCAAAATAGGGAACAAACAGCCATAAAAATAAATTTTGCTTGATATTGGTTATGCCGAGGTAAGCGATGCCCAGCATTAATAGGATCCGGAACACTTTTTTGTGCAGGGTGAAGGGGATAATATAGGCAAAAAAGATCAGCATGAGCACAATCGGAATGTTCTCCCAATTCATGAAGTCAATTGGCTTCCATTCATTGATCAGACGGTTGTAATGATGCTGTGTCACAACGAGCACGTAGGTTATGCTTCGGTAGCCGCCCGGATTCAACATACCGGCTAAGGCAATCGCTCCGTACATCATCACGTGACGCCAGCGCATAGACCTTTCCCATAATGTCTCTATGATCTGCATGCCGGAAAATACCGCAATCACCGGCCATACGCCTGCGTGGATATTGGCAATCGCACAGGAGCCGAACATCATCGCAATGCCGTAACGGTAATGATCCGTCAGCTTGAATTTTCTCATCCACACGAAATACCAGACGATTAAGAAGGCGGAAATAATCTGAGGCCGGCTTGTAAAATAGCAATAGTAGATCCATAAGCCGACGGGTACTAATAAAAAAGTACAAACAAACGGCAGATCTCCTAAGCCTAACTCCTGTCTGGAAACCTTCATTAACCGGAAGAGGCCAGTCATTAGGAGCGCGAAACTGACTGCCGTAAGCAGGTATGTACCCGGCCAGCCAAATGCCTGATAAAGAGCCCCTTCAATGAACTCAAAGCCGTATTCATGAGGGATATAAGGCAGGTTGTTCCCGTAAAACGTATGGATGGCGTGATGGAGCACAGTCATGTGGTCGATCATATACCGGCCGTTCTCGATATGCCAGAATGTATCTGGATCATTATAGGAATTAGCCGGAAACAGGAACAATACAATCAGTGCGATCGCAGCGGGGACAGCCCACCCAGCTATTCGTATTTGGCTCATCTCGCATTCACAGATGCGATGGGAAAGTGGAATAAGATGGACATCGGATCATATCTCCTTTGTGTAATTTTTTATCCCACTGTACCAACATTTTCTTAAAATTTTATTAACTCTTCAACATGAGGGAGCTAGAAGCTATTGAACATTTTTCATAACATTCCGCTAATTGCTTCACTTGCAGCTATTATTACCGCTCAAGGCTTGAAGATTCCCCTTGGATTTATTTCAGACGGTACATGGAATCTATCGCGGGCGATTGGGACGGGAGGAATGCCGAGCTCACATTCTGCAGCCGTGGTATCACTGGCAACGGTTATCGGAATGAACGATGGTTGGTCCTCCTCAATGTTTGCCATCGCAGCCGTCGTCAGCGCGATCACGATGTATGATGCTGCAGGCGTTCGCCGTCATGCGGGCATGCATGCTTCATCTATTAACAGGATTGCCAAGTCAATCAAATTTTTGCATCCTCATTCATCCACGGAAATAAAGCAGGATGATGAGTTGAAGGAGCTGCTCGGCCACCGTCCAATCGAAGTGTTCGGAGGCGCTGTATGGGGCGTAGTGGTAGGTCTTGTTATGTATTATTTAAGTACCATATCCCATTTCTGAACAAAAAACACCGCGCTGAACGGTCAGCTGGCGGTGTTCGTGAAAGGTTACCTAAACATGAGTGAGATATAGTTGGCGATGCGGACGCTGATCTCGGCACGGGCGGCATCACGGATCATGGAGAAGCGGTCCTCGTAGCCGCGGCAGACGAACTTATAATGGATCGCTCCATGCTCGCTGTCGCTTTCTTCGAGAAATACGCGGATATTTCGCTCTTTAAGCGCCTTGCGGACGGTGTTTAAGTCATTGTGAATATGGCCCATTAAGACGCGGGAGGCTTTCATATACAGCTGCTTCATGGAGTAGGGAGACAATTCAATGTCCTTGCAGTTCTTATCCACGATGGTCAGCATCATGGGGAGCAGCACATAGTCACGAATAAGCTCAAGCTCCTCTTTGCTCGGAACGGGGACAGGTCCGGCAGCTTTCGGCGTCTCGCGACGCTGCAGATATTGCTCTCGATGTTCAGGCAGCATCATACGGCTGGATTCCCAGCGGCCATTGCCTTCCAGTTTCTTGCTCATTTGTAGTGTCCTCCAATTTTGACGCTGCGCTCACGGGCCTGGGCTGCCTCAAGCAGCGAGGAAGCCCGCAGAATCGAGGTCGTTCCGAATTTATGACGGATCGCATCCGTGACGCGATCCAGCTTTCTTTCCTTTTCCCTGTTGCCGAACAGGGAAAGCTGGTATTGATCGTCAGGTACCAGCTTAGATAACGTAACGCCCAGCTTGCGGACGGGGAGACGATCCCAATGCGCGTAAAATAACGTCCGGGCCGCAGCGAATACTTCCTTCGTAATATTAGTCGGATCAGGCACCGTCATTTGACGGAAAAAGCCGGTCGGCCGATCGAAATCCGCCCCTTGCGCACCTGCTGCAACAACGCAGCCCATATAACCCTTCGCGCGGCTGCGGCGGCATACTTCCTCGCTTAATTCCAGCAGGATGATGTCGATTTCCTGCGGCTTACTGTAATCACGGGGCAGGGTCATCTGATGACCAACAGCTTGCTGCGCGTCGTGCGTGCTGGGTTTTACCGGACTTGGGTCAATGCCATTGGCCGTCTGCCAAAACAACTCCGCTTGAATATCGCTGTTGCGGCCCATCCGCGCCCGCAGCTTGCGCTTGAAATCCGGAAGCGGGAGGCTGCCGAGATCTCCAATTGTGGAAATCCCCATCCGCTGAAAATGTGCGGTCATCCGCGAGCCAACGCCAAACATTTTGTTCACAGGAAGCGGCCACAAAAGTGATTCAACATCTGTTTTCGGGAGCGTGAATACGCCGGCTTCGTTCTTTTTCGCCCAAATGTCAGTGGCCATCTTGGCCAGAATCTTGTTGGAGCTGATGCCGACCCGCGCCCAAACGCCAGTGTAGAGCATGATTTTTGTCTGGATCTGCGTTGCAATCTCATCGGGCGTGCCGAAGTAAGATAAAGAACCGGTGACGTCCAGGAACTGCTCGTCGATGGAGAAGGGCTCCACCAAATCGGTAAACGAGCGGAAGATGTCGGTAATCATAAGCGAGACTTCGATGTAAGCCTGCATGCGTGGTCTAATAATGACAAGATGCGGACACTTGCCAAGCGCCTCGCCAAGGGTCTCGGCAGTCGTGACGCCGTACTGCTTCGCAAGCGGACAAGCAGCCAAAATAATGCCCGAACGCCGCGAAGGATCGCCGGCCACAACGACCGGATCGTTCTTATATTCGGGATGAGCGGCCTTCTCGACGGACGCGTAGAACGACTGGCAGTCAATCAGCATAATGACACGTTCCATAATCCCCACTCCAATACAAATACGAAAGTATGTTCGTATCTTATTATATACCGAATGTATGTTCGCTATGCAAGGGATATTTGGAGGTAATTTCAAACAGTTGGGTGTGTGGGTGGTGTTGTGGTGGTGGTTGTGTTGTGTGTAGTACGTACAACAAACAAACAAGAAGAGTAATCGGCGCTGCAGCATGCATGTAGTGTTAGTGTAGTAAACAACAACACAACGACGAATATCGATTCTAGTCTGAATTCTTGTTTGTGCGCTAATTTCAAGAAGGAAATCCCAGAGGTAAAAGATCTGAAAGCTAGAAATTATGGCAGTAATGCGGTTGTTGATGTGGTCCTGTCAATCGATAAAACCCTTGATTTTTATGAAGCACATGAAGTAGCTACAGAGGTGGAATTGAAAAAACTTCAGAAGTATTAGAAGTACATGTGCATTATGAGCCAGCGAAATAATTGTGGCGTTGCACCTCAAATTGAGGTGGTAATGCAAAGAGAAGATTTCTACTTGTGGCATTAGTAAAAGCATTAGAGGTATAAAGCTAAAGGGAGAGGATAGTTGAATAAAGATTATTACAGCTGGTCATCCGATCGGCTGCTTTTTTCATTAGCGCAAGGCGTCAATAACTGCCTGTTTTATTTATTTCCCAGTCCAAATTCAATCTTATGCATAGTTTATTCTAATGCATTGAGTGACGTGGAAGGATGAGGGAAACGTGAAACAAAAGCACAAATGGAAGAATAATGCACATATGAAGAAAAAAACGAAACAAGAGGAGCTGCAACCCACAGGACAAAAGCTTGATTCAAATATAAATGAGCTAGAATGGTTGGACGGGAAGGATGAATACAAAGTTAAGGAAACCCCTTCAAGAGGCTTTTTAAACGCCAGTTTGAAGTAATTACGGAGAATTGAGAGATCAATAAACAACATGAGAAGACTGTCGATAACAATGTATAATTAACCTTTCAAGATGGAGATAATATAGAAGTCAATTGTTCTGCCGAAGAACGTTGACGTGAAGATATGGACGGTAGACATATGTCTACCGTTTTTTCTTTGATGTTGGGTGCCAAGATGTTACCTTTGTCTTGTCTCAGCTAACGGGAGGTTAGTGAGATCAATTTATCAGGAGCAGGCGCCGCGGCGACCTGCTCCTGTTCGCTAAACTATTCTTACGAATAGCTTTTCAATAGTAATTCTTGTTAACTCTCTTTTTCCGCAGAATCCAACAATGCCATCTTGTTTGCCAGCATCCGTGCCAGATGTGTTTGAACTTGCTCCAATTCATCTTTTTTTCTTTCGATCTCCTGCATCTTTTGACTAAGAAGCTCAATTTTCTTTGAAAGGGGAAGATCATTTACCTCATAAGCTTGGATCACTTCTTTGAGTTCCGCTAACGTAAATCCTACGGCTTGAACCTTTTTCATCATCAGAAGATGATCGACTGCCACTTCGTAATAGTCGCGATAATTGTTTTCTTCCCGTCGAACATGGCGGGCATCCAGAAGTCCTTCTTTTTCATAAAAGCGAATGGCAGGCGGCGTTAAACCGGTCCTTTGTGCCAATACTTGGATTTTCATAAAAATCTCCTCAAAATGGTCTTGACCTTCAAGTAAACTTTATAGTTTATACTCTAAACGTCGAGCGACACTATGTCAAAGCATAATAAAAGATTTAGACGAAAAACTCGGAAAGAAGGAGACACATGATGAGTACGATTCGCGCAATTGTTGTTGATCCCGCTGTACAAGGACGTCTAAAAGTCGACGAAGTAGAGGCCCCCCATCCAGCCTCGTCGGAAGCATTGGTTCGCGTTTATGCGATCTCGCTCAATCTTGGCGAGGTGCGCACTACAATAAGAGCAAATGCAGGGTGGCGCCCGGGGTGGGACCTATCCGGTGTAGTAGAACAGTCGGCTGCCGATGGATCGGGGCCTCCAGTCGGGGCCAGAGTCTTCGGAATGGTTCATTCAGGTTCATGGGCGGAACTTGTCGTCGTTCCAACGAATTTCTTATTAGAAATTCCCGAAAATGTTACTTTTGCTCAGGCTGCAACTTTGCCCGTGGCTGGACTCACTGCTTTATTTGCATTGGAGAGAGGCGGCGTTCTTCTTCATCGAAAGGTGTTAGTTACTGGGGCATCCGGCGGTGTGGGCCATTTTGCTTGCCAGCTGGCAAAGGAAGCAGGCGCTATAGTTACCGCACTTGTGCGACGCGAAGAGCGTGTGGCTTGTCTTCAAGAGATAGGGGTACACAAGGTAGTTGTTGGAGAAGACGTTGTTGCAGCTCAATCGTTCGGTCCTTATGACGTTATCATCGATACGTTGGGTGGCAAATCGTTAAACATCGTTTCGACATTTCTTGTAAAAGGTGGCAGCTGTATTAACGTTGGAGCTGCAACAGAACCGGAAATGACGCTCCAGGCTAGACTTGACTCGGTTCCGGACGGAGTGCTCGTTCTTGATGGAATGCCATCAGAAGGTGTGTCAAAAGATCTTGGACGATTAGCTCAAATGGTTGCCGAGGGATTATTGCATCCGCAAATCGGTCTGGAGGCACCATGGACCGAAATTGCTGAGGTTACCAAGAGCCTTTTGAACCGACGAGTTGTTGGTAAAGCGGTGCTATCTGTCTTTTGATGATACGTCTCAAAGTTCGTTTATAAGATAGGTGGATGTATGGCTTGGACCGCTTCCGTTCAATCGGTTGCTCATTTTTGGTATAACGATTAGAGCTTGATGCTCAAAAAGCATGATGCTCAAAAAGAATACAGGACTACGCAAAGGCTGTCTTAGAAATAATCAAATCAATTTACCCAACTTCTCTTGAACAGATTTGCGATATTAAATGTAATATGGCATGCGGTTGAAGATGGAATCATTCGAGACTATACGGGGTTTTTCGACATACTAGAGGTGTTTCATTGGGATCAGTTCGGCATGGTTGGCATGTTCGTTTACCAGTTCGGAGCTTATATGATGCTCATGTCGTTGCTAACCCTGCTGTTCTCGGGCTTGCGGCATGTTATGGGATGGATCATTTGGTGCGTGCTGATTGCCGCCATTTCGATTGGTACCGCGCTGCCTGCTTTCCGCCCAGAGGTAGTAGACGGATTTAAGGTGCTGCTGTATAACGATTCACTGCTGAAGGGATTCCTACTCACAATCTCTTTTGCCCTCGTATTCTCGATCGGTGGCTGGTTGTTTACACGTAGGCGGTTCATTTGATTTTTATAAAAGTAGAAGGTGAAGAACGAATGAAAGAAAAAGATAAAAAAAATCAAACTTGGTTCTTATTGTATTCGTCTACTATGTAATCACTTCAATTGCATCACTGGCGTTAGGACTCATACAAACTAATACGAGTATTCCCGAGGTAGTCATCCAGTTGACACAGTTTGGACCGACAATAGGTGTTGTAGTTGTTATGCTGTTATTTAACGGCAAGAAACGTATTCCTATTTCACTCGGACTTAGCTTCCGATCTTTGGTCCTGCGTCGATTACTGGCAGTATGCGTATTGGTAATTGCTATATTCTCCGTATCAATTGTTGCTTATAAAATATTTGGACATCAAGTAGACTACACTCCTCCCTCTACTCTATCGCATCCGTTCTGGCTAATTATCATCGCGCAATTTATTGGTGCTGCTGGAGAAGAGTTTGGGTGGCGGTGTTTTCTACAGCCCTTATTCCAGACGAAGCTAGGCGTACTTCCTAGTTCCATACTGGTGGGTCTATTATGGGGGGCTGGCATAATGTTTACTCTGAGGGATTGTTGTTTGCCGTCTCATTTATAATGATGGCTGTCTCTCTCTCTGTTATTGTTGGGGAACTACTACGAGACTCAGGGGGTAACAACCTCGTAATAGCATCAGTATTTCATGCTCTGATTAATTTGGGACTACTCTTATTGTTTAATGAAGAAAGCGGCAATTCTTCTGCTATGGCAATCATAAGCATTGCTAGTCTGGCAGCTGCATTGGCCGTAATTGCGATTTCTATGAAGCAAAGAAGAGAAATTCTGAAATTATCAAAAAATTTACTACAATTGTGAATGCTGAAAAATGCCAATATAAGCATCAAACATGTGGAGAAGATCTCGAGGCCACGTATCCCGTTACTAGTTCCACGTTACCGTTTCCTCTGTTGATTACGTTGATATCCAATGTATATTCGCTAAAGAAAAGCACCTGTAGAAGGTGCTTTTAATTTCGCCTTTAAAGTGTTACGGAGAACCGTATCACAAATAGGGTGAATCTCTATGTTGAAATTACGATTCGAATTTAACCCCAGTCACATAAGCGCTTAGGCCACCGATAGGAATCGGTGACCTCATAATACGAACAGGCAGGATAGTGTAATCCCTCCTTATAGACAATCACCTATTCTACATAGCTTCCGATGAACTTCTTGATTTCTGGGATGTTTCGGTCCATCGCATGATCTTTAATAGCAACTAGCAGTTGCTTCAGGGCATCCTCAGTGATGGATGATTTTTTGTGCTTATGATAAAATAAATAGATTTAATTTCTATTAGGGGGGACGAATTTGATTAGTTTAGGAACATTAATTGCTTTTGGAATTGTATCACTTGGAATGGTTTGTTCTCCCGGACCCAATATGATCTACCTTATCTCGCGTTCGATTTCACAAGGGCGAAAGGCGGGTATTATATCTTTAATGGGGGTTGTGCTCGGCTTTGTTGTTTATCTTATTGCCTCTATGCTTGGTCTGATAGCGATATTTAATACCGTACCGGTAATTTATACGGCAATGAAGTGGGCGGGAGCTGCATATTTACTTTGGCTCGCATGGAAGTCGAATAAGTCTGGTTCCGCTTCAATACTGGCACCAGTCGCTCTCACGATTGAAAAGCCACATAAATTGTTTCTGATGGGTTTTATAACTAATTTGCTTAATCCAAAGATCGCCGTATTGTATATTTCACTTTTGCCACAATTTGAGAATCCTAAAAGAGGCTCTTTGCTGTCACAAAGCGCGATTTTGGGCTTGACGCAAATCTTAATCAGCTTTGCGGTGAATCTCCTTATTGTTCTTACGGCAAGCAGGATTGCTAGTTGGTTAGGTAAACGCCCGACATGGCTTAAGGCACAGCGGTGGATCATGTCCGGCGTATTGACAGGACTTGCTGTTAAGCTGGCTGTCCAGCGTCGGTAAATACCATGATATTATTACGCTAACTGGGAACTATAGTTCAATCAATAAGGCTGTAGCAGATCAGAGGATCTGCTGCAGCCTTTGTTGAAGTAAAGGGCAGTAGAGTTTAATTAGTGACCAGTGCAAGTAAGAACGGCAGTTCTATTAAATCTCGCACAACTAAGAAACCTGTAAAAACCCGTATTAGCACTTCCGTTAAACCGGTTAAACGTAATAAATAATTTCCAGTGATGCACATCCTATGCTTGTCCTATAAAAATCAAAGTGGCCGGTAGAACATCCTGCCGGCCTTTCAAGTTTTTCTCACGTTACATATTCAAGTTTGATCAACATGTGTATTTACTTTGAGGCATTGTCGTCGTCCTCAATTTTGTCCAAGTACATCTATACAATCGCAAGAACTGCGGTTTTTAATTAATATATAGAATTTCTTGTTCAATGCAAAGAATTATAATCAAAATCTGGTGGCCTATTCCCGTTCAAATGTTTCTCAAACATATCGATGAAGTAGATAATTGACAACTCCGCAGCCGGCTAACTGATCGGCTACTGCTATTCATTGAGAGGGTAGTATAGTTCAAAACGCTGCCGATTACAATCTTGCAGTTTTTGAAGTATGTGCGATCAATACTTATCTTTTAGCAATTACATTTTTTTATCGATAAACGCAAATCTGCCTGCGCCTTCTGCTAGTACGGCTACGATGCGGTGGGTCATTTCGTCCACACTTATATCCTCATAAGCTTTGCTCCATTGTACCGCGGCGCCGAATATCGACCAGCTTGTCATGAGAGCCATCGTATCGACGCGGATGGTCCACTCAGCCTGGTCCGCCCGAAGCACTTGCAACCAGCGTTGCAGCAATTCGGCGAGCTCGTCTCGGACCGACCTCTCAAATAGCGGATTGACCGTATCGATCGGGCTGCACCGACCGTATAGCGAGCGAACGTGCTCCAGCACTACTCGGACCAGCACGCGCAAATGCTCTGGATTCCAACCTGCATCCGGTGGAAGTTCACGCCCTAGCATATGGCGAAATTTATCACGGATGGACTGCTCCAGCAACGCGAATTTGTCCGGAAAATGAGCGTAGAACGTCCCCCGGTGTACATCTGCTCGGTCGGTGATATCCTGGATTGTCATCGCGGTAAATCCCTTTTCCCGCATCAGTTCCGCGAACGATTGCTTCAGCAGTAACTGCGACCGCCTCCGCCGTCTATCGGCTTCATTCCTCTCAGTTCCCATCGCTTGTAACGCTCCTCGCTTGACCTCAACGGAGCTCAAGAGCAAACAGCCCCGACAAAATCGTCAATTTGTCAGGTAAACGACTTGCGGGCTGCATTGTCCGTTGTTACCAGTTTCCAATTTTATTACTATTGTAATGAAAGTGGCCCGTTAATTCAATGAAGCGAAAGAGGGATAAATGATCATGGCGATGGAATTACCCCAGAAAATCAAAGCGATCCGATATTTTACTTACGGAGGACCGGGCGTGTTGCGTTACGAAGAAGTACCCATTCCGGCGGCAGGTAAAGACGAGGTTCTCGTCCGCGTTCATGCAGTCGGCGTCAATCCAGGCGATTGGCAGATCCGTTCGGGCTTGGCAGGTGATCGGTTCAGACTTCCTTATATTCCTGGCTGGGATGTATCGGGAGTCGTTGCCAGTGTGGGTGCTGGAGTAACGAGTTTTCATCCGGGCGATGCCGTTTACGGGATGACCGTCAACAGTGGGGGTTGCGCGGAATATGTCGTTGTACCGGCGGGGAATTTGGCACTCAAACCTCAATCGGTTGATTTCGTTGAGGCGGCAGCTCTGCCTCAGTCGGGCTTTACTGCTTGGCATGCGCTGTTCGTACAAGGGAAACTAGAGAAGGGACAAACGGTGCTGATCAACGGTGCCGCCGGGGGAGTCGGCCACCTAGCGGTCCAACTCGCCCGATGGAAGGGGGCGCGCGTCATCGGAGCCGCTTCTGCCCGTAACGAGCCATACTTGTTTGATCTAGGCATCAATGCGTTTGTCGACTATACATCCATTCTGCCGGCAGAGATCGAACAAAGCGTGGACATTGTCCTCGATACAGCGGGAGGAGAAAAGGTAGAATGGCTACTGAATACCCTAAAGCCGGGAGGTCGTCTCGTACCGATTACGTGGGGGCGCTATTCGTCCGATAACGCGGCAAAGGCTTCTGTAACAGTCCAGGAGATACAGTACCCGCAGATCACTACTGCTTATCTAGACGAATTGACCCGCCTAGTTAACGGCGGACAATTGAACATAACGATCGACTCTGTTTTCCCTTTAGAGGAAACTGCCAAGGCACATGAAAAAAGTGAGAGCCGCCGAGCGCGCGGTAAAATCGTCATCCGCGTACTGTAGTGTTTGAAGCTAAGGGTTTCAGCATTTCAAAAGGGTCAATCTAGCCGACCAGCTTTACTCTATATTTTTTAACCGGGTGGTTGATTTCCTCACATATGAGCAGGATGCAAAGCCCTTTTTAGATGAAACCGATTATGATGGGTCCATCATGTGGGCCAACAAAGGGCCTGGTTATGGCGTCTCTGTACGAAGCAGGTAAACCGATATCGGACCTAGTGTTGGCTTCTTTTTCTGGCCGGGATCTTTGGGCTCAACTTGGATTGCAGATCTAAAAGAAAGTCTGATGGCAACGCTCATGATTCAGCTCAGAGGTGCGCAAGATGCCACAGAACAGCAAAATCGCTTTTGATTTTTGGACGTCGATCTACCAGGCAATTATTGATTAAAAACAGGTGAGATGTCGATCTATATACATGGCTTTCGAAAAAGGTTCTAATTATTTAACAAATGCTTACCATAAACTATTGCAAAGTTTTCTCAACTGTCAAGAAAGAGTATATTTAATCTATGGCACTCTTAGGAAAGAGGTTATTTAAATGAAAAAAAGAGCACTAGGAAAAACAGGTCTTGAGGTATCTGCGCTGGGGTTAGGTTGTATGGGCATGTCCGATTTCTATAGCGGGCAAAATGATGAGGAATCGGTCCAAACCATTCTACGCGCGTTGGAATTAGGTGTTAGCTTTTTGGATACGGCAGATATGTATGGTGTAGGCAGAAATGAGGAGTTGATTGGGAAAGCCATAAGAGGAAAGCGCGATGAAGTGGTGCTCGCTACTAAATTTGGCAATGTCCGCGGAGCGGATGGGAGCTTTCTTGGAGTAAACGGAAGTGTAGCGTATGTGAGGGAAGCATGTGAAGCAAGCTTACGCCGTTTAAACGTAGATCATATTGATCTTTATTACCAGCATCGCGTAGATCCCAAAACACCGATTGAAGAAACGATTGGCGCTATGGCTGAATTGGTCAAGGAAGGCAAAGTTCGTTATCTGGGGATGTCAGAAGCTTCACCTCGGACAATTATACGCGCTCACGCTGTACATCCTATTACGGCTTTGCAGACAGAGTATTCACTTTGGAGTCGTGAAGTGGAAGATGAGATTTTACCGGTCTGTCGTGAGCTAGGCATAGGTTTTGTTCCATATAGCCCATTAGGGAGAGGATTTCTCACAGGGCAAATTAAGCGATATGAAGATTTAGCCGATGATGATTTCCGACGTCAATCCCCAAGATTCCAAGGGGATAATTTTCAGAAGAACATCGAAATGGTTCAACGCATTCAAGAGATTGCTCAGGAAAAGGGCTGCCAGCCATCCCAGCTAGCCTTAGCGTGGTTGCTCAACCAAGGGGATGATATCGTTCCGATACCTGGAACCAAGAAAAGAATGTACCTCGAGGAGAATGTTGGGTCTTTGCAGGTGCAGCTGACTAGTCGTGATCTAGAAAGAATTAATGAAGTCGCTCCAGTAGGAATTGCATCAGGTGATCGTTATGCAGCAGCCTCGATGAAAAGCTTGAATTTATAAGATACTAGACTGTTGCAAAATGACTCTGAGAGTATCCTAAAGACAGACTTGTGGTTTGAATGGTAAATGGGCGGGAAATTAGGCGATTTACTCATTAACAAGGTTAAGATCATCGTAGTTGGAAGGAAGTTATTAATGTCGGACGACAAGAATTTCTACACAAACGAAGTCGCGTAAACTGCGGCTTTTTTATTTTGTATAGAAGTTCTTGTCATGAGCTCAAGACAAGAACTTCTATACATAACCATATTAGGACAAGTACTTCTATAGAAAGCCGGCGGTCTAAAAATATCCGAGTTATTAAGCTAAAGGGCAGATTACTTTAATGCAACTTTGTTCTAAATGATGCGTCCTAAATTATAACAAGTGAGGGGGGATTATCGATGTTAGGAGCTTTGAAAAAGAATCCCGTATGGGTTACATTGCTTTTATTAATTATTGTAGCTGCTTACACCGTAATATCCACGACATCCATTAGTGAGAAAGGATATGTGAACCGGGCGTTAAATGAAGTGGACTATAATAAGCATATCTTGAATTCGCAGAATGGTGAGGTATCCGTTACTTCTCTAGACGGAAAACGAATCAAGGAGTTATTTGTTCCTAAACCAACAACATTTGCTAAAATTAATCGCATCGCTCTATGGATTAACGGTAATAAAGCCGTTCGAGTGCTTTTGCATACCGATAACGAAGGATTACAAGGGCCCATTACAGTCTATTTTAACCCAATGACCAAGCAAGTTATTGGTTATGATGTACTTGAATAGTGAGACCATTAATAATGGTCCTTATGTTGAGCTAACGGGAGACTATAGTTCAAATAACGAGAGAAATATAGGAGTTATTGAAAATGTTCAATCAACCGAAAAAGTCTTCTGCAATATACGCAGTAATAGTAGTTCTTTGTGTCATTACTTCTATACTGAGCATCTTGTATGGATTATTGGTATATGGCTTTGAGGGGCCTACTAAAGAATTTTTCGTAACAGCATTAATAGCAGTAGTTGCTTGTTTGTTAGCGATAATTTTAACAGTGTTACTGTACAAAGAGGATGTCAGATCAAAATCTAGGTTAAAGAAGTAAGGGGCCAATGGCGGAGATATTCTAAAATGCCGGACGACAAGAATCCTCTTAATATGAGGCTTTATTGAATAAACAAGAACTTCTATACAAACGATAGTAGTAGATATAAGTGGTTAACTAACATCAAGTGATAGAATGATCGGACAGATTTTTGATCTTATAAGAAGCCTGGTTCCTTAGTGGAACCGGGCTTCCGTTTTTTTTGCGCTGTATTTACTCAAATTTCTTTACGTTACGGGCTGAGTGCTCTACAGATTGATTTTGCTCGAATACCTCTGCAACTTCCTCGGCGGAAAATTCCGTGTCGTTTGAACCTGGCACCGGCATTTTGTTCATCTTCGTACTC
>NZ_JBFRCT010000010.1:0-317615 GCF_052113225.1 Paenibacillus sp. YAF4_2
GTTTTGATCAACCTCTAATCGCGGTCGCTCATCACTGAGTTACTTCGATAGAGATCAATACATCGCTTTTTCCGTTATTTCTAACGGGGCAGTTTTGCTCGTTGTTCAGTTTTCAAAGAACAATTTTCTTTCGTTTGTCGACCGTTTGTTTCAGCGGCGACTTAGATAATATATCATGTGCGCCTATTGGATTGCAAGTACTTTTTTAAACTAATTTGCTAAAACATAATTATTATCATTTACATCTCAAAATTACGCATTAAATCATTAAAAACAATAAAAGATATCGCCCTAAATAAGGACGATATCTTTTATTTTATCCCATTACTTCTTTTATATGCAGATGTCTATCTACCGTAAGGTTAATGATTGTGCCATTAATGGATACCCACGGTCTTGTCGGATGAATAGAATCCGTAAACACAATCTCTCCTACACGATCATCGCTAAGCTTCACGATATTCCCGTTATGGAACTGCGTTACTTTTTCAACAAACACCCTTACATATCCAGGCTCCAGCTTCCCGAAGGCATCGCTCTGAATCTGTTCTAAAACGAAATATGGAGAAGCTGCCTTACGGTAATAACGATTAAGGGTCATCGCATGATAGATATCAGCAATGGCTACAATTTTGGCGTAAGGATGAATCTTGGTCGAATCGATTGCTAACGGATAACCGCTGCCGTCTATTCGCTCATGATGCTGAAGCGCCGATAATTTCACCCCTTCGTTTAAAGAGGCGATATTTTTCAGCAGCTGGTAACCAAGAACTGTGTGACGCTTCATTTCCTCATTCTCCGCTGTTGTTAGGGTTGAAGGCTTGGCCAGAATAGCCTGATCAATCTTCACGTTCCCTATATCGTGCAGCAAACCGGCCAGAGCTATGGGTATCCAATCCTTTCGAGGAAGACCACACCACTGGGCAATGCGATAGGAGGTCAGAGAAACCAATACACTGTTATGCAGCAAGTATTCACGTTCTATAAAGTGTCTTGGTGTGAAAGTAAGTACCTGATACATATTCTCGTGCTGCAGCATCTTCTCGAGCTGTGTCCTCATATCCATAACGGGAATCGGTTGTCCTGATCTGATCTCATTGATAACCCGCTTCAGCAGAACAATCATTTGATCATATTCATCATGCAGCGGCGTTGCAGACAAGCTAGGAACAACCGGTTCCTGTTTGACATTCTCCTGCACTTTTTCTGCCTGATTAGCCGGCATTTCAATCTTTACTTGTGGAACCAGAAATGCACGCATAATGTCTAACTCCCTAGGGGTAACTACTTTCCCCTTCTGGAGCAGCACTCCGCCAAGCGGGGTGAGGACATCATCGCTGATTTTGTCGCCTAATTTCACTTGTGATAAAGCCACTGTTGCCACAACGGTCCCCTCCCGATGTATGCCTATCTTATGCGTTCACTTATTACTCTTCTGTGGGTTCGGAACCAGCTTCCGCCGTTCCTTCTTCGAATTCTTCGCCTTCTTCAAGGGAATCATCGCTATCTTCGTTGCGAGCTACACGGGTTACCGTAGATACCGTGTCGTCTTCACGTGTATTGATCAATTTCACGCCTTGCGTATTACGGCCCATCGTCGAGATGCCTTCCATGCTCATCCGAATCAATGTGCCTAGGGCGGTCATAATCATCAGGTCCTCATCATTTAGAACAACTTTCAAGCTAACAATCGGTCCGTTCTTATCCGTAACGTTAAGGGTCTTAATCCCTTTACCGCCACGATTCTGAATCCGGTATTCGCTCATCGGTGTCCGTTTGCCGTAACCTTTTGCTGTAACGATAAGAACGTCATTATCCGGAACAACAACGTCCATGTCGATAACCACATCTTCATCATCCAACTGAATGCCTTTTACGCCAGTTGCAGATCGGCCCATTGACCGTACATCCTGCTCGGAGAAGCGAATGGACATCCCTTGCGCTGTACCCATTACGATCTCTTGGTTGCCATCTGTCAGCTTCACACCGATAAGTTCGTCATCCTCACGAATCGAAATCGCGATAAGCCCGACTTTACGAATATTTATATAATCGTCAAGCGGAGTCTTTTTCACAATACCTTGTCGTGTAGCAAAGAACAGGTATTGTTCTGAATCGAAGCCTTCTACAGGAATAACCGCGTTGATCGTCTCACCTTGCTCAATCTGAATCAGGTTAATGATCGGCGTCCCTCTAGCTGTCCGGCTAAGATCTGGAATCTCGTAGGCTTTCAAACGGTATACCTTGCCCTTATTCGAGAAGAACAGGAGGTAATGATGAGTATTCGATACAAATAGATGCTCGACAAAGTCATGCTCCTTCGTATCCATGCCCACTACGCCTTTACCGCCGCGCTTCTGACTGCGGTAAGTCGATACCGGAAGACGTTTGATATAACCGGTATGCGTAATAGAGATGATAACATCCTCACGCGGGATTAAATCCTCATCAAGGATCTCTTCATCGCTTACCGTAATCTCTGTGCGACGCTCGTCACCGAAACGCTCTTTGATCTCATTAAGCTCTTCACTAATGATGTTGAGCACAAGCTGCTCATCAGCAAGAATCGCTTTGTATTCAGCGATCTTCTTCATCAGTTCCTCATACTCAGCTTCAATCTTGTCGCGTTCGAGACCAGTCAGCCTTTGTAGACGCATATCGAGAATAGCTTGTGCTTGCTCATAGCTTAGAGCAAAACGCTCAATCAAGCCTTCACGGGCAATATCCGCCGTTTGTGATGCCCGGATAAGCGCAATGACTTCATCCAGATGATCAAGAGCAATACGCAAGCCTTCGAGGATATGAGCTCTAGCTTCTGCTTTCTTCAGGTCATACTCTGTACGACGACGAATTACTTCGATCTGATGCTGCAGGTAGTAATAGAGCATTTCCCGCAAGTTCAACGTCTTCGGCTCACCATTAACAAGTGCTAGCATGTTAATACCGAAGTTCGATTGCATTTGCGTCTGCTTATATAGATTGTTCAGTACAACGCTTGGCGTCACGTCACGGCGAAGCTCAATGACGATCCGCATGCCGTTACGATCGGATTCATCACGAAGGTCTGTGATGCCCTCGATTTTTTTCTCACGAACGAGTTCAGCAATCTTCTCAACCAGACGCGCTTTATTCACTTGGTAAGGCAGCTCATAGACAATAATACGAGCTTTATTACCATTCTCTTCAATGTTAGCCCGAGCTCTCATCGTGACAGTGCCACGACCAGTCAAATAGGCATTACGAATCCCGCTAAGTCCCATCACAATACCCGCTGTCGGGAAGTCAGGACCTTTTACATAATCAATCAGCTCAAGCGGCGTTATTTCCGGATTTTGAATCAGCGCTTGGATGCCGTCGATTACTTCGTTCAAGTTATGCGGGGGAATGTTTGTTGCCATACCTACAGCAATACCTGTTACCCCGTTTACGAGCAGGTTCGGGAATCGTGACGGCAGAACCGCCGGCTCTTTCTCCTCACCGTCATAGTTCGGAACAAAATTAACTGTATCTTTATTTAAATCGCGAAGCATTTCCATGGCGATCTTGGACAAACGCGCTTCGGTATACCGCATCGCCGCCGCCATATCTCCGTCAACTGAGCCGAAGTTGCCATGCCCATCAATAAGCATGTATCGCATCGAGAAATCTTGTGCCATCCGTACCATCGCTTCATATACCGACGAGTCGCCGTGCGGATGATACTTGCCGATAACTTCACCTACGATCCTCGCAGACTTCTTATACGGCTTGTCCGAGGACATGCCCAGCTCCGACATTGCATATAAAATACGACGATGCACCGGTTTAAGACCGTCCCTTACATCGGGCAGTGCGCGGCTCACGATAATACTCATCGCATAGTCCATAAAAGAATCGCGCATTTCTATACCGATGTCACGGTCTTTAATTTGCGAATGCTGTTGTTCTTCCGCCATGTTTTACCTCCCTGACGTCATTGATCTGCCTAACTCATCTTCATGATAACCATTATATTACTTTCACAAAAAAGGCGCGGCTAAACACCTTTTCTACGTTTCAACGATAAAACAGAAAAATTGCCTACAAAAAACGAAAAAAATAGGCAAATAACCGTTTTCTTTCGTTCCAGTGCCGCCATAAAATAAACAGACCCAAATTACATTATACCACTCATTCCAATCTCTGTCTTCTTCTTGATTGTGCATTCATCCATCATTCTGACAGGGTCCATCCGGAAAGGAGCAACCACTTTGTCTATCCAGTATGTATACAGCAAGTGGGAGAAAACAAATGTCCTTCTACATTCATCGGCTCTCCGTGAATACATTCCTGCGACCAAGCTCTTTGGCCATGAGAATCTTATGCTGATGTTAACTGAATACGGCATGGTATACGTTAAACCAGTGAACGGAACCTTCGGCAAGGGAGTCATGCGTGTAGAAAAACTGAAGTCGGCAAGTAAAGGCTACAAATATCAATTAAATACCACCATTAGAACTTTTCCTACCTTCGAGCTGCTGTACCAAAGCTTGGTTAAAAAAATTAATGGCAGACGATATCTGGTCCAACGGGGGATCGATCTGCTTCGCCATAAAAAACGACGCTTCGATATCCGTGTCATGATACAACGTAATGATAACAACCATTGGGAGGCTACCGGTATTATCGGCCGGCTTGCTCATCCTGCTAAAGTCGTTACCAACTATCATAATGGCGGAACTCCGATGTCCTTTGACCGTCTAATGTCTACTCATCAATCTCCTACGCAAAAAATGGTGTACGCCATCCGTCTTAAACAGATCAGTCTTGATATCGCCAAGGAGCTGGAAAAGCATTATCCGGGCATCAAGGAACTCGGCATTGACATTGCCATTGACCAGCAGATGCGCCCTTGGATCCTTGAGGTTAACACCAAGCCTGACGCCTTTATATTCCGCAAGCTCGAAGATAAAACCATATTCCGTAAAATTTATCGGTATGCGGTATCTTACGGGCGATATAAAAAGAAATAGCCGCCCATAAGGACGGCTATCTTTATATTATTGTACTAGATATCCAAGTTCTTAACGTCTTTCGCAAACTGATGAATGAAATCACGGCGTGGTTCTACGTTATCGCCCATCAGCGTATCGAAAATAGTGTCCGCTTCAATGGCGTCTTCGATAGATACCTGGAGCATTGTTCTGCTTTCCGGATCCATCGTTGTCTCCCACAACTGCGTTGCATTCATCTCGCCAAGACCTTTATAACGTTGTACATTCACTTTCACGCCTTCTCCGAACTCAGCGATAATATCATCGCGTTCCTTCTCGGATTGTGCGTAGCGAATCACTTTGTTACGTTCGATCTTAAACAGCGGCGGTTGTGCAATATAGATATAGCCCGCCTCAAGAATCTTCCGCATGTAACGGAAGAAGAACGTCAGCATCAGTGTCCGAATATGGGCACCGTCAACGTCGGCATCCGTCATAATAATGACTTTGTGGTAACGTGCCTTTGCCAAATCGAAGTCGTCACCAATTCCAGTACCAAGCGCCGTAATGATCGCGCGAATCTCAGCATTACCAAGAATACGATCGAGCCTTGCCCGTTCCACGTTCAGAATTTTACCACGAAGCGGTAAAATAGCCTGGAAGTGACGGTCACGGCCTTGTTTCGCTGATCCACCCGCCGAGTCGCCTTCGACAATGTACAACTCACTGATTGAGGCATCCTTCGAAGAGCAGTCAGCCAGTTTACCTGGCAATGAGCTTACTTCTAGCGCGCTCTTACGTCTTGTAAGTTCGCGTGCTTTACGTGCTGCTTCACGGGCTCTAGCCGCTTGCAGGCCCTTCTCCACGATTTTACGGGAGACCGACGGATTCTCATCCAGGAACTCCTGCAGCTTCTCAGCAAAGAACGATTCGACAATACCGCGCACTTCGCTGTTGCCGAGCTTCGTTTTTGTTTGTCCCTCAAACTGCGGCTCTGGGATCTTCACAGAAATGATCGCTGTTAGACCTTCACGCACATCATCGCCGGAGAAATTGGAGTCATTATCTTTAATCAAGTTCGTCTTGCGGGCGTAATCATTGATAATCCGCGTCAACGCACTCTTAAAGCCGGATTCATGTGTACCGCCCTCATGTGTATTGATATTATTCGCGAAGGAATGAATATTCTCCGTGTAGCCGTCATTATATTGCAAAGACACTTCGACCTGAATATGATCTTTCGAACCTTCAACATAAATCGGATCTTCGTGCATAACTTCTTTGTTGCGGTTCAAGTGTCTCACGAACTCGATAATACCGCCATCGTATTTAAACGTATTCGAAGCGCCAGTACGCTCATCCATCAATTCGATCTCAAGGCCTTTATTCAAAAACGCAAGCTCGCGGATCCGCGATTGGAGCGTCTCATATTCGTAAACAGTGGTATCGGTAAAAATCTCAGGGTCCGGCTTGAATCTAACCGTCGTACCGGTCTCGTCCGATTCCCCGATAATCTTGACGTCATACTGCGGTGCACCACGGCGGTATTCTTGTTGGTAGACGTTACCATGGAGCTTAACTGTAACCGTTACATGTTCTGACAACGCATTAACGACGGATACACCTACCCCGTGCAATCCGCCTGATACTTTATAGCCCTCGCCGCCGAATTTACCGCCTGCGTGCAAGACAGTCATAACGACTTCAAGGGTTGATTTCTTAAGCTTTGCGTTCTCCCCGACAGGGATACCACGACCGTTGTCAATTACGGTAATGCTGTTATCCTCGTGGACGATGACTTGAATCTTCGTACAGTAACCTGCCAGCGCCTCATCGATACTATTATCGACAACCTCCCATACGAGATGGTGAAGGCCTTTCCCGCTAGTAGAACCGATATACATCCCTGGACGCTTGCGAACTGCTTCCAAACCTTCGAGGACCTGTATCTGACTCTCATCGTACGTATTTTGCTGATTCAACTGCTCACTGCTCCTCTCATACCTGTTCGCCTTGGCTGCTTCTAGCCGTTCGCCGCAAAATGATGGGCCCGTTTCTTCAAAGTAGAGGATGAAATCGGCGAATAATAGATTTTCTGCTTGGTCACAACAATCGATTTGGGCTCTTCCTCACCAATTGTCTCTACATCCTTGCGCTTGCGGGCTCCTGCTACAAACTGCTTGGATAGCTTGGAGGATTGCTCTATCGATATATCAAAAATGGCTACCAACTCAGCAGCCCGAATAATTTTCTCGCCGCCCAAATGGATATACATGTCCTCCGCCTCCCGTATATACGCTGGTGATCAGCGCGTCACTCGGCCTTCCCGCACATCGTAGATACCGGCGTCTTGGAGCTTGCTCACATTTACGCTCTCGAGTCCGGTCGTTGTAATAAACGTCTGAACTTTGCTTTGAAATGTCTCGATAAGCTGTGTCTGACGATTCTGGTCGAGCTCAGACAACACATCATCAAGCAGTAATAACGGGTATTCCCCAATCTCCTCGCAGATTAACTCAATTTCGGCAAGCTTAAGCGACAGCGCCGTTGTGCGCTGCTGACCCTGCGAGCCGTATACGGCCGCTTCCTTGCCATTGATAAAGAACGCCATGTCGTCGCGATGCGGTCCAACAAGAGACATTCCTCTGCGAATCTCCTGATCCTTCACCTGTGATAACTTTAACATAAATTGCTCAAATAAAACAGTTTCATCTTCGGAGGCGCCGCCGTCAAAGGATGGACGGTACTCAATGGTGAGGTGCTCGCCACCCGCCGTTATACCGGAATGGATCTGCTCCGCCCACCGTTGTAATTTATGTATAAAGTGTTTCCTTTTTTTCATAATTTTAACACCATGCTCAGCAAGCTGCATGTTCCATATATCAAGCATAGCCAGCTGCGAGCTGCCGGGAGTGGTGGTCTTTAGAAAATTGTTCCGCTGTGCCAGCACTTTTGTGTACTGCGTCAACGTATGCAAATAACCGGGCTGTACTTGTCCGATTTCCATATCGAGAAACCGTCTTCGTATGCCCGGCGTTCCTTTTACAATCTCAAGATCTTCTGGTGCGAACATGACGACGTTAAGCGATCCAATAAAATCACTCAGCTTACGCTGCTCTAAACCGTTGATCTTTGCTTTTTTCCCTTGCGTCGAATACATCAAGTCGAGTTTAACCATCCCGTACCGCTTCTCCACCTCACCGTGGATCCGAGCGGAATCGGCTTCCCAGCCGATCAGCTCTTTATCCTTGGATGTACGGTGTGATTTGGTTAGGGCGAGGGCGAAGATCGCCTCAAGCAAATTTGTCTTACCCTGCGCATTTGGCCCGACAAACAAATTCACTTGATTATCTGTCTTAAGCTCAAGTTCTTTGTAATTGCGATAATTGTGCAATTGAATGCTATTTAAAAACACGTTTATTTGTCCTCCCGGCCTGGTATGGGCTTAAGCCCCGGTTACCGTAAAGACGCCGCAGCCCTCTACTTCAACACGGTCACCGACGTACAGTTTTCTGCCACGACGGTTATCCACATCTCCGTTTATATGAACCTCGTTTTCCTGCAAGAAAAATTTCGCGTGTCCACCTGTGGATATACAATCCGCCAGCTTTAAAAACTGTCCAAGCGTAATATATTCCGTACGAATAGCAACTTCCTTCATCGCAAGTTCCCTTCCTTTCACCTTATCTTACCCATGCAGCCTTAATTCGTTGTTCGATAAGGCAGGATGACATACGTGTTGTATGAATGATCCGTCGGACGAATAACAATTGGGCTCATCGCCCCGGTAAAGCCGATAAAAATCTGCTCGCTGTCAATGACTTTAAGCACATCAAGCATATATTTGGAGTTGAAGGCGATCCGCAGCGGCTCACCATCGAATTTTTTTGCATCAAGCTGCTCCGTTACGCGGCCCACTTCAGTGGAGCTGGATGAAATCTCTATGACCCCATTATCAAGCGTCGTGAGTCGAACGATGTTGGTCTTCTCTTCTCTCGACATTAGGTACGCGCGGTCAATTGCATCCGTCAAATTTTTTGTATCGAGTACAAGTTCTGTTTTGAACATGCTCGGAATAATTTTAGATGTATCCGGATAAGTCCCGTCTAATATGCGTGTATAGAAGAGGACGTTGCCGATCTTGAATAATACCTGGTTGTCCGCAACCACAATATCAACGAGGCCGTGCTGATCCGGAACCAGCTTCGACAGCTCCACTAATGTTTTGGCAGCAATAACGACATTATTAAACCGGTACTCCATGGCTGTCTCAGCTTGAGCGACACGGCTTGCCAAGCGGTGGCGGTCGGTCGCCACAAATTTCAGCTGTTTATCTTGAAGGCTCCAGAGTACACCGGTCAGAATTGGTGTTTGCTCATTCACGGATGCTGCAAGTACAGTCTGACGAATCATCGCCTTTAGCAGATCACCAGGCATTTGGAACAGCTCATTTTGCTCAATGGAAGGCAGAACCGGGAATTCCTCAGGGTCCAGGCCTACCATCTGGATATCTGTTGAACCGGAACGAATAAGGGTTTGGAAATGAGCACCTACTTCAATTTCAACATTGTCAGAAGGAAGTTTCTTAACTATCTCGACAAAGAATTTGGCGGGGAGAACGACATTACCTGGTTTATCCACATGTGCAATAACGAGATTATCTCGTTCTACAGGGATAAAGCTTTGAATAGATATATCGGTATCACTAGCCGTTAAGGTAACCCCTTGATGGGTAACTTCAATCTTGATGCCGCCGAGAATAGGGATTGTCGGACGGGAAGAAGCCGCTTTTGCAACCTGTTGGATGGCTTCGTTCAGTTCATGTTTGGAAATCGAAAGTTTCATGGTTTCACTCCTAAGTCCGTTTCGGATCGATGTTTTGTGGTTTAAAAATGGGTTTAAAAATCGGCGGAGCCGTAATGGGCGTTTTCGCCCTATTTTGATGATGTTTTTTTTAAAAATATTAGTAGTCGTAGTAGTAGGCGGCCTGAATATGTGGATAACCGTCTAAAACACGGATAAAGCAAGCCTATCCACATGTGTATAGCTTGTGCATAGGCTTGCTTGGTTGTTCATATAGAAGTGAATAACTTTTACGTGTGATTTTTGATCTTTTCGGTCAGGTTTTGCAAAATCTTGTACAAGTCCTGATCTACCTTTAGCTGCTGCGATATTTTCTCGTGCGCATGGATGACGGTAGTATGATCACGGCCGCCAAATGCTTCACCGATCTTCGGAAGCGAATAATCAGTGAGCTCACGGGAAAGATACATCGCAATTTGACGAGGATAAGCGACAGCTTTGGTCCGTTTACGCGCTTTGAATTCCTCAAGACGCAAACCGTAGAATTCGCCAACCTTCTGCTGAATATCGTTCATGGTGATCATCTTCGGACGGCTGGAAGGAATAATATCCTTTAATGCCTCAGCTGCCAGATGGGATGTAATATCCTGATTAATAAGCGAAGAATAAGCAACTACACGGATTAAAGCGCCTTCCAGCTCACGAATATTCGTATCAATCTGGTTAGCAATGTAGACCATAGCTTCATTGGGAATATCAAGGTTCTCCGCTTTCGCCTTTTTACGCAAAATGGCGATCCTCGTCTCCAAATCTGGCGCTTGAATGTCCGTAATCAATCCCCACTCAAACCGTGAACGCAGCCTTTCCTCTAAAGTCGGGATCTCCTTTGGCGTACGGTCACTGGAAATCACGATTTGCTTCCGCTCTTCATGCAGCGCATTAAAGGTATGGAAGAACTCCTCTTGCGTCCCATCCTTACCCGCCAAAAACTGAATATCGTCAATGAGAAGCACGTCAATATTGCGATATTTGTTCCGGAAGCTCTCGCCACGGTTATCGCGGATTGCATTAATGAACTCGTTCGTAAACTTCTCAGATGAGATATACATAATCTTCGTGCTTGGATTGTGATCCATAATGTAGTGGCCAATCGCATGCATTAAATGCGTCTTGCCAAGACCTACACCGCCATATAAAAAGAGCGGATTGTACGCTTTAGCCGGTGCTTCTGCAACAGCTAGCGAAGCAGCATGAGCAAACCGGTTATTTGCGCCGATGACGAAGGTATCAAATGTATATTTCGGGTTGAGCATATGATTGAATGTCTCTTCATGAACGATTGGTGCTTCGACTGATCTTGGCTGCACAGCGGGCACGGGCTCGGCTGTTTTGGCCTCTTCAATTGAAAATCGGACATCGACCTGTCTGCCGAGAAACTCAAACAAGGTATTACGAATTAATTTGGTATATCGGCCTTCCAGCCATTCAGCCGCAAATGTTGTCGGCGCCGTCACTTCCAGCAAAGAATCATTCACGAAGGAAGCCTTGGTCGCTTTAAACCAGGTATCGAAACTGGGTTTGCTTAGTTTCGTCTGAATGATTGACAACACTTGCTGCCATAAATCATAGGTATGGCTGTCCACAGACGTCACTCCTTATCAAAAATCGCCAAAACGGCGCAATTAAGCCAAATCATGTCGAATGAATGGTGTTTATTACGAATACATCCACAATATGAAGAATAAAGGGAACATGAGTTATAAATAGGGGATGAGTTTGTTCACAATGTTATCCACAGGTTGTTGATAAGAGTAGCTGATCGATGAGGTATACACACCGAAAACATAATAATCATAGCAAAAGATCCCTTGTATTTCAACGAATTGTGAGATTTTATCCACAAATTCTATAGCTTGTGCATAAAAGTTATAGACACCACTACATATTGTTAATATCTTGTTACCATTTCGACAAAGTTCGTGCAAAGTCCCGAAAAATTATGCACATGTTATTAGTTTTCCGACAAAGTACTGTATTCCATTCATTTATCCACAATATTTGGGTGAGCTCGTTTTTAATTGACTTTTCGGGGCCAGCATGGTTTAATAAAAAAAGCGTGTTTCAAAAAAACAGTTGTTTACAAAGAATAAGCAGATCGATAATATGCGATACTGTTTCAGTATTTGATATACGGGAGGTGCAGTTCAGATGAGACCTACATTTAAACCGAATGTAAGCAAACGAGCAAAAGTACATGGCTTCCGCAAACGGATGAGCTCGAAAAACGGACGTAAAGTTTTGGCAGCGCGTCGTCAAAAAGGCAGAAAAGTTCTTAGCGCATAAGCAAAAGACCACGTCGGGTGGTCTTTTTTTTTGCCCTGCGGGCGATACTGATAGGTAAAGGATCGGTTTCGCGGGGTAAATCATACATAGAGGTTTATTAAATGAAGAAAGAACGGTGAACCTGGTCGTGCAAAGAAAACTGCGTCTGCGTAACCGCGCTGACTTCAATCGGATCTATCGTTATGGCAAATCATTTGCGAATGGGCAGTTTGTCGTCTATTGGTCGAGGCAGCCAGTTGCGGAACCATTCCGGTTAGGCGTATCTGCCAGTAAGAAAATCGGCAATGCTGTTGTGCGTAATCGGATGAGACGCGTTATTAAGGAAATTATCCGTTTGAACGGAGCGAAAATCGTCCCGAACATTGATTTTATATTAATAGTAAGAAAACCTGCGGTTGAGATGGAGACGAAGCAGCTGGAGAAGAGCATTATGCACGTACTTAGGAAGGCTGCTTTGCTGAAGAAAGAAGCTCGTTTTTAGCAAAAGTGGACAGCATTTCCAACTTGTTTCTTTGTCCTATTATTTATGGTATAGTTTAGACAATAATGCTTAGTTTGGAGTGTTCAGAGAGGAGATTTCACGTTGGTTTTAAGAAAAAACCGCAAGTGGCTGCTCGTACTGGGTCTGGTGCTGATGGTAGCATTGCTCTCCGGATGCGGTCAGCAGATCAATAACACGACGAGTACAGCAGATTTACAGCACGGCAACTTCTGGGAGAAAAACGTAGTTTATTATTTTTCCCTGACGCTGGATACATTTGCTGACTGGTTCCACGGTTCATATGGACTAGCAATCCTGCTCATTACGGTTATTGTAAGAACAGCAATTTTGCCGTTAACACTGAAGCAGTATCGCAGCTCGAAGGCGATGCAGGCGATTCAGCCGCAAATGGCCGAAATCAAGAAGAAACATAAAGACAACCCGCAGAAACAGCAGGAAGAAACGATGAAGCTGTTCCAAGCAAACAAAGTCAATCCAATGGCTGGATGCTTGCCGCTTATCGTACAAATGCCTGTGTTTATGGCACTTTATAACTCGATTTACCGAAATCCTGAGGTTCGTACGCATGAATTCCTCGGATTGCAGCTTGGTGAGCCGGGACCATGGTACTTCCTGCCGCTAATTGCAGCAGCAACTACATTCGTTCAATCGAAGATGATGCAGAAGCAGCAAACACAAGCGATGCCAGGTATGGGTGCGATGCTTATGATCTTCCCAGTCCTGATCTTCGTTATGGCGCTGAACTTCCCGTCGGCTCTTCCTTTGTACTGGATTTTCAGTAATATTTACACGATAGTTCAAAACTACTTCCTGTACGTTCGTTCATCCAACAAGGGTAAGGAGGCCCTCGCGAAATGAAGAAAATTCTAGCATCAGGGAAAACGATTGATGATGCTGTACAGAGCGGTTTGACACAATTAAATGTAACCAAGGATCGCGTCAAAGTGCTTGTAATGGAGCAGCCTTCCAAAGGGTTGTTCGGACTCATTGGCGTAAAAGCAGCAAAGGTTGAGCTGGAGCTCATCCCGGATCCAACAATTGAAGCAGAGCAATTTCTTCGTGATGTGGCAGAGGCAATGGGTTTAACTGTTGCCATCGAGCGGAAACAAACGAGAGATGCAACTTATCTGTCCGTATCGGGCGGTGGGGACATCGGCATGCTGATTGGCCGGCGCGGACAAACACTTGACGCGCTGCAGTATTTGGTTAACATAGTGGCAAATCGATACTCGGACAGCCATCTTCGGATCGTACTTGATGCAGAAGATTTTCGCGAGCGTCGCCGCAAGACGCTGGAGGAATTATCGGAACGCCTTGCCGGCAGGGTTATACGCACAAAGAAAGAGGTTGTGCTGGAGCCGATGTCGTCGCATGAACGCAAAGTGATTCATTCCCAGCTTCAGAATCACCCAAGGGTGAAAACTTATAGCAAAGGCGACGAGCCGAATCGGCGCGTTGTTATTGCTTTGAAGGAAAAGCAGATGTAAGGTTAGATCTATAGATTTATGAATTCGCAGCAATGGCTCCCGTGGTCATTGCTGTTTTTCCATTTGAGAGGTGCTGACAGCTATGGTGCACGATACTATTGCGGCGATTTCAACGGCAGTTGGAGAAGGCGGCATTGCGATTATTCGCGTCAGTGGTCCCGATGCAATTGAAGGGACTGCCCGGATTTTTCGTTCACGGACCGATCTAACGGATGTGGCAACGCATACTGTTCATTACGGTCATATTATAGATCCCAGGACTGGGGAGCAAGTTGAGGAAGTTATCGTTACGGTGATGCGTGGACCACGCTCATTCACAGCGGAGGATGTTGTTGAGATTAATGCCCATGGCGGCGTGGTTGCTGTTAAGAAGGTTCTTGATCAGGTACTGCTGCAGGATGGTTTCAGAATTGCGGAGCCAGGCGAGTTTACCAAGAGGGCATTTCTAAATGGTCGGATTGATTTGATGCAGGCCGAAGCGGTTATCGACCTGATTCGTTCGAAGTCGGATCGTGCGTTCTCGGTAGCTCGCAAACAGGCAGAAGGAACATTGTCGAAGCGGATTAAAGCACTCCGTCAGACGGTGATTGAGCTGCTCGCACACATCGAAGTAAATATCGACTACCCTGAACATGATGTTGAGGATCTGACAAGTGCGTACATTCGTGAACAGAGCGGATCTGCACTTGAGGAGATTGCCAAGCTGTTAAAAACGGCGAACGAAGGAAAGATATTACGTGAGGGTATTATGACGGCAATTGTCGGACGCCCGAATGTAGGGAAGTCTTCACTGCTTAATATGCTGGCGCAAGAAAATAAAGCGATTGTAACAGATATTCCTGGTACAACCCGAGATGTCATTGAGGAGTATGTCACCTTGAATCATATTCCGCTCAGGCTGCTTGATACGGCGGGTATCCGCGAAACAAGTGATATTGTTGAGAAAATTGGTGTGGAACGGTCGCATAACGCGCTTGAAGAAGCGGATCTAATCTTGTTTGTACTTAATAACAATGAAAGCTTGCATGAGGATGACCGGGCGCTGCTTGAAAAGGTGAAGGATCGCCAGCTTATTCTCGTTATTAATAAATCGGATTTGGATTCAAAGCTGGATATGTCTGAGATTGAAGAGCTTGTTAGTGAGGAAAGAATCGTACGTATGTCGGTTCTTGAAGAAGAAGGACTCGATCAATTGGAGAAAGCGATCAGTAAGTTATTTTTCGAAGGGCAGCTTGATTCAGGAGATTTGACATATGTCAGCAATGTTCGGCATATTTCTCTGCTGAAGCGGGCACAGCAATCACTGCTTGATGCAATAGAAGCGTCGAATGTTGGCATTCCAATCGATCTGATTCAGATCGATGTGCGTGATGCGTGGGAATCGCTTGGTGAGATTTTGGGCGATGAGGTTGGCGATTCATTAATAGATCAAATTTTTTCGCAGTTCTGTTTAGGGAAGTAAAGTGAATTGGAGGGTATTAAAGTGACATATGAAGCTGGGCAATATGAAGTCATTGTCATAGGAGCGGGTCATGCTGGCTGTGAATCGGCGCTTGCTTCTGCGAGAATGGGCTGCGAGACGCTGCTGCTGACGATCAATCTGGATATGGTGGCATTTATGCCATGTAATCCATCGATCGGGGGACCTGCGAAAGGGCATGTGGTGCGTGAGATTGATGCACTAGGCGGCGAGATGGGGCGCAATATCGATAAAACGTTTATCCAAATGCGGATGCTGAATACGGGCAAAGGTCCTGCCGTTCATGCGCTGCGTGCGCAGGCCGATAAGTTCTCTTATCAGCACACGATGAAGAAGACCATCGAGGAGACGGACCATCTAACGCTTCGACAAGGGATGGCAGAGGATCTGATCGTAGAAGATGGCAAAATAGTGGGGATTGTTACAAAAACGGGTGCCATCTATCGAGCAAAATCGGTTGTTATTACAACCGGTACCTACTTACGCGGCAAGATTATTATGGGTGAATTGATGTATGAGAGTGGTCCAAATAATCAGCAGCCCTCGGTGAAGCTGTCAGCTAGCCTGAAGGAACTGGGCTTTAAATTGGCTCGCTTTAAGACGGGTACACCGCCGCGTGTGCATAAGGATACGATCGATTTTAGCAAAACGGAAATTCAACCTGGTGATGATAAACCGAAGTTTTTCTCGTATGAGACAGAGTCATCCGATAATGAGCAGCTGCCTTGCTGGCTGACTTATACGTCGGAAGCTACCCATAAAATTATTAACGACAACCTGCACCGTGCGCCAATGTTCTCAGGAGCCATTGAAGGTACAGGTCCTCGTTATTGTCCTTCTATTGAAGATAAAATTGTTCGTTTCGCTGATAAGCCGAAGCATCAAATTTTCTTAGAGCCAGAAGGCAAGCATACTTCGGAGTATTATGTACAAGGACTCTCAACTAGTATGCCGGAAGATGTGCAGCTTGGAATTTTACGTTCTATTCCAGGTTTGGAAAAAGTTGAGATGATGCGTAATGGTTACGCAATTGAATATGATGCAGTTGTTCCAACACAGCTTTGGCCATCCTTGGAGACAAAGCTGGTCGACGGATTATTCACAGCTGGACAAATCAACGGCACTTCAGGTTATGAAGAGGCTGCAGGTCAAGGAATTATTGCCGGTATCAATGCGGCGCGTAAAGTACAAGGTAAAGAGCCGGTTATCATTGATCGTTCGCAAGGGTATATCGGGGTTATGATTGATGACCTTGTAACAAAAGGAACAAATGATCCATACCGTTTGCTTACGTCACGTGCAGAATATCGTTTGCTGCTCCGTCATGATAATGCTGATCTTCGGTTGACTCCAACTGGTTATGAAATCGGACTTATTTCGGAAGAGCGTTACCAAACCTTCCTTAATAAGAAAGACCTTGTTGCACAGGAGATTGAACGTCTTAGCACAACGAAGATTCGTCCCGAAGTAGCGTTGCCAATGCTGGAGGCAGCTGGTTCCGCACCTATCGCATTTAGCATGGATGCTTTGTCGCTGCTTCGACGTCCTGAACTGACGCATGCGATGATCGAAACCATTGCACCTTCCGATCTTCCTCTGACAGAGGAAATGAAGGAGCAGGCGGAAATTCAAATTAAATACGCTGGTTACATTGAAAAACAATTGCACCAAGTAGAGCGAATGAACAAGATGGAGAAGAAGAAAATTCCGGATGACATCGTATATAGCGAAGTACATGGCTTGGCATCTGAGGCCAAACAAAAATTGGCCGATATTCGTCCATTGTCGATCGGGCAAGCATCACGGATTGCAGGTGTAACTCCAGCTGACATTTCCATTCTGCTCGTATATTTGGAACACTATAATCGTGTGACGGCAGCGAGAGGATCCTAATGACAGAGACGCATGTATGGTTTGAAAAGCTGATGGGGGAGAATGAGATATCTTTATCTCCTAAGCAGCTTGAACAATTTGATACGTATCACCGCTTGCTAGTAGAGTGGAATGAACGGATGAACTTAACGGGGATTACAGAGCGGGATGCCGTTTTTGAGAAGCATTTCTTCGATTCGCTCTCGCTCTCGTTCTTCGTGAATATGAAAGACGTTCGGAAAATTGCTGATATCGGTTCAGGAGCAGGATTTCCAAGTATTCCGTTAAAAATCTGTTTTCCACATCTGAAGGTCGTAATTGTAGATTCGTTAAATAAACGGATTCAATTCTTGAATCAACTGGTTACGGAGCTCGGACTTGAAGATGTAAATTGTGTTCATGGGCGTGCAGAAGATATTGCAAGAATGCCGGAATATCGGGATACTTTCGATCTCGTTACAGCAAGAGCAGTTGCTCGCCTTAATGTTCTAAATGAATTTTGTTTACCTTTTACCCGTAAGAATGGGTTGTTCGCTGCGATGAAAGGTTCGCAAAGTGTTGAGGAAGTTAAGGAAGCGGGAGTAAGCCTTCGAGAGCTAAGAGGGAAGGTTCGTGCAGAGCATGCCTTCAAGCTGCCATTTGAGCAATCGGAACGACATATCGTTCTGATTGAAAAAACAGACTCTACGCCTAAAAAATATCCGCGCAAAGCGGGGACACCTCTTAAAGAACCACTTATTTAAATGATTATAGCTCTCCGTATGTTTCACGTGAAACATACGGAGAGCTATTTGTGTACATAGGAAATTATAAAAAGATCAAGCAGGAAATTGTCTACTTGAAGTCGAAATATTAGATTTATAGATGAGACCCGGCACATAGTATAGAAGGTTAAGACTGGGTATCGCGATCAGTCTATTAAACGAGGTTGTCTGTAATACGGAATAAAGATAAAATGGTAGTAGCGGTAAGAAAACCAATTGCCGTTAATGCATAGCAGCACATCTTGGAAACCAACCCGTTTTACGGCAACTGGTTTCTTGATCGGGTGGTAGAGTAGATAATATGAAAGAATCATTTTCCCGGTTGTTCGGTTTAAGTGATCAGCGGAGCGGTCAAGAAGAGATTCGGCAAATTCCAATTCAAGATATTGATACGAGTCCGTTCCAACCAAGGACAATCTTCGATGATGAACGTATCGATGAGTTGTGCCAAACGATCAAAACGCATGGTATTATTCAGCCTATTGTCGTTCGCGCTAGAAATGGCAGATATGAGATTATCGCAGGGGAGCGCCGCTGGCGTGCGGTTACGAAGCTTGGTTTCGAAACTATTCCGGCTATTATTCGCGAATTTAATGATTCGCAGACGGCATCCATTGCACTGATCGAGAATCTTCAGCGTGAGAATCTGACGGCTATTGAGGAAGCGATTGCCTACCAAAAGCTGATTGAGCTTCATGAGTTGACGCAGGAAAGTTTAGCTCAACGTTTAGGCAAAAGCCAATCCACAATTGCAAATAAACTGCGTTTGCTCGGGTTAAACGAAACGGTTAAGAATGCGCTTGCAGGTCGGAAAATATCAGAGCGTCATGCTAGAGCACTGTTGTCGCTGGATACGGAAGAACTGCAGAATCAGGTGCTTGAAGAGATCATTACGAAGGAATTAAACGTCAAACAGACGGAGAATCGTATTGCCTCCCTGAAGGAAGAACCTAAACCAAAGCAAACCAAACGTTTTGCTATGCCGAAAAACACTCGACTGGCCTTTAACACTATTCGCCAAGCTGTACAAATGGTTTCGAGCACGGGAATGGAAATTAAGGCAGACGAAAAAGATCTTGGCGATTTCTATGAAATTACTATTCATATACCGAAAAGTTAGCTTTGCGTAGTCATTTATGATCAACGTAATAGTACTTCTCTGGGCCGTCCTCTATGAGGGCGGCAAAACCGTTTATATCGGTACGTTTCACCGTTAGCGTAATCGTCATCATGGGAATAAAAGTTTGGAGACATAGAGGTGAACAAGTTTGTCTAAGATTATTGCAATAGCCAACCAAAAGGGCGGTGTTGGTAAAACAACAACGTCAGTGAACTTAGGGGCATGTCTTGCAACACTCGGGAAACGAGTGCTGTTAGTCGATATAGATCCTCAGGGCAACACAACAAGTGGTATTGGTATTAACAAAGCGGATGTAAATAATTGTATTTACGATATTCTGATTAATGATGTCCATCCAAAGGATGCGATGTTTGAAACGAAGATTGAAGGGCTTAAAATCATTCCAGCTACTATTCAATTAGCGGGTGCGGAGATTGAGATGGTACCAACGATCTCGCGGGAGCTTCGTTTGAAGAAGGCATTGCACTTGGTGAAGGATCAATTTGATTACATTCTAATTGATTGTCCGCCATCGCTTGGTCTGTTGACGATTAATTCGCTGACTGCAGCTGATTCGGTGATCATCCCTATTCAATGCGAATATTACGCGCTGGAAGGTTTAAGCCAGCTTTTAAATACAGTAAGACTCGTTCAAAAACATCTTAATACAAGCCTTCAAATTGAGGGTGTTCTATTAACGATGCTTGATGCTCGGACGAATCTTGGTATTCAAGTTATCGAAGAAGTTAAGAAATATTTCCAACAAAAGGTGTACCAAACGATTATTCCACGTAATGTTCGTTTGAGTGAGGCTCCATCACATGGTGAGGCTATTATTACGTATGACCCAAGATCTAAAGGTGCTGAAGTATATCTTGAACTTGCTAAGGAAGTGATCATGTATGAGCAAGCGGCTAGGTAGAGGACTTGATGCGCTTATTCCATCGCTTTCGGTAAGCGAAGACGATAAAGTTATTGAGATTCAATTGACGCAATTACGTCCAAACCCGTATCAACCACGTAAGACCTTTGACGATGATTCCATTAGGGAATTAGCAGAATCGATTAAACAACATGGCGTCATTCAGCCGATTATCGTTCGTACCGTACTGAAAGGCTATGAGATTATTGCAGGGGAAAGACGTTTCCGTGCTTCTCAGCTTTGCGGTAATCCAACGGTTCCAGCAGTCGTTCGATCGTTCTCTGATCAACAGGTTATGGAGATTGCTTTAATTGAGAACCTGCAGCGTGAGGATTTAAATGCAATTGAAACAGCAATGGCTTATCAAGGTTTGATGGATAAGTTCAAGCTAACCCAGGAAGAACTATCCATGAAGGTTGGCAAATCGCGTTCACATATTGCTAACTTCTTGCGTCTTCTCGCTTTGCCGACAGAGATTAAAGACAATGTTTCACGTGGAACAATATCGATGGGGCATGCCAGAGCATTGGTCGGTATTAAAGATGCAGTTGTCCAAAAGGAAATGGCCGATCGGACGGTCAGCCTGGGATGGAGTGTTCGTGATCTCGAGGAAGCGATCCAGAAGCTTGAAGTAAAAGAGGCTGCGGAAGCGACAAAAGCGAAAGCTAAATCGAAGAAGCGTGACCCTTATATTGAAAGTCTGGAAGAGTCTTTGAGAGACCGATTTAAAACAACTGTTAAAATTAAACAGCAAAAAGAAAAAGGGAAAATCGAGCTCCAATATTACAATAAACAAGATCTGGAACGGCTTCTCGAGATCCTCCAAAATATGGCTTAACACATGTATAAATCTAGCATACCAAAGTTGTAATCTTTGAAACGAAAGATTAAACTAAGGTATGCTATTGTTATGTCTTTAATCACTGTTATTTTGCAGCGTAGAACGTTTTATTCCGGGACAATCTAAGTAGATTTATAACAGGAGAACCTATCAATTCTTAGATTTGGAAATAGGGGAGTAAAGAAAGGAGGAGAAAAATAATGGAAGAAATTATTTACTTGGATCATGCGGCCACCTCATGGCCTAAACCACCAAGCGTAATCGAAGCGATGCAGTATGCGATGCTTCACGAAGCAGCTAATCCAGGGCGCGGCAGCCACCGGATGGCGGTCCAAGCAAGCCGTGTATTGTTTGATACAAGGAAGCAGTTGAGCAAATTGTTTCGGATTAAGAATCCGAATGATATAGCATTTACTTCAAATACGACTGCAGCACTGAATATGGCTATAAAAGGCTGGGTCAAAACCGGTGATCATGTTATTGCGACTTCAGTTGAACATAATTCGGTGAGACGGCCTCTTGAGTATTTGAAGCATGCACTAGGTATCCATGTAACCTATGTAGAGTCAGATGAAGAAGGGCATGTTGAAGTTGATCGAATTGCAGAAGCCATAAATGCACAAACTTCATTAATTATTGTTAATCATAGCTCGAATCTGCTCGGTACGATCGCGCCGGTTGCACAGATTGGTGAACTTGCGAGAAACAGAGGGATTAAGCTGTTGGTTGATGCTGCTCAGAGCGCTGGTATATTGGATATCGATGTTGAGGCAATGGGCATCGATATGCTGGCATTCCCAGGGCATAAAGGTCTGCTTGGTCCACAAGGCACAGGAGGCTTGTACATCCACCCTAACTTAGATCTCGTGCCACAGTTGCATGGCGGGACAGGAAGCCAATCTGAGGCTCCTGAGCAGCCTGACGTACGTCCGGATAGGTATGAGGCGGGAACGCAAAATACACCCGGCCTAGCAGGGCTGAAAGCGGGTGTCCAATATGTCCTGCATGAGACGGTACATAACATCCATACTAAGGAATGGGCGTTAACCCAACGAATCATGGAAGGGCTTTTGCCGATTAATGGAGTTAGAATTCTTGGGCCGAAATTAGGCGAAGAGAGAACAGGAATCGTCGCATTTGTTGCTCAAGGAATCGATCCGTCGGAGATGTCTTTTATTCTCGATCAGCATTATCAAATCGCGGTGCGGGCAGGTTTCCACTGCTCACCTCTGGCCCATGCCTGCGCAGGAACGACAGGAACAGGCGCAGTACGAGCGAGTGTAGGTTGTTTTACAACAGAGCAAGAAGCGGATGCCCTTGTTACAGCAGTGAAAGAAATACGGAAGCAATACTCTTAGCATAATTTTCTGGGGGCGGAAGTTCGAATGGATGAGTGGACAAATAACCCGATGAACGGGGTTACGGTTGTACTGGCATTGCTGGTCATCGTGTTATTTATTAGAGTTTCAATCGTTAGCAGAAGAATGAAGAAGCTTAGAAAGCAGTATGTGGAAGTGATGGGCAACACAGGAATCACGAATTTAGAGGACGTTATTATCGATCTGAAGCAGTCAATTACAGCACAAGAGCTGCAAAGCGAAAAACTTCAAAAACAGCTGGAACAAGTGAAGGATGTGCAACAACAGGAAAAGGGACGTGTAGGTGTACTTCGCTACAATGCATTCTCTGATCAGGGTAGTGATCTAAGCTTCTCAATTGCAGTCGTGAATGCATCGCAGGATGGGGTTGTGATCTCGGGATTGCATAGCAGGGACAACACGTATGTGTATGCCAAGCCAATAAACAAAGGTGATTCGAACTATACGCTTACACCAGAAGAGCGCAAGGCGATTGCCGAAGCAAAATAGTTTAATTGGTATTGGGATGTTCCAAAGCGGCTGCCTGTTCTCTGGATCGGGAAGAAACATGAATGCTGTTCATGATGGAGGAGAATAAGCTCGAAGCAATGATATCTGCCATCTTCATAACGAGGTGAAGACGGGTATTCTGGAGGACGAAATATTCCATAAAGCCGCCGACATTTACGATGCCGGTAATATGGATATCACCTACAGGCGGAAGTTCTTTGTTCACACCAGCACCTGGCCTTACAGGACCTGTACCGACTTGAATGGATCCGATGCTTGCCACTTGTCCAAGACAGGCGTCAATACCGATGACAAAAGGTCTGTGATAGGTGCGATTGATCTGATGGAGTATTTCTTCGAGGTTCATGGCATGTACAGGCTCTTCTAGAGTGCCGTATAGGGAAAAGTGAGGACTCTGGTATTTGGAAAGTGTCGTGCCGATCAGAGGGCCAAGGGAATCACCGGTAGAGCGGTCCGTTCCGACGCAGACAATGACAATCGGTCGTCCTGCAGACATTTCATCAAGCATCAGAGATAACCGATTAACGATCTGGCCTACAGCATTCGCTTCCGTGTGAGGCACCTTCAATGGTACATCCTTCAAAAATGATAGTTTCATAGAATCCCCTCCGTAAATGCCAATATGATACTAGTATATGGATAGGACAACCATTTTATACGTTGCGAAGCCAATAGTTTCGTTGTTTAAGGTGAGGGAGAGGAGAAATACGCGATGTTAATCGCTTTCGATTCGACGCAGCAAGCGCTTCGCGCAGAAATGCTGCTGGAATATGCAGAGATTGAGATCGATATATGCCCGACGCCAAAAGAAATTACAGCGGGCTGCGCGTTATCGATTCATTTTCCAGAAGAGGATCTGCATACGGTAAAGCATGTAATTGAAACGGAAGACGTAGCGATCCGGGGAGTCTTTAAGCCGGCTGCAGCAGGGTATGAAGAAGTCATACTGTAAGCGAGGTAAGAGACAATGAATATTCAAGCCTACTTTGATGATTTTGCAGCATGGCTAACAAACGAGACAACTTGGGAAGGTTTTGGACAATCACTCTTTCGCATTGCGGTTATTATCATCATTGGGCAGGTTAGTATATGGCTCGCGAACAAAACGATTGATCGGGTCGTATTAAACCGGAATGAGAGCCGACTGGTTATGCAGACAAGAAGAATGACCACTGTCGGCAAGTTGATCAAAAATATTATCTCATACGCTGGCTATTTCATTATCGGAATGCTTGTACTTGATGAGTTTGGCGTCCAGCTTGCGCCTCTTCTAGCTGGGGCAGGAGTTATTGGTCTGGCTATTGGCTTTGGCGCACAAAGCTTGGTGAAAGATATTATTACAGGATTCTTTATCATATTTGAAGATCAATTTGCTGTAGGCGATGTCATTCAAACCGGGACTTTCAAAGGGACGGTTGAGGTCATCGGCCTTCGGGCAACACGGATCCATAGCTGGACAGGAGAGGTACATATTATTCCGAACGGAATGATAAATGAGGTAACCAACTTCTCCATGCATAACTCCATAGCCTTTATCGATGTATCTATTGGGTATGAAGAAGATGCGGAACGTGCGATTATGATCATCCGCAGGGAATTGGAGCGGTTTGAGGATGATAACCTTGTGAAACGTCCAGACGTGCTTGGTATCCAGACCATGCTCTCTACAGAGGTCAAGGTGCGTATTACGGCAGAATGCCTGCCGAATATGAATGGGGTAGTCGCAAGATCACTTAATGCGTACATTAAAAAAGTGCTGGACGATCATGGGATTGACATCCCGTATCCACGAATGGTAACGTATCATCGCAATGAAAGGGGCAGCGATCCGAATGGAGCGTAAACAATTCGAGCTTGGCGATATCGTTCAAATGAAGAAGCAGCATCCCTGTGGCTCCAACGAAATGGAGATTATTCGAATGGGGATGGATATTCGTATCAAATGCGTAGGGTGCAAGCATAGTGTCCTAATCCCGCGAGCCAAATTTGAGAAGAACATGAAGAAAGTGCTGCGATCAACTGCTGATTCAGGACAGAATGAGCAGGCCTGAAAATATTTTCTTGAAACTGTTGCATTGGGACAAGTCATGTGATAATATAGTTTTTGCTTGACACTCGCGGAGAGGTACCCAAGAGGCCCAAGGGGGCTGACTCGAAATCAGCTAGGCGTGTCAAAGCGTGCGTGGGTTCGAATCCCACCTTCTCCGCCATACAACGTAAACAACGCTACGGCGGTTACATAGTAAAGAGGCTCCTACGATAAACGTAGGGGCTTTTTTTATGTTCTTTTCTATTCAAAAGAGGAGCAGATATGATAATATGTTAACCAAAATAATAAAAATAAGTTAACATATTAGGGTGATACAATGACTCGTTATGATGTGATTATTATCGGAGCAGGTGTCAGCGGAATCTTTGCTGCGTATGAGCTTGCCGCCAGCGGACTGCGGATATTGATGCTTGATAAGGGCAAGAAATTAGAGGAGCGAAGCGACAGCTATATAGGCTTTGGCGGTTTAGGCTTGTCAGAAGGCAAGTATAACTTCACGAATGACTTTGGTGGAGAGCTGGAGCGGAAAACAGGCTATGACGCTGCTCTGCAGCTAATGGAAGATGTAGATGCTATATTATGCAGGCACGGAGGAAGTGCGGCCGAGCTTTATCATACCTATGATCCTGAACTTGCAAGCCGAGCGGCAGAGGCCGGCTTTGGGATTCTATCGACCAAAACCAGGCACCTAGGGACGAAATTATCAAAGCATGTCTTAAATGAGCTTTATGACTATCTAAAGACCCGAATTGACATGCAATATGAAGAGGAGCCTTCAAGCATCACACCGAAGGGTGGCGGTGGATTTGCTGTTATGTTACCTGATGGAATCATTATTGACTCGGAGCAGGTTATTATCGCAACCGGGAGAAGCGGGAACGACTGGTTGTCCAGGCAATGCCAGTCTCTTGGGATTGGACGGGGAGAGGCCAGAGTAGATCTGGGACTCCGAATTGAAATGCGTGGTAACCAGCTGGATAGCTTATTGAAGCGATCCTTCGAGACTAAGCTCAGCTTTGAAGGCGAAGATTATACAGCCACTACCTATTGTATGAATCCTCGGGGCAGGGTTGTATTAAAGCTCCAGGAGGGGCTGGCGATGCCAGACGGACAAAATTACCGGGAAAAGGAAGAGGGTTCTTCAAACCTTAATTTCACTCTGTTTATTCCGAATCGATTTGCAACTTTGGAAGAGGCTGACGCCTATTTACGCGACACAGTCGGCCGAATTAATTGTGATCGCAATCGAATTTCCGCTCAAAGACTGGGCTCTCTTCGGGAAGGCAGTATGGCGGATAACGAACCAAGCAGTGGAACAATCAGGCCAACACTGGAAGCGGAATTTGCAGATCTTAGGCAAGAGGTTCCGAAACGTTATATTGCAGTGACTTTAGCATTCCTAGAAGCGCTGGAAAAGCTGCTCGAGGAGCCAATCGACCAAGATACGATTCTATATGCAATCGATGGGAAGCTGTATTCACCAGCCATTGAGACAAACGACAGGTTCGAGACAAAGGTCAGAGGACTATATGTGATAGGGGATTGCTCAGGCACCACTCATTCTTTATCTCAGGCGGCAGCAAGCGGAGTGTATGTAGGAAGGCTACTGGCTAGCAAGGAGCGGACCCTTAAACATTAAAAGAGGGACTCTCGCGAGTCCCTCTTCCGACGGTGTTGTAAGTTTCGATGAATTCACACATCAATACGGCAGAAAACCAGGTTGTAATCCTCACAGATCGGTACACAATTCCACTAAGGCTTCATCGCTTATCCGATCGTGACTACTTACAGTAATGTGTCTTTAGCACAACGCCTCGCTTCTTTTGTGAATGAGTAGTTAAATTCTCTAGTAGCCCTTGCACCACAAAGGTTCAATGGAACCACACCTCTCTTCACCGTCGATAATTAGAATGTCCGAAGTTGAAAGTTCTTATTCGAGCTCTAATAATAAAATTAGTGAGCCATCCGTTTCCATTTACGTTCATGGTTTGATGTCTCTGGGAATCGCTGTCCACGTTTGAGCTCAACCTTCTTTGGGTTGTTAATACCCATGTGGTAGGAATTGACGCCTGATTCTATATAGGTGCCGTCGTTTGGCGCGTGATCGCCGGGAGAAAACAATGTCCATTCACCCATATTCGTTCACCTCCTTGTCCGATTCTTATTATGAACCGGATAGGGCAGGGTCATGAAAGGCAGAAATCGGGAGGACCGGATGACTTGTCAAGGTATAGGCAATTTGCTATACTGTGTAGATGCGAGTAATAATCTCGCTCCTTGCCCCTTAAAGGGGCCGTTAGTCCAAAAGGAGGTGAAACACAATGCGCAAATATGAAGTGATGTACATCATTCGTCCGGATGTTGAGCAAGAAAACGTTCAAGCCATCGTCGACAAATTCAGTGGCATCATTAACAATGGCGGGGAAGTCACGAAGCAAGATGTGATTGGTAAACGTCGTCTTGCGTATGAGATCAATAAGATTCGTGATGGTTACTACGTTCTGGTTCATTTCAATGCAACGACAGAAGTTGTTAATGAACTTGACCGCATCATGAAAATTACGGATGAAGTTATCCGTAGCTTGATCGTCAGAGACGTTGCTTAATCCACGCTAGATGTTCGATTGGGAGGCAGAGGCGATGTTGAATCGTGTAATACTGATTGGCAGATTAACAAGAGACCCCGAATTGCGTTATACACCAGCAGGTGTAGCAGTTACGCAATTTACGATAGCAGTAGACCGGCCGTTTACGAGCGGTCAGGGCGAGCGCGAAGCGGATTTCATTCCGGTCGTAACTTGGCGGCAGTTGGCTGAGACATGCGCCAATTACTTGCGTAAAGGTCGCTTAACAGCGGTAGAAGGACGCATTCAGGTGCGTAACTACGAGAACAACGAAGGTAAACGCGTCTATGTGACGGAAGTTATTGCCGATAACGTTCGCTTCTTGGAATCTAACCGTGAAGGCGGAGCTCCGCAAGAAAGTGGCAGTTATGCCGGAAGCAACAACAACAGCGGAGGTTCTTTAAGCGGCGGCGGCGGTAACGCTCCTTATGGCGGCGGTAACGGTGGCGGCGGCGGAAGCCGGCCTAGTACTCCACGTAACAACAACAACAGTCGTGATCCGTTCTCGGATGACGGTCGACCGATCGATATATCAGAAGATGACTTGCCATTTTAATCGAAAGGATGGGTTCGAATGAGCTTCAAGCAAAGAGAAGGCGGAGACGGAGAGCGTCCAGAACGCAAATTCGGCGGCCGCAAAGGCGGACGCAACAAACGCCGTAAAGTATGTTTCTTCACTGTGAACAAAATTGCTCACATTGACTATAAAGATACTGATCTGCTCAAAAAGTTTATCAGCGAGCGCGGCAAAATTTTGCCACGTCGTGTAACTGGAACTAGCGCGAAATACCAACGTCTGCTGACGGTTGCTATCAAACGTGCACGTACTGTAGCATTGCTGCCGTACACAACTGAGTAGTAAGTAGTAAGAAGCCCATTGAGACTAACGTCTTGATGGGCTTTTTTCGCGTTTTCATAAAAATAGGAATTGATCATTTGGCGCAAGAGGAATACAATAAGATGTAGTTCGTGCATACAAGTCGGCGATGATGTTAGAGCCTCATTGTGAATAATTTCACTTTAAATTTACAGTTGTGGAATATCGACTTATGCAAGTAAATCATTTGATCGATTACTGATGGAAAGAGGGATGCATTCGTATGTCTGAAACCGTAACGAAATTACCTGAAGAATCCGGCTCTGTACGTGAACTGGACGTTCTCGAGCAACTGCTGCAACCAGAAATTCAGCAATCGCTGACTCAACTGGTGAACCACCTGCCTAAACTGGCAGAACTGGTGACTCTTATGACTAAAGCTTATGATGTAGCTACTACAGTAGCAAACGACAAAGTGCTGATGAACGACATGGTTCATGGCTTTGGCGAATTCGTTCAACCAATCATTGATAAAACTAAAGGTATTGCTAACGCAGCTGTTGAAGCTGGCGATCGTGCACAAGCCGATAACTCGACAATTGGTCTCTTTGGCATGTTGAAAATGCTGAAGGATCCACAAGTACAAGCAACGCTTCGTTTCGCTCAATCGTTCCTGAACGTATTGGCTGAGCGTAAGAACGTATAATTCGAATCATACAAGAGCGGAGGGTAAACATGGCTAAGCAAATTTTAATTCTTGGCGGCGGTTACGGCGGTCTGTTGAGCGCACTAACGGCTCGTAAATATATTTCTGCTGAAGAAGCAGAAATCACGGTAATTAACAAAACGCCTTACCACCAAATTATTACGGAATTGCATCGTCTGGCTGTAAGCGGCGTAAATGAAGGAAACGTAGCACTTCCTTTGGATAAACTGCTTAAAGGCAAATCGGTTAATCTGGTTATTGATACAGTTGAGAACATCGATCCAGAGAAAAAACAAGTTAAACTGGCTGGCAGCGGCACAGTGAAATATGATCAACTGGTAGTCGCACTGGGCGGCGAAACAGCATTCTTTGGCATCCCTGGTCTCGAAGAGAACAGTCTGACGCTGAAATCAGTTGAAGAAGCGAAGGCAGTTAGCACTCATATCCAAAACCGCATCGCAGCTTATGCGCAATCCAAAAACAAAGCAGACGCAACAATCGTTGTTGGCGGCGGCGGCCTGACAGGTATCGAGCTGATCGGCGAGATCGTTGATATGCTACCAAAATGGTGTGCAGAGCACGGTGTAGACCGCAGCGAAATCTCGCTGTACAACATTGAAGCTGGTCCAACAATTCTGATGGGCTTCCCAGCTGACCTGCTTGAGCGTGCAAAATCCAGCTTGACGGACCGCGGCGTTAACCTGATTATGGGTGTTGCGGTTACCGAAGTTCAAGGCAACACAGTTATGCTGAAAGACGGCAGCTCGATCGAAACGAATACTTTCGTTTGGACAGGCGGTGTTACAGGTAACCCAGTTGTTGCGAACTGTGGTATTGAAGTGAACCGTGGCCGTGCTTCGGTTACTGAATTCCTGCAATCGACTTCCCACTCGGATATCTTCCTTGCTGGCGACAACGCGTTTGTAATGGGTCCAGAAGGCCGTCCTTACCCGCCAAGTGCGCAAATCGCATGGCAAATGGGCGAGTGCATCGGTTACAACCTGTTCGCATCGGGTAAGGGTATCCCGATGAAATCGTTCGAGTTCGTTAACTCCGGTGTTCTTGCGAGCCTTGGCCGTAAAGACGCAATCGGTACAATTGGTGCTAGCCAGCTGAAACTGAAAGGTACAGCAGCTACATTGATGAAAGAAGCAAGTAACGTTCGTTATCTGACTCATGTTAATGGTCTGTTCTCGTTCTTGAAGTAATCGTTTATTCGAGAAAAGGAACCATTCGCTGGTTCACTCGTATTAATAGTTAAATAAGCTTTACCTGGAGGAGCCTGCCACAGCGGGCTCCTTCTGTCTATTTTCGGGAGCCTGCATAGTTGCAGGCTCCTTTTGTTATGCTTTTAAATGCAAGAAGGAAGGGGCGTCATGTAACAATGGTATTCATTTTGTATTTGGCCATTATATTGATCGCTACCAAGGTTGCGGGAGCCTTGTCTGTGCGATTGGGGCAGCCAGCTGTACTTGGTAAGCTGCTCGCAGGTATTATTATTGGCCCAGCTGTACTGGGCTGGATACAGCCGGATGATTTTATCGGACATTTCTCGGAAATTGGTGTATTGCTGCTCATGTTTATAGCAGGTCTTGAGACCGATCTGGAGCAGCTGAGGAGCAATTGGAAGGCTTCGTTTGCTGTTGCTGTTGGCGGTATCATATTACCCTTTGTGGGCGGTTATGCGATTGCCGCAGCGTTTGGCTTGTCGAATAATCAAGCATTATTCCTTGGGCTGCTGCTTTGCGCCACTTCAGTCAGTATCTCGGTGCAAACCTTGAAGGAAATGAATAAGCTGCAGACGCGTGAGGGGACGACCATTCTAGGTGCCGCAGTTGTAGATGATGTCATCGTAGTCGTCTTGCTGGCGGTTATGATGAGCGTTCTTGTTCCTGCTCAAGATGTATCGATTGGGCTACTTATCGGTAAGAAGCTGCTGTTCTTTATCATAGTTGTTGCAGCAGGATGGCTATTAGTGCCTCGTTTCCTAAAATGGTTCGCTCCGCTGCGTGTGACAGAGGCGGTCATGAGCGGGGGGTTAATCATCTGTTTTGCCTTTTCCTATTTTGCGGAGGAGATGGGCATCGCAGGTATTATCGGTGCCTTTGCTGCAGGTATAGCGGTATCGCAGACTGCTTATAAGCATGAAGTGGAATCGAAGATCGAGCCGATTGCCTATACGTTATTTGCACCTGTGTTTTTCGTCAGCATTGGTCTTCATATTACATTCGATGGGGTAGGCGAGCAGCTTCTCTTCATTGTGCTGGTAACCCTTGTAGCTTCAATCACCAAGCTGTTAGGTGGTGGACTAGGGGCGCGTATGACGGGCTTCGATCGACGTGGTTCCATTGCGATTGGGGCAGGAATGGTGTCACGCGGGGAAGTGGCACTCATTATTGCAGCAGCGGGGTTGGAGTCAGGCTTATTGCTGCAGCAATATTTCACATCGGTTGTATTGGTTGTGATTCTGACAACGCTAATAACACCGCCGCTGCTCAAGCTTACTTTCAATGAGCGGGAGCGGGCATAACAAAAGGCAGCCTCTTGGCTGCCTTTTGTGTGTTATATGATTACGCCGTTTCAACTTCGGCTTCATGATTGCTTTCACTATCTGCTTCAACTTCAATAATCAATTCAACCTTCTTAATGCGGTGCTTACCAATCTCACGAATAATGAATCGCAGATTTTCATACTGCAGCTCTTTGCCAGGCTTCGGATCTTGGAATTCAGTGAACAGCCAGCCGCCAACCGTGTCGACGTCATCCTGCTCGAGGTTAACTCCGGTAAGTTCGGTAATATGATCAAGCGATACTTTGCCATCCAGCAGGTAGCAGTTATCAGCCAGCTTCTCGATTTCTTTCCGTTCGTCCTCGTCGAATTCGTCGCGGATCTCACCAACGATCTCTTCCAGGATATCTTCAATTGTAATCATACCAGATGTACCGCCGTACTCATCCATCAAGATAGCGATGTGAACACGTTCTTGCTGCATGCGCTTAAGCAAGGTCTTAACCGGCAAAACCTCAGATACGGTAAGGACTGGGTGAACGAGCTTCTGGAAGTTAAACTCCTTGTTCTCCTGAAACTCAAGGAACAGCTGCTTCGTGTTGATCATGCCGACGATATTGTCTTTGCTGCCGGTTGCAACAGGGAAGCGGGTATACTGCTCTTTGCGGATAATATCCATATTGTCAATTAATGAGTTGTTCGTATATAAGCAAATCATATCGGTACGTGGAACCATGATTTCTTTCGCAAGCATTTCGTCGAAGGCGAAGATCCGGCTCACATAACCATATTCGGTGTTATTGATTTTACCGCTTTGGTAACTGTCGTTAAGAATAATCTGAATTTCTTCTTCACTATGCGCCTCTTCATGATCTTTTACGGCCTTGAGTCCGAACATACGGATCAGGGAAGTAGCAGAGCCGTTCAGCACCCAGATGAAAGGGTACATGATCTTGTGGAAGTAGATAATGGGTTTGGCAACGGCAAAGCTGATAAATTCAGCCTTCTGAATTGCCCATGTCTTCGGGGCAAGTTCACCCATGACAACATGCAGGAATGTAACGGCAACGAATGCTATAACAAAGGAAATAATATGGTTCAAATCGCTGTTTACGCCCAAATTCTCGAATAACGGATGAATAATTCGTTCAACGGTAGGCTCGCCTAGCCAACCAAGTCCGAGGGCGGTAATCGTAATACCAAGCTGACAAGCGGACAAATACGCGTCAAGGTTGCTTGTCACCCGTTGTACGGAAAGTGCGTTTTTCTTTCCTTCGAGCACGAGCTGATCGACGCGGCTGGCACGAAGGCGGATTATCGCGAACTCCGTTGCAACGAAGAAGGCGGTTAATACAATTAATACAGCAATCATAAACAAATTAAATCCTATACTACTGTCCATTTCGGTTCTTCACAATCCTTTATGAAATATTATAAGTTCCTATGATCTACTATAACGAACTTCAGCTAACAGTTGCAAACTTGCTATTTTACGTTACGGGGGCGATACCCCCCATTATGCCGAAAAATACGGTGCTATCATGACATTATTGGCAAATACCTCGTCTTTACAAGGCTGTCTACAGGGGCGTATGATAAGTTCAGTTGAGCTTGTAATTAGGCTACATGGTTAGATGAGGAGGTAAGCGGCATGGAAGCTTTTACGCTTACTCGCAAAGAGATGGCGGATCTGCTGCTCGCGCTGCATGGCCAAAACTGCTGTGAACCGCTTCAAGTTCTGCAGCAGGCCTGGAAAAAGTCGCATCTTGATGCGTATGAAACGGGGTCGTCCTTGCCGGCGTTCCTGTCGACGAAGCTTCCACCAGTCTTGGTGAAGCTGATTAAAGGGCGAGAGGTCAAAGGATTCTCTTTGCAGGAAATATCCGCGCTTGGCGGATTAATAGAATTTTCACAAATGTCGATTACATCGATGCAAAATTGGGTAAAAAGAGATTTCAGGCCATATTTCGACTGCCCGAAAATCGGTAAAAAATATTCGCTTAATCAAACGGCGCTGCTGTTTATTATCGATGATTTGAAGTCGAGTCTCGATTTCGGCTCTATTCGCAAGCTGTTTGATCGGCTGTTCAATAAACCGGAGGATGAGACCGATGACCTGATCGGTCCGCTGGAGCTGTACAATTCCTACACCACCATGTTTGAAGAGCTTGCGGCAAGCGGCTACCGGCTGCTTGATATGGCTCGTCCAGATTCAGCTAGGCGGGACAAAGAGGCTGTTATGGAGCAAATGCTTCACGAAGCTTCTGAACCGTTCCTGAAGGTACTGCCCCATCTAAGTGATGAGCAGACCGAAGCGCTGCGCCATATCCTGTTCATTGCAGCTATATCGATAAGGACATCCTACTTTCATTCGCTGGCCAAACGGTATTGTCATGCTACCTTGTTCCTGAACCCGTAAACGGTCACTACACATAGGAAGTATAAAAAGGCAGCAACCGATATGGTAAACTGCCCAGACGCTTTAGAACCTGCTTGATTGCTGTTCTGCCCAGTCGCCGATATACGGCAGCTTGAAGCGCTTGCCCTGCAGGGCAAGAAGCATCAGGGCTATCCATAGAATAAAGCCTACGGGGGTCACAATAAGACCAAGAAGCCAGCCGATAATGGGAATGAAGCCTAGAATGAGATTAAGCACGATAAATACGACTGAAACAGCGATGGACTGCAGCGCGTGGAATTTTACAAAGCGGCTCTGTTTTTCCACGACCAAGAATATAATACCGGTAATAAAGCCAAGGAAATAAGCAAGCAGTGCTGCTACTTTCGGGTCTATTCCTGTTGAGGAACGATCAGGTTCGAAGGAAGCGCTGGACATGAACGAATCTCATCCTTTCTATATCGACTCTCGAGAAGATTGTATTCATGTCCGAAAAGTTATATGTCAAACGTATTTTTAATCAAAAAACAAGGAACCTGCAGCTTAGTTATTGAATCTACAGTAGTGGAGTAACAGCTCACGGTCCAACCAAAAGAAAGATTGGAGTTGAATGACGGATGAATATTGCGTTTTTTCTGCTGCCTAAGCAGGAGGTTGTAACGGTAACGCAAGATGCAACGCTCAGGCAAACCCTAGAGAAGATGGAGCATCACCGCTACTCGGCGGTCCCGATTATTAATGAAGAAGGCGGCTACGCCGGCACGGTAACGGAAGGTGATTTGCTCTGGTACATGAAGAATACACCAGGTGTAACATTCGAGAATGCCCATAAGATATCTCTAATAGATGTACCGCTGCGGATGAAGAACCGTTCGGTTCGGATCGATGCCGATATGAAGGATCTTATTGCACTGTCGAAAGTACAGAACTTTGTTCCTGTTGTAGATGACCGGGGACATTTCATTGGAATCGTCCGTAGAAGTGAAATTATTGATTATTGCCAGACTTTTATTCCGGGATCACCATCGCTTGCTATTGAAGCGTAAACCTTGCAGCAACTAGAATAGGACAAATCAGCTTCTCATGGTTCTTATCGGTAGATGGCTATATTTTCAGACAGTTTAGGTGAAAATAAAGCCGTATACAGGGTTAACATCAGGAGGCGCTTATGAATAGGAATGAGCACCAAAAAGACGGAAACCGTAAACGGTACCGTCTTTTTGTTTTATTAATTATCGCTGTTATTGCCTGCTGCCCTGGATGGTACCAAGCCATGGCGAGCCTGGAGGCCTCACAAGTAGTCAATCGAGTGGAGCTGGAGAAGGTCTATGATACGGTTATCGCCGGAGGCAGGGTCATGAATCCGGAAACGAACCTGGACAAAAAGGGCTGGAACGTAGGTATTAGCGGTGGTCAAATTGCCATTGTTACACCAAAGCCGCTGAAGGGTAAACGAGTTGTAGATGCTTCTGGGCTTGTTGTGGCTCCTGGTTTTATCGATAATCTCTCCTACGATCCGAATCCACTTGGTATTTGGAACAAAATCGCAGATGGAGTAACAACGAATATTGCGATGCATGGGGGTACCTCAACACCGGAGGAGTGGTACGGGTATTTTGAAAAGAAGCAGCTACCTGTTCATTTCGGGGCATCGTTCTTTTACACACAGGCCCGTAATCGTTATCAGCTCAGCCGCTATGACAGTGCACTTCCCGAGCAGATTGCTCAGCTTGTCAAGCAGGCCGAGCAGGCGCTCAATAACGGAGCATTAGGCATTTCGTTCAGCCTCGAATATGTACCGGGGATAACAGCAGACGAGATTCTCCCGCTTATGAAGCTGGCATATGACTATAACGTACCTGTCTACTTCCATGCCCGTTACTCCGATATGGAGGAGCCGGGTACGAATTTAGATGCGCTTAAGGAATTGATCGGTTATGCGAAGAAAACAGGAGCGGCCGTTCATATCGATCATCTTAACAGTACGGGCGGTACTTTTTCGATGAAGCAGTCATTAGCCTTGCTGGATGCTGCGCGCAAACAGGGATTAGACATAACGTCCTGCGTCTACCCTTACGATTACTGGGGAACGTTCCTGAACTCGGCCAGGTTTGATGAAGGCTGGCAATCGAGGTTCCGAATCACGTTTAAGGATCTGCAAATTGCGGGTACGGATAATCGTCTTACCGAAGAGACGTTCGGGCGTTACCGGGCTGAGGGGAAGCTAGCCGTTGCTTATGCGATTCCGGAGCAGGATGTGGTAGATGCCTTGAAGGCACCATTCGTCATGATTGGCAGTGATGCGATTCTGGAACCGGGCAATAACAATCACCCGCGTGCTTCCGGCACCTTTGCCAGGACGATTGGGTTGTACGCAAGAGAGAAGCGGGTCGTATCTTTGATGGAGGCTCTTACGAAGATAAGCTTGATGCCTGCACAGCGGCTCGAGAAGCAGGCCCCTGCTTTACGCAAGAAAGGCCGTATAGCCAAAGGAATGGATGCCGATATCGTCATCTTTGACTACAAGACGATTACAGACCGATCAACCGTTGAGCATCCTGAACAGTTGTCAGGCGGTATTCGTTATGTACTGGTCGGAGGACAGCTTGCCATGGATAAGGGGAAGCTGAATAAATCGGTTCATATCGGTCAGCCGATTCGAAGCAAGTTTGTACGGGTTAATGGAGGGGCGGATAAACGGAGCTGGGGGATCCGCCAATATGCTATTGTCGATTACAAAGGAACCCCATACGTAGATGTCCACTCTTTGGAGCAGAATGGCTTCAAGCTGGCTTGGAATAAAGCCACGCATGTTGTTACAGCAACGCGCAGCAATCAAACGCCACCCGCAATCAGCGGTGCGGAGGTTCCTCCTGCTGAGGGACAGCTTATGCTGGAACGAGGCTATCAGCTTGAAGCTGCGGGCAAGAAGACGGCGCTTATTTCAATTGGCAGCCGGATGTTTGTACCGTTATCGATCCTGCAAGGCTTGAAGTAAGTGCGATGGGTACCGGACTAAAGGATGTTCGTGTTCTATTTTGCTTTTATGATATAATGGGATGTGGAATGTTTGTAAATTGATTATGTATGCAAGAGGTGAACGGCTTGAAAGGTAAGCCCAGTATGAAAGCAGTTCTATGGAGCGGTGCGTCTCTGCTTCTTATTTTGTCATTGGCAGTACCTGGATTTAACATACTTACGATGATGCTGCTGATGGTGCCTTATGTTGTTTTGTACACGACGCTGTCGACACGGTCCTTTTTACTGCATCTTGTACCGGTATGGATTATAGCGGCTGTTATTCTAGGGCCGTCTGTTCTAATTATCGCGTTATTTTTCTTAATCCCCGCCATGATGATGGGACAGATGTATCGGAAACGGGCGTCAGCGCCTCGTATATTAAGGCGTACAACACTGACGATTTTATTCTGTCTGCTGGCAGAGCTCCTTATTTTCGAGGGGGTATTGAATCAATCTTTTATTGATCAAATTGGTGAATTTGTTCGTACATTAGTGAGTGACCTGAGCTCGGAGGGCGTGCTCCCGAAGGAATGGGACAGCGATTATACGGAATCTCTCATTCGAATGATGATCCATTCGATTCCGCAGGCGATCATTCTGATCTCCTTCGTGTATGCCGTCATTACGCAATATTTCGCCCGCAAAGTGCTTGCGGCTTCTAATGAAGATATTCCGAAGATGCCACAAGCAAAAGACTGGATGCTTCCAAGAATCATGGTCTTCTATTATTTGATCGTGTACATTCTGAATATGTTCGTATCCAGCGACAGCAGTTCCTTCTACTCCGTAGCGCTTATGAATTTGGTACCGCTTATGCGGTATGCGTTCACGATTCAAGCGATCGGATTTTTCTTCTACATTGCGCATCAGCGTAAATGGAACAAGGCGGTTCCGGTTATTATCGCTATACCGCTTCTGTTGTTCCCGCCGCTTAGCTTGATTGGCGTACTCGATGCTGCTTTTCCGATCCGTAAGTCGTTTTCGAAATCATCATAAGCTATAGGGGCGAATAGGAAATGCCGAAGTTTCTTGTCACGCGATGGCATGGCATGCATCAGGTCTGGTCTATCGCATTAATGGTTCTCATGACCGTTGTGCTCACCTGGTATTGGTGGGTGCTTGGGCTAATCGCGCTTCTTCTAACGATTGCTGCGGCCATTTATACGGTGCTCGCGGAGCGGGCCTTCCGCAAAGATTTGAAGTCGTATCTCGGGACGTTATCCTACCGGGTTAAAAAGGTCGGAAATGACGTCATCGGTGAGCTTCCGTTTGGCGTTATTTTGTATAATGAAGATCGGGCAGTGGAATGGCATAATCCCTTTATCTCGCAAATCATGGGACAGGAATCCGTGATCGGGATGCCGCTGACAGAGCTGTTCCCGGCCCTTCAACAGGTGAAAGACAAGGAAGGGACCGTTGAAGCTGCGGTAGGCGGACATGTCTATCAGCTGATCTTCAAGCAAAAGGAACGGATTCTGTACGTTCAGGACATTACGCTGCTGTGGCAGCTAAACAAACGGTACGACGAGGAAAAGCTTGCGATGGGCGTAGTGATGATCGACAGCCTTGAGGAAGTAACGCAAGGGATGGACGACCATCAGCGAAGCTCGCTTCAGTCGAAGGTGACGACCGAAATTACCGAATGGGCGCAGCGTTATCAGCTGTATCTGAAGCGGGTCACCTCGGACAGGTTCCTGCTTATTACGGATCAGAAGACACTGAGGCAGCTGGAGCAATCCCGGTTTGTTATTCTGGATGAAGTGCGGGAGATGACCGGTGACCAGAAGATCCCGATTACGCTCAGTATCGGCTTCGCTGCTGGAGCAGAAAGCATTGTAGAGCTTGGCCAATGGGCACAGTCCAGTCTCGATATCGCACTTGGACGCGGCGGCGATCAGGCTTCTGTGAAGGTAGGCGGCAGACAGTCATTCTACGGCGGCAAGACGAATGCGGTAGAGAAACGTACCCGCGTGCGTGCTCGTGTAGTGGCACATGCGCTTCGCGACTTGATTCGCGAGAGCGGTAATGTGGTTATTATGGGCCACAAAATGCCGGACATGGATGCGATTGGTGCTGCGATTGGCGTGCTGAAGGCCGCGCAGATGTTTGGCAAGGAAGCTTTTATCGTGTTGGAAGGCATTAATCCTGCGATTCAGAAAATGATGGAGCTGCTGCGTGAGGATGAGAAGTTTGCGAAAAGGTTTATTACACCGGAGCAAGCGCTTGGTATAACGGATGGCCGCACGCTAGCGGTTGTTGTCGATACACATAAAGCATCGATGGTGAAGGAGCCTCGCATCCTTGCACAGACGAATAAAATTGTGGTGATTGACCATCACCGCCGCGGTGAGGAGTTTATCTCGAACGCGATTCTGGTCTACATGGAGCCATACGCTTCATCTACCTGTGAGCTTGTGACTGAGCTGCTCCAGTATATTCACGATCGTGTGCTGCTCGATGTACGTGAAGCAACAGCGCTGCTTGCGGGGATTACGGTGGATACGAAGAACTTCTCGCTGAGGACCGGCGCCCGTACGTTTGACGCGGCTTCGTTCCTACGGCGCAACGGCGCTGATTCGATGATGATTCAGCGGATGCTGAAGGAAGATCTTGAGGAGTATGTACGTAAGGCAGAAATTATCAAGCATGCGGAAGTGTTCTATGAACATGTGGCGATTGCGGTCACGGAGCCGGGCCAGAAGGTGGCACAGCTCCTCATCGCGCAATCGGCTGATACGCTGCTTAATATGACGGATATATATGCTTCGTTCGTCATTGGGGAAAGGCCTGACGGGTTAATCGGCATTAGTGCCCGCTCGCTCGGGCATATGAATGTACAGGTTGTGATGGAACGAATGGGCGGCGGCGGTCATTTGACGAACGCGGCGGCCCAGCTGGAGGGCACCGTTCAAGAAGTAGCGGTGAAGCTGAAGGACGTATTAGCACAAATTGAAGCGGAAGAGGGGTTATTTGAATGAAAGTGATTTTCTTAAAAGATGTAAAGGGCCAAGGTAAAAAGGGCGATGTGAAGGAACTGTCTGAAGGTTATGTACGTAATTTTCTACTGCCGCAAGGACTTGCCAAGCTGGCATCCGACGGCAACTTGAAGACACTCGAAGTTCAGAACGCTTCGGAAGTGAAACGCAAAGAGAAGGAAAAAGCGGATGCAGTTGAACTGGGCAAGCGCCTGGAAGAACTGAAGATCGTAATTAAAGCTAAAGCTGGCGAAGGCGGACGATTGTTCGGTGCTATCACTAGCAAGCAAATCGCGGAAGCGCTGGCTGCGCAAGCAGGCGTTAAAATCGACAAGCGGAAAATCGAGCTTGAGGATGCAATTCGTACCCTTGGCGTAACGCTGGTGCCGGCTAAGCTGCATGTTGATGTGAAGGCGAAGCTGAATGTTCATGTTACGGAAGAGTAGTAGTTTAGATCTAACAAGTAACGTAATCATACAATGAAGCAATGGCGATGTGTTCAGCATCGCTATTGTTGTATAAAGAGATACTGCCGACAGTTACCATAGCTTTCGGTGGCTCGCAACTGCTACACTGATCGTTGTAGCTTAATGGATTCGGATTCGATGAGTACGAAGTAATTCTTTTTTATATATAAGGAAGTATAAGTTTTTCTTTATATTATGCTTATATTTCATTCGCGAAACGAATGCTGTCCCCTGTAGGAAGGGACAGCCGTTTACACTTGGGGAGGATCACATAAGCATGAGCATGAATAGTACAGAGCTGATGTTTGATCGGGTGCCGCCGCAAAACTTGGAGGCGGAGCAAGCCGTTATCGGCGCGATCCTGCTTCAGTCGGAGGCGCTGATCACCGCGATGGAGCGGCTGCGCAGCGAAGACTTTTATAGCGTTCCTCATCAACATATTTATGAAGCAATGGTTGATCTCGGTGAAAGCGGACAGCCCGTCGATCTCATCACGTTAACTGCCCATTTGCAGGACAAGCAGCTGATTGAGGAAATCGGCGGTGTGTCGTACTTGGCTAGAATGGCAAGTGCGGTGCCAACGGCGGCGAACGTCGATTACTACGCACAGATCGTGGAAGAGAAATCGATGCTGCGTCGGCTTATCCGGACGGCAACGAATATTGTGTCCGACGGCTATGCTAACGAGGATGAAGTCGGCATTCTTCTAAGTGATGCCGAGAGAAAAATCCTTGAAATTTCGAACCGTCGCTCAAGCAGCGGCTTTATCTCGATCCGTGATGTGTTAATGGAGGTATTTGAGAAGGTCGAGACGCTCTACAATACAAAGGGAGCGGGGACCACGGGTATTCCTTCGGGCTTCGTTGATTTGGACAAAATGACGGCCGGCTTCCAGCGAAGTGACTTGATCATCATAGCGGCACGTCCTTCCGTAGGTAAAACAGCCTTTGCTCTGAACATTGCGCAAAACGTAGGCGTACGTGCCCGCGAGACTGTCGCAATCTTCTCACTCGAGATGTCCGCGGCTCAGCTGGTTCAACGTATGGTGTGTGCGGAGTCGAACGTAGATGCGACGCGGATGCGGACTGGTCAGCTTGAGGGAGATGACTGGGAGAAGCTGACGATGGCGATTGGCGCCTTGTCAGAAGCTCAAATCTTTATCGATGATACGCCAGGTATTACGGTTGCCGATATCCGTGCGAAATGCCGCCGTCTGAAGAAAGAAAAAGGCCTCGGTATGATTCTGATCGATTACTTGCAGCTCATTCAAGGCCGCGGCAAAGCGGGTGAGAACCGTCAGCAGGAAGTATCAGAAATTTCTCGTACACTGAAACAAATTGCCCGTGAGCTTGAAGTGCCGGTTATTGCACTGTCGCAGCTCAGCCGTGGTGTCGAGCAGCGTCAGGACAAGCGTCCGATGATGTCTGACCTTCGGGAATCGGGTTCGATCGAGCAGGATGCCGATATCGTTGGATTCTTGTATCGTGATGATTACTATGATAAGGAATCCGAGAAGAAGAACATTATCGAGATCATACTTGCCAAACAGCGTAATGGTCCGGTAGGTACGGTTGAGCTTGTATTCTTGAAAAACTTTAATAAATTCGTAAGCTTAGACCGCACGCATGAAGACCCATCGCAGGCATCATAACTTATGTATCATATCCGAACAATTGTATGGGCGACTGTGCAATTGTTCGTTTTTTGTTTGACTTCTCTATACGGGACTGCTACACTGTTATTGCTGTCTTTTGCGTTGAATTCGACTGTTTCTGAGTAAGAAACACGGATTCGGCGAATGATAAGACGGTAATTTTCGGTGTGCAAAATCACCGGACGGGGGTATGATTATGTCTACGGTTGTTGTTGTCGGTACGCAGTGGGGAGACGAAGGGAAAGGCAAAATTACCGATTACTTGGCGGATGGGGCCGACGTCGTCGCTCGTTACCAAGGTGGTAACAATGCCGGACACACTATTCTCATTGACAACAAAAAGTACAAATTGACGATGATTCCATCGGGTATTTTTAATCAAAATAAAACTTGCGTCATCGGTAACGGGATGGTTATTAATCCTCAAGCGCTGATTGACGAAATTAACTATATTCATGACAATGGCTTCTCGAGCGAAAACCTGAAAATCAGTGACCGCGCCCATGTCATTATGCCTTATCATCTCGTGCTGGACGGCCTTGAAGAAGACCGTAAAGGCGATAACAAAATTGGTACAACACGTAAAGGTATCGGCCCATGCTACATGGACAAAGCCGCTCGTAACGGGATTCGTATCGCCGACCTTCTGGATGCAGAAGAGTTCGAAGAAAAGACTCGCCGTCAGGTGGCAGAGAAAAATCAAGTAATCCAACAAGTATACGGCGGAGAGCCGCTTGATGCTGACGCGATTATTTCCGAATACTTAGGCTATGCGGAGACGCTTCGTCCTTACGTAACGGACACTTCGGTTGTTCTGAACGATGCAATCGATGCAAACAAAAAGGTGCTGTTCGAAGGCGCACAAGGCGTTATGCTTGACATCGACCAAGGTACTTATCCATTTGTTACTTCCTCCAACCCTTCGGCTGGCGGCGTATGTATCGGATCTGGGGTAGGTCCATCCAAGATCCAACAGGTTATCGGAGTAGCGAAAGCTTATACAACTCGTGTAGGCGACGGCCCGTTCCCTACAGAGCAAATTAATGAAATCGGCGATTTGATCCGTGATAAAGGTCATGAGTACGGTACAGTAACTGGCCGTCCGCGTCGTGTTGGCTGGTTTGACAGTGTTGTTGTCCGCCATGCTCGCCGTGTCAGCGGTATTACAGGTCTTTCCCTTAACTCCCTTGACGTATTGAGCGGTATTGATACAGTGAAAATCTGTACAGCTTACAAATATCGCGGCGAAGTCATTGAGCATTACCCAGCAAGCCTGAAAATGCTGGCGGAATGCGAAGCAGTATATGAAGAAATGCCAGGCTGGAGCGAGGATATTACAGGAGCGAAGACGCTGGAAGATTTGCCGGTTAACACGCTGAACTACCTGAACCGCGTATCCGAGCTGACAGGTATTCCAATTGCAATCTTCTCGGTAGGGCGTAACCGTGAGCAAACAAATCCGGTTCGTGCAATCTACAAATAGAATATATGGATAAAGAGGATAGCCCAAGGCAAATTGCCGGGGGCTATCCTCTTTTGTTTTCATTCTAAGAATGTATCAGATTGTTTCATAGGAATGCTAACCCTATTCTTTGACCATAATGGTAGATAGAAGAAGGAAAGGGATGAGCACAATGTGGTTAAAAGCGGCCGTATGGATAGCAAAAATCGTAGCGGCGGGACTCATCGTCAGCTTTCTCTCCATATGGACAACTGGTTATATCGTTAGTAGTTATGTAGAGACGCTGCTGAAACAGTATAATTTGCCGCTGGAGGTACAGCCAATGGCCATGTCCGGTGTATGGGGCAAGCTGTGGGGCGCTGAGCCGGTCCAGAAGGACGATACTGAGAAAACCGGCACGGACGAGTCCGGGAATGGTGATAAGGTTGCGGTGGATGCCTTTGGCGACCAGCCATCTAATCCGCCGCTTACGGATATTGGTGTTGGCGGTGGTACGAAGGCTGAAGGCGGTGCAAGCGGGCAATCGAGTACGGGGACAACAGAAGGCACAACGGAAGGCAGTGCCCAGACGGATGATGATGAGGCTCCATCGATCGATGGTTCGGAAACAGCCATTACAACCGAGGATATGAATGCAGTAAAGGGTCAAATGAGTGATGCGGATAAGGATCAATTGTTTGGATTATTAATAAGCAAGCTGCCGCAAGAGGCTATGCAGACGATCTCTGGATACATGGAAAACGGACTGACAGATGAGGAGCTTACGCAGGTTCAGCAGCTAATGGCGCAGTACCTCGATCGTGATCAATATGAACAAATGATGGGAATTCTGAAAAAATATTAATATTGACTCTTGACAAGAATGGTTGCCGCGTTTATTAAGCATATGTTAAAGTAAGGCGAGTGATCCGACAGGACATTCGTCTTTTTTCATGTCGGAACCCGTAATTTCATGCAGGAAAAGTGCGAAAAGGAGACTATCATGACCGTTTTCAGCCCCAAGGATCGATTTCGGAAGACTTTGAACCTAGCAGTTCAGTTCTTTCGGCCTACCGATCCGCAAGACTCGAAAGGCAAGAAGCAGCCTCCATCCCCAGGCGAGAAGTCCCATACTGCGGTATGGAAGAGAAAGCCTGTCATGCTAACAGCAGGGGTGCTGGTAATCCTCGCAGCAGCCGGTATCGGTGGAACCGGATACGTACAAGCGAATACAGTCGATTATTACAACGTATATAAAGATGGTAAAGTGGTTGGCTCGGTCAGCGATCCGGCGGAAGTCGATCAGTTGATCAAGGAACAGACCGAAGAAGTGAAGCAAACCAATCCGAAGCTTAACATGGTTTTGGATGCAGGTGAGATTACTTACAGCGGTGAAAGCGGCTTTAAAGCAGAGCCGGAGACGGAAGAGACATTAGCAGCACTGAAGGGCTTGCTGACGTCGCATGCGGAAGGCGTGGAGCTTGTTATTGACGGTAAGGTTGTTGGCATCGTGAAGGACCAGGAAACGGCCGATACGATTCTGACAAGGGTGCAGAGCAAATATGCTCCACAGTTAGCTGCAAACAAGAAGTCTACGGAAGTATCCACCTTGTCCTATTCGAAAACGTCTACCTCCAAGTCAACGGCCGAGAAGAAGACGAATAGCGGCAACAAGATAACGGGTGTGAAATTCGTTGAGGAAGTCAAGACGGAAGAAGTCGCGACGGACCCTAGCAAAATTATGGACGCGAATGAATTGTACCTGAAGCTGGTGAAGGGCGACTACAAGCCAACCAAATATACGGTGCAAAAAGGCGACTGCATCGGCTGTATTGCCGATAAGTTCAAAATTTCCGAGCAGGTTATTTATGATAACAACGGCTGGATTGAGCAGGACATGATCAAAGAGGGCGATGTTCTTGATCTGACCGTGCTTCAGCCGGGACTGACGGTAAAGACAGAAGAGCGTTCAACAGAGACGATCTCTTATGATGCACCAGTAGAAATTCGGAAGAGCGATTCGATGAAGCTTGGAGAATCGAAGGTGCTGACAGAAGGCCAGAGCGGGAAGAAGACTCTTACATACCGGATTGTGAAGCAGAACGGTAAGGTGATGACGGAAGAGCTCGTGGACAGTCAAGTTGTTGTGAAGCCGGTAGCAGAGGTTGTTCTGAGAGGAACAAAGGTTATTCTCGGCGAAGGTACAGGACACTTTGCCTCACCGGTATCCGGGTGGTCGCTTTCAAGTAAGTTTGGCCAGCGTTGGGGCCGGATGCATAAGGGCATCGATATGACGGGCGGCCGCACGATTATGGCAGCTGATAACGGAGTCATTGAATTCGTTGGTCAGAAAACCGGTTACGGCAATTGTATTATTGTGAATCATAAGAATGGTTACAAAACGTTATATGGACATCTGAAGTCCATTAGCGTGAAGAAAGGCCAGATTGTCGAAAAAGGTGATCAGCTCGGCATTATGGGCAGCACTGGTGAATCGACTGGCGTGCATTTGCATTTTGAAATTACGAAAAACGGTGTTTTGCAAAATCCGTTAAAGTACTTATAATATATATATTTTCCAAGGAGGCTGTCCGTTAGAGGACAGCCTCCTTTCTTATATAACTGGACTTCTCCAATTATGAGTATTATTGGAGTGTGGCTGAACGAACTTTAATTGGGAACTTGCAAACCGACTATGGTAAAATAAAAGAGTAAAAATAGGACGAGTGACAGGCGGGTGTAACGATGCACGGGAAAATATTAGTGGTCGACGACGAACAGCCCATTGCAGATATATTGAAATTCAACTTAGAAAAAGAAGGGCATCAGGTAATCTGTGCGTTCGACGGTGGTGAGGCGGTACGCCTTGCGTTCGAAGAGCAGCCAGATTTGATTTTGCTCGATTTAATGCTGCCTGTAAAAGATGGCATGGACGTATGCCGTGAAGTACGGACGCGTCTGCATATGCCGATCATTATGCTTACAGCCAAAGATACAGAGATTGATAAGGTGCTAGGCCTCGAGCTTGGTGCCGATGATTATGTCACGAAGCCGTTCAGCACACGCGAGCTGCTTGCAAGGGTGAAAGCGCATCTGCGCCGGCAGCAGAAATCAACAGAAGCAGCTGCTGCTTCTGCGGATAACGCTTCTGCTGATGGCAGCCAAGGTGCCGCGGAAGAAAAGCAGGGCCTTAAGCTGTTTAATCTATTTATTGATACGGATATGTATGTGGTGTATAAGGACAATGAACCGCTTGACCTCACGCATCGCGAGTATGAGCTTGTCTATTACATGGCACGCAACAGCGGCAAAGTAATGACACGCGAGCATTTGCTGCAAGCGGTATGGGGCTTTGAATATTTCGGTGATGTGCGTACGGTTGATGTGACCATTCGCCGGCTGCGGGAGAAGATCGAAGATGATCCGAGCCGTCCCGAATATATTATGACCCGCCGCGGCCTTGGTTATATGATGCGTAATCCGAAGTCGGGAGGGTTCGGCTACGCATGAGCGGTCGGCGGTTTTTTCGCACCATTCAAGTAAAGCTGGTTATTATTTATCTTCTGCTCATTCTGGTCGCGATGCAGCTGATTGGCGTTTACTTCATCAGTACGGTAAAAGCATCACTAACGGATAACTTTACGACCAATATGAAGGAGCAGGCGGATATTCTCTCCAAGCTGGCAGCGCCTAATTTATCAGTTAAGCCAACAAGCGACAGTGAAGCCAATACGGAGAGCACAGAGAATCTGAGCCTTGTCGTCCGTAACCTATTCAGCATCAGCGGCACGGAGGTGCAGGTGCTGGATGGGAACGGACGTGTCGTCGCGACATCGCTGCAGGTGCCCGAATCCTATATTGGGAAGAAGAATACGTCACTTGCGGTAAGCCGCGCGTTAACCGGTATTTCGGATAATGAAGAAGAGATTATTGATGAGAACGGCATCCGCAAAAAAATTATCGCTCTTCCTGTCACTTATAACGATAACGATAAGGTCGTTGGTGCGGTCTACATGGTCGCATCAATGGACAGCTTGTACGATACAGTGAACAGAGTTAACCAGATTTTCTTCTCCGGTACGCTTATCGCGCTTGGCCTGACCGGTATTCTCGGCATTCTGCTGGCCCATACCATTACGAGTCCAATTCAAGGGCTGACGAGGCAGGCGGCCGCAGTGGCGGATGGGAAGTTTGATCTTCAGGTGCCTGTTCTTGGTGATGATGAGATTGGCAGGCTTAGTCTAGCCTTTAATGATATGACCATTCGGCTGAAAGAGGCGCTCTCGGTCAATGAGGAAGAGAATGAGAAGCTCGCCTCCATTCTGTCGAACATGAGCGACGGTGTGATTGCGGCTGATGAGAATGGCAAGGTGATCGTCTGGAACCGGCGATCACTCGAGATGCTGGATGTTCGCACCTGCGAAGGCTGCAATCTGCCTGATCTGCTTGGCATGCCGGAGCAGAAGTACCAGGAGCTGCAGCAGGGGCGGGAGCAGACCGTCATCTTATCGCGCGAGGATGATGAAGAACCAGGTGACGATGATGCGGAGGGCATCCTCCGCGTGACGTTCACGCCTATTCACCGCCGTGACAAAGGGATTACAGGGACGATTGCGGTGCTTCAAGACGTTACCGAGCAGGAAAAGCTGGAGCAGTCACGCCGCCAGTTCGTTGCGAATGTCTCGCATGAGCTGCGCACGCCGCTCACCACGATTAAGAGTTATGCCGAAGCGCTTAACGACGGTGCACTTGATGAGCGGGAGCTGTCGGAGCGATTCGTTGGGGTTATCCGCAATGAGACCGAACGGATGATCAGGCTCGTAACCGATCTGCTGCATCTGTCTCGTCTTGATTCTAACCAAGCGCCGCTCCGGCGGCGGAAGACCAACATCCATGAGATGCTGGATGAGGTGACGGACCGATTCTCCTTCCAGCTGCGGCAGAAGAACATTCGGGCGATGATTGTTGTCGACCGCGATTTGAAGTCGGCATGGCTTGACCGCGACCAGATAGACCAAGTGCTGGATAATTTAATATCCAATGCGATTAAATATACACTCGAAGGTGGAGCGATTGAGTTCAGCGCCCATAAGCAGGATGCCGGTACGATTGCGATCAGCGTGAAGGACACAGGTATTGGTATTCCGAAAAAAGATTTATCCCGTATTTTCGATCGTTTTTACCGGGTGGACAAGGCTCGATCACGTAATATGGGCGGCACTGGCCTAGGCTTATCCATTGCCCGGGAAATCGTTAAAGCGCATGGCGGCACGATATCTCTGAAGTCCGAGCTGAACGAAGGCACGACGGTGACGTTCACGCTGCCTGTGCTGCAAGAGGAAGGTGAGACCGCATGATGGAGAAAGCGAAGACGCTCTTGCTCGTTATGCTGGTTACTCTCAGCTTGATCCAATCGTATATTCTCGCTTACAGCATGCCAGGTCTTGGCGCAACGGTTAAGACGGATCAGGATTATGTTAATGCGGATCCACTGGGCAAAAAGACAAGCGTGGAAAATGTTATTTTCCCAGAAGAGATCGTCCTCCACTTTGGCGGCAACGAACATACCGTGTTATACCCCGGAACAACGTTTTACAATATGATTTTGAAGGATCGTATCCAGGGGCGTGAATTTAAAGGTTTCCAACGGAATCCGGCTAATATACTCAATTGGGATGAAGTGCGGAAGAACGATATTGGCGTGGAGCTGCGCTTCCAGAATGGCATTCCGGTAGAGCTGCTGAAGAAGCTGCTTAAGGTGCAGGGAGATTTGCTCTTCCTAGGTGAAATGATTGACCGGATCTGGATCTTCAAGGCGACCGATTCAGAGGAGGTCAGAACATTCTTCTTTAGCAGCGATGGGCAGAAGGTATATGAATCGACACAGGCCGATCTCACGGTTCGCGATGTTCAGGACTATGTTGGCTTTGGTGAGTATCAGCCGAAGTACCAGATGACGACGGACGGCATTTATTTGCCGAAGCAGCCAATTCAATCCGTGCAGATGGTGTTCCCTTATGAGATTTACTCCTCCGAGCTGATGCAGCAGATGTACTTTGATCCGGCGACTACGAAGGCGCTTTATGACCGAAGCGGCTCGCAGATTTTTACGGACGGTAAACGTGGTCTGCAGATTGAGCAGAAGGGCATGTGGATGATCTATACGAATCCGGCCGCCTCGCAAAGTGAGGAGAATCTGCTCAGTGAGAACGTGTTCGCTTCGATTGAGTTCATCAACGATCACGGCGGATGGGACGGTATACACCGTTTCATCAATCCAGTGATGAACGTAGAGAGCAAGACTGGCAAATATGCAGAGTTCCAGCAGTATGTAGATAACTTACCGATTATTGAAACAAAAGACTTCGAATATGGCAGTATACGGCTGACGCTGCAGCAAGGTGTGGTGACGGAATACAGCCGATCCTTGATTACGCTTGCGGAGAAATCCAAATCAAGAGAAGCAAGATGGCTGCCGGGCGGAGCCCAGCTGCGTAATACGCTTGAACACTATGACCGTCGTTCAGAGGTTGTTCGTCTGTTCCCTGCATTGAAGGCGGTGCCGCTCGAGAACAATGAACTGAAGTTTATCCCCGTTTGGGCGGTTCAGCTCGAGGATGGTACGCAGGAGATACTGACCGAGGCGTATCCAACTGGCTTTGTCCCGCAAGAAGCGAAGAACCTGACTGACTTAGGGAATACGTCTGATACGGGGGAAGAGACAGGTACGGACGAGGTTGATTCCAAGGCTCAAGAGACAGCATCCAAGGATGGTAACAGCAACAGCTTGTTCGAGGGCTCGAATCAATTACAGGATTCAATAGCACCAGATAAGGGTAGCAAGGAATAAGTCTGCACGAGCGGAGGCGAAAGATCAGGTGGATTGGGGCAGGGCGAAAAGCGTGCTTATTATATCGTTTCTGCTGCTTAACGTATTGCTCGGCTATCAAGTGTGGTCGAACGTCGGCGAGCAGCTCAATGCCAATAAGAATACGGCGGAGCTGCCGACCGAGACATACGCCTTTATGAAGCAGAAGGGAATCGAACTGTCCGCGAATCTGCCGGTCGAGACACCAAAGCTGCGGGATTTGACGTATATGCTGCGCAGCGGCCCTTTTGAGGAGCTGCCGGAGACGGAGCTGGATACGCCGGTGGACAGCCGGATTATTTTCTCCGAGAAGGATTTGATCAAGACGCTGGGCAGCCAGATTATTGACCTCGATAAATATAAGTTTGACCCGGCGATGACAAGAGACGGTGTGTTCGTACTCTATCGCATGGCCGATAACCGTCCGATGTTCGATGTAAAGCTGGAGCTGTACTACAGCAATCAGAAAATAACCGGATTTCGTCAAGTTCGGATCGATCTGACCGGACCAGGCGAAGCCAAGGTACAGATGGTGCTGCCGGCCTCGAAGGCGATGGCGCCGTTCATTGAGCGGAACCTGCCGGACGGTGCAGTAATTACCGACATTCAGCTTGGTTACCATGGTCAAGTGTTTGATACAGAAACGCAAGTATCAGCGCCTTATTACCGGGTGCTGCTGGAAGACGGGAACGAGTATTATATCCATGCGATTAACGGGGAAGTCGCACAGGTGAAGGAAGACGTACAGCAGGACCACGTTCGTTAGTATAGGGCGCGGATGTGCAGGTTGAAATAGAGGTTTGTGTTCATGGGAGCAGGGGAAGGGAAGAATGATGGGACTTACGTTTACGGTGCTGGGAAGCGGATCTACAGGCAATGCGACGATTGTAAGCAACGGGGATAAAATGGTGCTGGTGGATGCCGGCCTAAGCATGAAAAGACTAGATGAGCTTATGCGAGAGCAAGGTGTAGCTGGTCATCAGCTGGATGCGTTGTTCGTTACACATGAGCATTCGGACCATATTAAAGGGCTTGGCGCCTTCGCACGAAAGTACGAGCTGCCGATCTTCGCTAATGTTGGAACATGGGGCGGTATGGAACGTCATGTGGGTACGATTGCTCCAGAGAAGCGGGTTATTATGGAGACCGGTGAGATGCTGAGCTTTGGCACGATGGAAGTACGTTCTTTTCCGATCTCTCATGACGCGGCGGAGCCGGTTGGCTATACGTTCGTGGATAATGGAGAGAAGCTGAGTCTTGCAACCGACCTTGGTTATATGAGTGATAAAGTAAGGCGGGAAATTATCGATTCCGATGTGCTTGTCCTGGAGTCGAACCATGATACGGAGATGCTCCGCATGGGACGTTACCCGTGGAACATTAAGCGCCGGATCTTAAGCGATGTCGGACATTTGTCGAATGTCGCCGCTGGTGAAGCGTTATGCGAGCTTCTGACGGACCGGACGAAGAGGGTGTATCTAGCCCATCTGAGTCTCGATCATAACTTGATGGATCTTGCGATGCTGACGGTGAGGAATGTGTTGGAAGATAACGGAATCTTTTTCAAAAATGATGAAAACCCGCTGCGTGCGACTTACCATGACAGACCTACTGCATGGGATGAAGTGAGGCGGAAATAAATGAGTCCAGCTGATTATCCAGCTCGTCGGCTTTGGCATTCAGCTCTTCTCGGGTAAGCAGGCCCTTGTCCACAAGAAGCTCAAGCATAGCGCTGAGGGTGAGGACGGTGCGATAGTGGTCTTCCTTCAAATCAGCCAATTTGGCTGCTAATTGGACTTGCTCCCAGGGGGAGAATGGTTTTGTTTTCATAGATACGGTTCGCTCCTTATTCGTTATGATGGAGGAGTGCAAAGGGAATCTATTATTATTTTAGTCAAATCTTCCGAAAACATTCTTAATATGAAAAAATAGTCTTGTTGAATTTCAAAGGCAAGCATCGAAAGGAGCGGTAACGATGGGATTGTTTGATGACGATTTCTATTCGACAAAAGTATCAAGGCGCGTTCGTACCACTTCTTCGAGAGATGAGTTTGCCTTCTCTAATAAAAAAGATATGCGGAGCTGGTCCAATGTCCGTGTCGCGTTCGTGGCTTCTTTCACTAGCGCTGTGGCAGCCGTACTTCTGTTCGTGCTTGTCTTTGGCGGGGGAGGCTTTGGACCAGGCTCTCATCCGGCAAGCGTATCGGCTTCGGGCAGTACATCACTGGAGCAAAGAACGATTCAAGCTTCGGCTAAGGTTCGTCCAGCCGTTGTCAGTGTCATTAATGAACAGACTGTACCCTATGGGCTAATGCCGGATACGGGAAGCAGCCAGGATGGGACAGGCAGTGGGAATGACGGCCAGGTGCAGGGATCGAAGCAGGAAGTGGGCGTTGGTTCTGGTGTCATTTTCAAGCTCGAGAATGGTAAAGCGTACATCATCACAAATCATCATGTGATCGCGAATGCAGAGTCTGTGAAGGTGCTGCTGGTGAATGGTGAGAAGCGGGAAGCGAAGATTGTCGGCAGCGACCAGATAACAGATCTGGCGGTGCTCGAGATGGATGGCAAGGACATTAAGACGGCAGCCGAGATCGGCAAATCGTCGAAGCTGCAGCCAGCTGAATTCGTACTTGCGATCGGTAATCCCCTTGGACTTGGCGACTCGCTGGCAATGGGCATCGTGAGTAAGACGCATCGGATCGTGCCGGTGTCCTTGAACGAGGATGGCGTGTATGACTGGCAGCAGGAAGTGATTCAGGTAAATGTATCGATTAACGAAGGCAATAGTGGTGGACCGCTTATTGATATGGATGGCAAGGTCGTAGGCATAAACAGTATGAAGATAGCCGAGGTTGGCGTAGAAGGATTAGGTTTCGCCATCCCGATTGACAATGCGATGCCGATTGTAGACAGCCTGATGAAGAAGGGATATGTATCCCGTCCTTATCTTGGTGTTTACACGGTTGATCTGGAGCAGTATTTCGCCCAGCAGCAAATGACAGATCAGCCAGAGGGCGGCGATACGAAGGATGGTACAGGTGCAGGTTCAACGGATGAGGATTCGGCTGAAGTACAGGATCTACCAGATTTGAAGCTGCCTGATGAGGTGCTTGATGGAGTAATCGTACTCGAGGCGGTTGGGCCAGCGAAGGAAGCGGGACTAGCGCTTAACGATGTCATTGTGAAGCTGGATGAGCAGAGTATCGGCAGCACAATGGAGCTTCGTAAGTATCTGTACGATCAAAAACATATTGGTGACGACATAAAAGTAACCTTCTACCATGACGGAAAGCTGAAGACAACATCGTTCAAGCTTGAGGAGAAGACGAAGGATGAATAGAGGCTGAAGGGCTGTGCTGGCAGGAAACTGTTGGTGCAGCTTTTTTCTATGCAAAAAGTAGCCCGCCCCCGACTAAAGTCTAACCCGCGAACCATCCTCTGGAAGGTTTATGGTAATCCCATGCTGCTGTAAACTGAAGGTAAGATAAACGGAGCAGAGAGGTTTAGAGAGGGAGAGAACACTTATGAATAGAGGATGGGTAAGAAATACGATTGGACTGATTCTTGTGGCGATCGGAATTATGGCGTTATTCCAGTATCAATTCGGAGGTTCAAAAAGCAAGGATTACGAACATACACTGAAGCTGGATGAACTTAAGGAACTCCATATTTCGGCTGACAGCCTGGGTTTTGAGATTAACTTTGTTCCAAGTACGGATGGCAGCAATTCGATCCACTTTGAAGGAAGAGCGAAGCAGGAGATTATCGATCAGATCAAGAATGCGAGAGCGGAAGATGGACGGCTGAATCTCAACTTGAAAGAGAAGTGGCATATTGGATTTTTCGATTTCTCTTCCCTTAACGATAAGCAGGTTGTGACGGTATCACTGACAGAGGAAACGAAGAAATCGCTTGAATCGTTCAAGCTCATCAGCGATTCGGGTTCGATTAAAGTGAACGATGCAGCTGCATTGGATAGCGAGATAGAATCTGACTCGGGCAGCATCAGGCTGAGCGGTTTCCTAGGCAATACGCTGTCTGCGAAGTCGGATTCGGGCAGTATCAAGATCGACAGCTTCGAAGGCAGCGACCTGTCCATGACTTCGGATTCTGGAAGCATCCACGCAGGAACGGTTCGTGCAAAGCTGAAGGCATCTTCTGACTCCGGCAGTATTACGGTAGATCATCTGAGCGGTGCTGCTGAAGTGAGGTCGGATTCCGGGTCCATCCGGATTGTGAAGGACGACACGTCTGGCGCTGAAGTGAAGAGTGATTCGGGTAGTGTGAAAATTGAGGTACCGGCTGCGTTTGGCGGCTCGTACGACTTGAAATCCGATTCGGGCTCCAAGCATGCCCCGGATCCAAAAGGAACTTCAAGTGAAGTGATCAAAGTCCGCACGGATAGCGGAAGTATTCGGGTGACCCAGCCATAACATAATCGAGTAAGTGAGGCCGCACGGGCAGAATAACTGACCGTGCGGCTTTTTTTTGCCTGGTAGACGGGTAAGGCGGGTAACGGCGGAAGTAATAAGACCCTCTGGGGGTCTTATTGGGCATCGCAGGCATGGGAAAAGAACGGATAAGACCGTCCCGGGGTCTTATTGGTAGCGGGATGGCTAGCTGCTCCGAGGAGCGTAAAGCATAATCGCTACACCAATGATACAAACGGCGGCACCGATCCAGTCATAGAGGTCGGGTGCTTTTTTGTCGATGAGCCATCCCCATAGGACGGCCAAGATGATAAAAACACCACCGTAAGCTGCGTAAACTCGGCCAAAGGAGGGAAAGCTTTGCAGGGTTGGGATAATACCGTAGGCAAGCAGAATGATGCCGCCGACAATGCCATACCAGATTGGCTTCGCTTCACGCAGCCATAGCCATACAAGGTAACCACCGCCGATCTCAGCAAGGCCGGCAAGCAGGAAAAGAACAAGTGCAATAAGCAAGGGAAATACTCCTTTTTCAATAAGGTATTAATGATTTGTTATTTATTATAGCGGGATGGATCACAGAAGGAAATGAAAGGGAGAATCGGACAAGATGCTTCACATCGGCTGGCTAGTTTGCTATGCTAGTTATAATAAACAACATTGAAGAGGAAGCGAACTACGAATGTATTGTGTATGCAAACAACATGTGGAACTGGCGATTGATAAATTTGTGGACGAGTATGAGGATGCACCGGATATTGTAGACTTGAAGGAAACGGAATTTGCGGACTGGGATCCGCCGCGCAGCTGTGATCTGTGCGGAGACGCAGCCGCTGAGTTCCTAGTGGTATAGCTGCGTGTGAACGCTAAGAAGGATGACATCTCTCTACCGGAATATCCGGTGAGAGTTGCCAGCCTTTTTTTATTTGATCGGCTAGGACCTTTCCACATTTGGGTGAGTTTTGTTATGCTGAAGGGAAATTGAACTTACATAAGGGATGAACAATCATGCATATACAGATAGCGGCAGTTGGTAAGCTGAAGGAAAAATATTTGGTGCAGGGCATAGCGGAATATGCCAAGCGGCTTGGGCCGTACGTGAAGCTTACACTCACGGAAGTGCCCGATGAGAAAGCGCCGGAAACGATGAGTCCGGCGGAGGAAGCGCAGGTGCGCGAGCGGGAGGGGGAGCGGCTTCTAGCGCAGCTGAAGCCGGACGCCCACGTCGTGGCGCTCGCGATTGGCGGCGAGCTCTGGTCCAGCGAGGATCTCGCGGACCAGCTCGATAAGCTGGCCACGTATGGCAAGAGCCACGTGGCATTTGTTATTGGCGGGAGCACGGGACTAGCTCCCGCGGTGCTGCAGCGCGCCCAGCAGAAGCTCAGCTTCGGGCGCATGACACTGCCGCATCAGCTGATGCGGCTGGTGCTGCTCGAGCAAGTGTATCGCGCGGTGAAGATTAACCGCGGTGAACCATATCACAAGTAATGTATAAAATTGGAAACTCATCATTGACAGAACGGATAATCGAACATATAGTGTAGACATCTACATGATTTTGAGGAGAAACCTATGCCAAGCATTTTCGACAAGTACCCCTACAGTCTATACATTAAAGTCATCGCGCAAAGGGTTCGGGAGATCATCGACCAGCTTCTGAAGGAACACGGCTTGAATAGCTCGCAAGCGATTCTTCTGTCGCATATTCATCAATCCTTAGAGGAGCAAATCGAGATTAACCGCAAGTATCTTGAGCAAACAATGGCTCTAAGCGGTCCGTCCGTGACAAATTTGTTGAACGGTCTAGAAAAATCCGGATTTATCACGCGCAGCAGCAACCATACCGACGGACGCAACCTCCGTATTGATGTCACGGCCAAAGCCAGACAATTTATTAACGGGAGAAGCGATGCCTTCTCGAAATCGGAAGAATTGATCACGCAAGGGATGTCTGATGCCGAAAAAGCCATGTTTGCCTCTCTGCTGACCCGTGCTTTTGAAAACGTCGAAAAACAGCTGTTGGAGTAATGTATGTGCCATAGGTTTTTCTTTTTTAAACAAATGTGTAGACGGCTACACATTTAGCGAAATAATAGTCAGGAGGTTGTGATAATGAAGAATCAACGAAATGGACTGGAGCTATCCAGAATTGGACTCGGCTGCGGTCATATGTCAAATGTCAATGAGGCTGTCAAAAGTGCAGGCATTGCCGCCATTCATGCCGCTTTCGAGAGTGGAATCAATCATCTCAACACGGCGGATTTTTATGGTGCAGGCCGAAGCGAGATGGTCATCGCGGATGCGCTGAAGGGATACAAAAGGGATGACTATTTTATATCGCTAAAGTTTGGAGCATTAAACACGCTTGACGGCTCCCTTTACGGACTGGACGTCTCCCCCAAACATGTGAAGAACTATCTTGCTTATTCGCTCAAACGACTCAATCTCGACTATATTGACCTTTATCAGCCCGCAAGAATCGATTTGGGTATCCCTGTCGAAGAAACGATTGGTGCCATTTCAGAACTGGTTAAGGCCGGCTATGTCAAGGAAATTGGAGTCAGCCAGGTCGATGCAGAGACGTTGAGAAGAGCGCATGCGACGTATCCGATCAGCTTGGTGGAGTCCGAGTACTCGCTTTTTAACCGAGGCATTGAAAAAGAGATTATACCGACTGCAAGGGAATTGGGGATCCAGATTGTTGCTTTTGGGGCGGTGGCTCATGGACTCCTTGCCGGCAACTGGACAGAGGAGCGGGTCCAAAAAAACAAAGGCGGCTACATTCCGTTATTTTTCGAAGGGAATATAGAGAAGAATATTGTTCTGGCTAAAAAGTTGGGTGAGATTTCCACAAAAAAACAAATGACGTTATCCCAACTTGCGCTTGCCTGGGTATTATCCAAAGGCGATGACATCAAACCGCTCATTGGTACCGTATCGTCGACGCATCTTCAAGAGGCATTGCAGTCACTTGATATTCATCTGACTGAAGATGATGTCAGGGAGATAGAAGAGGCGATACCGGAACATGAGATTGCAGGCGCTTCTTTTCCAAATATGCAATTTAGAAACGGTAAGACTGTTCGTGGATAAAGAGTATAGGTAGCACAATCATACAAAGTGAAAGGATGTTGTTGTCATGATTATCGTTACCGGAGCCAACGGGAAATTAGGGCGGGCAGTGGTAGAACAGCTGCTTAAGCGTATGCCTGCCAGTCAGATCGGTGTCAGCGTCCGCGATCCAAATCAGGCACGAGAGCTTCAGGATCGCGGGGTTCGTGTTCGGTGGGGCGATTTCGATGAGGCTGAGAGTCTATATCAGGCCTTTGAGGGGGCATCGCAGGTTCTCATCGTTTCGACCGGCATCATGGGCGAGGCTGGTATCCCACATGGTATTCGGCAGCATCAAGCAGCGATTGATGCTGCCAAGAAGGCAGGGGCTAGTAGGTTGCTATATACAAGTCATATGGGCTCTACCCCAACATCGCACTTCGCTCCCATGATTCACCACGCGGCTACCGAAGAACTATTGAAAGCTTCAGGTATGCCTTTCACGTCGCTCCGTAATGGCTATTACGCCGCAGCGGCACTCATGTTGATCGGCGGAGCCATAAAAACAGGGGAATTGATCGCTCCTGAAGACGGCCCGGTTGCCTGGACAGTCCACTCCGACTTGGCCGAAGCTACGGCGGTGATCTTAAGCGAGCAGAAATTAGATGGCATAACTCCCAATTTAACGGCATCCGAAGCCATTGACATGGAAGGGATTGCGACAATCGCTTCCGAGATCTTGGGGAGGACCATCCGTCGAATCGTTGTGTCGGACGAGGATTTTCGGGACCGCATGCTGTCTCAAGGTGTACCGGAAGCTAGCGTAAATATGCGGATGGGGATGTTTCTAGCGAGCCGTCAGGGCGATTTCGCGCAAGTCAATCCCACTCTAGCTCATTTGATCGGTCGACCTCCGGTGAGTATTAGAGAGGTACTGAGAGAGTCGATAGGTCGTCAACTAGGTTGATTGCGTTATAAGATAAGAATAGGGCATCCAAGTTTGGATGCTCTAGCATATTTTTCGCAGATAGACATGTTAAGCTGAACCGTACTATAAGTGACGGCGAAAAAGCTTTGTTGTAGTTCTGAGGTGGAACGCATTGATGCGAAATCCGTTTAACTTATAATTTCAAATGCAGGTATGTTAGAATAAAGTTTGAGGAGTCGAAATTCACTCACTCCTCCTTTTCTCAATAATACTGCGAAAATAATAATTTATTTATGTGAAAGGAAAGCAACCATGGGAAGAAAGCAATCCTATACGGAGTCGGAGCTACTGGACTTAACAAAAAAGTTAGTGCTTGAGCATGGATATGACGGGTTTCATCTCAAGTTGCTTTCGCAGCATTTACCCGGTGCAAGAAGTACGATATATCAGTATTATGCCAATAAGGAAGAAATTGTTTCCGCCTGTATGAAGCGTGTAATCACGAGCGTTATCGAGAGGGCTTCAGCGATCGATGAGACCGACACCATGCATGCCCTTCAGGAACTGCTTCGCATTTATGTTGACGAATCCAAGCTTCATCAACTATTAGGCGATGCTCAAAAAATTAATACAGCAAATTCTGCTGCGGCTAGTCGGGATTTAGATGTTGTTGAGCAAGCCCATAATACGCTAAAAATTCAACTTACGCGCCTCTTCCAAAGAGCGCAACAGGAGAAAAATCTCAGAGAAGACATTCCGCTCCCGGTACTGATCGGTGGTTTTTTCAACCTCATTAACACCCCTAATATGATAAACGTCCCTAATCCCCAATGGAGCAAGCTGCTGTTTCAAATGTGGATAGGAGGAGCGCAACGGTAGGAGGCTCTCTTTTTAATTTGACACAAGTGTCAGATATGTTGTTTAATAGGGGGGGACGGGATCTGTGCTTGTGGTTGATCTACAATAAAAATGACACAAGTGTCATAAATAAAGAACGAGGAGCGGGAGAGCATGTTTTTAGCTGTAAAGGAATTAATGCACAGCAAGATGAAATTTTTGATGATTGTCATTATTTTTGTCTTAGTTGCTTGGTTGGTGTTCATTCTATCGGGACTTGGTAACGGGTTATCGACGCTTGCAGCGTCCACTTTCCAAAACATGAAAGCCGATTATGTTGTCTATGAACAAGGATCGCAGTCGACCATGGGCAAGTCTCTGTTATCCGACGAATTGGTGGAGCAAGCGGAGAAACTGAATCATGTAACCGCCGCATCTCCAATGGGAAGCACGATGGCCACCGCTTTGAGAGGAAATAGCACAAAGAACGAGGATAAGGTCGATATCGCAATTTTAGGGATACTTCCGGGCAGCTTCCTAGAGCCGACTGTAATTGAGGGTGAAGGATTATCTACAGCGAATCCAACTGACGTCATTGTAAACAAGACGTTGAAGGATGACGGCTTTAAGCTAGGGGATACTTTTCAACTAGACGGCTCGACACAAGCCTTGACGATTATTGGGTTCGTCGATAATCAGACTTATAACCACCTCTCAGCCGTATTTGTTCCAATGTCCGAATGGCGGAAGATTACGTTCGCCGCGCCGGGCTCGGATAAGGGAATTGCAGGTCCGGTTAATGCAATCATGTTGCAGGGCAAACATATCGATCCTGCTTTTATTAGCAGCAAGCTCTCCAATACCGATACCGTAACGCGCGGGGCAGCGATTCACGGCATGCCTGGGTACAAGGAAGAGAACGGCTCTATTATGATGATGCTAGGCTTTTTACTTGCGATATCCGCATTCGTGCTTGGAGTATTCTTCTATGTCATTACGATGCAGAAGACCAATCAATTCGGCATCATGAAAGCCATCGGCGCCAGAAACGGCTTTCTCAGCAAAGCCATTGTCGTGCAGGTCGTAGTTCTATCTTTGATGAGTATCGTTGTTGGCGTTCTGCTCACTTACGGAACTGCGGCAATCATGCCGAAAGGAATGCCGTTCAAGTTGGAGACGAACCTCGTTATCGAGTACTCGGTCATTCTTCTCGTCATCGCTGTGCTTAGTTCACTGGTCTCAGTTCGCAAAATAACTAAAATTGATCCGATGAAGGCGCTTGGGAGGGCAGAATAATGACAACAGGACTGCATATCAGCAACGTTACGAAATATTATGCCGAGGGAAGCAACCGGATATCCGCTCTTGAAAAGGTCTCTATTTCGGTGGAGCCTGGGGAGCTTGTTGCTGTCGTCGGGCCTTCCGGGTCGGGCAAGAGCACGTTTCTTTCGATTGCGGGTGCATTGCTTAAAGCTTCAGAAGGAGAAGTCGTCTTAAATGGGCATCTTCTTTCTAAGCTTTCCGATAAAGAACTTTCGAATGTACGATTGAAGGAAATCGGATTTATTATGCAATCTTCCAATCTGGTCCCCTATTTGAACGTCCTTGACCAATTGCTCTTAGTGAAGAAAATGTCGGGAAAGGCTAGAGCCGAGGATCGAACGTTCGCCGTTAAGTTACTCGAGGAATTAGGACTCGGATCGAAGCTAAAGAGCTTTCCGGAGGAGCTGTCAGGCGGCGAGAAGCAGCGTACGGCTATTGCACGAGCTTTAATAAACAATCCCAGTGTTATCTTGGCGGATGAGCCCACGGCAAGTCTGGATACCAAGCGTGCCCATGAGGTGGTCAGTCAGATTGCAAATGAGGTAAAGTTGCGTCGTAAAGCAGCCATTATGGTCACGCATGATGAACGCATGCTTGAATATTGCGATAGAGTGTACCGAATGGAAGATGGTAAATTGTCGCTAGCGGGAACCACAAGAGTAGAGGCATCACATGTTTGAGTTCTTTCTTTTTCTTCATCCGTAAGTGAAATCATCACGTATGGAATTGCATCGATGAATGAAATCCTGTAATAATTATTCTTTGTATATGTGTGAGGTAGCCATTGAACGGTTAATCTCTTTTTTGAATCTTGTCAGAGCCGCCAGCAGAGACAACGGCTGTACGGTGTTTCTTCGATTCCTCAGAGATATAGTCTGATAACTGATCTGCCGGGTTGAACACGGAATGACCATGGCAACTTCCATTCGTTTAGGGAGCAGTTTGCCTACGACTAAACTGCTGTCCAGTACTTCCTTCATGTTCGGTGTGAAGAGGGGGTTGCGAAGTTTGCCGTTCTTAGACGAGAAAAGATCACCTGCGAGCATAACCCGATCTTTTACGTGATAGAAGACGACGTGTAGGGATGTTCTTTACTGTGAGCGAAGACAGTAACCGGATCATGATTCAATATTGATTTAAGCGCTCCGACATGATCGGGATGCCCATGGGTCAGCACGATTTGTTTTAACGGGCCGGCGTTTAGCCTTTTGATTAATTTTAGAATTCCTTTGGCCATCATGGACATTCCTGTATCGACCAGAGTGACCCCGTCTTCTTCAACGACCACCCACACGGTAATCGGGATTATCATGCATGTCCGTAAGCTCCAAATATGTTCTGAAATTTGTGTAGCTTTCATTTCATCATCCCTCGCTCGTTATTTTTAATTTAAAGCCGGAGAGAAGTGTGTCGAAAGCTTCATCGAAAGCCGGGCTCAAGCGGTTCATCAGGTATGAAAGGGATTCGTCAGTCAGCAGGTATGTGTTGATGATACCGTTCAACATAAAGAAATAGATTCGATTGAACCTCAGCAAACGATCCGAATTTGGCTGTATCGGAAATACGTTTTGAAGGGCCTGCCCAATCGCCTTGAATAGGTTGATACGAATCCGGTTGATCTCCAATACCGGTTCCACTTCGTCCACGCGCACCCCTTTGACCATAAAAACAACTTGATAAATGGATTTATGCTGCAAACAGAAACGGAGGAATTCCATGCTGATAGCCTTGAGCTTAGCTTCTGGCGAGAGGCTGGTCTGATTCGCAATTACATCAATGTTTCTCTGTACCTCGAGCAGTGGGGGCATAGACATCGCGTGCAAGAGTTCCTCTTTATCCTTGAAGTAAATGTAGATCGTCGTGTGCGAACAATTGGCCTCTTTCGCAATTTCCCTCATCGAGACGCCAATATAGCCTCGATTCGCGAATAACATTCCTGCGGCAGTCAAAATCGCTTGTTTTGTCTCCTCTGAGCGGAGCTTCTGGCGTGGTGCCATTCCTGTAACCTCCATGTCGAAAAGATAACTAACCAATGGTTACAATATAACCTGTGGTTAGTTATTCGCCAACCAAATTAAGGAAATTTCGCCAATAGCCCCGTTAAGCTGAACTGTATCAAAAGTAGGGCGAAGGTCGCCGCCTCGATTTGCCTGTGATCAGCAAGCCGAGCGAAGCTGCCTCCGGTCACTTTTGTTCTTTCCCCTCGGTTAAGAGTTGCGAAGGTTACTGCTACCCGAGGAATTCCACGCGCACAGATTGCTCTTGCATGATTCTGGTGGAACCGACGATCGGGATTGTAGATGGTTGTAAACAGTGTTACTCTAACAAAGGTAAACTAAAATGTATGTTCTGTAGTGCAGCTTGTAATAGTCACTATTCTAGTTATAAAGAAAGGTAACACTATGATAAAAGTTGATAAATTATCCTTTTCATTTCCACAAAAAGAACTATATAAAGGCATTTCATTTACGCTCGAAGAGGCACAACATTGCGCTTTTATAGGAACAAGTGGCAGTGGGAAAAGTACATTGATAGATATATTGATGGATCCAGAAAGATATTTGTTCGAGGGCAAGTTAGAAATGGACCCGACTTTCAAAATTGGGTATGTAAGTCAATTCTCGCAACTTGACAGAACGAAAGAAACAACCGTTTTTGAATATATCGGAGAACAATTCATTAGGATACAAGATGAAATACAATCTATTTGTACTGAAATGGAAACATCATCGGATATTGAACCGTTACTCGAAAAGTATCAATTAGCTTTAGACGCATTTGATTCAATCGGTGGGGAAGATTTTGAAAGCAACATTAATAAAAAGCTAAATCTAGCGAACCTCATGAAGCTAAAAGATCTAAGGGTATCCGACCTGAGTGGTGGGGAATTCAAACTCATTCAAGTGATGAAGGAAATGCTTAATAGCCCAGACTTAATGATAATGGACGAACCAGATGTATTTTTAGACTTTGAAAACCTAAATGCGCTAAAAAATCTTATTAATGCTCACAAAGGAATACTGCTAGTTGTTACGCACAACCGATATCTGTTGAATCATTGCTTTAACAAAATTTTACACCTTGAAAACATGGAGATCCAAGAGTTTGATGGGCGATATATTGATTATAATTTCTCATTACTTCAAACTAAAATTGAGTTGCAAGAACTCACAGTCGCTGAGAAAGAAGAAATTGAGAGAAACGAGAACATCATTAATAATCTAAGAGCTATCGCAACATATAATTCAGAAGCCTCTAGAGGCAGAGCGTTAAAAGCTAGAGTTAGGTTTCAAGAGAGATTGGAAGCGCGTAGACTTAAAGCGCCATTTGTTGATATTAAGCAGCCGACGATCAGTTTCGGTATTGATAATGAAATGGAAGACACCACTGTTATAAATGTCAGTAATTATAGTGTTGCCTTTGATGAGTTGCTCTTAGAAAATGTTAACTTTGAGATAAAGTCTACGGATAAAGTAGCCATAATCGGTCCAAACGGTACTGGGAAAACGACTTTACTCCGCGAAATCTTTAACAATAATAATGATTCAATTGAAATCAATGCCGATGTTAAAGTGGCTTATTTATCTCAGATTCAAGGCGAAATGCTAAAGGATTCTAATACAATACTAGAAGAATTCATCGATGCTGGGTTTAACACTTATGATGAGATTAGATCGTATATTTCAAACTATGGCTTTGAGGGAGAAACCGTTAATCAAAAGATAAAGTCTTTATCTGGTGGAGAAAGAAATATGCTTCAATTAGCTAAAGTTTCTGCCAGTAAAGCAAACGTATTGCTTCTTGATGAACCGACGAGCCATTTAGACACCTATACACAAATAGCACTGGAGAAAGCCATTGAAGATTATAAAGGCGCGATCCTCATGATATCTCATGATTTCTATTCTGTTGTAAATGGTATGGATTATGTATTAATCATCGATGATAAGACGATTAGAAAAATGACTATGAAAAAATTTAAACAGATGATTTATGCTAGTCATTTCGATAGAGACTATTTAGAAATGGAACAAAATAAAAAATCAATTGAAATGAAAATAGAATTGGCTTTAAAAGATACTAATTTTGAACTTGCAAAAGGTTTAGTTGATGAGCTAGAAGAGCTGATTAAGTTGCTTTAAAAGTGATTTAGTCCGCGTTTAACGATGAAATATGATGTTGGTGGAAAAGTATCAATAAAAAGACACTGATGGATAGAAACTCAGTGTCTTTTTATTGTATTGATTTCTTTGTGCCGCGCCTACGGTTGCATCTCGGTTATCCATTTATGAAACATCTTATCTAATAACAATATTTCCGCCTTTTGGCTGATAGCATGGTTCCCAAGCTTTACATCAATGATAAAATCATTGCTCAGCATCTGACGATAACGGGAAATAATATCGCTCTCAGGCAGTTCTCCCATTGCCTTCGTTTCAGGTGGGATTACCGGAATTCCGGCTTGCTCTACCAGGTGAAGGTTCTGTTTTATATCTGAGGCAATCTTGCTTAGAATCTTTACACTTCTTGCGGTCTCAATATCCACCATTCCGTCATTCGTGTAGAAATGCTTGTTGACGATAGCCAACGCAATATGCGATATATGGAATGCCAGAATGTCTTTTTGGATTTCATAATGCAAATTGACTGATTCTAATAGTTGGGCAAGTTCTTTCACTCTTTCAGTCGTCCGTCCATTTATTTCACCAAAAATGGTTCCCTGATGTTTTTCGGAGCCAAATTGGGCGTATAGAACATCCTCTTTGATGTCTCCACCCGCACCCGGAAATCCCGGGAGTAGTCGGTCTCCCACGATTTCAAGCCAGCTGTCATATCCTATGGTGTTGGTCAAGGTGACAATGGTTTTGCTCTTATTGTTCTTGATTGCAGTCAGGGAGGATTCGGCCTGATCATATCGTACGGGAACAAAGATATAATCATAAATGTCGTCGTTCTCAAGCGTGTCTATCGTCTTGACCGGTATTTGCTTGATCGTTCCATTGTCGTTGTATGACAGTCCGTTCCTTTTAAGTGCCTCCAGCCTCTTTCCTCGTGCCAGCAAGGTTACGTCCAGTCCGTATTGTGCAAATCGGAGTGCGTATACTGCCAACCACGCCGGCGCCAAATATCAGAAGTCGATAAGGCTTGGTGTTCAATAGAATCCTTCCTTTCAAATAAATAGTCATAATTGTTTAAGCAGCACCTGTTGCGCACACGACAATTAATTAAAGAAGCGTTCAGAGATTTGTTACTGAGAAAAAGATTCGATGCCATCACCATCAAAGATATCGCGCAGAAAGCAACCATTAACCGAGCCACTTTTTATGCCCATTTTGAAGATAAATATGCTTTGCTGGACGAAGTCACCGAACAGGCGTTCCGTGAGATGATTCCGGAGCAAGTGGCGAATGCACGGGAGTTTACGGATGAAATATGTGACCAGCTGATCTTGCAGACGCACCGATACATCGTAGATTTTTATCAGACATGCAGAATGGATTCCAAGCCAATGGCCACGCTTGTCGATGAGAAAATAAAGAAAATGCTGCTGCAAACCATAGAAAGCATCTTTCTAAAAGGAGCTACGCATCTTGGCATGGACAGGCACTCTATCAAAGTCATGGCGGCGATGACAGGTTCGGCGATCTATAGCGCTGCGCATTATTGGTTAAATGTTGAGGACAAAGATCGAACTGATGGGCTTGTAGACATTGTTCGTCCTTATGTCATGAACGGTCTAGGGTTGTATCGCAGTGGCGATAAATAGACATGCAGCTTTTGCGTTGGACAAGTGAGTCGAACTATTTATGGATTTTGACGGGGAGATAGGAGATGCCCTTTGCGGCGAGCAGAAATCAGCATAGGGATGGCGATCAACAGGCTGATGATGACAGGTATTATCGATCCTTCAAGGCCAAATTTGCCTCCAGTGAGAAGGGCCGGGCCCGTAACTTCGACCGTGAAAAGTCCGGAGGAGGGGTGGCCCGAGACGGGGATACCCAAGAGTCCCTCTATTGTATTCCAGAGAAAATGGAGGCTAACGATAAACCAAACATTGCGCCGCCATAGGAATGCTGAGCCCAGCAATACGCCAGCTTCAATGGTAATAGAGAGGCCACCCCAAATGGTAGCTCCGGGGTTGCCCAGGTGAGCAATCCCGAAGAAGAGGGAGGTCAGGGCTAATGCGAGCCAGCCTCCACCCATTCTTTCAATAGCTTGAAAGGCAAGCCCACGAAAGATCAATTCCTCTATGAAGGCAGCGACGAGTTGCGTGGCGATGACAGACCAAACGACAGAGCTGGTGTTAACGTCGGCCCACTCGAATGAATACCCACCGAATAAGACGATGAGGGCTGTTGAAACGATGATAAAGATAAGGCCGACGACAGCGCCGAAAATAACTTCCTTTACCGCACGCCGTTGGAGCAGAAGTTCAGGAACCGGCCGCTGCGCCAGGAACCTCATTGTAAGCCAGTAGATAACGATTGCAACGGCGCTTCCGACAAGTGCTAGCAAGACGGCCCCTAGTGCATTCGCATCTTCTGATAACCTGCTAAATATCACATTGGTGAGGACGATCCCCAGCGCGCCCACGAGCATCCAGATGAGGGGGAATCGGAATAATGTAACAATCGCAGGTGTTCTCCGACCACTAAGGGCCTCAATGTTGGATGTCTTTCTTTTTCTTATCATAAGTGATCACATCTCTTCCTTAGACAGATTTACGATATAAGCTTCAATACAGGCTACAATTCACACTATAGTTGAAAAAAGTCATGCGGTAGCAGTGCCGTTCAGTCATATCGTGGTCATATGACTTTGGCAGAATAAAAGCCGACATCCGTTACGATGTCGGCTTTGAGCTGTGCTATGGCATCATTTCATTCTTCCTTAAGGTGTGTTCTTATAGGATCGATAATTATTCCTGTTTCCCTGGCCTTATAGGCAGCTTCTCTTCTTCCTTTTACATTCAATTTCGAATAAATATTAGAGATGTAATTTTTAACCGTACCTTCACTAAGGAATAATGCCTTAGCGATATCCTGATTACGCAGCCCTAACGCTAGCTTATGAAGAACCTCGACTTCGCGGGCGCTAAGACCGAACTCGTTGTTTTTCTCCAGTATTTCAGGCTTCAAGTCGATTGTATCCATAGCCGGTGAAACCCCATTTTTCAGCATGCTTTTGATCATTTTGCCTGCCATTTCCGGCGAAATGAGCGTGCCTCCTGTATGAACCACCCGTATGCCGGCGATAAGGTTTTTGGGATGGATGGCTTTGAGCAGGTAGCCTTCTGCTCCATGGCTTAACGCTGCCAGAACATACTCGACTTCCTTGTACGAAGTTAGAATAATAATTTTCGTTAACGGGAATCGAAGTTTTATCTTCTCTGTAGCAACAACGCCGTCCATAATAGGCATATTAATATCCATGAGGATAAGATCCGGCTGGGATGCCGCACAGTGGTTGATAGCTTCCTCGCCATTCTTCGCCAATCCTACAACCTCAATATCGTCTTCCATTTCTAGTACGATATTGAGGCTTTCCAGGATCAATTCCTGATCATCAACAATGAGTACTTTAATTTTCGTCATGCAGCTTATCTCCCTTCAGTGGAATTTCACACCTGACTTCAGCGCCGACGACCGCTAAGGCGGAGATGGAGAAAGTACCTCCCAGCATCTCCATCCGATTCTTCATGTTTGTTAGGCCGAACCCGTACTCTACCTTATCCAAGGGTATTCCATTATTTCGAATAGACACAAGCAAGGCTGATGGGGAAAAGCGGAGACTGAGCTCGATTTCCGTAGCCTTTCCATGCTTGAGTGCATTCGTAAAAGACTCCTGTATCACCCGAATGATCGATTGCCGCACATCGAAACGAAGGATACGTTCTGTTCCTTCCAGTGTGAGACGAATGACCGTTCCGGTATATTCTCGAAAGCTGTCGATGAGTCCCTCGGCGTGGTTTACTAAACTTATATTCTCTTCCTCCCCCATCTTGTGCACGATGCCCCTCATTTCATCCAAATTCTGTTCCGTTAGTCCTCTTATACGAATCAATTTCTCTTTAGCTAGATCCGGTTTTTTGTCTAGAAGCGCAATAGCCGCATCCAGACTCATAATAAGGGAAATAAAAGAGTGTCCTAACGTGTCATGCATCTCTTTGGACATACGATTTCGTTCTTCTAGCAGAGTCATCCGTTCGATCTCTGCAGCATAGAGGGTCAACAATTTATTCTGTTCATCAATTTCTTTAGCTAATTGATTCTTCTCATGATAGGCTTTGGCGATGAAGTTGACCCATATCCCGATCAATGAGAAGAGAAGGTTATCTGAGCTTGAACCGAGTGCGAGGTCCCATGTAACCTCTCCGAATACCATGCTGGTAAAGGGTAGTAATAAGAGCACCGGCATAGCCCAATTGGTCTTCCTAGTCAATAAGTAACCGATCGTAAGACTCGGAATGAGATAATCGACACTCCCTAACTGATCCTCCTGCATGAACGATGTAAAATAATAAGATCCGCCTAGCAATAGTTCAAGGAAGATGAACCATTCCTTGTTCTTTCTTAGTTGCGGAAACCAGAACAGGATAGGAATAATAAAGGCTGCCAAGATCCAAATCACGCTCACGAGCAATCGAGACGAATATGCATTGTCCATTAAAATATGAACGCACAGCAAAACATAATAATAGGACCGGAGCCCAAATATCCCCCAATCCATCATATAAAAAACTTTTTTCATAGGTATCCTTCCTTACTTAGCATAACAAATGGTTTTTCCTTAATTATACATGAAGTGAGGAACCTCAATGGGGATAAAAGGTTTCTGAATCTGATAGGCTAAGGCGGGAATCCGTCAGTATGGATGGCCCCGTTTATAATCCAGTATAAAGAGGGTATTTATGTTAAATAATAACCACTGAATTCTCATGGGGGGGCCTTCTTTATGATCAAAGTTCTAGGTATCATTCTCGCCATTCAAGTCGTCTATGTCTCAGCATATACGTTAAGGATGATATTGACGCTCAAAGGGCAAAAATATATTGCCGCCATCATTAGTGTTCTGGAAATTACGATTTATGTGTTGGGACTGAATTTGGTACTAAACTACTTAAATCAAATCGTCTATTTAATCGTATATGCGTTGGGATATGCGCTTGGGATTCTTATCGGATCGTGGATCGAGGAAAAACTAGCACTTGGATACGTCACTTTGAAAGTCATCAGCATAGCACCCTACTCCGGACTTCCCGTCCTATTGCGCGAAAAAGGCTTTGGAGTAACCTCCTGGATTGGCACAGGAAAAGATGGGGAAAGACTCGTTATGGAAATTCTTTCTAGAAGAAAGTATCAAGACAGAGTCTATAATCTAGTTCTTGAATGCGATCCGAAGGCTTTCGTCATTACGATCGAGCCGAAGAGATTTCACGGCGGATTTTGGACTAAGGTGTTAAAACAATAAAGGCGGATGTACACCATTTGGACCATCGCTCAGGCGAAATTGATAAATGAAAGCAAGTGTGTTATATTTGCAACTTAGTTTGTTTAATAAACAAAGAAAGTTTTCTTCTCTCAAAAGCACATATGGCAGGGGGAGTGTAATGGATTATTTGACGCGGGTATGTTATGCAAAAAATTGATTTTTTTGTTTTATACACAGAAGCATCAAGCGAGTGTAGAAATGTAAGGGCTTTTATTGTGTTTCAAACTAGAGTGGTTTAATGGAATGAGAAGGTAAATTTACTATTAACTATTATGGTACAGTTTACATCTTAGAAGGAGTATTCATCATGAGTGATAACACACAAAATATTCAGCAAGATGAGTATCGTAAGCTCAGTTTAGTTGAACGTATTGGCTACGGTTTTGGAGACTTTGCTCAAAATCTTGTTTTTGGTACAGTCGGAGGCTTTCTTGCCCTTTATTTGACGACTGTTAATGCTATCGGCACAGCAACAGCAGGATTTATCTTCCTTTTTGTCCGTATCATCAATGTGATTTGGGATCCAATGGTCGGTACCTTTATCGATAAACGCACATCAAAAGCAGGTAAATATCGTCCTTGGTTACTACGTGCAGGTATTCCGTTGGTCATCTTGGCTGCGCTGCTGTTTGCGCCTATTCCTGGTGTCCGTGGCTCTGTACCCTTTATCTTCATCACTTATTTGTTACTTGATTTGGTTTATTCCGTTGTTAATATTCCTTACGGATCGCTAAACGCCTCATTGACCCGTAACCCTGAATCTGTTGACCAAATTACAACGACTCGTATGACGCTTGCAAACGTTGCGAATCTTCTTGTCTATACATTGTTCCCTATGTTTGTTCAAATGGTAGCATCGAAAGATCGTTCACTCAAAGACACCGGTTTCTTCGGACTAAAGCTTAATATGGGGACTTATACGGATCCTTCTGCAGACCATGCTTGGTTTGGCGTCTATGCTATATATATGGTTATTGGTGCCGTTGCGCTTTTCCTTTGCTACAAGCTTACGAAAGAACGCGTTGTCGCTAATGCTGAGCAATCGGCGCAAGTTAAAGTCTCTGATTTCTTTGTTGAATTTAAAAATAATAAGCCATTGGTCATCTTAGGAATCTTCTTCATGTTGGCATTTACCTTTATGTTCTTCATGAATACGGTTAATGGCTTCTTTTATCAATATACCGTCGATCACTCGGACTGGGTGGGTGCTGTGGGGCTGATTGCCTCAATACCGGGTATCGCTTTTACAGTATTCTGGCCAAAACTCAAGAAAACCTTCGGTAAAAAGGGCTTCTTCCATTTCTTCCTCAGTATGTTTGTTGTCGGCGAAATTCTGACTTGGATTTGGAGTCTTGATGGTATGCATGATCAGCTTTGGCTTGCTTATGTTTCCACTTTCATCAAGCAATGGGGATTGACTTCAGCGACTGGTTTCATGTGGGCCCTTGTTCCTGAAGTAGTCTCTTACGGCGAACTGAAGTCTGGTAAACGTAATGCGGCGATTATCAACGCTATTATGGGGCTCTTCTTCAAGGTTGGCTTCACTATTGGTGGTGCCGTTCCACTTTGGTTCCTTGCCGCTTATGGATTTAATGGAGATGCTGATCACCAAACAGCTAACGCCCTTTCAGGGATTAATATAACGGCTATTTGGATACCCGCTGTTCTAGCCGTTGTTGCTATGATTGTGATGCATATCTATCCACTGTCTGATAAAGACGTAGACAGCATCAATAAGCAGCTCGACGCAAAACGCGCTGAAATGTAAGCAGCAACGCAGCCAACCAGAGATTCAGTAAAGAGTAAAGAGATGATGTCTCACAGGCATCATCTCTTTTCATTTTTTTATATGTTGTTTATTACAAAGCGCCGGCATCTTGGGCTACTTAACCATCCCATGCCGCAATGCCGTGACAACGACCTGTGTCCGGTCCTCGCATCCGAACTTCTGCAGAATCCGGTGGACATGCGACTTCACCGTGCCTTCGGTAATAACGAGTTTCTGAGCGATACGGTCGTTGCGCAAGCCGTACGCCATCTCCTGCAAAATCTCCTGCTCGCGCTCCGTCAACGGCTCTAGCAGCGGCTTTGTCTCGGCTTCGGGAATGATGCAGCCGGAGGCAACCGCCCGCGAGAGTGCATCGGCGGCCAAGTCTGTTCGGTACACGGCCTCGCCGCGGTAAGCGGAGCGGACTGCTTCGAGCATGTCTTCTACGTCTGCGTCCTTCAGCAAATAGCCGACTGCACCGGAACGAATCACCTGATAAATATAATCCGAATCGTTGAAGGTTGTGAGTATGACAATCTTCACCTGCGGCAGCTCTCTCATGATGGTCTGAGCCGCTTCAATACCCGTCATGCCCGGCATCTGAATGTCCATCAGAATAATATCCGGCCGGAGCTTCAACGCCAGCGTCACCGCTTCATGACCATCGGCTGCTTCGCCAACAAGCTCCATGTCGCTCTGCAGGCTGATGACGTACCCAAAGCCTTGGCGAATCATCTTCTGATCGTCGGCAAGCAGTACGTTGATTTTACCGTCCGGCTTCGTATTTGTTGTCGTTGTAGACGTCATCGTTATCCTCCGATTCCTCGTCTCCGCCGTTGATCGGCAGCTCTGCTTTGATCTCGAAACCATGTGGCTGCACCACGCCGTAAAACAGCCTTCCGCCACGTTCCTCCAGCCTTGCTTGCATCATTTGTAATCCGAATCCCTCATGCAACGTATCTGTCGCATTCGTGCTTCCATTATCCCGAATGCGAAGCACGACGTACACCGCTTTCCAGTATAGGTTTACATCTACATGTGTAGCGCCGGAATGGCGAATGATATTTGTGATAGCTTCTTGCAGGACACTATAGAGCAGCGCGTAGTCCGTCACCGTCGCATCGTCATCGTTTAATTCTGTATGAAATGAATAGCTGATTTCTGTCGTTGATTCCATTCTGGCGAGCAGTGTCGTAAGCGGCAGCAGTCCGGATACCGAGCGGTCATCGGCGAGGGCATGAACGGAGCTGCGAATGTCATTCAGCCCTTGCCGAGCCACGGTGATCATTCCTTCCAGCGACTGTTCCGCTTGAGCAGGATCTTTTCTAATCATGTAGCGCATCGCCTGCATTTGCACAATTAACGACGTCAAGCTGTGCCCAACCGCGTCATGAATATCACGGGCGATTCGGGTGCGCTCGTCAAGAATCGCATTCTGCATCGACATGACGGATGCCTCCTGCAAATGTGCATACGCTTCTTGGAGCTCCGCCAGATGCCGTTTATTTTGCTCGTATATACTGTCCCGCTGCCTGCGGCTCCTCACATTGATATAGAAGAACACGGAAATGACAGTGAATGAGACGAAGCTGGTCACGTCTACATTGCCTAGGGCCGTATACGTCCCCGCGATTAGAATCATCGTAGCAAGCAGCGGAACGCGCGGCTCGGCAAACATTAATCGTACGACAGTTGCCAGAACGATGATTGCATAGAAGTATATGAGCGCCGTTTCGTCGTACCAGAGGATGCCCGCCGCCGTCTCTAGTGTGATCAGACCGATAAAAGTAAGCGACATCCGCCTGGAACGCCAGAAGTCACGCAGGATAAAACGGCTGGCGTAGGTTGCGGCGATCAGGACGTTCAAGGTGACCCGGCGGGGCGAGCCCGTAAAGAAACCGTTCATGTACATAACTGAGACGATGATGGCAAATCCGGCAGCCGATCTCAGGGGCAAAGGAAAATATCGGTCACGCATGGCGAATCAGACTCCTCCTGTTGCACTGCGCCGTGAATCCGGCTTTCTTGTAGCTACATTTTAGACACTGGAAACGACGAAAATCAAGCCGGTTGAGTTCGCCGCCGCCAATCTCTATCTCTAGGTATAGAGAACACTTATGAAGGTTCTATCTGGGGGTGGTCGCCCGAGAATCAAGTTCGGGTTACGATAGTAAGCGTTCCACAACGTTTATAGGGAGGCGGCAATCATACAACAGATCATCATTATTTTAATTGTTTGTTTTGTAGGGTATCGAATAGCGAAACGGGTGAAGAGTAATTTCTCATGGACCGAGCTGCGAGTGCGAAGCTTGAGAATCCGTATCATATTGTTTGCTGTAATTGGGGTTATTTTTCTGGCGGAAGGTGGTCTGAGTACCGTTGGTGTCATTTCGGATATTATCGGTATTCTGATCGGTGCGATTCTTGGGCTTATCGGATCGGTAATGACGTCATTCGAGCAACGTGAAGCGGGGCTGTATTATCGTGCGAATATTTGGATCGGGAGCCTTGTTACTGCGTTGTTCATCGGGCGCTTTGGGTATCGCTTCTATACGATGTTCGAGGATGGGCCCAATATGCAGAACATGAACTTCGCTTCCTCTGGAAGCTCGTGGACCTCTGGGCTCATCCTTATCATGTTTGCCTATTACATCGTTTTCTATTTCCTGCTTTTGCGCCATCGGGGACATGCTGTAGCTCAGGTAATAAAATAAATAAAAACAAAACCCTCTTATCAAGCAAGGCAAGATCAGACATTGGGGACTTCCGGAGGAGGAATTGCTGCCTGTACTAGAGGAGCTTGGAATCGGTTTTGTCCCATTCAGCCCGCTGGGCAAAGGCTTTTTGACAGGGAAAATCGACAAAAACACTGTTTCGACAGTGCTGACAATCGGACTGCCTCACCTCGTTTCAACACGGAGAATCGGGAAGCCAATCAGGTTCTAGTAGGCCTTATAAGTCGAATGGCCGCGGAGAAAAATGCACAAATCAAGATTTCCGGTGACCGCTATCCAACAGTGATTTCTAACAAATTGGGAAAATAATCAAAGCAGTGGCCGTCCTCTAGAGGACGGCTTTAAATATTTAGTTGCTTTTTGACATAAATTTTTAAATTACAACAACTATCGACTAAATTATCTGTTTTTTCAGTATAGTAAAATTACTTAAAAAATAGGTATACTAGTAAGTAAAGTCTGAAATTTCTCGCACAAAATATGCCAGTATCATATCAAGCTGCGACGCACAATGGCATGCAGCAGATAGGGGATAGCAAGGGATGCATGAAAAGGATGGCGTGGCAGCAAAAAAAAGAAATGACACTCATCTAAGCCAACTGGCTTCCGTCGGGCAAATTGCCGCGGGTATCGCTCATGAGGTCAAAAATCCACTGACTGCCGTAAAAGGTTTTTTGCAGCTTCTAAAAGAAAAAAACGAACTCAAATACATAGAAATTGCCGAATCGGAGCTCGGTAACGCGATTAATATTTTGCAGAACTTACTTCATGTATCTAAGCCTGATTTAGAGGAAGAGCCTTATGTTTCTATTGATTTGTCAGTAGAGCTGGATGCATTGACTCAGCTGTTTCAGGATCAGATGTACCGGGTTTCCGTTCATAAAACCTTGCAGAATCCAGGCAGCTATATTTTTGGGAAAAAGAATCAATTGAAGAAAGTATTTTTTAATTTGCTGAAGAATGCCTTTGAGGCCATTCCTGGAAACGGGTTTATTTATATTGAGCACTTGGCAACCGAGAACGAAGTGATGATTTCTATCCAAGATACCGGAGTTGGTATTCCGCAGGAGAAGCTTGGGTTACTAGGCACACCTTTTTACACGACAAAAGAGAATGGTACCGGGATGGGATTGACCCTCGTATTCTCTGTGATTTATCAGCATAATGGCTCGATTGAAGTGCAAAGCTCGGAGGATGGCGGCACGAAATTCATCATTACTTTTCCTAGGGAAACAAAAAATATTAGATTGAAAGAGGTGGTTTATCTGGAGTTAGAGGCGACAATGAGTATCAAAGAATTTTTTGTTGTGAATCGGAATAATTTCGAACAACGGTTGTTGCTGGAAGCAGTCAATGTTCGCGATAAAATTGATGAAATTCTTGCCATTGGCAATATTAACTTACTGGATAATGCACACAAGCTGGTACTCTTCATCATCGACGGAAAAGAGCATGAGGCAATCGCCTTTGCCAAACATGAAGGAATCACTTGGGCGAAGCATTCGCTCACCCTCGCATTCAAGCTGGAATGGGTACAAGCGGTAAGGCGTGTCTTGTGGGACTTCTTGTACAATTATGACCGTCTGAACAATCACAACGACAGCAAGGAACATTATTATAGCATGGAGAAGAGCATTAACCAGTTAATGGACCAGTTCCTCAATCAGTTCTTTATCAGCTATTCTTTATTCAAAGACGATCTCATTCGGGCGCAGCGAGAAATGGTTGAAGATCTTTCCGTCCCGATTATTCCATTGACGCGGGCGACTTCCATTTTGCCTCTCATTGGCACGATTGACAAGTTCCGGGCCAATACCATCGAGGACAAAGTCATCTCTCAAATCGGCAATAACCGGATCGAAACGTTAATCATTGATTTATCAGGCGTAATGGAAATGAATGACGAGGTCGTAAAACAGTTGATCAGTGTCTTCGATGGGATCAATATGATGGGCTGCCAACCCATTGTTACCGGGCTTAGGCCGGAGATCGTGAAAATGATGATTCGGTCGGGTTTATCCTTTGAACAAAAAGCAATAACAAAAGGAACACTCCAGCAAGCACTAGAGGATCATTTAACAGCTAGGTAAATAAAGCCACTCCTACGCTGGAGTGACTTTATTTTGAAATTATAATTTTCGTTCCCAGAAACGGCCTTGCGCGATGCCATTAATGAACGCCTGAATCGTTGAATTGTTTAAATCGTACACACCGGCCTCGTCTAATTTTACCCGTGCTTTATCTAAGGCTTGTTGATCGCTAAGAGCCACTGCGAGTGGTTTATAATGCTTAAATGCCGTTTCGATAAATGCTAATGCAGGCACCGGTATCGCGGCTTCGCTGCTAACTAATAGTACCGCATCGAAGAGAGTAGGATCCACCGTTTCAAAAGTAGCCGTTACTCTCAGCGGGTTCGGTAAATCATAGAGCTTCTCACCAACAATCGTATAATTGACCTTATTTTCCGTTAGAGCGGTCGTCCATTCAGCAAACTGTTCTACATCAGGATCGCCAATCCGAACAATTGCGACCTTCCTAGTATCCGGTATAAGGACAGTATCGGCCATGCTGAGCGCGGGAGATTTTTTGTCTGATTTCACTTCCATATTCTCCTTGGGAAGAGGAGCTCCGATGTGGTCGGCCACCACTTGCGCCAAGCTGCGATCGACTTGATTCAATAGGGCGACCGCATTTGCTTTTACCGAATCCGATTTGCATTTTCCCAGTTCGAAGCTGAAAGCTTTCTTTACATGCTCTTGTTCGTAAGGAGCTAGGCTGTTGTAGAAAAGTTTTGCTTGCGAATAGAAGTCAAGGAAGCTGTCGCTGCGACCTCTGATTTTGCGCCCGTCAATCCGCTCTTGATAATGCTCATAACCACCTTGTTCAGCGGAGACCGGCGCAGGCTGGTTGGCATTCAAACCGTTCCGATGATAGCTTGTTTGTCCCACATGAATGGTCGTCTGATGCATACCGTCACGTTGATTGTTATGGAACGGGCACACAGGCCGATTGATCGGAATCTGGTGGAAATTAGGGCCGCCTAGTCGCGACAGTTGAGTATCGGTATAGGAAAATAACCGCCCTTGCAAGAGGGGATCGTTCGAGAAATCGATACCAGGCACGACATGACCGGGGTGAAAGGCTACCTGCTCCGTCTCCGCAAAGAAATTGCTGACATTTTGGTTCAAGGTCATTTTACCAACCCGTTTCACGGGAACTTCCTCTTCCGGCCACAGTTTGGTTGGATCTAAAATATCAAAATCGAACTTATGCTCATCCTCTTCCGGAATGAGCTGCAGGCCAAGCTCCCACTCTGGATATAGACCCTTCTCAATTGCTTCATATAAATCTTCTCTATGGAAATCTGGATTTTTTCCCGCTATTTGCTGGGCTTCATCCCAAACTAAAGAGTGTATTCCTAAGACGGGCTTCCAGTGAAATTTGACAAAATGCGATCGTCCTGCCGCGTTTATCAAACAGAAGGTATGCACACCAAAGCCTTCCATCATGCGCAAGCTGCGCGGAATGGCGCGATCGCTCATGGCCCACATGATCATGTGGGCGGTCTCCGGATTCTGCCCGACGAAATCCCAGAACGTATCATGCGCGCTGGCACCTTGCGGGATTTCATTATGCGGCTCGGGTTTAACGGCATGAACAAAATCAGGGAACTTGATGGCATCCTGAATAAAGAAAACAGGCATGTTGTTGCCCACCAAGTCATAGTTACCCTCATCCGTGTAGAACTTAGTTGCAAATCCGCGCACGTCTCGAACGGTATCATTGGATCCCCTTGATCCTTGCACCGTGGAAAAGCGAACGAATACAGGCGTGATTTTGGATGGATCCGTAAGGAAATCAGCCTTGGTGTAGTCTTCTAAGGATTCATAAAGTTGAAAAAATCCATGAGCCCCTACGCCGCGTGCATGAACGATTCGTTCGGGAATGCGCTCATGATCGAAGTGAGTCATCTTCTCGCGAAAATGGAAATCCTCCATAAGAGTGGGTCCGCGTTGTCCCGCCTTCAAAGAAAACTCATCCTCGGCCATTTTGAGCCCCTGATTAGTTGTCAAAGCATGCTTATCTTCGTTGTTAATGGTGTACTTCTTTAATTGCTCCGTCTTCTTATTGTCCATTTGAATCCTCCTAGCGGTATTTATTCACGTAAAAAGTACCTTACGTTCAAATACCCGATTTGCTAGGATTTAATCGTTTTTTCGAAGAAAACTTATTTCCCTATACGATAGGTTAATGTCCAGAATAGAAAAGCCAAGGCACTGACAATGGCACCTAACAAGCAGACACCGTTCCAGCCTGAGTAAGCATAGATACTGGTAGATGCAATTGACCCGGTGGCGCTGCCAATGGAATAGAAGATCATGTAACCAGCAGTAAGCCTGCTGCGTGCCTCAAGGCGCAAAGTAAGAATCATGCTCTGATTGGTGACATGTACGGCTTGCACTGCCAGATCAAGAAGGACAATGCCGACGATTAATGCAAGAAGCGAATGATGAGTATAACTTATTGGCAACCATGATATTAGCAGCAGAATCAATGCCACGCCTGTGGTCTTCTGTCCTAAACCCCGATCGGCAAGACGACCTGCTCGCGCTGCTGCTAACGCCCCGGCAACTCCGGCGAGACCAAAAGCCCCAATCGCAGTATGTGAAAGAGAAAGCGGTGGAGTGCTGAGAGGCAGCACTAGGGAAGTCCATAATATACTGAAAGCGGCAAAAATCATTAGGGCTAGTGCACCACGGATTAGTAGGATTCGTTCTTGTGCGAACAACGTGATCAACGAACGAAGCAGCTGTAGGTAGGATAATGATTCTCTTTTGTGCTCATCATGCGGCAGCACCCGAAACAATACACATGCCATGATTAGCGTTAATCCCGCAGAGACAAGGTAGACAGAACGCCAGCCGGCAAAATCCGTTAATACGCCAGCGAAAGTTCGCGCCAGAAGAATACCAATTACGATTCCACTTGTGACAACACCCACGGCACGCCCACGTTCGGCTGGCGCAGCCAAAGTTGCCGCGAACGCAACGAGCGTCTGTGTCACTACGGCAAGCAATCCGACTACAGCTATGCCTATGAATAACACCATGCCGGTGGGGGCTGTGCCAACCACAATCAAGGCCAAAACGGATATTACCATCTGTCCAGCGATCAGCCAACGCCGATTTAATAAATCTCCGAGGGGGACTAGCAGCAGCAGGCCAAGTGCATAACAAACTTGAGTGATTGTAATAACAATGCCGACGGAAGAATGAGTAATACCGAACTCGGTTGCAATGGCGTCCAGCAAGGGCTGCGCGTAATAGATGTTGGCGACAGCCATTCCGCATGCGATTGCAAATAAAAGGGCAATATTGCGAGACATCAAAGATGCGGATACCGATTCTGATGCTATGAGCGCTTGTTGAGCGGGTTCAAACTTCCCCAAAGATAACACCTCCTTAAATTTACGTTTACCATTCGGACAATAAAATACTGATCGGTATGAAATATTTCCTGTTAAATATAACTTCAGGGAAAGTTGGCTGTCAATAGATTACTGCATAGGACGAAATTGAACTTAAGATTATTGACATCACAAACCTTGTGCCATAAAATTATAATATACCGATCGATATGAAAAGAGGGGTTATTGTGGCCCGACAACGCGAGTTTGATGAGGAAAAGGCATTAGATGCAGCTATGCAGCTATTTTGGGAAAAAGGGTTCGAAGCTACCTCTTTAAGCGACTTGACAGCCAGAATGGGCATTCAGCGTCCAAGCATATACTCCACCTTTGGAGACAAGAAGGGACTATTTGAAGCTGCGTTGCGTAAATATACGAGTTCTCATGCGGCCTATGTTCGCACGAATCTTCAAAACAATTCTTCTGTTAAGGAGGCATTCCGTGCCTTTTTTGAAAATATGTTGGCAAAGGAATATGAGGAATGTCCAAACTGGGGGTGCTTTTGCATCAATTCAATGGTTGAGCTTGCGCCTCATGATGAGAAATTTGAAATTCTCACAAGAGAGCATCAGATGTATCTCTCGGTCATATTCCAAGAAACGATTGAACGAGGGATGCGCTCAGGTGAGCTTGATACCGGTATTAACGCAAAGGGTCTAGCGCAAACTCTGGTTATACAGTTAATAGGACTTACTGTGTTCATGAAATCTCGTCCTGAACGAGTATTTGTTGATAATTCAATAAAAGAAATACTTACATTATTAAGATAGAATCACGTGATTGAATTGACTTGTTTGTTCCACATGAAACAATTTTTATTTTTTAAAGCTGGATCGGAGAGATACTAATGGCAAATACAGATAAGTTTGAAATGATCGCTCATACCTATGACAGTCCTGGAAGAATCCACATTGCAAAGGTTTCATCAGATGCCATTCGTGAATATGTAGTTGACGCTGGCAGCAAGAACGCTATCGATTTTGGGTGTGGAACGGGTCTTGTTGGATTGAACTTGTTAGACGAGTTTAACTCGGTGCTTTTTCTCGATACATCACCAAACATGATTAATCAAATCCAGCAAAAAATTTCTGATCTGAATATTAAGAATGCAGCTACATTATGCTTTGATTTTGAACAGGATGGTCTGTCGGATATACGCGCCGATTATATTTTCATGGCTCAGGTTCTGCTCCACATTCCGGATGTTGAATTCGTATTATCCAGATTATTTGATGTTCTCAATGAAGGTGGACATGTAATGATCGTCGATTTTGATAAAAATGAGAATGTCGTTTCCGATATGGTTCATAACGGATTTAATCAAGCCGAACTAGCTGACGTGATGACTCGAATAGGCTACAACAATATTCAATCCAAAACTTTTTACCATGGTAGTAAAATATTCATGGCACAAGATGCCTCGATGTTCATTCTTGATGCTCAAAAGTAAACCCTTAGACGGGAAAAGCCACTCCATTATTCGGAGTGGCTTTTTGTTATGCGTTTACACAGACATCTCTTATAGCGTTCATTAATAATGACGTGGCCTTCCCTAAGAGGTGTTTATCCTTATAAACAATGCCTATACCGAGGACGGCGCTCAGATCGCTGAAGGGTCTGATGACCGAGGAGCCATCGAGTTCCAGACCGCTGTAAATCGGAACAATACCTACACCAAATTCTGCTTTAACCATTTGTTGAATCACATAGAAGCTTCCAACCTCGATGCTGTTGAAAGGGAGTTGACCAATTGGACAAAACGTCGTTTCCCAGAGCTCCCTATAGATACAAGTGGGCTCTTTGACCAGGACGGTTAGTCCCGTGAGGTCACTAGCTGTGATACTGTCTCGACCCGCTAAAGGGTGATTTACATGTAACATAACTCCTAATCTTTCCTCGATTAAAGGCTCAAATTCCAGCATGAGATTCGCTGCAGGGGCTGAGCATATGCCAAAGTCCAGCTCGCCGGTTCGAACCCTGTCCATAATTGATTTGCCGCCGCTCACTTCCATCGTTAACTCCACTTTTGGACGAGTCTTATAAAAGTCGGCTATAACGCTCGCCAGCTTCTGACTTGCAATGGGCTCGATAGCTGCGAAACGAACGGAGCCGTCATCACCCGCTGCGATATCGGATACGGTCTGTCTGATGGATCCGACCGACTTCAGCAGGACCGTGGCCTCACGATGGAGCCACCGGCCGGCTTCGGTCACGATTACACGCTTGCCGTCGCGTACGAATAAAGAAACATCCAGATCAGCCTCGAGGCGCTGAATCTGTAGGGTTACCGTAGAAGGAGCATACTGGAGTTCCTCGGCAGCTTTTTGAAAATGGCCAAGACGTACACAAGCTTCGAAGGTTTTTAAAGCTCGAAGATCCATTGTCATCACCTTTGGTTTGAGATATATGAACGATTTATTCATTTAATTCAATTTTACAAAACTTTCCTTGGAATTTACACTAGGGTCAACAAATTATATTTGGGAGAAGATGAGGTAATGGGTACGAAATCCGCATTCAACTGGATTACTCTGTGGGCATCACTTTTATTTGTCGTTATTCTCGGCTTTTCCCGGCTCTCCTACGGCATATTCCTGCCAGGAATTCAGAGGGAGATCGGGGGGAGCTACAGTCAACTGGGCATGTTAGGTACGGTCAACTTTATTGGTTATTTGATCGGAACATTATGTCTTTCGCCGTTGATCTCGCGGTTCCCTAATCAAAAGCATGTCATTAATCGAGTATCGTGTTTTCTGCTTGGCTTGGCCATGATCGGCTCGGCATTTAGTGATCAATTCATTCAGCTCGGACTATGGCGGTTCGTAATTGGCTGGTTATCGGCTATTGCCACAGTGTTAGTACTATCCATTGCAATGGATGCCGTGCGACCAGCCGAAAGAGGAGTAGCGTCGGGCCTAATATGGCTGGGTGGTTCCGCTGGCATTTTGGTGACGGGTTTATTCGCCCCCTTGACCATTGACCCTTCACACTTCGATGGCTGGCGGATTGCTTGGATGGCCATGGGCGTGTTTGGTGTAATCGCCGCGATTGGTTTCGCCCTTATCACAGGGAAGCGGGATACCCCACCATTACCTCCACAGGTGGAACCCGATTCACAGGAACGCGTGAATGTGTACCGGCTCCTGTTGAATCCTAAGAAACATTTACTCTTAATCGGTTCTTATTTTTTCTTCGGCTCGGGCTACATCATCTATTTCACGTATTTAATTCCCTTTCTGGTGAGCAAAGGGATTCCGTCTCTTTATGCCGGGTTGATCTGGTCGGGTATAGGATTTGCGGGCTTATTTAACGGATGGCTCGGAGGGAAGGCCATCGACCGCTGGCCGAGCGGGTATACGCTTGCGGCGGGCTTAACCTTAGGGACGATTGGTGTGTTTGGCGTCGCCACCAATCATATGATTGTGACAGCAATAGGCGCTGTTACGATTGGGCTGGTTTCCTTTATTACCCCTCCGCTGATGACGACCGCACTTCTTCGGCTTCATGTCCCTCAGCACGCTTATGCGGCAAGCCTTAGCTTAGCCACTGCCTTTTTTGCTGCTGGACAGATCATAGGGCCAATCGTTGGAGGCGTTGCGGTTGAAAAATACGGTTTGCAGATTGGTGTTGCTTCCAGTGCAATCTTTATGGCAATAGCTGCTGTGCTGGCTGGTGTGTATGGACAAAGACAACGCCAGCTTACTAGCGAAGGGTTTTCTCAAAGCGGCTAATAAGCTGTATAACAATGACAAAAGCTGTCACCATTAGCGATTAAACTAGGTTCGAGGAGATTAGAGTTGAACAAAGAGGAGTGACGACAAGATGATGAATACCGATCATGAAGGCCTGGCAACAAGGAATTTTTTTTACTCGGAGGATCTTCGGCTTTCTTACCTTGATTTTGGCGGAGATCGTGAACGTGTGCTTGTTATGCTGCATGGGTATATGGCTAATGCAAGATCATTCTCGGAGCTGGCCGTACGCTTCAAAGATTGGCGGGTGATTGCGCTGGATCAACGGGGACATGGTTGGAGCGATCATTCTCCCGGGAAGGAGTACACAAGAGCGGATTACGTGAAGGATATTCTGAATCTGATTCAGTCGGAGCTTGGGGGGCAGCCTGTCACAATTCTTGGACATTCCTTGGGTGGATTAAATGCTTATCAGTTTGCGGCTCGTTATCCAGAGCTGGTGAAAGCCGTTATCGTCGAGGATATTGGAGCGGAGATTAACGCCGATTTCTCCTTTGCAGACAAGCTTCCTTTCCGGTCGTCCTCTCTAAAGGAGCTGAGAGAATCGCTGGCAAGCGTAGGGCTCCGGGCAATCGATTATTTCGCGGAAAGTGTGTTGGAGGATGAACACGGTTGGGGATTCCGAACGGATCTGAAGGGACTGCAAGCATCTGTTCCGCAATCCAACGGGGTGTGGTGGGAGGATTGGCTAGGTTCGAGATGCCCGATCCTGCTTATTCATGGCAGCAAGAGCTTCATTCTTGATACCGAGCAAGCAAGACGAATGGAAGAGAGAAGGCCGGGCACAAAGCTTATCGTGTTCGAACAATGTGGTCACGGTGTTCATTCTGAGGATTTGAATGGATATTTTCAAACAGTCAATAATTTTCTAATGGAACTTAAATAAGGGGATGACTAGATGTATTGTACAGTCGAAGATTTGATCGCTGAGTGGAATCGGGAAGCCGGATTAACCCAGAAAATATTAGATAGCTTGACCGATGAAGCACTCTTACAGCAGGTATATCCTGAAGGACGCACGCTGGGAAGAATCGCATGGCATTTCGTTTCGAACATTCCGGATTATTTAACGGAATTTGGAGTCTCGATAGCGAAAGTGCCAAATCAGAGCGAGGTACCATCCGCAAAGGAGATTGCAGAGGTCTTTAAAGTGGTAAGCTCCCAGGTAACCCATTCTCTTCAGGGGCAATGGACAGATGATACGTTGAAGCATATCCAAAAAGCATTCGGAAGAATGGAGTCGAGCGCGACGATCTTTATGGGATTAATCAAGCACATCGTTCATCATCGTGGTCAAGTGACGGTGCTGATGCGCCAAGCGGGATTGCCTATACCTGCCGTATACGGTCCTTCCAAGGAAGGGTGGGCGCAATTAGGAGTGACGCCACCGCTATAAGCAAGCAAAGGGAGGGCTAAGCCCTCTTTTCGATCGGTGGGGCATCTCTGAAAAGCATAGGGCATAAGCTGATATATGCCTGTTGAAAGGATGTTTGTGCATGGATCATTATCGACCAGGAATACATCAACATTATATTCCTCATTCAGATGGTTGGATCTGGAGGCATGGCACCTTGGTATCTAATGCAAGCTATCAGCCGTATCCTCAGCAGCGGCTTACTTTTGTGCTTGTGCATGGTTCATGGGCTGATGCTCATTTCTGGGATGGCATAGCGGCTGCATTGTACAGGAATGGGCATTCCGTCTATGTGCCGGAATATGCGGGTCACGGCGTAGATCCTAATAAAAATGTTACACATGCGATGGTCACGAAATCCGTCGTTGATTTTATAACACAGCTGAACCTGCGTGACATTATTCTCGTCGGGCACAGCTTTGGAGGAACAGTCGTTCAGAAAACTGCCGAACAGGTGCCAGACCGCATTAAGCGTCTCGTCTTTTGGGATGCATTTGTACTAAATAACGGCGAATCGCTGGCTGATGAGTTGCCGCCGCAGACAAGGCAGGGATTCGAGCAGCTGCGAGCCAGCTCGAAGGATGATACGATCATGCTTCCCTTTCCGCTGTTTCGTGATCTGTTTGTTAATACGGCCCCTTTGGAGGTAGCCAAACAGATGTATGCGGTTATCACTCCTGAGCCGGCTAAACCACTATTCGAGAAGCTGGATCTTAAAGTGTTCTACGAACTGCCAACTCCCAAAAGCTATGTCTATTTCTATCAAGACAACGTTTTGCCGCAAGGTGAAGGCTTTGGTTGGAATCCGCATATGTCCACACGACTCGGTCTGTTCCGGCTAATCGTCGGTGATGGGGACCATATGACGGATTCACGTACAGGACCAGCTATGGTGGCGCAGAAGCTTTACGAGGCGGGCAGGGATTAATGGTAGGATTCCTTATGAAAAGTTAAAGGCACCCGATTGTTCGGGTGCCTTTCATTTTGCTTTTCGTTACTATTCCACTTCAATTTCTTTTACCGTTTCACCCTCAATGAGTACAGGCTGGTAGTAGGTGCTCGTGGGCAGGTCTTTTTTGCCCTGCAGATTCTTAATAATCCAGTCCGCTGCATCGCGTCCCATTTGTTCTTGGGGATGGGTCAGCGTCGTGAGTTTGATATTTGCGTTCTTGGCGATATAGGAATTGTCCTGGCCAATGATGGACAACTCGTCTGGAATGGAGATGCCCAGTTTTCTGCAGACATGTACGACTTCGAGACCCACCTCGTCGTTGTAGCATACAAGGGCGGTTAAGTCATCCCGATTGTCGTTCAGATAACCTTCGAGGTTAGCGGACAGATCTGGCTTCGTTGCCGTATCGAAAGAAAGGACATGCCCTTGCTGAAACCGTAATTTGGCTTCCCCAAGTGCCTTGATAAATCCCTTCATTCTAAACTTCCCTTGCAAATCATCCATCTTTGCAATAATGCCAATCTGGGTATGTCCTTTGGCAATCAGCTCCCGAGTTGCGAGATAGCTGGACTGCACGTCATCTAGACAAAAGAAAGGAACTTCCAGCTCTTCATAATAGGCATTAATCATCGTGAGCGGAACTTCCTGCTCCTTAAAAGACAGGTAGTAAGCAATATTGGGGTTATACACATTGCTTCTCGTAGGTTCTATAATCAGTCCATCCACACCGTAGGACAGCATCATTTCGAGCGCCTTTTTTTCCTGGGAGATATCGTTATTGGTACTGGCCAGCAGCAAGGAATAATTATCTTCATTTAACCGGCTTTCAATGCCGCGGATAATGGAAGGAAAGATGTAGTCTGATATATAAGTCGTGATAACACCAATCGTTTTATTCGTGGTTTTCCCACTTGCTTTGGACCGGTATTGGGTACTGACATATGTGCCGGATCCTTTCTCACTTCTCAGAAATCCCTCATTTGATAACTCCAGAATAGCTTTTCTAACCGTCTGCCGGCTGACGTTGTAGTCTTCCTGCAAAGCAAGCTCCGAAGGGATTTTCTCGCCTGCCTTGTACGTGCCCGAGAGTATATAGCTTTTAAGATCATCTATGATTATCTGGTACTTTGGCTTCATGTCATTCACTACTTTCATCGTTGTTCGTAAAGTTGTACGTACACATTCTAGCATACATTGCTTGGAATGCAAATGCAGTCCTATCTGCCTATCCTTTCAATGGTACAAGTTACGTGTGGACACAATAATGATGACGAATAGGGGTGCTTTTGTAACTCATGTAGGTATAACTATTAGACTATATTGACAAATGTACGTACAGAAAATATACTAGGGCTGTCAGTAAGAGAAAGCGCCTTCTTCCGATTGGATTGAGGCTTTTATAGGATTAGAAATCGTTGGGGTAGACGGAGAGGGGAGACAGGTCATTATGAGTCATGCAGCTTTGAAGGAAGCAATTATCAATGGCGAAACTTCGCTAGGTATCGAATTCGGATCTACACGGATCAAAGCGGTGCTGATCGACCGTCGTTTTGAGACCATCGCTTCGGGAAGCTACGAGTGGGAGAATCTGCTCAGAGACGGCTACTGGACGTACAACCAGGAGGATATCCTTGTTGGTCTCCAAGCTGCTTATGGCGAGTTGAAGCAGGAAGTGGAACGGAATTACGGAGTTACGCTCCGTACAGTCGGTTCAATCGGATTTTCCGCTATGATGCATGGTTACATGGCATTCGACAGCAATGGCGAGCTGCTTGTACCATTCCGAACTTGGCGTAATGCCACAACGGGTGCGGCAGCTAAGGAACTTACGGAATTGTTCCAATTTAATATCCCTGAGCGCTGGAGTATCGCCCATTTGTATCAAGCGATCTTAAACGAAGAGGAGCATCTGCCTCGCGTGGATTATGTAACGACGCTGGCGGGCTATATCCACTGGCTGCTCACCGGCAATAAAGCGCTTGGTGTTGGCGATGCTTCTGGTATGTTCCCTATTGATGAAGCTACCCATAATTACCATCCAACGATGATTAAGCAATTTGATGATCGAATCGCATCCAAGGGTTATCCGTGGAAGCTTGAGGATCTTCTTCCTAAAGTATGTCTCTCCGGTGAGCAGGCTGGTGAGTTGACGGAGGCTGGCGCCCGCATTCTGGACCCAGCAGGGGATCTGCAGTCTGGCATTCAGCTGTGTCCACCAGAGGGCGATGCCGGTACAGGTATGGTTGCGACGAATAGCGTAAGGAAGCGTACGGGTAATATATCCGTTGGTACTTCTGTGTTTGCCATGATTGTACTTGAGAAGGAACTATCGAAGGTTTATCCGGAGATTGATATGGTCACAACGCCTGACGGCAGTCCGGTAGGCATGGTGCATGCCAACAACTGTTCCAGTGATCTTAACGCCTGGATGGGATTGTTCCGTGAATTCTCCGAAGCGATGGGGTTTGGCGCAGATTCCGGCAAATTGTTCAGCGTACTGCTCGGTAAGGCATTGGAGGCTGACCCTGATGGCGGTGGTTTGCTGAGCTACGGTTATCTCTCGGGCGAGAATATTACGGGAATTGACCAAGGGCGTCCGCTCTTCGTCCGCTCGCCTAAAAGCAACTTTACGCTGGCAAATTTCATGCGAACGCACTTATTCACGGCTTTTGGAGCATTGAGGATTGGCATGGATATTTTGACTGAGAATGAAGATGTGGCTATCGACAGCATTTTGGCTCATGGCGGCTTATTCAAGACTCCTGTCGTTGGACAAAAAATCTTGGCTGGTGCGCTGAACGTACCGATCTCGGTTATGTCCACGGCTGGCGAAGGCGGAGCATGGGGCATGGCGCTTCTGGCTTCTTACCTCATTAACAAGGAACAAGAAGAGGGTCTGGACGACTTCCTCGAGCAGAAGGTCTTTAAGGATGTTGAAGGACAGGAGATTGCTCCGGATGCAGCTGATGTAAGAGGGTTCGAGGCTTTCATCAAACGATATCAAGCAGGGCTTGCGATTGAACAAGCTGCTGTAGACCATCTGCTGGAGAATGGGAGGGACTAACGTTGTTAGAACAATTGAAAGAAGAAGTATATGAAGCGAATCTAGATTTGCCGAAGCACGGACTTGTGAAATTCACTTGGGGCAATGCGAGCGCTGTTGATCGGGATAGCGGCCTGTTCGTCATTAAACCAAGTGGAGTCAGCTATGACAAAATGAAACCAAGCGACATGGTCGTTGTGGATCTTGACGGTAATGTGGTTGAGGGAGAGATGAGACCCTCTTCGGATACCGCGACTCACGCCGTATTGTACAAACATTATCCGCAAATCGGCGGCATCGTGCACACTCACTCCACTTGGGCTACGATCTGGGCGCAAGCGGGACTAGACGTACCTGTTATGGGAACAACACATGCGGACACCTTCTATGGCGCCGTGCCCTGTGCACGTTTCTTGAACCAAGAGGAGATTGACCGGGGCTACGAAGCGGAGACGGGTCATGTGATTATCGAAACGTTCGAGCAGCGTGGCTTGGATGTTATGGCCATTCCGGCTGTCCTGCTTGCAGGACATGCACCTTTCACTTGGGGGAAAGATGCGAAATCGGCAGTCGTGAACAGCGTTGTGCTGGAGGAAGTATGCAAGATGAATCTGTACGCACGTCAATTGAACAATTTTGCTAAAGAACTGCCGCAGGGCATCTTGGATAAGCACTATCTTCGGAAACACGGCAAAGATGCCTACTACGGGCAGAAATAATAGATTTTACTCCTTACTAAATTGAGAAATGAGGATGATTAAGATGGCAGAAAAACAATTTTGGTTCGTTGTAGGTTCGCAGCATTTGTACGGTGAAGTAGCACTGGCAGAAGTAAAAGCTCACGCACAGACAATGACCGATGCCCTGAACAACAGCGGTGTACTCCCTTATCCGCTTGTCCTGCAAGACCTGGCAGTAACCGCTGATAAAATTACAAGCATCATGAAAGAAGTTAACTATCGTGATGAGGTAGCAGGTGTTATCACTTGGATGCACACCTTCTCGCCTGCAAAAATGTGGATCCGTGGTACGAAGCTGCTGCAGAAGCCTTTGCTTCACCTCGCAACGCAATATAATGAAAGCATTCCTTGGGCAACAATCGACATGGACTTCATGAACTTGAACCAAGCGGCACACGGCGACCGTGAATACGGCTTTATTAATGCCCGCCTGAATAAACAAAATAAAATCGTTGTAGGCTATTGGGAACGTCCGGGCGTTCAGCAGCAAATTGCAGATTGGATGGACGTAGCCGTTGCTTACAACGAAAGCTTCAATATTAAAGTGGCTCGTTTCGGCGACAACATGCGTAATGTTGGCGTAACAGAAGGCGACAAGGTCGAGGCTCAAATCCAGTTCGGATGGACTGTCGACTACTATGGTATCGGCGATCTCGTACAATACGTGAATGCTGTTACTGAGCAAGAGATCGATGATCTGATGGGCCAGTATGCGGAGCTCTACGATTTCGATTACGGGACGAATAGCAAAGAAGCTTGGGAAGCTAGCGTTAGAGTCCAAGCAGGCTATGAAATTGCAATTAAACGTTTCCTTGACGAAAAAAGCTACAATGCCTTTACAACCAACTTCGAAGATTTGCATGGCATGAAGCAGCTCCCGGGTCTTGCTGTGCAGCGCCTGATGGCACAAGGCTACGGCTTCGCCGGCGAAGGTGACTGGAAGACAGCTGCGCTTGACCGCTTGATGAAGGTGATGAGCCGCAATCAGAATACAGGCTTTATGGAGGATTACACTTATGAGATGGCGGCTGGTCAAGAAGCGATCCTGCAATCCCATATGCTTGAGGTTGATCCTTCCTTGGCAAGCAACAAGCCTAAAATTATCGTTTCCGCACTTGGAATTGGCGATCGTGAAGATCCAGCGCGCCTTGTATTTGACGGCAAAGCTGGCGATGGTGTCGTTGTATCCATGGCAGACTTTGGCACTCATTATAAACTCTTGATCAACGAGGTTTCCGCATTCGAGCCTACCGTTCCAGCTCCTAATCTTCCAGTAGCTCGCGTACTGTGGACAGTGAAGCCGAACTTCCAAGATGGGATCAAAGCTTGGCTCGAGAATGGCGGCGGTCACCATACGGTAGTTTCCTTGAACCTGACGACAGATCAAATCGTGACTTATGCGAAGCTGGTTAACTTGGAATACGTCGTTATTAAATAATTGATCAAAATATAAGAACCGTTTCTCTCGTAGATAGATCATTCTATTTATGAAGAAACGGTTTTTTGTTTTTGGTATACTATTTGGTAGATAAAGAGGATTAGTTTGTGATAATCGGTGGAATCCTATGAATAAGAAATAATAATAGAAAAGAGGAATGGAAATGTCTTATGTCGTTGATTTTAAAAATGTGTCCACGGTTGGTTTAGAGTCTTCACCTGTAGTAGAAGCGCTTGCTGGTTTACGTGCAAATGAAGCTCGTTATTTTATGAACAAATACAAGCATGAATTTACGGTGGTGCCAGCTAGTGAAAGTCAGGAAGCCCTTGATTACGCGAACAGAGTTTTGAAAGAACGTGATATTCAGTTTGCGGCCAAACCTTTAGAAACATCACAATTCCAGGTTGAAAATATCAAATTTACGTATGTCTTTTATGAGGATGGGCTTTCTATTAATGTCATGTATACAGTTGATGACCCTAAGAAACGGGCTGTTGGCTTTAAGCTTTCTGAAGGAATGGAAATTCCAAAGGAGTTAGAAGAAAAGTTCAAGTTTGCTAGGCAGAAGTCTAAGCTGGCTGGAACCATCCGGGGCTCGTTCTTTGTCATTAAAGGAGAATATTAATCCTAAATAAAAGCCTATTCAAGACGTAAGTTTTGAATAGGCTTTTCCGACTTTTCCATCAGGGAGAGGGGTTGCAAAATGAATGTTCGACCAAGACGTACTGCACATATTAAACGGTCAAGCCATGTATGAGGAATTTAAACGTAAAAAGTTTATGGGCAATTATGTACCTTTTAATGAGGCCATGTGCGTAAATGCGACTACGGCATCTATTTTCGATCAGACGTTTATTGAAACCAGAGCATCGGGACATCAGGAGTCTGTTGAAAATTACCGCAACAAAGTTATAAAGCCCTTAGATGAGCTGTTTCAGAAAAAGGTTAACGAAATTGTTCTATGGTTTGGGGAGGACATGTTTTGTCAGATGAATCTACTAACGATCCTTGCCTATCTCGAGCAGTCTCTGTATAAAGGAAAAGTGGTTTATAATAGTTTTAAAGAGCATGAGTTTAAAATAAGCCCAATAGAGCTTACTTTAGGCAGCTATTATTCCGTCTATGAGGAAGTATTGATTCATCATAAGAAGCCAACAACTGAACTTTTTCCCTTGATGGATCAGGCAATTAAATTGTTTTTAGAAATGCAGACAGAAGATAATGCCGTTAGAACCTATATTATAGACAATGAACATTTACCTACATCTGAATTGCTTAAGCAATTATTCGAGACTTTCCCAGAGGTAGGGTACGGAGATACCCAATATCTCGAGCTGATTGCGAAAATAAAGCAGGTAAAGGGGGATGAAGAAAATGAAAATTAACGCCACGCTTGAGCTGAGTAAAAAAACAGCAACCGGCATTCAAGTTCCAGACGAAATCGTTGAGGCACTTGGAGCGGGAAAGAAGCCGGCTGTCAAAGTGACAATTGGTTCCTACAGCTACCTCAGTACAATAGGGTCAATGGGTGGGAAATACATGCTGCCAGTTAGCCAGGAGCATCGCAGCGGGGCAAACATTCAAGCCGGAGACGAGCTTGAGGTTGAAGTCGAACTGGACACAACACCACGTGAAGTCATTGTACCAGATGATTTTGCTGAGGTGTTGAATCGCGAAAGCGAGGCACGGCAATTTTTCGAAAGCTTATCTTACAGCAATAAATGCCGGTTTGTATTGAATATCGAAGGTGCTAAAAGCATTGAAACCAGGCAGCGACGTATTGAAAAATCCGTCGAGCTGCTTCGCGAAGGTAAGCTTCAATAATAAAAGTGAAAAAGAGGGATACCTTGAATAACGAACTGATCTTAGCTGCTGAACGGGGAGATTTGAAGAAGCTTGAAGAGTTAATCAAAGCAGGAGCAAATCTTAATGCGCAAGATCATAAGGGAAGAACGGCCATGCTGGCGGCAACCCATTCGAACAAGCCGGAGATTGTCAAAATACTGATAGATGCTGGTGCGGATATGAACCTGCAGGACGACATCCATGATAATCCATTCCTTTATGCCGGCGCTCAAGGTCGACTGGAAATTCTTAAGCTCCTTATTGAAGCTAAGGCAGATACAACAATAACGAATCGTTATGGAGGAAATGCACTCATTCCTGCAGCCGAGAAAGGGCATGTTGAGAATGTAAGAGCCTTGCTCTCAACCACCGATGTGAACATCAACCATATCAATAACCTAGGGTGGACCGCACTGCTTGAGGTCGCAATCCTTGGCAATGGCGGTCCCAAGCATCAACAAATCGCTCAGCTGCTTATCGAGCATGGAGCAGACGTAAATATTGCCGATCGAGACGGAGTAACTTCACTGCAGCATGCCAGAAGGAATGGATTTAAGGAAATTGAGCGAATGCTGATTAGTGCAGGGGCAGCTTTTTAAAATACAGATATGTGCTAGGACAGCATCAGAGGGAGATTCCGAATGAATAACAACAATGACAACCACTTCATGTTAAGCGAAGATGTATCTTATGAAAAGACGATGTTTGGTGTACTGGGGATGCTTATTATCGAATGCACGGGGGAGCGAGTTGTAGCTACCATGCCAGTTGGTCCGGCTACCCGGCAATATTTTGGCGTCCTGCACGGCGGGGCATCGGTAGCTCTTGCCGAAACGGTGGCGAGCGTGGGCACGTACAATCTGATCGATAAAGAGAACCAGCTGGCCGTAGGGATGGAGATCAACGCCAACCACATCCGCTCCAAGCGGGACGGCATTGTCACCGCTGTTGCGACACCTTTGCACAAAGGAAGAACAACGATGATCTGGGATATTAAAATTACCGACGAGGAAGATCGGTTAATCTGCATCTCCCGCTGTACAGTAGGGATCGTTCCGAAGGTTCGGGAGAGCAGATAAGTTAGCCGGCGTGGAGGAATTACTCCATAACAAGCCCGCCGGTCACGGGCGTGTAGGTTCCTGTCAAGAACCGTGCGCCGTCTCCGGCGAGGAAAGAAATAACGCCTGCGACATCTTCCGGTTCGGCGATTCGGCCAAGCGGCGTGAAGCTGCCTATGACGCGACTTTCATCCTCGGAGATCATAAAGGGCTCACCAGATCTAACGAAGCCGGGAGCAACGACATTAGCCGTGATTCCGCAAGGGCCAAATTCTTGCGCAATATATTTCGCGAACGTATCAAGCCCGCCCTTCGCCGTACCATATGCGATATGTTGAGGGGAAGGATCCTTGCCTTCCGTGCTGGACAGATAGATGATTCTGCCGAATTGGTGTGCTGTCATGACGGGAATGACAGCCTTTGTTGGCTCAAACGCTGCCTGTAATTCATCGGTCAGCTGCCGCTCGAATGCTTCCCATGATTGCTCCGCAAAAGCGGCAGCCTCAGCACGCTGACTTGCCGTACATACAAGAATATCGATACGTCCATAAGCTTGATTCACGGCTTCCACGAGCCGCTCCATTTGCTTCTTATTACGAGCATCTGCCGGAATCGACACGGCTTCACCGCCATCCGCAACAATCTCGGACGCGACGGCTTCAGCGGACCATTCATTTTCCAAGCCGCTCACAATAACCTTCGCTCCTTGTCTAGCAAGCTGTTTGCAGGTTGCCTTCCCAATCCTATTGGTGCCCCCGGTAACAACCGCGATTTTCCCTTGTAAGGACATCATGATCCAATCTCCTCCCCTGAGCTTATTCTTTATCCAGTCCGTCATACTGACTTGCAATATCGAGTGCCAGCTGCCTTACTTTTGCGGCAACGGAAGCGGGTTCAAGTACAATAACATCGGTCATATAATGGAGTGCCGAGCGAATCAGCCAGTGTTCGCTCGAGTAAGTCATGCGCACAATAAGCTGACCGTCCGGCAGCCGTTCAATATTTTTTTCATCAAAATGGTCCATTACGGATATGGCAGCAGAGGCTTTGAACCGAAGGACAGCGGAAATCCCCTCATTCAATTCATTCTTCGCGGGTGTCTTCCATCTCTCATTCAGCTGCGCAAGCGACTCTTCCCGACGAACGAAGGTGCCGGTCAGTATGTCGAGCTCCCGAATACGGGTCAGCTTGAAAATGCGATAATCACCGCGTAAGCGGCAATAGCCGTGAAGGTACCACGCATAATTCTTGAGCACAAGCGCCATCGGCTCCACCTCGCGCTCTTGCTCGCCGCCGCTTCTGCTCGTGTATGTGAACCGGATGAGCTTCCGGTCATTTACGGCCTGGCGAAGTGAATCATAACGGCTTTGGTCCTCGTCGCTATTCTTCCAAGGAGTGAAGTCAATATGAATACGGTCGCCTTCTCCTGCCCGGCCCTGCTCGGCTTGTGCCACCATTGCGCCAACTTTATTGAGAAGGAGATCCATATTCGAGCGGTCATAAGCCTTCGTGGATTCAAGTCCGCGAAGTGCAGTAGAGAGGGCAGTCAGTTCATCGAAGGACAGCAGCTGCCGATCCAGCCTGAAGCTGTCCATAATCTCATAACCGCCCTCCATGCCGGTATAGGAGACGATGGGAATGCCAGCCTGACCTAGCGAATCGAGATCGCGGTAAATCGTGCGCAGAGATACTTCAAGCTGATCCGCCAATTCCTGCGCCTGCACCCGTTTTCGATTGAGCAGCAATATTGTAATGGTCATTAACCGTTCAAGCTTCATGGTCATCTCTCCTAAGCCGGCATGCAGCAGCATGCCAATCTATGAATTAATGTGCGATTGCTAATTCTTCGCCTTCTTCGACGGGCTCCATTTTATCCTTCGTCATCAGGAAGGCTGCGATCAGTGCTAATACAGCAGGAACCAGGCTCCAGGCAAAGGTTGCTCCAATGGAGCTGGACAGCCCGGCGGTAATGGTATCCAGAAGCTGAGGATCGACCGTTTGACGAAACGCCGGATTCAGCAGGGCATGAGGGTCACTTAAGCTCAAGTCAGAAGGGACTACTGCGTTACCATTGCCTAGGGAAACACTGAGCTTCGAGAGCAGGCTGTGGCTTTGTACAATTCCGAAAATCGTAATGCCAAGCGACATGCCAAGTGAGCGGTTGAAATTTAACGTCGAGCTGGCCGCCCCGCGCTGCGCCGCCGGGAACGTATGAAGCACGGAGGTGCTTAACACCGAGAAGGAAGCGCCAATTCCAAGACCGATCAGAATCATGATCCCCGTAATGGAAAGTCTAGAAGATTCTACCGTAATTTGCGAAAGAAGGGCAAGACCTGCCAGCAGGATCGCCAGCGTCCCGATCATAATGGTCCGGTATTGCAGTTTTGTCATCAGAAACCCGCCAAGCGTCGCGGTAACAACTGAACCCATCATCATGGGCAATAAGGTCAAGCCGGAATTAGAGGCAGATCCACCGATTACTCCTTGAACATAGATCGGTATAAAAATCGCAGCCGTCATGTATGCCGCGCCGCTGAGCATGGCGACCAGATTGCTTGTCGTGTACAGTCTGCTTCGGAACAAGCGGAACGAGATGATTGGTTCAGCAGCTTTACTCTCAACCAATACAAGCAAAAAGGTAAGAATGGCAAATCCGGCAAACAACCCGATAATTTGCGGAGAGTTCCAGGCATACGTTTTGCCGCCCAGCTCAAGTCCAAATATAAAGCAGACGATAGCTCCTACCAGTAGAACAGAGCCTGCCCAGTCGATCTTTTGCCGGGAATGCGCTGCCGATTCCTTATAGAACAGAGTAATCATCAGCAGGGCAATGAAGCCCAGCGGCAGATTGATGTAGAAGATCCATGACCAATTAAGATGGTCGGTGATGTACCCGCCAAGCAGCGGACCAATTACACTCGACAGACCAAATACCGCGCCAAACGCACCCATCATTTTCCCGCGATCCTTAGATGGCACGACATCGAACAAAATCGTAAACGCAATGGACACCATCGCCCCGGCTCCAACTCCTTGCACGGCCCGGTAAATACTTAACTCCACGATGGAATGCGCCATTCCGCACAAGGCGGAACCTATCATAAACACGATAATCCCAAAGATGAAGAATCGCTTGCGCCCATACATATCAGACAGCTTGCCGAAGATTGGCATGCACGCCATCTCTGCGACCATATACGCAGTGGTGACCCAAACGAATTTGTCGAGTCCTCCCATCTCGCCAACGATTGTACCGATTGCCGTTGATACAACCGTGTTATCCATGGACGCCATTAATATGGCAAGCAATAGTCCTCCAACGATGGCTGCTAATTTGTTTTTCATACCTAATCCTTCCTTTCTTCTACCTGAATGAGTTGCTTGAGCGATCATCTGAGATCATCATAAGCTACCCTTGTTGACATCTGTCTGTCAGGGAAGAAAGGCGTTTGATGCTATTTTTTTAAAAAGTTTCAGGTAACAGAAAAAAGGCAGGTGCCGAGTTGTATCGGCAGCCTGCCCTTTTTTATATAAGTCAGTATGGCGCTACACAAGCAGCGCTTTATGGATTTTAATGACCGCTTTCTTAATCGGAACGCCATTGCCCATTCCGGGACGATGAATGTCATTCGGGAAGAAGACGATGTACATCCCTGGCCTTACATTTAGAATTAGTTCATCAGATTGAGGGGCGTATAAAGCATAGTCGTCTGCTTCATCGTAAGACTGGGATGGAATGATTCCTTCCTGAAGCGGCGACCAGCCGATCTGCTCGTATCCTTCGATTAAATAGTGAATGTCGAGGTATTGCTCATGCTTTTCCGCCATCTGCTCTTCCTGCCGCTTCGTATCGAAGGACATGAAGTTAATATAGAGCTGATCACCTCTGAGCTCCACTCGGCCCTCAGGCAGCTCACTCTGTTCTGTCAATTGACGCAAAGCCTGAAGAGCCTCGACAATGACCGGATAACCACCTGAAGTAAATTCACTCTCTCTAGACAAGAATCCAAGGATCATATTTAGCCATCTCCTTTTTTACTCTTAGAACAGCTTGACGGCAACGGCCGCTGACGTGTTCTCCTTGTTCACGATTGAAGCTTCGTAGGTGCGTTTGAAATATTCGACATACAACACATCAAGCAAATAGAGCTGCGCGATCTTTGCCGACAAGGAGCCGCCTTGCAGCGGTCCTTCATTAGCCCCGCATAACAAAGTAATGTCCGAATACGAGGTCAATGGCGATTTGACGAAACGGGTAATGACAATAATCGCCGCTCCCCGTTCCTTAGCCTTCTTGGCTACTTCAATGGAATCCTTCGTGGAGCCGGAGTAGGAAATAATGACCGCGACTTCCTTCTCCGACATTAAGGCAGCAGACATCGCTTGCTGATGCGAATCGACAGAGCATGCTGTTTTATTCGTAATGCGCATAAACTTGTTGTTCGCTTCCATCGCCGTTATTAAGGAGGAGCCAACGCCGTAGAAAATAATACGCTCGGCCTGTATGAGAAGGTGAACAGCCTGATTAATGCTTTCCAGCGAAATGAGCTTGAACGTTTCGTTTAAGGCGTTAATGTTGCTCTGAAGCGTCTTCGTGACCGCTTCTTCGAGCGTATCCTGAGCCCTTACCTGACCGGAGAGCTGTGGAATTTCATTATCAGCGGAGATGCTGTGAGCAAGCGCAATCTTAAACTGCTGATAGCCTTTGAAGCCTAAGGCTTTGCAGAAGCGAAAGATGCTGGCCTCGCCGACGTCACAGCCCTCTGCCAGATCGGTAATCGACATATAGACGACCGCTTCGGCATGCTCCAAAATATAATCCGCTGTTTTCTTCTCCGTTGCCGTGAACCGGTTGTAATGGGAATGGATCGTTGAGGTGATGCTGATTTCCCGCAATTTGTCCCTCCTAGCTTAGAAACAAGGATGCCGCCCCAAGAAGGCCGGCTTTGTTGCCGAGTGATGCCGGCCGAATCACGACACCTGCGAAGCTGCTCATAATCAGCGATTTCGTTCTGGCCTCTACACGTTCTACCAATGACAGCTGCTCCATGACGCCGCCTCCAACAACAATGGCAGCCGGGTTAAAGATATGAATCAAGGAAGCGAGGCCGAAGCTCACCTCTTCAATCCATTCGAATAATACCTCTTCAAGCTGGGCATTCCCCTTATGAATCTGCTCGAAAAGCAATCTCCCGTTGGTGCAGGAAGGGTCAGCTTGGCTTGCCCGACTGACCAAGGCGGTTGTTGAAGCAAAGCTTTCATAATAGGCCGATGGATGGGTAAACATATGTCCGAATTCCGCAGCAACGCCATTTACTCCTTTATAAAGCCGGTTATCAATAACGATAGCGCCGCCTATGCCGGTCCCGAAGGTTAGGCACAGGAAATGCGGGAATTCTGCGCCCGCGCCGTAACGGGCTTCGCCCAGCGCCGCCGCATTGACGTCATTTTCTACCTTCACCGGTACGGAAAAACGGCTGCCTACGATCCGGCCTATCTGCATTCCCGTATAGTCCGGAATATTGGCATTGGCATAAACGATGGAGCCTTCTTCTGCGTTTACTTGGCCCGCCGTACTGATCGCAATGCAGTCGAAGTTCGTATAGACGGACATGTGATCCATCAGTCTCTGTATAACATGCGGGCCGCCCTTAGCGCTTTCTGTGGCATATTCAGTGAACTGCTCCATTTTCCCGTTCTCATCGCAAAGACAAAGCTTCGTATTGGTGCCGCCGATATCCGCCGCCAGAATTCTCATGCGATCTACTCCAATGCCTTCAGGAAACGTTGCGTAATTTCCATTGGTCGTGTAATGGCGGAACCAACAACAGCGGAATATACGCCAAGGTCGAACATCCTCCGCAGCTCCTCCGGCGAAGAGATACCACCCTCGGCAATAACGGGCACGTTCAGCGTCTGCACCAGCTTGGATGCCAGCTCGAAATCGGGGAGCACTCGGCCCTTCGTTACTTCGGTGTAACCGCTTAATGTTGTGCCAACGCAATCGAAGCCAAGCTCAGCTGCTTGCAGCCCTTCTTCATAGGTAGAGCAGTCCGCCATAAACAGCTGATTTGGGTACTTCTCCCGAATTTGCGGGAACAGCTCGCCAATCGTCGAGCCGTCCGGTCTTTCGCGGTCTGTCGCATCCATCGCAATAAGGTCTACGCCTTCTTCGCAAAGGGCGTCAACCTCTGCCATCGTTGGCGTAATGAACACAGGGCAGTCCCCGTAAACCTGCTTGATGATGCCGATAATCGGCAGGGTTACCCGCAACTTGATCTCCTGAATATCCTCCACACTGTTCGCCCGTATGCCAGCCGCTCCTCCAAGCAGAGCGGCATAAGCCATTTTCCCCATAATAAACGGGCTGTGCAGGGGCTCTTCGGGAAGTGCTTGGCAGGAAACAACCAGCTTCCCGTGTATTTGCTCGAACAATTGATTCATGCCAATGACCTCTTTCATCTTCCAATTTATAAAGCTATTCCTTAACTGCGCCGGCCGTTGCTCCGGAAGTAAAGTAACGCTGGAACAAAATGAAGATGATCAGCATAGGAACGGCTGCAACGGTTGCTCCCGCCATTTTGTACGCAAAGTTAGGGTTTAAATCCTGCATGAGGGTAGCTGTGCCGACCATGAGCGTCTTCATGGTTTTCTCCTGGCCGATCACGAGCTGCCATAGGTAATCGTTCCAGATCTGCACGAAGTTCAGAATAAACAACGCGCCGATGCCTGGCTTAACGATTGGCAGCATAATTTGCATGAACACGCGCCACTCTCCGGCACCGTCGATTTTGGCTGCTTCCCGCAGGGCATCCGGCGTACTGTCGAAGAAGCCCTTCAGCAGGAATACGCCAAATGCGCCAGCTACGTTCGGCCAGATCATGCCGTGATAGCTGTTGACCATGCCGAAATCCTGGATAATGCGGAATAAGGGGACAATCATAATTTCTTTTGGAATCATCAAGCTCGAAATAAAAATAATAAAGATGATCTGCCGGCCCTTAAAATGGATTTTCGAGAACGCATAGGCGGCCATCGATCCAACAGCAATAACGAGAATCGTCGTCGCAGCGGCCACAAAAATACTGTTAAACGTCCATCTCAGAGCAGGCTGATTCTGAAAAATATCTACGTAGTTGGAAAAGGTAATAGAAGACGGCCACCAGTCCGGCGGCATCTTCACTACATCCGAGCTGTTCTTCAGTGAGCTGGTGAACAGCCAATACAGAGGGAACAGGCTGATTACCGCAAAGACGGTAACCAGAATATTAGAAGCCAAATCGAAAGGCTGCAGTTTCCTCGCTTTTTTCGTTTGCGACATCATCATTCAACTCCTCGCTTCTACTTCTGTTTGAGCATGGCCTTTAATTGAGGGATCGACAGCAGCAAGGTGATGGCGAACATGATGACACCAACCGCGGAAGCTATGCCAAGCTGATTGTATTTGAACGCGTTGTTGTATAAGTAGTACATCAGGGTGACAGAGCCGTTGTTTGGCCCGCCGCCTGTGAGGAGCTGGATGACTACGAATATTTTCAGTACGGCAATAATGTTGATGATCGTAATGTAGATCGTGGTTGGCTGAACCGATGGGATCAGGATTTTCGTAATGACCTGCCACCTGCTGGCACCATCCACCTCAGCCGCCTCGAAGAGATCCTTGGATACGCCAATCATAGAAGCAATATAGAGAATGATCGCTTGCCCAACATTGCCGGCGAACGTGACGAAGATAATGACCGGCAATACCGTTTGCGGATTGCCCAGCAGATTTACGTTGCCTAGGCCGGCTTCTCTTGAAAAATAGGAGATGAGGCCGTTAGCCGGATTAAGCAGGAAACTCCACACCATACTCATGACGACCATGGACACCATGACCGGTATATAGTAACTTCCCCTTATGAAGGAAACGTACTTGGCATTTTTATCGAAGATAGCGGATGCAACAAATATCGAGAAGCCTACGGTTAATAAAACGATAAATACGACAAAAACGATGGTGTTGACCAGCGCTTTGAAGAAGACAGGATCACTGAACAGCGCAGTGTAATTATCAAAGCCTACAAAACTTTCATTCTGGTAGTTGATTTGATAAAAGCTTAGCCGAATTCCTTCCAATATCGGATAAACGAGAAAGGCAAGAAAGATGAGCATTTGCGGCAAAATAAACAAATATCCGGTAAGGTTTTCTTTCACAAAATTGTTCCGAATGCGCATGGTGGCTGCCTTTCCGACCGGCGGCTCTCGCTTCTTCATCCTTCTTCCTCGAAGAGCCGCTGATCATGTTTATTTGTCTATCCTAATTACTTCTTATAGATGATCGAGTTTGCTTTGTTCGACTGAATGACTTTGTTGCCATTTGTTACATAATCCTTAATGGCTTGCTCCGGCGTCTTAGCTCCCATGTACAGGGCTTGCAGCTCCGGATAGAGAGCTTCGCGCAATTGGCTGTAGCCAGGAACGTTGCCGCTGAAGTTGAAAATATATTTGGAGTTTGCATCGTATGCCGCAAAGAACGGGTTCTCGCCGCTAAGCTCTTTAATGACCGATGCACGAACAGGAATGCCGTTTTTCGACGATTTCACCAGTTCGGGATCACTGGAGAAGAATTTCACGAAATCTTTGGCCACTTCTGTCTTCTTAGCGTCCTTCGAATGGAAGACGCTGGCGCCAACGACGTAAGTGAAGGTGAGCGGGTCGCCGCTCTCCGAAGGAATGTTCGCCAGTCTCATATCAAATTTCGGTGAAGTGCCATTGGCCATGTTGGATTTAATGCCGTTGAACAGAACCGGATTGGTAAAGCTGATTGCGAGCTGCTGATTCTGGAACATCGCATTCGCATCGTTGGAGGACACGGATTCAGCTCCAGGATTCGTGTATTTGGCATCATAGATTTTTTTCAGCCATGTCGCCGCCTTCACACCGTTCTCGCCAAGCGCAATGTTGCCGTCCGCATCGAAGAAATCAAGGCCAAACATTCTCAGATAAGACAGGTTCCAGGTGTCGCCTTGGTTATTAACCGCAAAGAGTGCCATTGGGTAAGCGTTGGAGTATTTGTCCTTCGGCAGCTTGGTCTTCAGGGCTTCAAGAATCTGCTCATATTCAGCAAGTGTCCAAGTCTTGATCTCGTTCTCCCCGCCGACATACTGCTCAAGTCCGGCTGCTTTGAACATGTCCGCGTTGTAGACGAGTGTTCCCGGATTGTTCTGGAACGGGTAGAAGTAGGTGTCGTCGCCAAACTTCACCATATCCCAGTAGTTTTGTGCAATATCACTCTTCGCATTGTCATCAATAATGTCATTAAGTGGTTCAAGCGCACCGCGGTGAACGTAGTCGCCCATTGCGAATGTACTTTCGAAGAAGACGTTTGGAGCTGTTCCGCCGTTCAGATTAACATTCAGCAGCTGGTCGCGCTGATCGCCAGCGATGACTTCTACTTTCACTTCTGCATCATACTTGTCGTACTGCTCGGTAAATTTCTGAGCCGCGTATTTCAGGAAGCTGTCGTAATCCGCTCCTTGCTCCGTTGCGTCAAGAACACCCTTCCATTGCGGTGTCAGCCAGACGTTAATAGCTACTTTCTCTTTGCCCTTGGAACCTGTGCCGCCGCTTGTGTTCGAGCCTTCGTTATTGCTATTGCCGGAGCAACCGGCAAGTAAAGCCATAATCGTCACTGCTGCAATACCCATGGATAATTTCTTCATCGTCAACCGCTCCCTTTTAATTGTTCTGTCTTCATCCCATGAAGAGCTTCCTAGCGAACATAAGCTGCAATAGCGCTGTCGATGCTTGCGATGATCATCTTGATCTTCTCGCCGTCATCACCGCTTAAGCCTTCCATAGGTGCCCGAACGCCGCCAATGTCTACCCCTCTCGCCCGAAGCACTTCCTTGATGGCCGCATACATCGAACCGTTCAAGGAACAAAGGGCGATAATGATGTTATTAATGGCGCTTTGCAGATGTGTTGCTTCCGCAAGCTTTCCATCCTTCAGCAGCTGGTTGGCTGCAAGGAATAGCTCCGGCATAGCGGCATAAGTGCCGCCGATTCCACCGTCAGCCCCCATGATGCGGCCTGCGACGAACTGCTCATCTGGACCGTTAAAGACGATGACGCGGTCCCCGCCGATCGTTTTGAACCGCTCAATATCCATCGCCGGCATCGAGGAGTTCTTCACTCCGATTACTTTCTCATTGGCAAGCAGCTTCTGGAATACGGCAGATGTCAGCTGGTACCCCGTTGTTTGTGGAATGTTATAGATGATGAACGGAAGCGGGGTGGCATCAATAATGTCGTTCCAATAACGAATGACCGCGCTGTCCGGCAATTTGAAGTAAATCGGCGGAATCGCGGAAAGCGCATCGTAGCCGAGCTCCGCGGCATGCTTAGCCAGCTCGATGCTGTCTCTGGTGGACGGCGCCCCAACGTGGGCGATCAGCGTCATTTTGCCTTTCAGACTTTCCGCTGCATAGGCCAGCACGGCTTTTCTCTCTTCGAGGCTTTGATAGATACACTCGCCTGAGCTTCCCCCTACATACACACCTTGTACCTTCTTGCTTAACAGATAGGACGCCAGCTGCGCTGTCCGATCCTTCGAAATGTTTCCGTCCTCGTCATAGCAGGCATAGAAAGCGGGAATGATGCCATGGAATTTTTGCAGGCTCACGGTTACTCCTCCTAGTGTTCTTAAGTTGATGAGCGGCCGGCCGGGCTGTGCTTAGTGGGATGAGGAATTATTTCCCCTTCGCTGTAAAATCTGAAAATAATTTTCTCCCAAGCGGCTGCCCGGCCGTCCCTTAGCTAACGTTTTAACATAAAAAATAAGCTTTGCCTGCGGTTTCAAGCGATGAGGTAAAGAATGAACCTCCGGTGGTAAAAAGAGTGGTATCTCTATGGGAAGCGCTTCCAAAGGTATAATAAGTAAAAAAGCCCCGCCGTTTGGGCGAGACTTTCGGGTTGATGCCGTTATTCCGTGATCGCTTTCGCAGCGGGAAACCGCAGCGTCACCTTTGTTCCTTCGCCGGCCCGGCTCTCAATGGCGAGGCCATATCCGTCGCCGTAATAGTAGCGGATGCGGTCCTGCACATTCTTGACGCCGATATGGTTGCTGTCCAGCGTATCTTCGGCTGCCTCTTTCAAGCGCTCTCGAAGCCTCATGAATTCCTCCTCCGTCATACCGGCACCGTTATCCTTGACTTCGATCTGCAAGGCCTGGTCCGACACATAGGAGGAAATCTCGAGACGGCCCTGACCGCTTCTTCGCTCCAAGCCGTGAACGATGGCGTTCTCCACAATCGGCTGCAGCGAGAAGTGAAGCACGGGGAGCGCTTCGGTACCCGGCTCGATCCTCTCCGAGTAGCTGAGCTTATCGCCGAAACGCATTTGCTGCACCTTCACGTACAGACGCGTATGCTCCAGCTCCTCGCGCAGGCTTACGATATCCTTGCCGGTCTGAATATGGATGCGGAACAACCGGCCAAGCAGGCCTACCATATCGGCAATGTCCCTCTGTCCCCCGATAATGGCCTTCATCTGGATCGATTCAAGCGCATTGGCCAAAAAATGCGGATTAATCTGGCTTTTCAGCGCGCCATATTGCGCCACCTTCTGCTGAGCCATCGTCATGGACGAACGCTTGATATGCTCCTGCAGGTCCTCCACCATTTTGCGGATACCCTTGTAGAGCACACCAAACTCATCCTGCCGGTTGGTGTTAAGGTCGACGTCGAACTTGCCAAGGCCTACCGCTCTGACCTGCTTGCTGAGCAGGATCACCGGCTTGGTGACGCGCGCGGACAGCATGATCAGGAATAATAACGCCGTAAACAGCGAGCATAAAGCGACGCCAAGCAGGATTTTACGGAACAGTGCCGCATCCTTCGTCATATTATTCTTATCCATGTACTGAATGACCTTCCAGCCTGAGTAGGAGGAGGTAACGAAGTTCAGGTAAGAAGGGGTGCCGTCCATGGAGGCGTAGAAATTGCCGGCTTCCGCCTTCAGCTCCGGCCGAATACCCGGAAGTCCAAGATCCGCCTTCAGCTGCTCCTGATTGTTCTCCGAAGAGTAGACGATGCCGCCAGCATCATCAATAATCAGAAATTTTCGGTTCGTATTTTCGGTTAGGCTCAATATCTCACGCAGCGAATCAAGACGGATATCGACAAGTATAACGGCCAGATTTGTCCTTGTTCCTGTCTTATTGATAACTCTGGCAATTGAAATGACCGATTCGGAAGAATTCATCCGCTGAAATGGGGTATGCGCCCCGAACAGGACCGCTTTGCCTTGCGACCTAAGCGTTTGCTTGTACCAGTCCTGGTCGAAGAAATTGTCGGTATTGTAGTCGGATTGATTGAAATCCGCCGAGTAGAAGATGCGGTTGCCAGCAAACACCTGCACGCTGTCGACGTTCTTGATCGTCAGCTCAATCCGGCTTATGAACTGTTCGATAACGCTGCCGTATTTGATGCTGATATCGCTTGGATCCGGATCCTGGTTCTCGGACCAATGGACAAGCGAGCCCTGCAGCTGGCTGTCGAGCTGGGCGGTAAGGGTACCGGTCTCGATGCTTTGCAAATACTGGTCAATATTAAAAGATAAATTGTTCAGAATCAGATTGGCTGTATTCTGGTATTCGTTCTTGACGGTTTGGAGCGAGAAGAGATAGACAATGCCCGACATGATGGTAAGGGGAAGGGTAATAATGCAAATCATAAGAATAAAGATTTGATGATTAACACGCAATTGTCTGAACCAGCTCAAGCTGCTCACCACCCTCATGACATTATTTTTGTACGGCTTATGCTGCAAAATACGATTTACCATGTCTTGCAATGATAATATAGATTTTGATCATGTAAAAACGTGATTAACGTAAAAAAAGGGGCATACCAAGTAAAAACCGAGGGATTTTCCTCATTTTTCAAATAAATTATGCTTAAAAAGCAGGAGATAAGCAAGTTGCACCGCGCATCTCCAAATAGGAGCAGGGGGAATATGAATGGCAGCACGGACGAAAAAAGCAACGATCTTAATGACCATCTTGCTGGTTATGCTGACGACAGCCTGCAGTTCCAACAACAATGCAGAAGGCAGCAAGACGACAAGTGAACCGCAGACAACCGAAACGGCAGGCAGCGATGATCAAGCAGCAAAGCCCGTCGAGATTACATGGTGGAATTTCCCGAACTTCCAGGCACTTGATGGAGAAGTGGGCAAGTATGAGAAAGAAATTATTAGTGCATTCAACAAGAAACATCCTGAGATTAAAGTAAATCTCGAAATGATCACATTTGACGGAGGGCCGGAAAAGCTGAACGTGGCAATCGCCTCCAACTCAGCGCCTGATGTTATCTATGATGCACCTGGACGTGTAATCGACTGGGGCAAAAAAGGGCTGCTTGCTCCGCTCGACGATATGATTTCGGATGAAGTGCGCAGCGATATTCCGGAAGCCTTCTGGAAGCAGTCCATGGTAGGCGACACCACGGTCATGTATCCGATCAATACCGCTCCGTTCATGATGGCGGTGAACAAAACCGCATTCGAGAAAATCGGAGCCCTGGATCTGCTTCCGCTTGATCGCAAAGACCGGGTATGGAGCTTCGACGAATATAAGGCGGCGCTTCAAGCTGTAAAAGAGAAAGCACCTGACATGATTCCATCCGTCTTCTTCGCCAAAAGCCAGGCAGGTGACCAAGGGACGCGAGCATATATCGCCAACCTCGGCCTTTCGTCCTTCCTGAACGACGATCTTTCCGCTATTGCCATCAATACCGATGAGGCAGGAGCGGCCCTGGATTGGATTGCAAAGGCACAGAAGGACAAACTTGTTATCTCCGGATCGGCTGCACTTGCGGCTTCCGACGTGAATGACTTGTTCCTGCAAGGAAAGGTTGCTTTCACAATCAATTACTCCGCAGTGCTGAAGGCGCAAAACGCAACGCTCAAAAAAGCGGAGTTCGAAGAAGTGCTGCTGCCGTTCCCGACGCTGGACGGATCGGCGCCTAAGCTCGAGCCTTATTTGGGAGGCATGGCCATCTTTAATAACGGCGATGACGCCAAAATTAAAGCTGCAAAGACGCTCGTAGATTTTATCGCCAATGATGAAGTGTACGGCAAGAAAAACCTGATTCAAACCGGGGGCTTGTCCGTACGCAACTCGATTACCGGCCTGTATGATGACGAGGAATATGCCTATGCGGAGCTTGCCCGCCAGTTCATTACCGCTCCTCCGACGATTGCCGACGGCTACGCGGAGATTCGCACCTACTGGTTCCCGGCGCTGCAAAGCGTTCTGCTCGGCCAGCAATCCGGTAAAGAGGCATTGGACGACTTTGCGAAAAATGCCGATGAGGCCATTGCAAAAGCCAAAGCTCAATTGAAATAGCAAAACGTGCTGCAGAGCAGTGCACTGGCCGTGCGCTGCTCTGTTTTTAAATTAAAAGTAAGGAGAGATTCATTATGCTAGCGCAGGCTCTGAAATCCAAGCGTCTCGTATGGCGCGAATGGCTGGTCAGCTATTTGTTCCTGCTCCCCGCACTTGCCTTCTTCCTTCTATTCGTCGCTTATCCGATGCTGAGAGGCGTGTATATCAGCCTGTTCGACTATTCCTTAAATCGCTTCGAGTTCATCGGGTTAAGTAACTATACCGACCTGTTCCAGGATAAAACATTCCTGAAGTCGATGAAAAACACGATCCTCATCGTATTGATTACCGTTCCGGTCGTCATCGCGTTCTCTATCTTTATCTCGAATACGATCTACCGGAAGAGCGAGCTGGCAAGATCGTTTTTCCGCGGCGTTTTCTACTTGCCGGCTGTGTCCTCCGTAGTCAGTATTACCGTTGTATGGGCATCTATTTATGATCCGAATTATGGCATATTGAATTTTGTGGCAGGCTTGTTTGGCGCTGAGCCGATTGCCTGGTTAGGTAACTTGCGAACGGCCCTTTATGCGATTATCGCCGTGCTGGTAACAACTTCTGTTGGCCAGCCGATTATTCTATACGTTGCTGCTTTAGGAAACATCCCAACCTCCTATGTGGAGGCGGCTCAAATCGACCGGGCAACCCCGGGGCAAATATTCAGAAAGATTATTTGGCCGATGCTGATGCCAACCAATCTGTACATTATCGTCATTACGACTATCAATACGTTCCAGACTTTTGCCATCGTGCAGCTTCTTACCGCCGGTGGACCGCTATATGCGACCTCGACTGTTATGTACGGTGTTTACGAGAAGGCATTTATGCTTGGCTCGTTTGGCATTGCATCGGCAATGGGAATGATTCTGGCCGTTGTAATCGGCATTATTTCCATTATTCAGTTCAAATTTTTGGGCAGCGATGTTGAGTACTAGGAGGATCACTCATGAAATCATACGGGATAGTCCGAAACAAACTTACACCCAGCTTTATCATCTCGCATCTCTTACTCCTTGTGATGGCTCTATTTTTTATCTTCCCTTTCTATTGGATCGTCACCGGCGCCTTTAAAGTACAAAATGTGGCCGTGGCTATTCCACCCGAATGGTTTCCCCTGGAGCCAACGCTGGATAACTTCACGGCTTTGTTCAAAAACCCGGTATGGCGCTGGACGTTTAACAGCTTCTTCGTGGCTGCGGCAGAGATGGCAGGTACCTGCCTTGTTGCCTCGATGGCTGGTTATGTATTGGCGAAGAAGCAGTTTCCCGGACGGAATATCATCTTCACCATGTTTGTCGCGGCCATGGCGCTGCCTAAGCAAGTGATCCTTGTCCCACTGTTTACGATGATTGCCGATTTCGGCTGGATCGATGAATATAAAGCGTTAATTCTGCCCGCGCTCGGCTGGCCGTTTGGCATCTTTCTGATCAAGCAGTTCGCCCAGACGCTGCCCGGAGAGCTGCTGGAGGCTGCTAAGGTAGACGGCTGCTCTGAGCTCAGGCTCTATTACGGCATTGTGCTCCCGCTGCTGAAGCCAGCTTTGGGCGCACTTGCGATCTTCACTTTCATTAATGCCTGGAATGATTATTTCAGCCAGCTGATTATGATCCGCTCCACGCCAATGATGACGCTGCCGCTGGGCGTAGCAACATTGAAGGGGGAGTATACAACTCCTTACGGCGTCCTGATGGCGGGCGCGGCATTCGCTTCCATTCCGATGATTGTTATTTTCTTGTTGTTCCAGAAAGCGTTCACGCAAGGGATCACGATGGGTGCCGTTAAAGGGTAACCGGATGTTGCATAGGCAAGCAAAGAATAGGCTGTCCCAATGTCATTGGGACAGCCTTTATATTGGAGTGATAGAGTAGCCTTTATCACTCTGCTGCGAAACAAAACCTTTATGGGACAATGTTAGTACACAAAGCCCAGCTGCTTGCGATAGTCGGTTGGCGTTGTACCTGCTACCAGCCGGAACATTTTCACGAAATGCTTGTAGCTCTTGTAGCCGCACATCGTACATACATCCGTTACGAGCCGGTTAGGATCCCGAAGCAGCTTTTTGGCATAATCAATACGAATCTCGGTGACAAAGCTCAAATAATTCTGATTCAGCTTCGATTTGAACAGCCGGCTTAAGTAGGATGGATTATAGAAGAAATGATCGGCTACCATCTGCAGGCTGAGCTCCTGGTCGATGTTCTTCTCAATAAACCCTTTGATCTGGTTAAACACCGCATTCTCCTGCAGGGACGGATGGCTTGGCTTGCCATACAAGCTGTTCAGATGGATGACCCATAAAGCCAAATAATCAAATAAGCTTTCCAAGCTTCGGAAATCATGGATAAAGGTCAGATCAAGCAGCCTCTCGCTGGAAACCCCCTGCATGGGAATGCCCTGCTTATGGGCAAAGCGAAGCGTAACGCTGACGATCTCCTGCAGGAAGGCAAGCCATTGCTCCGCTTGTACATGAGGCAGTGCTGCAGCCAATTGCCCGCGAAGCTTGCTCATTAATTCGTTTATTCCCGCAGCGCCTCCCTGCTCCAAGCAGGCTTGTAACTTATTTCTATCTTCCGAAAAAAGGGGAATAAAAGACTCGCCGGCTACCGCGGTAACGTCAGCTTGCCGCTGCCTATATGGAATCAGCCATTGTTCCGGCGCCGTAAAACGGCCGAGCAGATTCGTGCCCGCCATCTTAAGCGCATCTCCCGCCTTGGCTAGATCAGAAGTCTCAGGTCCTAACGCCATATAAAGATTAATATCTTCACTGATTTGGTTCAAGGACTGGGCTAACCGACCGCTAAGTCGTTCGATCATCTCCGGAGCAGGTTGTCCATCTGCCACCACCAGAAGGGCATAGAGCTTGCCTCTGCTCGTATAGCACATAAGCCGGTGAACAGGAGATGCTTCCTCCGCCGCACTGTTAATAAGCTTTTCCGCTGCCACCCGCCATTTTCGCTCCTGCAAGAGACCGTTACGGCCAAAGCAGCTGGCTGCTAGCGGAATATAAGTCAAAGCTGTCGGCTCTTTCATACCAAGCAGCTGCCGCAGCTCCGCTGCATCAATTGGGCTTTCCTCCAATAATTGCTTAACGGTTTGGCTGTACTGCCATTTTGCGTGCTCATCAGCCTTGGCTTCCCAATCCTGCTTCTTGAGCCGTTCTTCCCGCTGCTGCTTCAACTGGTTGATACACGCTGTAAGAGCCTCCATGCTGACATCATACTCCAGAGGCTTCAGCAGATATTGCTGAACAACACCGAGGCGGATCGCTTCCTGCGCATATTTAAACTCGTTGTAACCGGTGAGGATGATGAAACCTGCGGTTGGCAGCAGCGACTTCAGCTGTTCGATCATTTCAAGCCCGTCCATCTCGGGCATACGGATATCGGTCACAATTAAATCAGGTGATTCCCTTAAAGCTACTTCAATTCCTTCCTTGCCGTTCATCGCTTCCGAAATCTCGCCAACTCCGAGTTCATTCCAAGGGAAATATTGTTTCAAGCCTGCACGAATGAGAGGTTCATCCTCGACAATCATTACTTTTAGCATGGCATGCTCCCTGTTTTTCGATTTTACGAAATATTAAAATAATTATAACGGAAAGTAAGGGAGGGTCCTATACACCCCAATAGGCAAAAGAAAAAAGGGTCAAAAATGGACCCTTTATGTCAATTTTAGAGGATATAGCTTGGTCATATCTTATGTTGAAATTGGTAAAGTTATTTTGATCTTCACGATTAAAGAAAACGGCCAACGGCAACAACCGTCGCTAATACGATAAAGACAAGATTCACACCGATCTCCCGGTATTCCTTACGTGTGAGATGCAGGACTGCGCCGGATAATACAACTGCGGCAAGCGCGGTGGCGGCAATTGGCGTTAGTATAGGTGCAACGTTCAAAGCTTGAGGCAGAATGAGCGCAATTGCTCCAACTAACTCTGCTAGCCCGATAAAGATGACAAGCCCTTTTGGTACGTCTTTTACCCATCCCCATGCTGCTGTGGCTTTGTTATACTGAAACGCCTTCAGCCATCCTGAGTAGACAAAAGCAAGAGCAGCAAGCCCTTGAATAATCCATAGTGTAATATTCATGAATAGTAGTAACCTCCTGATCCTTTTTAACGATCCTCTAAGGTATAATAGACCCAAGCAAACGGATGAGGAAGTAGGCACTTAATCTAAACAGAGTTAATAAAAAGTAACCTAGCGAAGCGCAAGAGGTGAGAATTTCATGAAACAATATTGCAAGTTCGAATCGGCACTGGAAATATTGATCGGCAAATGGAAGCCCGTCATTCTGCTGCAGCTTATTTCAAACGGTACAATGCGGTTCAGCGAGCTGCAAAAAGCGATACCGGACATTAATAAAAAGATGCTTACCCAGCAATTAAGAGAACTGGAGTATAACGATATTGTGCACCGTGAGGTGTATAACCAAGTCCCACCGAAGGTAGAGTATTCGATTTCGGAATACGGCAAGAGCTTAGGAAAGGTGCTGCAGGTCATGAATGATTGGGGAGAGGCTCATTTGGAGCATATGAGTGTATTGAACGCGGTAGATCAGTCAGAAGATTAGCTGCGAGCGAAGGGTTAAACGAGTATCACCGCTGCATGAGAATACCTTGTATACTATTAATAAAGGAGGGTGAAGAGACCTATTTAATAAGAGGATGATCAACAGAATATAGGGAGGCTTACATAGTGCAAAGGGTAATGAAGAAAGTAACATCAATGGCACTCATTTTAACGTTATTGCTAAGTGTATTTCCACAAATGATGTTTGCAAGCACGGGGAGTTCATCGAAAGAGTTTCTTTCGTTTTCTGTAGAGGGAAATCCCGGTGTTGTGAATAACGAGGACCATACGATTAATGTTATTGTTCCATTCCGTTCGGCAGTCAATAATATGCTTGAAAGCTTTACGGTGTCCGATGGTGCATCGGTGCTTAATCATATGAGTGATTTGACACGTACCGATTATTCGAGCCCTAGAACATTAACAGTGGTTGCTGAGGATAACAGTACACAGGATTATACGGTGACGGTAACGATTGGACCAAGCAGTTTAAAGTCCATGACGTCATTTAACGCAGATCAAGCCGTAAGTAGTTTTATTGACGATGAAGCTTATCTGATCTATCTCTACGTTCCGCAGGGTACGAACATAACGGCTTTAACGCCTACATTTACGACAGATGACAGCGGTGCTCAAGTGTTAGTAAATGGGGCTGCTCAAACGAGTGGCACCAGCCCTCAAGACTTCTCGAATCCGGTAACCTATACCGTAAAAGCACTCGATGGCAGCACGCGAGACTACTTGGTGACTGTTAATTATCAAACAGAGCCTAGTACGGCTAAAGAGATGACCTATTTCGGGTTAGCTTCCCTTTCTTCCGTCGGAATGATTGATGAGTCTAATCATACGATAGCGCTCACGGTTCCTTATGGGACGGACCTGACCATGCTAGTACCGTCGTTTACATCTACGGGTACTAGAGTCACCATTACGAATGGAACACAGCAGGTTAGCGGGGAGAACGTAGTCGATTTTTCATCGCCTGTTGAGTATCTCGTGTATGACGAAGCGGGCAACGCTCAAAGCTATATGGTTATCGTTCAAGAAGCGGCTGCCGGTGCAAGCACAACAAAAGAAATACAAACCTTCAGCTTGGATGGAGTAGCCGGCACTGTAAATGAGGAGACGCATACGATTTCGGTTGTGTTGCCTTTCGACTCTTCACGTGACTACAAAGTCGCGTCATTCACAACGAACGGTCAATTTGTAAAAATCGGCAGCACGCTGCAAGTCTCCGGGACTACGGAGAACGATTTTACCGATCCGCAAACGTACACGGTGTTCGCGGAAAATGGTTTAACACAAAACTATGTGGTGACTGTATCATTGGCGGAACCACCAAGCCCTGCCAAGGAGCTTACCTCTTTCCAAATCAACAATCTTGTTGGAGTGGTGGATCAGGTAAATCACACAGTTACGATAACCGTTCCTTACGGTACGAATGTAACGCAGCTCACCCCGATCTTTATGAGCACAGGCTTGGATGTAAAGGTTGGACTCGATAGTCAAGTTAGCGGCGTTACGACGCAGGACTTTACGAGTCCGGTAACATATACGGTTCACGCAGCTGATGGTACCATACAGGACTATGTCGTGACGGTTACGGCAGCATCACAAACACCTTCTAATCCGAATCCGTCCGTGCCAACGGAGCCAAAACCATCTTCGCCAACGTTTAAGTCTGTCTTTAATCAAGAGAAGCTGGAAGCTTATTTGAAGAGCAAGGTTGAGCAGGCGTTAAAGAATCCGTCTACTGGCGTATTCTCTGATGTTAACGGACATTGGGGAAAATCCAATATCGATCTCTTCGTCAAATTGGGATTAATCATAGGGTATCAGGACGATACCTTCCGCCCGAATGCATCGATTACACGTGCTGAGTTTGCTGCTATGATGGTAAGGGTGTTCAATTTCGACACCTCAAGCAGCACGAAGACTTTCTCTGATGTGAAGGACAATTACTGGGCGAGTCAAGATATTAAGGCACTTGCCGCGAGTGGTATCATTACGGGGTATACAGATGGTGCGTTCCGGCCGAATGAAGTTATTACGCGTGCGGAGATTATAGCTATGATCAGCCGTATTGTAGACTTCAAGGCGGTAGGGGAGCAGCAGACGGTGAACTTCAATGATATAGCAAGCTCATGGAATGCAAATGATATTCGCAGCGCAGCATCTGCCGGCATCATCAACGGTCGTGCTGAGGGCGTCTTTGCTCCGCAAGAACAGTCGACTAGAGCGGAAGCGCTGAGCATTATATTGCGTGTACTGAATTTGAATCCTGAGATTAAAGCCCTACTTGATCAGCTTAAAAGCTAGAACGGGCAGGGAATAGACAAAGAAACCATGCTTTTCGCATTGGAGGTCAGCGCCTCAATTGCTTAAGCATGGTTTCTCTTTTATTTTTCGGTTGCATAATAGATCAAAGCGAGAGCCGGCAAAGCGAGTCCGATCCACAAGGCAGCATGCCAGCCTCCCGCCGCGTACGCCCATCCGCCCAACGCGGAGCCGGTGGCACCCCCGGCGAAAAATATCGCCATGAACAAGCCGTTAAGCCGGCTCCGAACCTCGGCACCCAACGAGAAGATTGTTCTCTGGCTTAGAACCAGGTTAGCCGATACCCCCATGTCAAGAACGATGGCTGTAACGACGAGAAGAATTAGAGCGAACGTTGAGCCGCTTGGGGCGGCTAGGGGCAGTGCGATCGAGACGAGGACGAGCCCCAGTGCGATACCGGTAGCGGGACGAATCCATCCCCGGTCTGCCATGCGGCCGGCAACGGGCGCCGCTAGCGCACCGGATACCCCGACTAAGGCAAATAAGGCGACTTCCTGCTGGGAGAAACGGAAGGCCGGACCAGTTAAGTAGAGCGGAACTGTTGTCCAGAACAAACTGAATGATCCGAATACCCCAGCATGGTAAAGCGCTCTTCGCTGCAGGATCGGTGTCGACTTCAGCAATTGAAGCATCGAACTGAGCAGAGCCGGATAACGAGTCGAGTTCTGAGGCTGTCTGGGCGGAAGCGCCCGCAGCAGTACCAAAGCCAAGGCTAGCATAGCGGCCGCGGATAAATAGTAAATAGCTCTCCAGCCCATGTATTCTGCCGCCAAGCTTGATACTGGGCGGGCCAGCATAATCCCGAGCAGCAGGCCGCTCATGACGTTACCGACATTGCGGCCTCGAGTCGCTTCCGGAGATAGATGAGCCGCATACGGCACAAGAACCTGGGCCGCTACGGAAACCATTCCGATCAGCATGGAAGCAAGCAGAAATAAAATAATGTTATGAATACCTCCACCGATTGCCAGAACGATAGCTGCTAATACCAGCAGGATGACCACCAGTTTCCGGTTCTCCACGATATCTCCCAGGGGGACTAGGAATAACAGTCCGATGCCATAACCGATCTGGGCAAGCGTAACGATCAGGCCTGATGCCCCGGAGGACAGTCCAAGATCCGCGCTGATTGGCCCAATCAAGGGCTGTGCATAATAGAGATTAGCTACGATCAGGCCGCAGGCAGCAGCCAGAATAAGGATGATTCTTGGCGAAAAAGGCTTCTCGATTGATGGTTGCTTTTCAATTGTGCTCATCTTAATTCTCCTTTGCTTGACGCTTATTGCGCATTTTACTGGAATAATCGTTCCAATATTGATAAAAAAGTGAAGCCCTCTCTTACAGCATGTTGAGAACGGCCTCGACCATGTCATCATACAGTTTTCTATCAGGCTGCATCTTGGTAACGATATTGATTCCGTGGTTCAGGTTCAGCAGCAGGATCGCCATCGTTTTTAGATCTTTGTCTAGGGCAATTTCTCCTGTCTGCTGTCCTCTCTTGAGTGCATCGGTAAAGCATTTCTCTAGTCTGTCGAAGCTGTCCCGGATCGCAGCTTGCACCTGATCATCCGGCGAATCCATGCCGACAGTAGCATTTGTGATCAAGCAGCCATGGGGCAAAGCTTCATCCAAAGCGGCGGATACATGTCGATCGAAATATCGACGGATGCCCTCCTTCGCGGATGGTGAGCTCTCCAAGAGGCTTCTTTTGCTCAAGCTCAGGGTTTTATACCGTTCGATGGCTTCCAAGTAGAGTGTTTCTTTGCCTGTGAATGTCTCATATAAGCTTGATCGGCTTAAGCCCATGGCTTGCAGCAGATCGGGAATGCTGGTTGCTTCGTAGCCCTTTTCCCAGAACACCAGCATGGCCTTGTGAAGGACTTGTTCCCGGTCGAATTCTTTGATGCGTCCGATGATGAATGCCCCCTTTCGCAAGTACAGCATATCATTTCAGGAACGATCAGTCCAGTATTTTATGTCGCGACTTGCCACCAGGCATTTATCGTTCAACCGCGTAGTGCAACTGTATAACACCACCGCCCAGAGGCTTGCAGTCCAGCAATTGAACATGCTTATATTCGTAGTTGTCTTTGTCGATTAATAGGTTTAACCCTTTGCCTTCTAATACAGGAGCTACATTGAAAATCACTTCGTCGACAAGTCCTTCACTCAGAAATGAGTTATGAATATCTGCCCCACCACTAATGAGAGCGGTTGAATGGCCTTTTTGCTGAAGGTAGGTCAGGGCCTCCTGAGGTGATCTTACTACCGTTACGCCTGGAATTTCGGAGGCATTTTTTGAAACTACAACGATGTCGATTTCGGCAAAAGGACCTCCGCCGCCACCTCCGCGCATAGCCTCGAAGGTTCTCCTCCCAACAATGAAATTTCCTGCTGCTGCAGCCTGTGCCGCGAAATCATTTAAGGCTTCTTTTGTTGGTGGGTTATTGGCACCAGATTGTGCATAATTGCCGTTAGCGGTTAAAGTTGCCCATAAAATAGTTTTCATCGTAACATTCCTCCTCATGTTTTGTTCCGTATGCTTCGAATGGATGCCGCTACCCGATCAGGGCGGTCCTCTTGGACATAATGTGATGCGTCTTCCAGAATCTCAGTTTCGTTCAACGGCAACGCGTTTTGCCATTTAGCCATCTGCCCGAGTGGGAATCCGGCGCTGTCCTTTAATCCCCACAAAATTTGTGCAGGTAAATCGGACAAGACAGGCAACCTCGATTCAACATCAGCGAGCCATGCTCGTGCTTTGCGGATCTGTCTGGGGAATATCCATGTTGGCTTTCTGGACTTTGGGTTAGGAAATGGGGCGCTATAAGCAGATCGCAAGCTATTCGTGACCTTATCGGTCTGGTAGATGCCGTGTGGGACAATAACTTTGGCGAAAAAATTAAGACGTGTCTGAAGCCAGTAACCGATAGGCCAGCCTCCCATCGCTAACGAGAATAATTTCATCGGCAAAATTTCTGCTGGCCAGGCCCAAGTATTCATCACAACGATGCCGCGCAGGTTAGTCCGATGCTGTACCGCATAGTTCAGGCCGATCGGGCCTCCCCAGTCTTGAACGACTAGTATAAAATGCTTTAGATCCAAATGACGGATTAATTCATGAACGGCTTCCGATTGTTCTTGTGGTGTGAAGCCATAGCCGCTTGGTGCCTTAGACATGCCAAATCCGGGATAATCTGGAGCGATAAGACGAAACTCATTGCGCAGCTCTTTAATAACGTTCCGATAAAGAAATGACCATGTAGGGTTGCCGTGGAGCAGAAGAACCACCGGTCCCTGCCCTTCATCTAGGTAATGGATATGTCCATCACGATAAGGCAGCCAATGATCGGTGAACGGATACTCCGCTTGATCTACTTGAAACGGTCTATTCAAAAGGCCTTCCTCCTTCTGTTAATTACTAACTTTTTCCTTTCCTGATTCACATGTTAAAGGTTCTATGGTACATTTGAAAAGTAGTTACATTAAAGTGCAATAGTTTCAAAAAATGAACTATGGAGGAAATAATCGATGATGGACCAGTCTTGTCCTGGCACTGTTGAGCCGATTTTGGAGATTTTGGATGGGAAATGGATGCTTCTCCTCTTGTTCGAATTGTTTAATGGGACAAAGCGTTTTGGGGAATTACGTCGCAAGCTGCAGCCTATTAGTCCAAAAACGTTGACTGACCGCTTACGGTTACTAGAGGATAAGGGGATTGTTACTCGTACGATTTATCCGGGTGTACCACTGCATGTTGAATATGAACTTACCGAGAGTGGGCAGGGCTTGCAGCCGATATTTGCGGCTATGTGGGCGTGGACCCAGGAGTATGGGGCAGATTTGAGGAATGAAACTAACGTAAAGCCGAGTACTGGCAGTTAATAAGCGAAGAACCATGCTTTTCGCAATGGAGGGTAGTACCTCTAATTGCCTAAGCATGGTTTCTTTTTTATTCTTTTTTGTAGAAGAATCTCGATAATAAGATACCGATGAACCCAAGTCCAATAAATAATATCGCTTTAGCAAGTAAGGATACACTTGGCAAATCCATTAGAATGACCTTCATTAAGGTGAGGAATAACAGGGCAATACCTGTCAGCCTAGCTTGCTTTATCTGCTTTTTCAATCCATATCCAATGACGACAACCGAGTAGGCTACCCATACCGTTGATACTAAAAGATGCTGGGCATTTGTGCTGAAGTCTTTTGTTAATAGATTGGTTAACTCAGTAAGGAAGACCAGGAAGGCTAAGCCAATGCCGTACCACAGTAGAATTAGGGTGCTTTTTGTGTTTCTGCCCAATTCGAAGTGATAAACCAGTCTAATTAAGCCACCTAACGTTCCAAGTAATACGATCCAAATGAGCATTTCAACTGAGATAATGCTGTCCAGGTTTCCTGTTACCGTATTGATTCCAATCAAGCATCCTAGTACATAGATCAGAATACCGTTCATTTTTTGCAATAAGGACTTCACAACGAATCCAAGCCATAATGCCGCAATACCCTCAAGTAATAAGACGACTGGTAAAGCTTCTGAGCCGAGGAGATTAGCCAGGCAGAATAATAGTGCATAGCTTGTGATTGTAAGGGTGTAGGGCACTTTACCTTTGTGCTCTGCTTTCCTCCAAAACCAAACGGTTAATAAGGCGTATACAACAAACATGATTAGCATGACAACGTTAAATAGCAGGTCTGAATAGGATAATTTAAACCAGAGCGCAGTCAATGCAAAGCTGGGAACAAGCATTCTAAGTTGATGGCTCATGATTGTGGTTTTCGAGAATATGGAGAGAAGCAATACGATTTGCTGGACAAGTACTCCTATAGCAACAACTCGTTCATTCCCGTCGGCAATTAACTGGTAGATCGCTAACGCAACCTGAAGTAATACAAAGGATTGATAGAATAGGGCAGCAAATTTACTTTTTATCGCGTAAACCATAAAGCTAATGAATACCACAGATTCGTAAGTGACAAAGAATAAGACTGATGGATGATCGCTATCCAGTAAGAATGGGGTCAACACGCCTGCTGCGCTCGCCAACACAGCGAGAGGCTGGGATTTCAGGCTGTTAGAGAACACGACTCCTACTATGACAAACAATACATTTAGAATTAAGGCCACGGGTACACTCATTAGCTCATATAAGCTATGGGCTGCAAATGTGGTGAGCATACCTATCGCGATGGAGCCCCCTAATAGTACTTGCGAGAGCAGAGGCCGCTTAGCCTTCTGCTGTCTGAATCCCATGAATATAAAAACTCCGACAGCCAAATACCCAATAACACAGCGCATGGACTCCGTTATGAAGCCGCCATCAACGGCAGCTTTGAATCCCCAGATCATCCCGATAAGAAGCACGAACAAAAAGATTCTTGGCAGCCATACCCTTGCAATAAGATGCTCCCAATCGGTTTCTTTTTTGATTTTCTGCTGTTGTGCAGGACGAACGACAACGTCATGTGGAGCCTTCTTTAAATGATCGGTACGTATTGGTGTTGGTGAGAAAGGTCCATTAGCAGGAAGTCTGCTCTGTTTCAATTCCGTTATTTCTTGTTCGAGCTCCGTAATCCTTGCTTCTAATTTACTTACTCGCTCATCAAGTTCCAAGTATGCAGCCAGCCCCTTTTTACTGAAAATGTGCAATTATTGAACATTATTCATTATAGGAAGTATTTTACTTGTCTGATTCATGGAGCGTCAATGACAAACGACATTATCGCCCAAGTCAGAAGCCTCTGTTATAATGGGGTCAAGAAAGGGGCTGCGTTATTTTTATGTCGCCTAGGAACGTAGAGAGGGACCTCCTGCAACGAGAGAAAAGAATTAATCACATTCTTGACTCAGCTCTTGAGATTATCGCGGTTAAAGGCATCGGATCGGTGAGTATTAACGACATTGTGGCCGCAGCGGGCATTAGTATTGGCAATATGTATCACTATTTTAAGTCCAAGGATGAGATTATAAGCGAGATTCTGCGAAGAGGACAAACCGGATACGGTGAGCATGTCACCCAAATCGCCAGCCAAGAGGGAACGGCATTAGACAAGCTGTATCTGCTGTGCGAATCTTGGCTTGCCTTGGACAACAGCTGGGCTTACACGATTCTCATTCACACAGCGCGCCTCTCGGATGCTTCCTCTGAAGAGATTCGGAAGGCTGTAACAGAACGCTTCACGAACAATCTTGGTCCGGTAGCGGCTGTCATGGAGCAGGGACAACAAGAGGGGCTTATTGTAAATGGTGATCCGCTGGAGCTTGCCTATTATTTCGTAAGCTTAATTCAGGGCCTGACTCTTCAGAAAATGCCGGGCGCAGAAGTGCCAATCCTTGCGCGGGCAAGCTCGATTGTTGCTTTATTTGCCGCCAATAAAAACAGGTGATCTTACATAGATGTTAGCGAGTTATGCGGCTGCGCAGAGCTCGCTTTTTATTGCACCAAGAAATGGTTGACAACTAATAGAGGCCACTGCTACAATTTAGCCATCAACAAACCGAGCGATAATTCGGTTTGTAACAAATGTACGCCAAGAGATCGACTGGACGGCCAGAGATTAGCTAAGGGTACAATGACGAGGGCTTAGCCCCATTTTTTTTAATTATAATCCCGAGTAAAGCGGTATGAAAAATTAAGTTTATATTGGAGGCTGTATCTCATGCTGACTATTGAACGGTTGAACAAAACGTTTGCCGCTCCTGCAGGACCGGTTGTCGCGTTAAGCAATATTCGGCTTCAGGTGGAGCGTGGGCAATTTATTACCTTTATCGGGCCAAGCGGCTGCGGCAAGAGTACATTGCTCAAGATCGTAGCGGGGCTGGATACAGCCTATGAAGGAACGGTTGAATTAAACGGCAAGGCGATTACGGGACCGGGAGTGGATAAAGGCTTTATTTTTCAAGAGCCAAGATTGTTCCCCTGGCTAACTGTAGAGAAAAACATCGCTGCCAATTTGTCGCTGGGCAATGCGCAGGTTCGCCGTCAAGTCGATGAGCTGATTGAGCTGGTTCGTCTGAAAGGATTTGAGAAGGCTTATCCGAAGGAGTTGTCGGGCGGGATGGCTCAGCGGGTTGCAATTGCAAGAGCACTGCTCCGCAAGCCGGAGGTTCTGCTGCTCGACGAGCCTTTTGGAGCGCTTGATGCTTTTACCCGCACCCATATGCAGGAGGCGCTGCTGGATATCTGGCAGAACAGTAAGACGACGATGTTGTTTGTAACACATGACTTGGACGAAGCGGTGTTCCTCGGAGAGAAAGTCGTTATTATGAATCCTCGTCCTGGTCACATCCGCAACGTAATGAACGTTGATCTTCCCTACCCGCGCTCACGCACTGGGTCTTCCTTCCAGGAGCTTCGCTCCAAGGTACTAGGTGAGTTCGAAAAAGTAGAGCAGCCACCTCTGCTCGATCACGGAGCCGGCATTTAACCGGTATGCATAAACCATTAAACGGTCTTGAAGGAGATGCGAAATAGATGAGAAAAAAATACGGTTTCATTACGGCGATACTTACATTGGTGTTAATCGTAGCGGGCTGCGGCAACTCCAATAACAACGCAGGCAGCAATAATAAACCTGCTGAATCTGCAGGTGCTTCAGCCAATACGGAAGGGAATGCTTCCAATGCTCCGGCTTCCTACGATGGAGTAACCGTAAAAATTGGTGTTCAGGGCAAAGGCGGGCTGTTCGGTAAGGCACAAGAAGCAAAATGGTTCGAGAGTGCATTTGAAGAGCTGGGAGCTAAAGTGGAGTGGGTGGAGTTCCAGAGTGGTCCTCCAATGATTGAAGCGATGGCTTCCAATCATCTGGATTTTGCCGGAATGGGCAATATGCCGCCGGTTTCCGCGCAAGCGGCTGGCATTGATTTTACAATTATCTCGCAAATATTGGACGGTAAAAACAACGTAGCTATCATTGTACCAACGGACAGTGATATTAAGACGATTGCCGATCTTAAGGGCAAGAAGGTAGCTGTTACGAAGGGGAGTAATGCTTACAACTTCCTCTATCGCGTGCTTGATAAGGCAGGCCTGAAGCATTCGGATATTCAAGAAATTCAATTGCAGCCTGATGAGACACAGCCTTCCTTCGAAGGCGGCAAGGTGGATGCTTGGGCAGTATGGGATCCGTACATCTCCTTGAATACGCTCAGCGGCAAAGCCCGCGTGCTGGCTGATGGCGAGAGCGAAGGCGTATTGTCCCCATCGTTCCAATTGGTTCGTTCTGATTTTGCGAAGAAGTATCCAGATCTTGTGACGTTGTATCTCAAAACGTTTGAGCAAGCACGTCAGTGGGAAGCGGATAATCAAGAGGAAGCGTTCAAACGTTATGCCGATGAGCGCAGCATTCCGCTTGAGCTGGTGAAAGGCATCCAAACCCGTTCGACGATGATTAATATCCCGGTGAGTGATGAGACCATTGCAGATCAGCAAAAGACGGCTGACTTCCAATATGAATTAGGAACCATTCGTAAACAGATTAAAGTTGCAGACGTATTCGACAATCAATATATCGAAAAAGCGTTGAAGTAAAGAAGAGGTGCACTCATGCAGATAACGAGGAATAAGCTTGCGTTTCGTGCTATTCATTTTCTGATCGGAATGATAGTTCCGCTGGCGGTGCTGGTCATCTGGCAGATCGCATCCTCAAGCGGTTGGGTAAATGCTGTACTGATCCCGCCTCCAAAGGACATTGTGAATGAGTTCGGACGGATGCTCTCCTCGGGCGAGCTGCTGACCAACCTTCGCGTCTCGGCAGGGAGGGCGGCACTTGGTTTCTTAATTGGCGGCGGACTAGGCTTGGCAGCCGGATTATGGGTAGGCTTCTCGCTCAAAGCCGAGCGGCTGCTCGATCCGTCGCTGCAGCTTCTCCGGACATTGCCTCACTTAGCCGTGGCACCGCTGTTTATTTTATGGTTTGGCTTCGGCGAGACCTCCAAGATTCTTCTCATTGCTAAAGGGGCGTTCTTCCCTCTTTATGTGAATGCGTTTCTGGGCGTTCGTTCGGTGGATCGTAATTTGTTTGATGTGGCACGAGTATTGGAATTTACGAGATGGCAGACGATTACGAAGCTGATTCTCCCTGCCTCCCTTCCTTCTCTTTTCCTCGGGATTCGGCTCTCCATAGCGGTAAGCTGGCTTGGTTTGGTCGTGGCGGAGATGATGGGCTCAAGCTCCGGAATCGGATACATCATTAACGATGCACGTTCCTTCTCACTGACATCCGTTATTTTCGTGGGCATCATTGTTTTCGCGGTTGTTGGTAAGGTGACCGATTGGCTGGTGAGGATAGCGGAGAAAAGACTTTTACGCTGGCGGGATTCCTTAGGCGGAGAGGGGTAATCAAATGAGCACAAATGATGTGACATTAGGCGCAAAAGCTGGCGGGAAGCAAACAACAATGAACCAAAAACGCTGGACGGGGCTGCCTTACTGGCTGCATGGCTGGGTACTTCCTGTTATTATTCTTGCTTTGTGGGAGGCGGCATCGGCACTCGGACTGGTATCCGATTCAGCGTTACCGGCACCCTCACGAATTGCGGAGGCATTTTGGAAATTGTGCCTGAACGGTGATATGGCAAAGCATCTTTCTACAAGTGCCATTCGAGCGGGTGGAGGCTTCCTGCTTGGCGGTGCTACAGGATTGCTGCTAGGTGTATTCACCGGCCTTGGCAAATGGGCAGAGAGCACGCTTGATCCTAGCATTCAAATGCTGCGGACGGTTCCTTTGCTCGCGGTGATCCCGTTGTTTATTCTTTGGTTCGGAGTGGGCGAATTCTCAAAAATACTGCTCATTGCGCTGGGTTCCTTCTTCCCTCTCTATTTCCACACCCATCTTGGTGTTCGCACGGCTGATCGAAAGCTGTATGAGGTTACCCGCATACTGCAATACTCCAAGCTTCAACTGCTCACCAAGCTGATTATTCCTGCGGCACTGCCAAACATTCTGCTGGGCATCCGGTTATCGGTCGGGGCTTCGTGGCTGCTGCTTGCTGTAGCGGAGATGATGGGCGCAAGCGCTGGGGTCGGCTACATGATTCAGGATGCGCGTGTGTACGCACAGACAGATATCGTCTTTGTTGGCATTATTCTGTTCGCTCTGGTCGGCAAGCTGTCGGATTCGGCAGTACGGCTTGTAGAGAGAAGATGCCTGCGATGGGACAACAATTATAAAGGCTGAATATAGATCGCTTGATGCAAGGACAAATTGATAGCTGGAAAGCGGGGAATAGGCATGACAAGACAACGACAAGGTCAGCTTCATCTAGGTGCGTTTATCTATTTTACCGGGCATCATCATGCCGGCTGGCGCCATCCTGAATCAGGCGTGGAGCAGATGTTCGACATTAATTGGTATAAGCAGATTGCTCAAACGGCGGAGAAGGGGAAGTTCGATATGATCTTTTTCGCGGATCTGCTTCACCTCATCTTCCCAAGCCGGGCAGCTGCAGGTATGCTGGATCCAGTAGCTCTGCTGTCTGCTCTGTCGACGGTAACGGAGAAAATAGGTCTGACAGCAACGCTGTCGACGACTTATAACGAGCCTTACAACGCAGCACGTCGGTTCGCTACACTCGACCACCTCAGCGGCGGTCGTGCTGGGTGGAATATCGTTACATCACAAGTAGATACAGAAGCTCGCAACTTCGGCAGAGAGAAGCATCCTGAGCATGCGACGCGCTACGAGATGGCCAAGGAATTTGTCGACGTTGTTACTGCGCTGTGGGACAGCTGGCCGCAGGAGTCGCTCGTTATGAATCGGGCATCGGGAACCTTCGCAGATGAGTCCAAGTTCCGCGCTGCGGATTACAGCGGACAGTTTTATTCCGCTCATGGATTGTTGAACGTGCCGCGCCCACCGCAAGGTTATCCAGTCCTGATTCAGGCGGGATCCTCGGGGCCAGGGCAGGATTTTGCAGCGAGTATCGGCGAGGTGATCTTCACGGCTCAAACCTCACTCGCCTCAGCGCAAAGCTTCTATAGCAGTGTAAACGAGAAGCTCCTTTCTATTGGACGTGAGCGGGGCAGCCTGCTCATTATGCCGGGATTATCTCCGATCCTTGGCTCGACAGTGGAGGAAGCACGCCGCAAGGAGCGGGAGCTGCTCGACCTTATTGATCCGCAGGAAGCGGTAATGATGGTATCCGGTATGCTTCAGACCGACCTCAGCCAATTCCCGGCCGACGAGCCGCTGCCCGACATTCCAGATCCAGTAGAAGCAAGCAATGGCATGAAAAGCCGCGTTCAGCTGATTATGGATCTAGCGCGTAAAGACAACTTGTCCATTATTGAGCTTGGACGAAAACTTCTTGGAGCGCGGGGGCATATGCAGTTTGTTGGTACGCCAGAGCAGCTTGTAGATCTTATGGAAGAGTGGTACGAAGGATACGGCTGCGATGGCTTCAACATTATGCCGCCGGTATTGCCGGGTGATCTGGATGACTTCGTTGAGCACGTTGTTCCCGAGCTTCAGCGCCGCGGGCTGTACCGCGAAGAGTATGAAGGTTCAACGCTCCGGGAGCATTTGGGGTTAGCAAAACCGTCGATCGATCATTTCAAGAAGCTGGCGGCCGGTTTGCAGGTATAAGCTGCGCGGGTTGTTCAGAAGGACTTATACGGAAGAGCACTCCAAATGGGTGCTCTTTTATTTAAGGTAGTCTACTTTCCGGTCCCCGATCAAAACCTTTAGACAACCACACTGCTTAATTATGCTATTATGGCAGTAGTTGATTCTATCGCTATCATTTCTTATGAATGCGCTGTCATTATAACTATTGGATCGAAAGGGGGGGTTCGTTAAGATATGAATTTTATCCTTATGGCAGCGATGTCTTTGGTACCGCTATTTTTAGGAATGGCCTATAAGATGTTGTTTAAAACCAAATTAACGAACGCCATGTTAGTATTTATGGTTTTTATGTGTTTATGGCAAATGGATGTAAGTGTTTTGTACAGTAATGATGTACTCGATCAAGAAAGCATATTTTTTCTGTTTAAGCTTATTCGAATAGGCTCTATTATGCTTCCCTTGGCTTTTTTATACGTTGGATATGTCACGTTAAAGTATTTGATAAGTGAACAAGTAAAGTGGATGAACTGGATTATTAATAAATACACGTTATGCGTTTATGGGGCGTGGTCAATATTTATTTACATAATAAATTGGACGAGTTATGGTGTAACAGGGCTAAAAACGATCGTGGGAGGCACAAGCGTCCTTTACCCTATCTACGGTGAATGGGGTTACTTATTTACAAACCATATCAAACTGCTCATTGTGAGTATTCTGCTAACGCTCATTTCGAGCAGAAAAGTAACGGATAAATATTTGAGAAGTTTTCTGACTCTATTTAGTTTGACGTTTCTGTTCACCTATATGATTGGTGTATTAAATCTGCAGGCGGGAACCTTTATTTATTCCAGTCAAATTGCGGTCATGATTTTTTCTATATTTATTTTCTTTATTTTCGTTCGTGTGAGCACCAAGATGATAAGAGAAACGACGCAGATCTTAAAAAGAAAAGAAAAAGAAGAACAAATCGCAATTACCACTTCCGGATTAATACATGAAATAAGCAGTCCTCTAACTGTTGTAAACGGCTATACGGCACTGTTAGCGCATAATGACCAATTGGATTCAAAAGCAAAAGGGATGGTTAGTCAAATTACGGTTGCCGGCTCCCATATGAACAGCATCATTACAAATTACAATCAATTTATAAAAAGCGGCAAAATCAATAGAGTAGAAACCGACATAATGAAAGTAATAAAAGAATCGATTGCGTTAATGTCTATAAAAATAAAAGAGAAGAACGTACTCATCGATTTGACTGAACATAAAGGTGTTCAATTAAAAATAGATAAAGACAAAATGAGACAAGTCTTTGTGAATGTCATAAACAATAGTATTGAGGCAATGGAAGGGAAAGCGTTAAAAAGAATTGAAATTAGGATCTATAACAAAAATAATGAAAGCAATATCCTATTCTCGGATACTGGAGCAGGGATATCCCGCGAGGAATGGAATCACATTTTCACACCATTTCATACAACCAAAGAAGCGGGTATGGGCCTGGGATTGTCTATTTCTCAGCGGATCTTAAATTCTCACGGTGGATATATTGAAATAGTAGACAGCAATGAATCAGGCACGGAAATAAAAATTTCTATTCCTTTACTAGATTACGATCGGTTTGACTCTGAGGCGCAGTAATAGCAATATTTGATGCTTATCTAATAACCAAAGGATGTGTCAGCAATGAAACTAGAAGAGGTTATGCAGGAGCTTGAAGCGCTCGGCAAGGAACGAAGCAAAAAGATCTATCAGTCCAATGGTGCGCATGAACCGCTGTTTGGTGTGGCGACGGGGGCAATGAAGCCTCTCTTCCGAAAAATAAAGCTCAACCAGCCATTAGCGGAGGAGCTCTATGCGACAGGCAACTACGATGCGATGTACTTTGCCGGGATAATCGCAGAGCCTAAAGCGATGACGATGGAGGATTTTGAGCTGTGGATCGATGGCGCTTATTTTTATATGTTGTCGGACTTTGTGGTCGCTGTAACCCTGTCAGAATCGGATATTGCACAAGAAGTGTCAGATAAATGGATTGCAAGTAATATCGATCTGAAAATGTCAGCAGGCTGGAGCTGTTACTGCTGGCTGCTTGGTAATCGCCCTGATCGTGAATTCTCCGAAGAGAAGCTTGCCGCTATGCTGGAGCTTGTGAAAAACACGATTCATGATGCCCCTGAGCGGACAAAATACTCGATGAACAATTTCATGTACACGGTGGCAGTGTCCTATCAGCCGCTTCATGAGAAGGCCGTCGAGATCGCGAATGAAGTAGGTCCGGTAGAAGTGAATTCCGGAACAGCTAAAAGCAAGTTTATTCATGCGGCTGTTAATATTCAAAAGGCGGTAGACAGAGGGCGGACTGGCTTCAAACGTAAGCATGTAAGGTGCTAAACCCGAAAATAACTCCCCTAATACGCAATCATTCGAAGAGGTTGATGGCTGAACGATCTGCTTGTCGAATTATATAATTGAGTGTAAGGACAAAAGAAACCACTCCTTGGTTAGGAGTGGTTTCTTTATTGTAAGCTCTACAGCAATTTAACCCGCTGAATCTTGACGGCGCAAGCAGCCGGAACTCGGATATCAAGCTCTGTGAGCTCGGGAGCGGTAACTGTCAGTTCGGTAATCGCACCATTCACGGCTTTCCAGGCTACTTCGATGGATCCGTCCTGCGGCAGAGGGACAATTCCCTTGGCCCAGCTTAAATCGCCGCTTTGCGGTTCTATAAGGACCTTCCTCCAGCCTGGTGCGGCAGGTCTCACTCCCAGTACGTAAGCACCGAGGAAATAGCCGGGTGCAGCAGACCAGGCATGGCAATGGCTGCGGGTCAGATCGTTCTCGTTCGCACGATTCATCGTGGTGTGGCCATACATCTCCCAGCATGTGGTTGCATCGTTATCCAGCATAAATCCGTAGTTTGTTCGAATGTCGTCGAGCATCCATTGCAGGCTGCCATTTGCCATCAACGCTTCGTAATAGAAGAAGGACATAAACGGACTGCCAACCGGTACGAACCCTTCCGGAGTGGCGGTCAAGTAAGCCTTCAGCAATGCCTTGCGTTCTTCATCCGCAACATCCGCGAGGAGTGCCATCACCTGCGTCTGCATGCTGAAGATGGTCGAGTGGCGGCCTCCAGGATGAATGCAGTCAAGATAAGCGCCACGCTCATCGCTCCACAGATGTTCATTAATGGCCGACTTCATTTTAACAGCGATCTCTGCGTAAGGTTTCCCCTGCTCGGGTACCCCCGCTAATGCAGCAATAGCGGCAGCATCCTCCAATACCTTCTTCAACATCACATTCTGATGTGTTACAATCCCGTCATCCGGCTGATCGATTGGCGCCCAATCCAGCAGATTCCAACCTTTCATATCCAGCAGATCATCCGAGTTCAGAAGCTTCAAATAATGATCCAGAGTGAATAGGATGGAAGGAAGCATCTCTGCTGCAAAATCGCGCTTGCCTGTATGCTCGGCATATTCCCGGCAAGCTACAATCCAGAAGAAGGTCCAGTTCGGAATGACACTTGTCCATGCGCTAGGAACCTGGTCACCGTAGAGCGGCGTCTGGAACGCAGAGCCCGGTACCAGTCGAAGGCAGCGCTCTACGATATCCGTTCCCCCGAACGCATAGTAATTGACGAGCGCTTCGTTGCGGCTGTCTCCGACCCAGAAGGTCTGCTCATACGCCGGGCAGTCGACGAAAGTATCCTCCATACAAAGCTTTGTTGTATGCTTCGCAAGGTCCCAAATTCGGCCCAGTCGATCATCCGAGCATTGGAAGCTTCCGATCTCTGGTGCAGGATAGTTGCTTTGAATAAGCCGGACATCTCGAATGTGCACCGGATTCTTGGCACCACGTACAGTGACGATCAGATAACGAAGCCCTCTGCGGACAGGAGAGGCGTAACGCTGGTGGCCTTCCCTCGTCACATAACGAAGCGTATTGTCCAAGCCAAAGGTATGTTGAATATAGGTATCCTTCCGGTATTCAATACCGTACCAATCTATCGTAACGCCAGCCTCGGCCTCCAGCTCGAATGCGAGGAAGCCGCTCCACTCCTTGCCGAAATCGATCATAAATTCCGTATCCGCATGATTGAACACAGGAACGATGGCCGGATCAGAGGAGGCAACCGCAATACGCTGAAGCGAAGCGGGAACAGCATAAGCTTCTGTTTCTCTTTTTGCGAATTGCGGCATAAAGGCATCTTCGCTGTTAGCTAGCAAATGAGGAACAGGTTCAATCGGATAGCCGGTTTCGCGCAGTTCATCAATCGTTGTAATGGAGAACATTCGATCAGCAAACTGATCTCTTGCCGCCTCCCAAGCTGCGAACTTGTCATATTGAACAATATAATCGATACACGTGTAAGAATAAGTAGGGCCGATACGAACAAATGGGGACATCGCTCCGTCTGCCTTGCCGGATTCCACCTCTAGAGGAGAGACCCACTCGATCTCTTTGTCCGAGTCCACCCCTATACGGTTACTATGACCATGTTCGGGGCCATAAACGGTGTATAACAACACATGCTCACCTGCCGGCAAATGAGCGCGAAGGCCAGCAAGAGGTGGATCTCCTTCCATATCCTCAGCGGTATAAACTTGCTCTCCCAGCCTCACAATGCCTAGTCCACCAACGTGGAACATCAGCTTAACCTCGGCTGCTTCTTTTAAGCGCAAAGTTGTCATGAAGGCTCCGCAGAATCGGATATGGTTGGCATTCTCTTCTCCTGGGGTCTTCATCATATGATACGCATCGATAAATGCTGTAAGCTGATACGGGACTACCCGGTTTAACGATATGACACGTGTCGGCAGAACAGGCTCCTCCGTCAAGTAAGGAATATCTCTTGGGTGAAGCCGCACCCACGGCTCCATCCCAGCTGCACCAATGACCTCTGCATGCTGCCATTGAGCATCTGAATACTGCGATGAAGTCCAATCCTCTGCCAGCTTTCTTCCATCGATTCGCTCTGAGAAGGCTAACTGACAGGACATGCGCGAAGTGGCTGGATCCTGCCCTGCGTGCAGAGAGGTACGCCAGTCAGCTCCCGTCTTGGCGAGTGTCATTTCTCTATCCTCCGAGAGTACATCCAGTTGGGCAAGCAATCCTCCCCGACCTCTTAAATAGACGAAGTTAGAGATGCCGTAATGCATCACTTGCACCGCAATCGTATTGACTTCGCCGCGCCGCAGAAGATGCCCCACTTCATGTGCATCATAGAAAATATCCGTGGAATAGTAACGAACGGGACCTCTGCCTACTCTTGTTCCATTGACGTACAGCTCATAACGAGAGTCTGCCGTAATCCATAAGACGGCTTTCGCCAATGCGTCCAAATCGCTTGGACAGGTGAAGGAGGTTCTGAACCAGCGCCACTCGTTACGTGGACTTTCCTCAGTACCTCCCCAAATCCAGCTTGCTTGCCAGGGTGTTTGCTTTTCGATAATAGACATGATTACCCTCCTATGGCTTAATGTTGGTCAGTTAGAAGAAAGCGCTACCAGCCCTTATTATAAATATAGTAATCAATTCATAGAGGAAAAAATAGATCGGATCTCATCGTATAATTGTCCAATATTAATGTAATAGACAGTTTGTACTTCACTCGTATTCCGTCTAAACTTGAATTATAAGAAGAGGTGATGCTAATGGCTCGGAAACGGTATAGCAATTTAGACCCATCAGCGACAGTCAAAACCTTTAAAGAAGTACGTCGCTGGCAAAAGGAACGCAAAGGCAAAGTGAAAGATCTAAGCTACCGAATCGGACAAGCCGAACATAAGCAGCAGGCACTGCTCAGCAGTAACCAAAGTGAGTTGACGATTACCTGGATCGGACATTCCACGTTTCTTGTGCAAATCGCTGGCCTGACGATTGTGACAGATCCTGTATGGGCGAGCCGGATGGGTTTTGCACGGAGACTTGAAGAACCAGGACTTACCTTGGACGAAATTCCTCCGGTCGATGTTATTTTGTTGTCGCACTCGCATTATGACCATCTTCATAAAGGGTCTTTGAGAAAGATCAAAGGTTCACCCGTCGTGCTCGTGCCTGAGGGGCTTGGTTCGATGATGAGGAAACTTATGCGCGGCAAAGAAGTACATGAGCTGCCATGGTGGGGACATGTGAAGATAGGCCCTGTCGAGTTTCATTTTGTACCTGCGCAGCACTGGGTAAGACGTACTCTGACGGATACGAATACGTCCCTTTGGGGCGGATGGGTGATCAAGCGTTCAGAGGAAGAAACGGTCTATTTTGCCGGAGACAGTGGTTATTTCGCAGGATTTAGTGATATTGGAGTGAGGTTCCCAGACATTACGTATGCACTTATGCCGATTGGTGCCTACGAGCCGGAATGGTTTATGGGTGCGCAGCACGTATCGCCGGAGGAAGCTGTACAAGCCTTCGTTGATGTTAGAGCAAAGCAGTTTATCCCTATGCATTACGGAGCATTCCGATTGGCCGATGATACGGCGAAGGAAGCGCTAGATCGTTTGCTTGCAGAGTGGCAGCGAAGAGGCATGGACTCGAATAATCTGAAGCTGTTAAAGCATGGCGAGACGTTATGGCATACGGCAAATGGGCAAAAATGATACAATGAAATATATTGTGATAGCATGTACATGATTTAATGCGCAATTGGGGAGAATCCCACTTGGCAGGAATCGAATAATTTCCAGAGAGCAGGATTAGTTTAAATGACAGTTAATCATACCGAACGTTACCGTTTTAGCGAAGCACCTATATGGAATATTCAGCGGGAATATTATGAAGAAGAAGGACTGAAGGCTTGGAATAACGACCAAGTTCCTCAATATATCACCTGTAATCCAATGATCGGTACGGCCTATGCTGAGATGATATTCGGATTTCTGCAAGACCGTGCAAATAAGGGACATGTCTCTGAGTCTGTGCAGATTGTAGAGCTTGGAGCAGGAGCGGGCCGATTTGCTTTTCACGTGTTACACGAGTTATGTAAGTTAATTGACTATGCAGGGATCCAGCTGCCATCGTTCCGGTATATCATGACGGATTTGGCGATGAACAATGTGGTGGCATGGCAGAAGCATCCCGCTATGCAGTCCTTTATTGCTCGAGGAATGCTTGATTTTGCACGATTTGACGCCGTTCATGACACGGATCTGAAGCTGGCTGTATCGGGCGAGACCATTAGTCAGGGAGATTTGAAACAGCCGTTAGTCATTGTGGCTAACTACTTCTTTGACGGTATTCCGCAAGAGCTGCTGTATGTAGGTGAGGGCAAAATTTATGAAACAGATGTTTCTGTCGAGTATCCGGAGCACAGGGAAGGGCTTAAACCATCCGAATTGCTCCATAAAATATCTTTAAGCTACGAGCATCGCCGGGCGCCGGAGTACGAGGCAGCAACCTACCCATACCGGGAGCTCATAGGCTTCTACCAGGAGCATTTGGAGGATTCCCATATTTTATTCCCAAGCTCCGCATTAACCTGTTTAGATCGTCTTAATCTGTTATCTAAGGCAGGTTATTTATTAATAACTGCAGACAAAGGCGATCACTTGATCGACAACTTTAAATTCGCGGGACCACCGGAGCTGATCCTGCATGGCAGCTTCTCCTTTACGGCGAACTACCATGCTATTCAGCAAGTGTTGGAGAAGCAGGGAGCCATCACGTTATTCCCACCCCATCATTATAAAAATATAAATGTGGGTTGTATGATCAATGTGGATTCCCCTGAGGAATGCCTGCAAACCAGACTAGCTTATCGTCGATTTATTGCGCGATATGGTCCAGATGATTTCTTCAGCTTGAAGGAATTGGTCGATCGTAATATCGATAGCATGGGGATGCAGCAATTCTTAAGCTTCTGGCGCCTAGGCGGATATGATGCGGAATTCTTCATTCAGAGTACAAAGCGGCTCTCTAGTCTACTGCCGGATGCGAATGATGATGAGAAGGAAGATCTCCTAATGGGGATCCACATTATGACATCGTCGTACTATGTTATGGAGCAGCGTTATGATCTTTCTCTTGAAGCTGGACTGGTCCTGTTCGAGATGGAACTGTACGAGGAATCCAAACGGTACTTGGAAATTTCGGTAGAAGAAGACGAGGAAGAGATTGTATCAACTGTATTCTATTGCCTGGCCATCTGCTGCTTCGAGCTGGAGCTCATAGATGAAGCCTTGAATTACACAAGGGAACTGCTCAGACTTGAGCCAGATCATGAAGAGGCATTGGCTTTGATCCAGGGGTTTGAGGCGGAATAGGTTAGTATCATGAACAGGCCGTGACTAGAAAACAACTAGTTGCGGCCTTTTTTGTACCTGTACCCTTTTTGTTCGGCATAGCCAAAAATCTGGTATATAATAGATTGCAAATAAGAGCCAAAGCAGGAAAGGGAGATTGTCATGTCAGTTGGAATATTAGCGCATTTACTTGGAACGATGCCTTATAAGGAATTGGCGGCGAAGACTGCCGCACAAGGGTTTCCCTATGTTCAACTAGCGCTTTCAAAAGCCTTCTCGGATGTGGATGCCAGACTTGGTAAGCTAAGCCCCGGTTTGGCGCAAGAGGTAGGCGGAGCATTTGCGGAGAACGGTGTACGTATTGCAGTACTCGGCTGCTACGCGAGCTTAGTTGATCTAGATGATGAAGTATTTCGGCATAATGTTGACCGATTTAAGGAGCATCTGCGGAACGCAAGGCACTTCGGGGCACCTATTGTGGCGACAGAGGTCGGCGGCGTAACGGATCCGGAACGTCGTGTCGAGCATGTCCAGCGGTTAAACCGTGCTCTTGAGGAGCTGGTCGAAGAGGCTGAGCGATGGGGCGTTACGATTGGGCTGGAAGCCGCTCAGGGACATATGATCGATACGACAGAGACGCTGGCCGAGACAATCGATCGGTTCCCGTCTTCCTGCGTTGGCGTCGTGATGGATCCGTGCAACTTAATGAACCCAGCTCGTTTTGACAATCAGGACCACACTATTCGGGAAGCATTCCGCCTGCTTGGTCCACGTATCGTAAGCGCGCATGTGAAGGACCTGAACCGTGCAGCAGACGGCACTTTGAGGGAAACAGCGGCTGGCTTAGGCGAGCTCAACTATCCGTTATTCTTTGAGCTTCTTGAGCAGTACAAGCCGTATGGCTATGCGACGATGGAAGCGGTAAGCGAATCACAAATGGCAGAGGCAGCACGGTTCGTTCGTGATGGCCGGTTAGCTGCGAGAAAGCTTTAGCCCTTTTTTATAGATACTCATATAGATAAGTCGAGATGGCAAAGTCCTACCTGCAAGAGCAGGTAAGGGCTTTGCCTTTTTGTTTTTGGGCTATTTTACATGTGGGCAAATTGCAGTCATTCACGGGCTTTCTTACGTCTACTAAAAATAATTGGTATCGAATGAAAAATAATGGGGCACTCAGTTGTATTACAAGTGAAAGGAGGTGCTGAGGTGTACAATTCATATGAGCTCAATGAATCTGTGCGAAGGGCCTTGGATCTATATTCGCAGAGCATGATCAAAATCGCCTTTGCTTATTTAAAAAATATAGCCGATGCAGAAGAAGTGACGCAGGAGGTTTTCCTCACTTATTTGCAAAAGCGCCCTGTTTTTGAGAACAGCGAACATGAAAAAGCGTGGTTGATTCGAACGACCATTAATAAAAGCAAAAATATGCTGAAAACCGGATGGTTCAAAAGCAGAAACCCTGTTCCCGAAAACCTGAGCTACCTCCCCAAGGAAGAGAATGAGGTCCTGCAGGCCGTACTCTCCTTGGACAAGAAGTATCGTATTCCGATTCATCTGCATTATTACGAAGGCTATTCGATTCAGGAAATCGCAGTTATTATGCAGGCCAAGTCCGCAACAGTGGGAACATGGCTAGCCAGAGGACGTGTACTCTTAAAAGATAAGATTGGAGGCCTGGAGGATGAAGAAATCTGTCTATAAATCCGCGATGTCCCGTGTGAAAACCAGCGAGGACTTCAAAGAGGCAACCTATCAGAAGTTAATGCTGGAACTTGAGAAAACAACACATACAACTACTATGAATGAGGAGCGGGTAAAAATGGAGAAAACAAGCAAAAGAAAGTTAACGGGTTTGACTGTAGGTCTTGCAGCAGCTGCAATATTGGCGGTTGGTGTTATTTCGATCAATCAAAATCAAAGCAATCCGGCTTCCACACCAACGAATCAAGGGCAGACAGCTGAGGCAACAGCAAAGCCTCCTATTAAGGGTAAAGTAGCCGTTAATATTGATGGCGTTATCTCTGAAGTAAGTGCAGATGGCAAGAGCTTCAAGGTTGGCGATCTTTGGGTAGAAGTAACGGATCAAACGAAGCTGGGAAGCAATGAGCCAACAGCGGAGAAGCCATCCGAAGAGCTGCTGCAAAAGGAGTTCAAAGTTGGTAATATCGTATCCGGCTATACTTCTCAGGATGTGAGCACAGGCAAGGTATCGGCTGATGTGATTTATAACAATATGGCACCTCAGGTTGACAGCGGTGAGAAGCCTGCTACTACAGCTAAAGTACAAGTAAATATTGATGGTGTGATCTCTGAAGTAAGTGCAGACGGCAAAAGCTTCAAAGTTAATGATGTATGGGTGACAGTGACTCCTGACACCATTATGGGCATTGATGGTCCAACAGCGGCGGAACCATCCGATGAGCTGCTGCAAAAGGAATTTAAAGTCGGCAATGTGGTATCCGGCTTTACGACTGAGGATCTCAGCACAGGTAAAGTAAACGCAACACGCATTTACAACAACATGATTCCAAAAAAATAAGGCGGGAGCCATATTTCGACTTTTTTCACGTGAAACATAGCAGGTATTCCTCAAAATTCGCATAATGAAGCAGGCACCGGTATTAAACCCGGTGTCTGCTTTTTTTATTTTCGCATAAAACATTATAATGTTTATTGACCTGAGCGTGAAATCAGTGTAATTTAACATTATAACGTTATAACGAAGAGAGAATGAAGAATGAAGGTGATTCGCATAAAGCACGTATGGCGCAACGTTAAACGAACGGATGGCGAATTAATAGATATCGCCGTCGAGAATGGCATAATTATCGAAGTAACAGGTGCTGGACTCGCAAGTAGCGGGGACGTTGTTATAGATGGCACCGGATTATATGTCTCAAGCGGTTGGATTGATCTGCATGTTCACGCCTTCGCCGAACTTGACCCGTACGGCGATGAAATCGACGAAATCGGCGTCAAGCAAGGGGTAGCGACGATCGTAGATGCGGGTAGCTGCGGCGCGGACCGGATTGGGAACTTGGCGGCAAGCCAGAAACAAGCGATGACAAGCGTACTCGCGCTGCTGAATATCTCGAAGATCGGGCTCTCCCGGATTGATGAACTATCCGATTTAAGCTGGATCGACCGGGAGCACGCGATAGAAACGATTCATAGCTATCCGGACTTTATTGTCGGGTTGAAAGCGAGAATGAGCCGGAGCGTCGTTAAGGAAAGCGGAATTGAGCCGCTTCGGAGGGCTAGAGAAATCGCAGATCGGACGGGCTTGCCGATTATGGTTCATATCGGGTCGGCACCGCCTCGAATCCAGGAGATCTTACCATTATTGAAGAAGAATGATGTTGTAACCCATTATTTGAACGGGAAGAGCAACAATCTGTTCGACCCAGCGGGACAACCGCTGCCGGAGCTCAAGGATGCCATTGGCAAAGGGGTCCGTATGGACGTAGGTCATGGTACCGCCAGCTTCTCGTTTAGGACAGCGGAAGCCGCGAAAGAAAGTGGAATCAGATTCGACACCATCAGCTCAGATATTTACAGAGGCAACCGGCTGGGCGGCCCTGTGTATAGCTTGGCGCATGTCATGTCCAAGTTTTTGCTGCTGGGTTACCCGCTTACAGAGGTGATTGACGCCGTTACGGTTCGGGCGGCCGATTGGCTGAACAAGCCTGAGCTAGGACGTATCAAGGCTGGCGACAAGGCTCATCTCACCTTTTTCACTGTGAGGCAGGAAAAAGCGGAGTTCATCGATTCCGAAGGAGAAGCACGTGTAGGAGATCAATATATTTATGCTAAGGGGGTTTTCGTCAATGGTAGATATGTTGAATGCTAAATATGGATTGAAGCGTGTTATTAACGCAAGCGGACGTATGAGCATCCTTGGTGTGTCGGCGCCAACCGATACCGTTATGGATGCAATGAAGCGCGGCGGGCAAAGCTACGTGGAAATTGCGGATCTCGTAGATAAGGCAGGCGATCATATTGCCGGTATCCTCGGCTCTGAAGCAGCTGTCGTTGTTAACTCAGCTTCCAGCGGCATTGCCCTTTGCGTTGCCGGTATCGTGACGCAGGGCAACCGTCGCAGAAGCGAACGGCTGCACCAAGATCCAATCGAGAAGAATGAAATTCTAATTCTAAAAGGTCATAATGTCCAATACGGTGCTCCAGTTGAGACGATGGTATTCTTAGGCGGAGGCAAGCTCGTTGAAGTCGGTTATGCGAACGAAGGTAAAGCCGAGCATATCGAGGATGCGGTCAGCGATCGTACAGCCGCTATCTTGTATGTGAAATCGCATCATGCGGTACAGAAAAACATGATTTCTGTTGAAGAAGCATGGGCGGTAGCACAGCGCAGCGGCGTTCCGCTTATTGTTGATGCAGCAGCTGAAGAAGATATTCGGAGGTATGTGAAATGCTCTGACCTCGCCATCTATAGCGGCTCCAAGGCAATTGAAGGGCCAACCTCAGGGATTGTTGGCGGCATGCGTAAATATGTGGAGATGGTGAAGGTTCAACTGCATGGCATTGGCCGCAGCATGAAGGTGGGTAAGGAAACGACGTTTGGTCTGCTCCAAGCTCTGGATGAATATCTCGATAAGCCGGATAACAGCGAGCAGGAGAAAGCATCTCTTCAAACCCTTATGCCGCTGAGCGAGCAGCCTGGCGTTCAAGTGACGATTGTGCAGGATGAAGCAGGAAGGGCGATATTCCGGGCCAGAATTCAGATTGATCCGGCAGCGGCAGGCACGACGGCCAAAGAAGTCGTCCATCAGCTGCAAAACGGTGATATTGCTATCTATACGCGTGATTATGGCGTGAAGCAAGGCTACTTCGACATTGATCCGCGTCCACTTCTAGGCGACGATATAGACGTAATCGCAGCTACCATCCGCAAGTTAACAGGAGGCAACTAACATGTCCAATATGAATAAAAGATTGTATAAGAACCGGGCAGCTTTGAATGTACTTTCAAACAGTGTGGACAATGCCAAAGAAGTGTTCGACGCTGCAGAAGGGCATGTACTCGTTGGCGTTCTATCCAAAGACTATCCGACTGTTGAAGCTGCTGTCGAAGCGATGAAGCGTTATGGAGAAGTGATTGAGCAGGCTGTCTCCATTGGGCTTGGAGCAGGAGACAATCGGCAAGCGGCTGTTGTAGCTGAGATTGCGAAATATTATCCGGGAACGCATATCAACCAGGTATTCCCGGCAGTTGGCGCAACTCGTGCTAACTTGAACGGCCAGGAGAGCTGGATCAACAGCCTTGTCTCGCCGACAGGTCAAGTCGGCTACGTAAATATCTCGACTGGTCCCTACAGCGCTGCACAACCAGAGCAAGCTATCGTACCCGTTAAGACCGCTATCGCACTTGTCCGAGACATGGGCGGTAATGCACTCAAGTATTTCCCGATGAACGGATTAAGCCGGGAAGACGAGCTTCGTGCAGTAGCTAAAGCATGTGGTGAAGAAGGGTTTGCGCTTGAGCCTACGGGCGGCATTGACATGGACAACTTCGAGCTAATCTTGCGCATCTCGCTGGAGGCAGGAGTACCGCAGGTCATTCCCCATGTCTACTCGTCGATTATCGACAAGGCGACGGGCAAGACTAACGTCGCAGACGTGCAAGCCCTGCTCGATATAATGAAAAGGCTGGTCGATGCCCATGGTTGATCGTCCTAGCTGTGACCGCCTGACAGTTGCCATATTTGGTGAAGTCATGATGCGTTTGCAGACGCCGGGTTACGAGCTGTTAACCCAGGCAAGCAGCTTGAATTATTCCTTCTCCGGCACAGGTGTTAACGTCGGTTCTGCACTCGCTCGCTTTGGGCATCGTGCGGAGCTTGTTACGGCTCTGCCGGACAATCCGCTTGGAGACGCGGCTTGCGCGTTCGTGAGCAAGCTTGGTTTGTCGACGAACCTCGTCGCACGGTCCGGGGAATACATCGGCATGTATTTCCTGGAGAACGGCTTTGGTGCACGCCCCGGTCGGGTCACTTATTCGGGCCGCCAGGCAAGCAGCTTTAATACGGCGTCCGCCGAGACGTACGATTATGCGGCAATTGCTAAGCGCGTTGATGTTGCACATTTTTGTGGCATTACGCTGGCGATGAACGACCTCGTGCGCAGCCATCTGCTCTCTTTGGCACGGGCGGTCAAGGCGCAAGGCGGCCGAATCGTATTTGATTGCAACTATCGCCCGGCTCATTGGGGAGAAGACGGGTATGCGTTAGCCCGCCCCTTTTATGAAGAGATGCTCTCCTTAGCGGATATCGTCATGATGAATGAGCAGGACGCGATTCGTATCCTCGGCATGCCGACGGAGCAAACAGGCCGTCAGGAGCAGTTAACCGAGCTCATCCCACAAGTCGCAAGCCGTTACAGCATCTCCGTTATTGCAGGAACGCATCGTACGATTAACGTAAACAACACACATACCCTTCAAGGCTATCTATACAAAGACGAATTCTTCTTCGTCGATCCGGTTACGTTTGCTGTTCATGATAGAATCGGTGCAGGCGATGCGTTCGCGAGCGGGATTATTCACGGCGAGCTTAGCGGATTTGAACCGGATTATACGGTCCGCTTCGCGGTTGCAGCCGCTATGCTCGCTCATACGATTACTGGAGATACGCCGATGTCAAGCGAGCGGGATATCATTCGAGCCATGACGGAAGCTGCCCTCGATGTAGAAAGGTAAATCCTTTCTAATTCAAGTTGTTTCATAACCTGCAAGCGGTTGTCCTGTTGATGACAGGCAGTTGTTTGTGGGTTATTTTTAGTGAACGCCTATTCTCCCGCATTACCAATCCTTTTGACCTAAGAAGACCTACTCAATTAGGTACTTTAGCCCCGCATATAAACTTGGAAAATTAATCTATAATGAAGGAAACATTTTTCGATATGAATCGACATATTTTCTCAGAAAAGGTGAGTTGATCTATGTTTTCTCCTTTCCAAAAGAAGAAAGAGCAGCAGCATTCGCGAGAGGATCTTGGGGTAAGGAGGGACTTGGAAGAACCGCAGGAGGAAGTGTCGGTTAATTCAGCTGCATCCGAGATCGTAGAGGAATCATCCGGCTCTATTCTAATAAATAAAGGTCATATGGACAAAAGATCGCTGGACTTGGTATTTGCCGTTGAGCAGATGATTAAAGCCAAACAGCATGTCGAAATGAGCCATAACGACTTGCAGGATCGACTGGGCCATGCAAATGGGCAGATTGATCGATTAAACCGGGACGTAAAGAATCTCGGCAAGGTCATTGAAGAGCGCGAGAAGAGTATTATTGATCTGGAGAAGAGACTAAGCGATAAGAACCTGAAGGTAGACCAGATGATGGATGACTACCGGGAGCTTCATTCCACCTTATCCGGTGAGATTGAGGAGCTGAAAAGCGTTATCGAGCTCGAACGCCAGAACTACGCAGGCCTCTTGCAAAAGCACAATGAGACCACTGCAGATAAGAACAAGAAAATTAATGAGCTGGAAGAGAAGAATACAAGGCTGGAATCCGAGCTTTCTCAAATGAGACAGAAATTCGATGCCCTTCGTCAGGAGAAGGCGCATCTCCTTAACATTGTAAATGACTTTACGAACCGGCTGACGTCTCCGTTTGCACCAAACGCAGGCACTATTGATGGAGGATCATCCGATTAAAGTCATGCCGGGAATGGGAAGAGAAGGACGCACATGGGGATGGAGACATACAGCATACAGGTGATGGAGCTGCTGTCGCTTGAGAGAACTTATGGTGGTTCCTACCAACTAAGAATCGCCGTAACCCAAGAGGACGAGCAGGCTGCATACGTAATCGATATTGATGAGTTTACGTTTCTTGGGCTTGAAGCACTGGGGCCATTACATGGAGACAGGATTCGAATTTCTCCTTACTCCAAATGGGATCCTATCCGAAATACGTTTTATAGTTCCATCATTCGTACCACGGGCAATTCCCGGAATACATTGTACTTTGCATGTAGTGAGGCCTATCTGACTTTAATCAAACAGATCCGGCAAGGTGAACTGCCTCCAGTTCCAACGGAAGAGGAGAAGCAGGAAAGCGCAGTCGAAACCGCGACTGTGAATCCGCCCCAGTTCCTGAGGCAGTACTCGTCACGAATACCTAGGATTGCTGTTGCATTGTTGATTATGGTTGGCTTGCTGGCTATTCTCTCTATCGCAACCGGAGGCAAGGTCGACTCCGCACGTATTCTTGGTGGACAAGTAGCGAAGGCTGAGGTCACCAAGAGTGGTGTGCCGACTGCTCATGTATCCGCATCGTTTAGTGATCTGAACAAATCTGCTGTATCCGATGCTGCAGAGGTTGTGACGGCCGATCAGACCGTAACGACGGAGCAGGATTCGATTCAGCTTAGTGATCATGAAACACAATCAGCCATTAAAGTGATCGACATCACGGAAGAAAAGAAATTTTTCGGATTGCCGAAGGAATATGTCGCTTTAACGTTTGATGACGGACCATCCAAGCTCACGAAAAAGATTGTAGATATTCTCACGGATCAGAAGGTTCCGGCGACCTTTCTATTCATCGGACAAAACGTGAGTCACTATTCGGATGCTGTTACTTATGCAAGTGAGCATGGCATGTCGATCGGGAATCACTCCTGGGATCATAGTGTCCTGACCAAATCGACTCCAGAGGAACAGAGTGAGAACTTGTCCAAGGCAAACCATGCGATTGAATCTCTGACGGGTGCACCTGTCACGTTGTTCCGCCCCCCGTATGGCGCGGTTAACGATGACTTGGTTTCTGCAGCTAAGGGGCAGCAGATGAAGACCCTTCTATGGAACCGGGATCCGGAAGACTGGAATGCCAAGAATCCGGAGGACATTATTCGTTATTTCCATCATGTCGAAGCTGCTGGCGGTATTTATGTGATGCATGAAGACAAGAACACGCTAGAAGCGCTTCCAGCCATTATAAAATATTTAAAAAGCAAGGACTTAACATTTGTTGCGTTTAAATAATCTAACTCTGCTTATATAGTTCGCAGCACAGCACCCGTTTGGGTGCTTTTTTTGTGCTGTGAAAAAAATATTTTTGCGTTAGGATACAGTTATGGAGTTGTCGATCTTGCACGAGTCCATTCGTCGTTTCAATAAGAGGTTGGAGTGAACCAGCTCCTAGGGCCATAATCTGACGTTAAAGGGGTAATAACAATGAAATTCCTATGTTTGGGTTATTTGAATGCGGAGGCAATGGATGCAATCGACAAAGAAGAAATTACTGCAATTATGCAACAGTGTACGCCTCACCTTGAGGAGTTCTATAACAGTGGTCAAGTGATCATAGATGCTGGTCTCGCCTCGGAATCAACAGGTTTGAAGCGGGCAAACGGCAAAGTGAGAGTATTGGACGGTCCCTTTATTGAAACAAAAGAGATGATCGGCAGTGCTTTTCTCATTGAAGCTCAAGACATGGAAGACGCGATACGAATCGCCTCCTTGCATCCAGCTGTGCAGGTAGAAGCGGGGGAGCAGTTTGGGTGGAGGATTGAAATTCGTCCGATTCAATATTTTAAGGGAGAGGATTAAGCGATATGGTCATTCATGCATGCACATACGATGAAATTCAGCACCTTGTTACAGAGTATCTGGAGGGCTTGTCCTCGCCGTTTGAAATCTTAACCGAGACTTAGGTCGTCAAACCGATTTAGCAGCAAGCTATATTATCATCAGTAGCTAACATAAAAGGCACCCTCACGGGTGCCTTTGTGTTTATTCTGCTTCACCAACAAGTGTAAATCTTTGATTTACATGCTGCGGATTCTCAATTTCATCAAGTACGGCGATCGCATAGTCGGCATAGCTGACGTAGCTTTGGCCTTGGCTGTTTAAGATGACATGATCGAGGCCCTTCGTGTAGGAGCCTGTTCTTTTTCCGCTCGGATCGAAGAAAGCAGCAGGGCTGATGTACGTCCATGTAATAGAAGTCTCCTTCTTCAAATCCTCCAGCTGTTTGCCGGCATTAGAAGCAGTAGGGTATACGAAATCCGGGAACTCCGGCGTGTCCATCAGTTTGGTTGTTTTTTGTTCATCGACATAGAGGCTACCGGCACCTCCAACAACGATCAGCTTCGTGTTTGGGGCATCTTTTAAAGCTTGAACCAAAGCTCTTCCGGCATCGATATAGAGATGTTCCTCACCATCAGCTGCTTTAAACGTGTTAACAATCACGTCGAATGCTTTCAAATCAGCTGCGGTTAAATGAAAAATATCCCTTTCGAGCACATTAACCGTTGTCTCACTTATTTTTGCTGCGTTCCTAACAATAGCGGTCACTTCATGACCTCTATTTAAAGCTTCCTGCATAATAAGGCTTCCGACTTTGCCGTTTGCACCAATGATACCAATGTTCATGATCTATTCCTCCAGTTTTTTGATGGATAAGTTGTATGGTTAAGCATAATCCTATATTATTTCATTAGTTCGATTTTTAAAAGTAGTCACTATTTTATAACATAGTCATAAAAACAGAACCATGAGAGAAGAGAGGGATTTAGCATGGCTCGAAGTTCGTTCGAGGGGGAAGTTCCAGTAGAGCAAGTTGAGGTTTGCCCCGTAACGGAGACGCAAAACGTGATTGCAGGCAAATGGAAGATCATCATTTTGTGGCATTTGAGGGAGACAAGACGGTTTGGTGAGCTTCAAAGACTTGTCCCAGGCATATCGAAGGCCATCTTGACCAGTCAGCTTAGAGAGCTGGAGAAGGATCAAATGATCAACAGAAAGGTGTACCAGGAGGTGCCGCCTAAAGTAGAGTACTCCCTGACCGAAGCGGGACAGATGTTTCTTCCGATTCTCGAAAGTATGGGCGAGTGGGGCAAGAAATATGCAGTAAGCAAGAAGGCTGTTCACTAAACATTACAACTTATGGAATATACCCAATAAAGTGTTAAGCTGAACTTCAATGGAAACCACTCCAAACATAGGAGTGGTTTTATTATTTTATGAGCAAAATCGAAGGCATTTGTGGAGAATTGTTCAGGGAATGGTTAAAAAATCATGTCGAAATAGCGTCGATTATAGCTTGAAACTATCGTATAATAGGAGTAGATACTTTTATTCATTGATCGTAGTGCTACAATATAATCAGTTATTTATGGATACAGAAAAGATGTGTGATAAGCAGGAGTGTTGCATCCTTTCTGCAAATCGAAGGGTATAAGGACGGTTGAAATGAGCAAACAGACGAAAACAGACGTTGTATTAATTGGTGCCGGAATCATGAGTGCGACTCTCGGTTCACTACTGAAAGAACTAGTACCGGACTGGGAGATTACAGTGTTTGAACGGCGTGGAAGCGCAGGTGAGGAAAGCTCTAACGAATGGAATAATGCAGGTACCGGGCACTCTTCGCTATGCGAACTGAACTACACAACAGAGAAGCCGGACGGATCCATTGATGTTAGCAAAGCGAATAAGGTTAATGAAGAGTTCCAGGTTTCCAAGCAGTTCTGGTCCTATCTTGTTAACAGTAATCTGATCCGCAGCCCGCGGGACTTTATTGTACCCGTTCCTCATATGAGCTTTGTGCAAGGGGAAAAGGATGTAACCTTCTTGAAGAAACGGTTTGAAGCGTTGTCGGGCAATCCATTGTTTGAAGGAATGGAATTCTCCGATGAACCGGCGAAGCTGGCTGAATGGATTCCGCTTATGATGAAAGACCGTAAAGTGGACCAACCAATCGCAGCTACTAGAATTGAAACGGGAACGGATGTTAACTTTGGCGCTTTAACGCGCATTCTGTTTAATCAATTAAAGAAACAGAACGTTGACATAAACTTCAACCATAATGTAGATGATATTAAACGTGCGAATGATGGCTCGTGGGAACTGAAAGTTCGGAATATGGAGAACGGCAGCAAGGAACGTATTAATGCCAAGTTCGTCTTTATCGGTGGTGGCGGTGGAAGTCTGCATCTGTTGCAGAAATCCGGCGTTCCTGAAGGAAAAGGCATCGGCGGATTCCCTGTTAGCGGTCTGTTCATGGTGTGTAAAAAACCGGAGGTCGTGGCTCAGCATCGCGCGAAAGTTTACGGCCAAGCTCCAGTTGGCGCGCCACCAATGTCCGTACCGCATCTGGATACACGCGTAATCGACAACAAAGAATCGTTGTTCTTTGGCCCATTTGCTGGCTTTACGCCAAAGTTCCTGAAATATGGATCAAACATGGATCTGATCACTTCTGTCAAACCGCATAACCTTACGAATATGCTGGCGGCAGGCGCGAAAAATATGTCTTTGACGACCTATCTGGTCAAACAGCTTATGTTATCGAAAGAGCAGCGTATGGAAGCTCTGCGAGAGTTTATCCCTAACGCGAAGAGCGAAGATTGGGAACTGCTCGTTGCAGGCCAACGTGTTCAAATTATTAAAGAAACGAATGCAGGCAAAGGAACTCTTCAGTTTGGTACGGAAGTTATTAATGCCGCTGACGGTTCGATCGCTGCCTTGCTTGGCGCTTCGCCAGGTGCATCGACAGCAGTATCTGTTATGCTCGAAGTGATCAACAATTGCTTCCCGCAGCATATGAAAGAGTGGGAGCCTAAGATTAAAGAGATGATTCCATCTTACGGCGCGAAGCTTCTAGAGCAACCAGAGCTGATTCAACAAATCAATGCAACCACTAACGAGGCTCTTGGCTTAGTAAGTAAAAAACCATCTGCATCGGCATTAGCATAGGTTAGGGAAGCCATCCATTGTTGACTCAACAATTGATGGCTTTTTTTATGTGCTGATTCCCTGATATAGCTGCTCGACATCACTCATCAGATCTGGGATCCAAGCCTCGGATCCCGGAATGATTTCTGTTCCACCATAAACCAGCCATCGTAAGGTTTTGATCAGCCAACATAAGCCGCCTACGGACACTTGCCAGTTCAGTTGGTCGACGGGTATATCCACTGCTTCAAGGTAGGCTGTAAGGATATCTTCTCTAGCTAGATTGCTGTAGGCTTCGGCCTCCGTAATCAGGCAGTACAAGTCGCCAAGATGAGGACTTAAATACGCCAGTGCCCAATCAATCGGCATAATGCCTCGGTGCCCAATGACAAGGTTTTTAGCATGATAATCATGGTGGACGAGCGTAACGGGTGCCGTTTGATACAATCTTTCCAAGTGATAGGGCAGTGCAGTCTTTAGATTCTGCAGCACTTCAGCATCAGCTAGCTTTTCGGATTGCAGCAGGTCATCAAGCAGGTCTAGAAACTGGCCCATAGAGACAAAATAAGTATCGATAATGGGTTTTGGGAGCATTTTTTCTACGTTGATTGTTGCTCGTGCTCTTAGCCTTGCCAGCTCTCTGGCTGCCTCAAGAAAATGAGTGGGCTGCGGTTCAACTTCCAAGTTAGTGTGACCCGCATCCTCCATAATCATAACCCCACTGTCCTTCAACTCGACATATTCAAAAATCTGCGGCGCTTTGATTTGCAAAGGATGTACTAGTTCTCGATAGATGCTGGCTTCGCCAGCCATTTCATTGCCGCCCCATTTAATAATACGAGACTCTCCTGTTCGGAGCCGTACTCTGTACACTTCGGAAAGTGTCCATTTCCGTAACAGTGACCATTCTACAACGTCATTCAATACTGGAACTAAGGAACGATATTCAGATAAGCATGCTGGTATCATTGAAAGCTGCACCTCCGTAGATTGTAGTGACGGAACATATTTTTACATATTTGGTCAAAAAGATATAGACTGAACATTTCCCCTCTGATATGATGTTGAATAAGGTCTTGGCAAAATTCGGGACTCTTTTTTTATGTCTGCATAGTCAAAAGGGCTGCCCTCGCGTTTGGGGACAACCCTTTTTTTGTGCTATAAAATGATATTATTCCACTTTAAACAAGCGGCGTGTCAGCCAGTTGAATTTCTTGATACGGCAGTTATGGAAAGCGGCGATTTTCCACTCGCCATTTTGCTTCACTAACACATTTGTGTTAATGGAATCGCGGCTGGCTGGAGCTTTCTTTTGCCATCGCATCATAACGGCTCCAGTAGCATGTGCAATCGCTAACTCGGGGGTTATGAAGCGTAACCTCATATCATTGGAGTCCGCTATAAGCCTTGAACCACGTAACGGACCATTCCATAAGGCTTGATGGGCGTGATCGATTTCGCTTCGGCCCTTCAAGTGTTGGCCAAAGAAGGTCACATAGTCCGCATCAGGAGTAAAGATCTCGCTATACGCCTTGCCATTACCCTGCTGCCAAGCATGAGATAAGGCAGAGAACACCTCATGTATCGCCTGAATATCCTCTCGATTATCGAGCATTGACCTCAATCCTCTCTGGACGATTGTCTTGCCCCTCATTATAGAGCAAAGCAGCAAAGCGATAATCGCCCCAAGGATGGAAGCTGTCTCAGACTGGCGACGGATATCGACTTACTCCATTTTCACTTTTTTCAATTTCGCCCTGCCCGCAGGCGGTACTCAGTTGGAGAGCAGCTCGCTTCCTTGCGGAACGCCTTCGCAAAGTGATTCGTATCGGGATAGCCAACAGCATCCGCGATCTCTTTAATGGACAGGTCGGTCGAGCCAAGCAGTGACTTGGCCTTCTGCATTCGCTTGCGATTGATATATTTGAGTGGGGAGACGGCAAAATGTTTGTTGAAATAACGCACGAGATAGTTCGGGTGAAGATGAACATGCTTGGCCAGCTGCTCCAGCGTGAGGGATTGGGATAGATTAGCTTCGATAAACGTCTCAATTTGCTTTAGTCGTTCGATCTCGCCTAGCCGACCCGGTACAAACCGAAGATGGGTATTGGATTCGGACAGGAACAAGGCGATGATCTCGAGCAAAATGGCTTTCTCCCGGATTCTCGCTAGGTAACTTCGATTCTGGTACAAGCTGCTCAGCTCACGGAATAGCGATATCAGCCTGTCCATGAGCGGGGGAGGGATATCTAAGATAGAAGGGGCATCTACCCATTGGAAAAGATCCATTTCTCCCATCGTGGCGGTAAAATGGCACCAATATTTCGCATAAGGCTTATCGCTTACAGCGGAATAGGATTGCAGGACGTGGGCGGGCATATGGACGAGCTGGCCTGGAACAGGACGGTACTCCTCTCCGTCTATTTGCAGCCAGCCATCTCCCTCGCAGATCAGATAAAACTTATTATACTTAGGGACGTAATCGAGCTCGCGCCATTGTGGTGAGCATTCGGTGTAATAAGCTTCTTCCAGGTGTACCTGCAGGTGCTGAAGCATCTCATTCAGAAACTCTGGGTTTTGGTTAAACGGCATGCGGTGGACACCTCGACTTAGGTTAATCTAATCCCCATACTAGCTAATTTACTGCCTATATCATAGCACAAATCATTGCTAGACTAAGGGTATATCAGATGCTATGGAGGCGATCCTTTCCGATGAGTCAATCTTATATCGAGCAGCGTACAGAACGTACCCAGTGGTTCCTTCAGGACCGATTCGGCATGTTCATTCATTGGGGGCTTTACGCCATTCCCGCACGTGGGGAATGGGTAAGAAACGCTGAACGAATCAGCAATGAAGACTATCAGGTCTACTTTGATGAATTCAACCCGGAACGCTATGATCCGAAGGCATGGGCGAAGGCAGCCAAAGCAGCGGGGATGAAATATGCCGTACTGACGGCCAAGCATCATGACGGATTCTGTCTGTTCGACAGTAAGCTGACAGATTACAAGTCCACGAACACGAAATCTGGCCGGGATCTGGTAAGAGAGTTTCTTGATGCCTTCCGCGAAGAAGGGCTGAAGGTTGGCTTATATTACTCGCTTCTGGATTGGCATCATCCGGATTACCCGGCATACGGGGATCAGATTCATCCGATGCGGGACAATGAGGAGTACAAGCGTGATCCCGAGCGATTCGTCAATTATCTGAACTATATGCACGGTCAAGTCAAAGAATTGCTGACCGACTATGGCAAGCTCGATATTATGTGGTTCGACTTCTCCTATGGCAATCTGAAGGGAGAAGCATGGCGTGCTACGGAGCTTATGGAGATGATCCGTTCGATTCAGCCGAATATCATCGTAGACAACCGTCTCGAAGCAAGCGGCGAGGAGGGCGGTTCGATTTATACGGATAATCCGAGCCTGTACTCCGGTGACTTTGCCTCTCCGGAGCAGATTATTCCGCCAAGCGGAATCACGGATGAAGCGGGTAACTCTATTCCGTGGGAAGCGTGTATTACGCTGAACAACAACTGGGGCTATAGCGCCGCAGACCTTACGTATAAGTCAGCTAAGACGGTGATCCGCAAGCTGGTGGAATGCGTCAGCAAGAACGGAAACCTGCTTCTGAACGTTGGGCCTGACGCGAAGGGCGAGATTCCGCGTGAATCCCTCGAAATCCTCGAGGAAGTTGGCCAATGGATACGCAGGAACGGGGACAGCATTTACGGCTGCGGTGAAGCCGGTCTAACGAAGCCGGAATGGGGAAGATATACACGTAAGGGGAATAAGCTGTATGCGCATCTCTTTGAAGAAAGCATTGGGCCGGTCAATTTGGTCGGGCTGGCAGGCCGCGTGAAGCAAGCGAGACTGCTGTCGGACGGAGCTGAGGTATTCCTTTCGCGTCCGTGGAATGCATCGTTATATCAGGATGATGCCTTCTTCAACTTTGCTAGACCAGAGCACTCGACATATCCGCTCCCAGATGAGCGGGATACGGTCGTTGAGATTACACTGATTGAAGAATAAGGGAACTTAAAGCATTCAAGAGACTCTCCGAAATAAGGAGGGTCTCTTTGTGTTTTGGTAAAATAATGAGGATATTTGAGTAACAATAATAATAAAATAAAAAACAATACTAATTTATTGAATTACAATATATCAAATGATAAGATTATGATGTCATCAAATAAGTGAGGTGTTATAAATGAATGTTAAATGGGGCTCAACCAGTTTCTTAAAGGTCATTATTTTTCTGGCAGGAATTGCAGTGCTTGCATTGTGTATCTCGTTGCCTGGGATAGCCATTAGAGATGCAAGAGTTCATCCCGATACAGCTTACTTCCTAATCCCTTTTCTAGTATGCGCATACGGATTCTGTATCGCGTTTGCTGTTGCGCTGTTTCAATCATATAAACTTTTAACTTACATCGAAAAGAACATTGCTTTTTCTGAATTATCCTTTAAATCATTGAAGATTATAAAGAAATGTGCGATTGCAGTCATTTTCCTCTTTTTATTAGCAATAGTAAGCTTAAAGGTATGTGCCAAAGTCACAGGTGGTGATGCGGCTCCTGTACCGTTATGTCTATTGGGTATTTTATTAACAAGTATCTTCGTGGCCATTGTGGACGTCCTTCAAAAGCCAATAAAAAATGCCCCGGATATAAAGTGAAATAGTCAACCAGTTATACTTACTTACGGTCATTATGTTCACGACTTTGAATACGAGAAAATCGCAAAAGATAGTAGAGCATTTATCTCTAATCTTGTGGTCTAATACAAATAAGGCTCGAACAGCACAAGACTGTTCGAGCCTTATTTCATTGCTGCTTTGTACGCCTTGACAGCCCTTTCATATTTCCACAGGATCCTGCTGCTCCTCCACTTGTAAACATGCCTCTGCAATAAACGATCCAAGATCACCTTGGGAGTGCAGCAACTGCTGCAGGAGCAGCTGCACTTCCTCGGTCACATGATCACCATAACGCTGCTTGTTGGCACGTATACAAGCAAGGACATCACTTGTTTGGATGGATAATGTTTTTATGGATTGATGTACAAGCGGATTAATCTCCACATAGCTGGCGAGCGAATCAATCGCGAATCGGACAGAGCGCGGGAATTCAGCATTCCGAAGCAGGAATTCTGTCACTTCAGCGAGCCGGACGTCCTGAGCGTGGAATTTGCGGAAGGCCTCATAGCCGCCGCAGGATTTCAGGAGCACAAGGAATCGATTATAGCGGGCTTCCTCGTTAAGCTGCTTCGTATCCCGCAGCAGGTTGCCATAAGTGGCATGTATAATACGGACGGTACCGTTTAACCGCTCTAGGAATTTACCGGATTGAAGGAGATTCCAGCTTTGTCCACGGACCATAGTGGAATCCGCCGCACCGTTAAACATCGAGAGCCATTCGTTGACCCGTTTATAGAACATATAAGGAGACTGCGGCATCATCTTATTGACTTCCTGTTCCTTCAGCCACAAATAGAAGGAATTGATGATATCCCACAGCTCGACGGGCAGCATTGGTCTTAAGGTACGGATATGAGTTCTAGCCTGCTGAACACAGGAGAAAATACTATCCTCATTTGAGCGTTCGAATGTCAGGTAGTGAAGGACAGCCCGCTCACTCGCTTGTGGCTGCACCCGTTTAAATTCCTCGATATCGCCTACGGCAGCAACAAGCCGCTCCCAGGTATAGCCCTGCTCCTCTTCAACCAGCTCATCACGCATACTATAGTAGACATTAATAATGCGGGAATAGTTATCTGCTCTCTCCAGAAGACGTCCGATCAGGAGCAGGAGTTCCGCATAACGATTTATCATTTTTTCCACCTCTTCGTGAGATCAAAATTTATAATGCCGGATTAGGTCAACACCCATGTATCCTTTGTACCGCCGCCTTGCGATGAATTGACGACAAGAGAGCCTTCCTTCAATGCCACACGGGTTAAACCACCCGGGACGACGTACGTTTCGGAGCCCATGAAGGTAAAAGCGCGAAGATCAATATGACGGGGAGCAACACGGCCGCCGGTAAGTGATGGACTGCAGGACAGCTTTACAGTAGGCTGCGCAATATAACGCTCCGGATGCTGGACGATTTTCTCGGCAAAAGCTTTAATCTCTTCTTCCGTGGCAGTTGGGCCGATCAGCATGCCGTACCCTCCAGATAAGGACCTTTCTTTGACGACCATATCGGATAAACGCGACAGCACATACTCTCTCTCATGAGGCCTTGTTAAGATATAAGTGGGAACATTGTTCAAGATGGGTTCTTCCTTGAGGTAGTAACGGATCATATCCGGTACAAACGCATATACCGCTTTATCATCAGCTACACCTGTTCCAGGGGCATTGGCTAATGCCACATTACCAGCAAGATAGGCATCCATGAGTCCAGGTACACCTAGTAAGGAATCTTTCCGGAAGACCTGAGGATCCAAATATTCATCGTCAATTCGGCGGTAAATGACATCAACTTGGCGAATTCCATCGCTGCTTTTCATATAGACAACTCGATCCTTAACGATCAGGTCGCTGCCTTCGACCAAGTCAATTCCCATTTCTTGCGCCAGAAAAGTATGGTCATAATAAGCGGAGTTATAAATGCCTGGAGTAAGCAGGACAACATGAGGGTCTGGTTTGGAATTCGGAGCTAAGCTGCGAAGGCTTGAGAGCAGGGCGTTCATTCCTTGATCGATACTGCGAACTCGTTGATCGAAGAACAATTCGGGAAGTAAGGTTGTTGTGAGAGCCCGGTTTTTATACACGTAGGATAGGCCTGAAGGGGTTCGAAGATTATCCTCGAGGACGTAAAGTTCTCCAGAATGGCCGCGAATAATATCAATACCGGATAATGGGATATAAGTGCGGTTTGGAACATCCACTCCAGCCATCTCTGGCACATAATAAGGATTATTCAGAACCAAATCGGCAGGAATAAGTCCGTCTTTCAATATATTCTGCTCATGATAGATGTCCCATATAAAAAGATTCAATGCTTTGACCCGCTGTTTGAGGCCTTGATTCAGATGAAGCCATTCGTCCGAGGTAATGACCCTCGGCATCATATCAAAAGGAATGGTCCTCTCTTGCGAGGATTCTTCCGGATTATTGCTGTATAGGGTAAAGGTAATCCCTTGCTTGACCATTTCTTCTTGCATCATGGCATCACGCTTTTTTAATTCTTCCAGCCCCATTTTGGACAACCGTTGCAGGATAGCACCGTAGTGGGTTCTGCCTTTACCTCGCCCTTCAAACATTTCATCGTAAAAAGCCGGATGTTCATAATCAGCGAAGAGCTGGTTCATGTTATCCTTCATCATAAGCATGGCCATGACAGATATCCCTCCATTGTTCTTATTGCTTCATTCATTATGAGTGTGTTAGTTATTGTGACATTCGGATAATAACGCAAGTATAGAGCAACCAATCATTGAATGTATGTCGAAACCCCTTGCTTAATTGTGTCTATTCTGTGACGATTGAAAATTGCCTTATAACTAGTACTTTTTGCTATATTCACTTAATAGTAACAATAGTAAGATGTAGGAAATGAATAGAGAGGTGTATCATGAGGTTTACGATTCGAAGTAAGCTGCTTATCAGCTTTTTATCCGTTGCTTTCTTTGTAACAGCTGTGAATATTACGGCGTACATTTACAACGATAAACTCAATCATTCCTTTGATGAATTGATCGACAGGCGAGTGGCCGTGCTCAGCAAAGCCACGGAAATTCAGTATTTGTCTGTTCAGCAGACGAACAGCCTGAGGGGCTATTTGCTGACGCAAGACCCTGATTTTCTGACAGAGCTCCGCACCTCGAATACTCAAATGACGGCCCTTGTTGATGAGGTGGATAACCTGATTATTAAGCCTGATGTACAGGAAGCGTTTCAGGAGCTGGCGAATACGGACGCTTCCTTCATTAGAGCCTCTGATGAGCTGCTCTTAAACCTTGAGAAGAATCATGATCAGGAAACAGCCCTCGCCTATTTCAAAACGGCAGTACTTCCAATAGGGGAAGAGCTGGGCCCGCTTTCTAAGGCTTTTGTGAATCATCAACAGCAATTATTAGATCAAGAAAGGGCCAAGAACGCATCAATGGTGGACTTCGTTAATACGATGACCGCTATGCTTACTGTTGTTACCTTTCTATTAACTCTGCTGATTGGACTTCTACTATCTCAACGCATCACGAGGAATCTTTTCAAAATCACTAGTGTTATTACAGGTTTTACCCACGATTCCAATACAGCCTCCAAACTACCTCAAATACAAGTCCGTTCACAGGACGAGATTGGCGATATTGCCCGGTCCTTTAATGAGATGGCTATCACGCTTAATAAATATTCGATTCTTGAAGAAGAGCAGCGCTGGCTTGAGACCAACGTCGCCGAAATGGCTACAAAGTTCCAAGGAATCAATCATCTAGAAGCATTGGCACAACTGTTTATCACCACCATTACACCACTCGTTGAAGCGAGCTATGGCGTATTCTACTTGAAAGAAGGCGCAGGCCGGCGTCAACAGTTAAGCAAGCTGGCTTCGTATGCCTATCAACAGACCGGCATCGGAGTGGAATCGTTTAAGACAGGTGAAGGGCTTGTTGGGCAAGCTGCCTTGGAAAACCGGACGATTCTGCTGAACAATCTCCCGGACAACTATATTCAAATTACGTCGGGATTAGGAAAGGCCGCACCAACGAGTCTACTGATTATGCCGATTCATTTTGAAGGCCAGGTGGTAGCGGTTATTGAAATAGCGTCATTCCATCCATTCAGCCATATTCAACAAACACTGCTTCAGCAAGCATCCGCACATCTTGGAAGTGTACTGAGCAGTATCGCCGGACGCATGCAGGTTGAGCAGCTGCTTGCAGAATCACAGGTTCTGACGGAAGAGCTGCAGACCCAGTCCGAAGAACTTCGGGGAATTAATGAGAAGCTGGAGGAGCAGTACAAGAACTCTGAGCAGAAGACGCGGGAGCTGGAGAAGACCAAGACGCAGTTGGAGGAAAAAGCAAGACAACTGTCGCTTAGCTCTCAGTATAAATCCGAGTTCCTGGCCAATATGTCACATGAGCTGCGAACACCATTGAATAGTCTGCTCATCTTGTCTAATATTCTGGCTACCAATGTAGAGGGCAATCTGAACGAGCATCAGGTCAAATACGCCAATACGATTCATCACTCGGGTAATGACCTGCTGCAATTAATTAACGATATCCTCGATCTGGCCAAGGTCGAAGCGGGTAAAATCGATCTCGTAAACGGTAAAGTCTGTCTGCATGAAATCAGCGAATTTGCTGAGCAGCAGTTTCTCCCGGTTGCCCGTCAGAAAGGTCTCAAGTTCACAACGGTCCTGGATCCTGATCTGCCGCAGGCTATGTTTACGGATGAGCAGCGTCTATTGCAGATTATTAAGAACCTGCTGTCTAACGCCTTCAAATTCACCGAGCGGGGTGAAGTGAAGCTGCATATTCATCGTGCTCATACCGGTGCTCTATCTCATTCAGGAATTGCCTTCTCCATTACGGATACCGGCATTGGCATTCCGAAGGAGAAGCAGGAGCTTATCTTCCAAGCATTCCAGCAGGCGGATGGGACAACAAACCGGAGATACGGCGGGACGGGGCTTGGGCTGTCGATCAGCATTAATATGGCTCATTTGTTGAATGGCGAGATTAATGTGAGCAGTGCGGTTGGCAAAGGAAGTGTCTTTTCGCTGGTATTGCCTCATGAGGAAGAGGCTGAGGGAGCCACGATTGTTCATCAAGAATCAGCTGCAGCCGTAGCCGAGCCGGAGATCGCAGTTGAACCGCAAGACCTTGAGAATGAGCTGGATGACGCGGTATGGGTCGGCAAAAAGATATTAATCGTCGACGACGACATGCGAAATATATATGCCACAACCATCGCCTTGGAAAGTAAACAGGTCAATGTCCTTTTTGCTGAGAATGGACTTTCGTGCTTAAAAGTGTTGAAGGACAATCCGGATGTTGATCTTATCCTGATGGACATTATGCTGCCAGAAATGGATGGCTATGAAACGATGCGCACCTTGCGGCAAATGCCGGGCTTCGTATCGCTGCCCATTATTGCATTAACGGCTAAAGCGATGAAAGATGACAAAGACAAATGCATCGAAGCAGGTGCATCCGATTACATGAGCAAGCCCGTCAAGCTGGAGCAGTTGTTCGCCCGCATACATACTTGGCTGAGCAGATAGGTGGTAAGGCATTTGTGCATGAGTGAGAAGGAACCGCTCGAGGAGCTCGAGCGGATTGAAATTGAGCTGCTGCTTGAGGCGCTCTACCGGTATTACGGTGTGGATTTCCGTAATTATGTCCTGCCGACCATACGCCGCAGAATATGGTACCGCATCAGGGCAGAGCGCCTGAAGACGATATCTGGCTTGCAGGAGAAGGTTTTACATGATCGTCTTATCTTTAAGAGGCTGACTAGTGATTTCTCTATTAATGTAACGGAATTGTTCCGTGATCCAAGCTTCTTCAAAGCATTCCGTCATACCATCATTCCCGAGCTGCGGGATTATCCTCTTATCCGGATCTGGCATGCGGGGTGCTCAACAGGTGAAGAAGCCTATTCGATGGCAATTCTGCTGCATGAGGAAGGCTTGCTTGAGAAGACAAGAATTTATGCCACGGATATGAATGAAGCGGTCGTTGAAGAAGCGAAGCTGGGATCCTTTCCTCTTGAGCGCTTGAAGCAATATGCCCATAACTATAAGCTGTCCGGCGGCAAAGGTTCGATTGAGGATTATCTCTCCTATGCGAACGAATATGCGAAGTTAAGCTCCTTTCTAGGGGAGAAAATTACATTTGCCCAGCATAACCTGGCGGTTGATGAATCCTTTAATGAGTTTCACGTTATTATTTGCCGTAATGTGATGATCTACTTTAATTCCCAGCTGCAGAATCGTGTTCATGGACTATTCTATGAGAGCTTGTCCCCTTCCGGGTTTCTTGGACTTGGGCATAAGGAAAGCATGACCTTTACCAGCTTTACAGACTGCTACAAGGAGATGGAGCCTAATGAAAAGCTTTACCGCAAAATTAAATAGCGCCGTATCCACGGTCAATATATTAATGGTAGACGATCGGCCGGAAAATCTGATCGCGCTTGAAGCGATACTGGCTTCCCCCAATTACCGCTTGTTCTCGGCTCATTCCGGTGAAGAAGCGCTCCGTCATGTACTGACAACAGACTTTGCGGTTATCCTGCTGGATGTTCAAATGCCAGGTATGAACGGTTTCGAAACCGCTCGTCTCATTAAGATGAGAGAGCGCTCCAAGTATGTTCCTATTATCTTCATCACAGCGATCAGCCAGGCGGCAGAACATGTGAAGCATGGTTATTCCGTCGGTGCAATCGATTATATTTTCAAACCGTTCCATCCTGAAACGTTAAAAATGAAGATTGAGGCTTTCGTCCAAATGTATCAGTATCAGGAGCAGATTAAGCTGCAAAATGAGCTGCTCAAGGTTATCGGTGAGACGTCTAATGACACGATCGTAACCGTTGATGAGTATGGGATGATGCAAACCTTGAATCCTACTGCGGCTAAGATGTTTGGTTATACGCCAGATAAACTGGCAGGACAGCATATCGATCAGATTGTACCTGCTATGTCCTCTTTTCTAAGTGCGGAGAATATTCAAGGAACTCAGCTGATCGAAACAACAGCTGTTCGTAAGGACTCTATTCCGTTCCCTGTTGACGTACAGATTGGCAAAGCCAGTATTGCCCAACAACAGCTATACGTCTGTTCTATCCGTGATGTGACCGACCGCAAAATGATGGAGGAGGAGCGATTTCGTAAAATTTTCGATACGACGCCCTGCCTGATCGCCCTAAGATCGATGAAGGATCAGCGATACATTAATGTGAATGAGAGCTTGCTGCAGGCTACCGGCTTTGAAGGAATTGAATTGATGAATCAAACCTCAGATCTGCTGCAATATATTGTGGAGACAGAGGAGAGGGGAGATTCGGCTTCGAATCGTCATAACCCATGGGAGCCGGTTCGTAATGTCCGCATTCGCTATATGACCAAATCCGGTGATTTGCGGGATGGCTTACTATCAAGCGAAGTGATGCAGGTGCATGGAGAGGAATGTCTCCTTAGTGTGGTGACCGATATTTCCGAGCGTGTGTTTCTAGAGAGGGAAATTACTCGGCTTGACCGGCTCAACATAACAGGAGAAATGGCTGCTGGAATCGTGCATGAGATCCGTAATCCGATGACGACTGTCCGCGGATTCCTGCAGCTGTCGAAGAGCAACCCGTCGAAGGAATATACCGACATTATGATCGAAGAGCTCGACCGCGTGCACAATATCGTAACCGAGTTTTTGGCTGTAGGTGCGCAGGCTCCAACGAGCCGTAAGCTCAAGCAGATTAACACCGTTATTGAAACGTTGTTCCCGCTCATCCAATCCAAGGCGATGACAGGTAATCATGATATTGCACTGGATTTGGGCGAATGCCCGCCCATTCAACTTGATGAGAAGGAGATCCGCCAGCTTGTGCTGAATCTTGTCCTGAACGGTCTAGACGCGATGCCACTCGGAGGTATCTTAACGATTAAGACTTACTCCGATGACAAGGAAGTTGTGATGGAGGTCAGAGACGAGGGAAGCGGGATTAAAGAAGAGTTCCTTGCGAAGCTTGGGACGCCGTTCTTCAGCACAAAGTCGAGCGGAACAGGCCTTGGCTTATCGGTCAGCTACGGTATTGCTGCTCGCCATGACGCAGTCATAAAGGTGCAGACTGGCGAGTGGGGAACGATCTTCTCTGTGAATTTCAGGTTGTAGATGAATAGAAAGTAGAAAGTAGAACAGACCTCCTCTTGGTTAGAGGAGGTCTGTTGTTTGTTTTTAGATGCATTCGCCCACCCTGAACCTCACCCTGCACCTCATCTGCCGACGTATGTTGTATGTTCTACAGTATAATCAAGCTCAATGGGGCTGTTGGCCAGCCTATGTTGTATTTAATGCAGGATATTCAGCTCTTTTGGGATGCAAATCAGCTAAAAGCGGCCAATATCATGCATATTGTACAACATAGGCAGCCTCCCTGCTCCATCCGCTTTAAATATCCTGTATAAAGTGCAGCGCAGCTAGAGGGGGACACGAATGGAGAGTAGTGCCCCTCTCTCAGTGGGCAATATCAAATGTATAGACGATCAATCCCGTTCATATATTTGCGCAGGGCTTGTGGAATACGGATCGTGCCATCTTCCTCCTGATGGTTTTCCAGCAGAGGAATCAATATACGCGGCGAAGCTACAGCTGTATTGTTGAGGGTGTAGCAGAACCGTGTTTTGCCCTCAGCATCCCGATATCTAATGTTCGAACGGCGTGCCTGGAAATCAAGAAGATTGGACGACGAATGCGTCTCGCCATAGGCATTTCGGCTAGGCATCCAAGTCTCGATGTCGAGCTGTTTATAGGTTTTTTGCGACATATCTCCGGTACAGACAGCCATTACGCGATAGGGAAGCTCAAGCAGCTGCAACAGCTCTTCTGCATTCGCTGTAATCTCTTGAAAAACTTGCTCCGATGTCTCCAGGCTGGCTTCACAAATAATAACCTGTTCCACCTTCGAGAACTGGTGAACCCGATATAAACCATGCACATCTCTCCCCGCCGAACCTATCTCGTTACGGAAGCAGGTCGAGACAGCGGCAAGCCGGATTGGCTCAGTTACATCCACAATTTCGTTATCGTAGTACGAGATAAGTGGTACTTCCGAAGTACCAACGAGCCATTTATTCTCATCAGCTATGCGGAAGGTCTGCTCCTCGCCTAGCGGGAAAAAGCCCGTATTATACAAGGTTTCTTGCCGTACCATTAAAGGAACCTCGAGCAGGGTGAAGCCTTTTGTTGTGAGCAAGTCTACGGCTAACTGCTGTACCGCACGATGCAGAGCAGCTCCCGCACCGGTCAAATAATAGTTGCGGCTTCCGGCTGTTTTTACTCCGCGAGGGATATCGATCATTCGGTGAAGCTCGCCAAGAGTCACATGATCTTTGGGCTCATAGGTGAAGCTGGTTGGCTCGCCGATCCTTTTTACTTCCACATTGTCTTGATCCGAAAGGCCAATCGGCGTGTCTGGCGAGACGATGTTTGGAACATACAAGAGGAGATTCGTGTAACGCTGATGAACTTCTTTGTGTTCATTTTCAAACGTGCTGATACGCTTATTGATTTCTTTCATATAAAACTTCTTATGCTCGATGTGATAAAGGTCATCGCTGCGAATGAAGTGATTAATCTCTTCAATGGTCTGATTCCGTTCCTGCCGAAGCTGTTCAATCTCCTGCAGTAACGCCCGTCTCTTATCATCCCATTCCACTAACTCCGAAATCGAGATGGTGATACCTTTCTGATTGGCCGTGGTCTGAATAAGTTCTTGATTTTGTCTAATCCATTTGATGTCCAACATGGCACTCGCTCCTTTAATTTTGAGAATATAAAAAAGCGCTCAATCCTCCCATAATTGGGACGAAGAGCGCTTATTCTCGCGGTGCCACCCAAATTGATTAAACAGCATCACTGCTTAATCCACTTAGTTCCGCGGTAACGGGCGGGCCCGGTTAACTTAGGGGTTTCCCCTTGACGAGAACGCCTCCGAGTTGGATTCTCTTCATCGGCATAATCTTGATTTTTACTAGTATAGCGTATGCTCTGTATTTTATACAAGTGCTAATAATTTGCGCTGTAACTACAGGCTGATGCTGCTCTTGCTCCTATACTGCCGCTCTGTTTTATCCAAGGTCTGATCTCTATTCTCATCCCAAACATAGCTGAGCTCAAAGGTACCGTCCTCGAAGAACAGCGGGAATCGGCGTACAAACCAGTCCTGCATGGGCAGCTTCAGCGCGTCTTCTTTGTTCACCCACAGCAGCTCACCCTCTGGTGGATTCTCTAGCAGCTGTCCCTCAAACGAAGTCGCCAAATAATTAAACACCATATATCTAAGCTGCTTGCTTGGATCGCAAAATTCTTCTAACCCTTTATAAACAATATCTTTAACGATCAGGCCTGTCTCTTCACGAACTTCACGGATTGCTCCATTCACAATACTTTCGGGAAAATCAACCTTGCCCCCGGGAGCAATGTAGCCTGGGAAGCCCATTTTATCCGGTCGGTTAATTAATAGAACCTTATCCTTGTCCTGTACCATGCACATCGTATACATCTTATAGGTTATAGACATTTGTGTGTTCACCTATCCTAGTTGGATCATAATTGATAGATTTATATTACCATCTTAGTGGAAGAAGGGATATTACTCTGATAGCTGGATACGGCAGATTTTTTACGGAGGTTGATTTGAAATTTTTTCTAATTTTATGTTACAATTAAACAATGTACTTTGATTAAAGTTACCTAAATCAATTAACGGGGGATACTGTCGAGATGAGTAATCATGAATTTAAAATTGGTGTTTCCAATAAAGATGGACAGTTGGGGTTTATATCAGCGAGAGGCGGTTTAAGAAAAGGAGCAGGCAGAAGAAATATAGGGGTGACCAAAAAGGTTTCCTTAACTCTTACCGAAGAAATATGGGACAAAGTAGAGAAGCAGTGTCAGGAACAAGAGCTGTCGCGCTCGGAAGTGATCCGTAACATCATTAATTCCTATTATTCATAAATGCCCTTGAAGGCAGGTGAAGGTAATGCGGTTGGAGATTACAAAGGACTCCCTTATAGACGCCATTCAGCATGTGCTAAAAGCGGTATCAACGAATAATCCTATCGCCATATTAACAGGAATACACATAGAGGCAACCACACAAGGGCTGACTGTGACGGCCAGCAACTCAAGTATGAAGATTCAATACATGATTGCTCAAGACGATCGTTGTATGAAGGTGCAAAGAGCAGGCGGGATCGTTGTTCCAGCGCGATATTTTCATGAGGTCATCCGTAGATTTGATGCAGGAGTCATTACAATAGAACAGATGGAACCGTTCATTCTTACGATTGTGTCCGGTCATTCCCGGATTCGATTAAGCGGAATGGATCCAGCACAATTTCCAGTTACAACAACAGCGAGCACTTCTTTGTTGAAGTTAAGTGTGAACAATGCCACACTGAAGACATCCATTAAGCAGGTGGCTGCTGCTGCCTCTACTTCGGAGACTCGTCCTGTATTAACAGGTATTCATATGGTATGTCAAAATGAATGGCTTAGTCTGGCTGCTACAGATGGAATCCGTCTTGCCTCTCGTTCTATACCAATAGACAGACAGGCTGACCTCGATGCTGATATCATCATTCCCAGTAGGAATTTAATTGAGGTTGCCAGACTATTGGATGAGGAGACTGCCAGAGCAGAAATAGAAATTGGTCACCATTACATAAGCTTTGGAGTAGGCCGAATTCAGCTTCAATCCGTATTACTTGAGGGCGTATACCCGTTTATAAAAAATTTCATTCCCACCTCTTATTTGACAGAGATTGTTGTGGATACTTTCTCTTTCCTTCGTGCTCTTGAACGGGCAACGGTGTTTGCGAGTGAAAGTGTCATTCGGTTATCAGTAGCTGCAGATCGATTAAGCCTATTGTCTCGTACAGCCGAAATAGGAGAGGTTCATGAGGAAGTGCTTTTAGAGCAAATCATCGGTGATCCTTTCAAAATCGCAGTGAATGGCAGGTTTCTTATTGATCTTCTTCGTTTTATGGATAGCCATTATATCCGTATAAGATTCACCGGACATAATAGTCCAATTATGATACTGCCAGCGGACGAGCAAGCTGCAGCTATATTCCTAATCACCCCCGTCAGAACAGTAGAACAGTAGAAGTAGAAGTAGAAGTGGAGTGATACGAGATGAGCGAGCATGACATTATCAATCGAACACAACTGCCTGTTACGGTAAGTGGTATGGTTCACGACCTCAAACAGTTAGGGATTCAAGAAGGCGATCATGTTCTTGTTCATTCCTCTTTGTCCAGCCTTGGATGGGTGTGCGGTGGTGCTCAGGCCGTTATTCAAGCACTATTACAATCGATCGGGGACGCTGGAACGCTGGTCATGCCAGCGCAAAGTGGAGATTGGAGCGATCCTGCCGAATGGGGAAATCCTCCTGTGCCTGAGGAATGGATCGATATTATATATAAAGAAATGCCAGCCTTTGATGCAAAGGTTACTCCTACACGGGGAATGGGGAAGATTGCAGAGCTGTTCCGGACTTATCCGGGAACACTGCGTTCTAATCATCCACAGGTTTCTTTTTGCGCTAATGGCCGACATGCCTCGTATATTGTGGCAGACCATCCCTTAACCCCGCAGTTTGGTAAGGATTCACCACTGGGCAAGCTTTATGCTGCAGATGCAAAAGTGCTGCTGCTCGGAGCTGGCTTCGATTCCTGCACGAGCCTTCATCTTGCTGAGACGAGGCTTCAAGGGATGCCAACCAAAAAGATGGGCGCAGCGATGATGGTGAATGGTCGGCGGTCGTGGAAATGGTTTATGGATTATGCTTACAGCTCCGATGATTTTGAAGAGCTCGGAAGGCATTTTGCAGGTGAAGGTACGGTCACCATCGGTCAAGTTGGCCAAGCGGAAAGTATACTGCTTGATATGAAGGAAGCGGTTGATTACGCAGGCGAGTGGCTGGCCAATCATCGTTATTATTCTTGATCCTTATAGCAGAGTGGAGTCGAGGGATATGATAGAGCGATTCATGTATAGAGCAGTATGGAAAGAAGAGCAAGCAGCTGAAGGCCTGCAGGCATTGAAGCTGGATAACCAGGCCATCAGCCTGATGAAGCAGGGCCGTTTAATGACGGCAGCTGCGTTCCATTGGAACAATAATGTTTTCCTATACTACGAGTGTATGGATGGACCTATCCTGCCCGAAGAACTCGCAAGTGCGGCCATGTCGTATTTGAAGGATTGGCCCGGGCAAGAGGAGCCACGGCAATGGATCCGTATGGTCGACGTATTCCACTTTAATGAACCGGCGGGCGTAGAACATTGGCAGCGCAAGCATCAAGTGGAAAGACGAGTTGGCCGGGTCGCGCATTTGAAGCCGGAGATGGTCAGCAGCTACATTTACTACCATTACCAGCTTCAGGAGGAGCGGGCGTTCTTTGGCCCCAAATATGAGATCATCGGCATGCATGAGAATCTCCTGTTCGGCTATCAGGAGTTCCCGAATGTGACGGAAGAACCCGTCGTACCAGGGCGCCTCCGAACGAAGGGGACGCCAGGGAACTGGAGCGATTCGAGGATGGATCTACATTTTCAGCCATGGGAAGATGGGCATCTGTACTTTAAGCCAATTGAGCAGATTTATGCTTATTACTCTGGAGATTTGACGTAACCCAGGCTCTGTATAGATCATTAACCGTGCCTATGGAAGATCAACCGAAGCCTGTCCCGGAACGGTTGAAATAAAATCGCACATAAATAACCGCAGGGGCCCTGCGGTTATTTATTATTCCATGTCACTCCATACCAGGGACGATCGTTAATGGAATCTCAGCCTGACGATACGCCGCTGCTTCATAAGCATCGAGGCGATTATCCGTAATAATCTCATCGAACATATCAATTCCAGCGAAGATGGCCAGTGAGTTATAGCTGAATTTCGTTGAATCTGCTAACAGCACTGTTTTCCCCGCAGCATCCATGGTGGTTTGTCTGGCCCCGACTAGATTAGGTGACCAGGCCATTGCTCCCTTTGTAAGAGAGACGGCCTCACAAGTAAGGAACGCCACGTCTACCGTAAGGGAATTGATCATTTTCTCCGTATAAATCCCATCGAGGCTGTAAGCCCACTTACTCACTCTTCCGCCTGTGCAATAGACATCAAAGCTCCCGAACCGCTCCTCATTAGATAACATTAGTGCGGTGTGCAGGTCGCGGGTAATAATCTTGAGCCCTCTGAACGATTCAAGCTCATCCACCATCGCAGCTACTGTTGTACCAGCATCAAGGATGATGCTCATGCCGTCTTGAATATGTTTGACCGCTTCCCTGGCTATCGCTGTTTTCTCTGATCTGTGTTCATTCGCGCGCTGCTCGTATTTCGAGCCCATGAATCGTTTTACTTTGAGGGCACCGCCATGAAACCTCTGAATTTTCCCTTCTGACTGTAAGAGGTCCAGATCACGTCGGATCGTCATCTTGGAGACGTTAAATTGTTCAGCGAGCTCGAGAATGGTTAATTGAGGCCTTGAGTCCAATAGCATCATAATTTCGTGGCGGCGTGTTCCTATTAACAACATAATCTCCTCCTCCTACCGGGTGCTAATAATGTGACATACAATGTCATGTCCGTGTTCAATTGTGTGAAAATTCTGTATACTTTCTTTCGTTTCTGTGATATAAGGTAGATATGAGGTAGTTTTATGTGACTTAGATGTGATTTTAGTTTACTTAATATTCAGATAATTTGCCACTATTTCATTGAGAATTTCTAAAATCGAGTCATCTACGTTGCAATTATGTTAGATATATTGACATAAAATTTTTGTGAGGGGTGAACAACATGTTCTTTCGTTATCAAGGAACAGCATTTGACCGCCATTTCTTACCGCGCTTAACGACCAAAGAGGTTGCTGCAATGCCCAAAGACGATGTATTACTCATTCTTCCGGTTGGTGCAGTGGAGCAGCATGGTCCTCATATGCCGGTCTTCACGGATACGCTGATTGGAGAAGCGATGCTGGCAGAGGCATTCGAACATTTGCCGGAGGATTCACCGATCTGGCTGCTGCCATCTGTAAGTTACGGGAAGAGTACCGAGCATATTGGTCATCCGGGGACGATTACCCTTTCGGCTAAGACGCTGATGGCTGTGCTGGAGGATATTGCGGCCTCTCTGGCGAGAAGTGGATTCCGGAAGCTGTTGTTATTTAATACGCATGGCGGCAATGCCGAATTGCTTGGCATGATGGCCCGCGAGATTCGGATTGCGACGGGGCTTGAGGTATACAGGCTTGATCCTGGGGCGGTTGGCTACAGTGATTTGTTCATAGATGATGAGGAAAAAGCCTGCGGTATTCATGCCGGAGATGTAGAGACGTCACTTGTTATGGCCGTGTGCCCTGATTGGGTTGATGCAGAGCTCGCTCCACGGGAAATGCCGCGGTTTCCAGATTCCCGTTCGTTCTCCTTCAGATCTCGCTCCTTCGCTTGGGTTATGGATGACATCTCCCGCAGCGGGATAGCAGGGGATGCAACTAAAGCAACGGCTGAGAGAGGTGAGGCGATGCTGAAGAAAGCAGGGCCGCTATTGGCAGAAGCGCTGATGGGTATTGCAAAGTTCGAGATGGACTCATTGAAGAACGGATAGGTGATTGCTTTAAGCCGCAATAGTGACAATTCTTTTTAGGAGGGACTTGAGATGTCGACAATCACGCAGGCTAAAGAATGGGTGAAAATGGAAAGGTTGTCCAAGGTGTACCCGAACGGAACGGTTGCGGTGAAGGAGGTCGACCTGACCATCCATGAGGGAGAATTTCTTTGCTTTGTTGGACCTTCGGGCTGCGGGAAGTCCACGATCTTCAAGATGATAACAGGCTTGTCCAATCCAAGCAGCGGTACGCTGCAGGTAATGGGGACAACAGCGAGCGACGCTCGCAAGCAATCCGATACAGCATTTGTCTTCCAGGATCATACGCTGCTTCCTTGGAACTCGGTCATTGATAATGTGACGCTGCCGCTCGCACTTCGTGGAGTACCACGCAAGGAACGTCAGCGGGAAGCGGAACGAGTGCTCGAGATGGTTGGACTGAAGGACTACATGAGGTCAATGCCGCGTGAGTTATCCGGGGGGATGAAGATGCGTGCTTCTATCGCACGCGCCCTTGTCTCCAAACCAAAGCTATTGCTGATGGATGAACCATTTGGTGCGCTGGATGAAATTACCCGCCAGACCCTGCAAATTGAACTTCTTGAGCTGTGGCGTCAAGATCCTGAAATGACGGTGCTGTTCGTTACTCATAACGTATTTGAAGCTGTATTTCTATCTACTCGTATCGCCGTCATGACACCTCGGCCGGGCAAGATCGCCGAGCTGATTGATGTACCGGTACCTTTTCCCCGTGATGAGACATTCCGTACAACCCCGGAATTTGGGCAGATCGTCCGTTCCGTATCGTTGGCCCTTAAGCATTAGAGAGGAGGAAGAAGCATGATGAAGGACTGGATGGTTGAGATGCAGGCTGCAGTTGGGGAAGAGAAGCTGCTGTCAAATCCCGAACAGGTAGATAAATTATCGAAGGATTATTATTGGTATTCCCCCGTGCTGGTGCCGCTGCTTCAAGATAAACGTGCGGAGGCTATTGCTATACCGCATACAGTGGACGAAGCAGCTCAGGTGCTGGCTTCTGCCTGGAAACGACGGGTTCCCGTAACCACCCGAGGTGCGGGTACCGGTAACTACGGGCAAGCGGTACCGCTCGAAGGCGGTATCGTTCTTGATCTAAGTAAGCTAGACCGGGTGCTCGAAGTGACCGATACGTATGCCCGCGTACAGGCGGGGGTTCGGCTGGGAGCGCTCGAGAAACTGCTGCGCACACAGGAGAAAGAGCTGAGAATTTATCCGAGTACTTATATGAAAGCAACAGTTGGCGGCTTCGTATGCGGCGGGTCAGGAGGAATTGGCTCCATCCATTGGGGCAACCTGTGGGACGGCAACGTTCTTGAAGCGGTTGTCCTCACTCTGGAAGAGACACCACGCAGGCTGACCGTCAAGGGTGATGAGCTGAAGGCCTACATCCACAATTACGGAACGACGGGAGTACTGGTTGAAGTGGTGATCCCGATTGCTGCCAAGGTTGAATGGACGCAGACGGTTGTACAATTCGATGATTTTGAAGCCGCCGCCCGTTTCTCTCATGCTGTTGCGGTAGATGACTCAATCCGCAAGCGGCTTGTTGCTCCGGTGGAATGGCCGATTCCATCCTTCTTTAAGCCCATTGCTGCAAAACTTGAAACGGGCAGCAGTGCTTGCCTGCTGGAGACAGCAGAGGGTAGTGAGGCGCAGCTAGCGGAACATGCTAGTGCAGCCGGAGGCCGAATCGGGTATACGATTGCACCGGAGCAATACCGAAAAGTGATCGGGCTGTCCGATTTTACATGGAATCATACGACGCTGTGGGCACTAAAGACGGATCCGACTGTAACCTATCTGCAAGCCGGCTTTGATAAGGACCGGTTCCTGGAGCAGATTCGTTCTATTAAAGAGAAGTTTGGCGATGAAGTGCTGATGCATCTGGAGTTTATGCGATCTGCTGGCGTTGTTGTTCCAGCTGCTCTGCCGGTTATCCGCTACACGACACATGAGAGGCTTTATGAGATTATTGCTTATTTTAACGCCATTGGCGTTCGTGTTAATGATCCTCATACCTGGGTTCTAGAGATGGGGGGCCGGGGAGAATGGCATGTGATGCACGAAGCCAAGCGGGATAATGATCCCCGTGGACTACTTAATCCGGGCAAGCTGCAAACGCCGGTCAGCACCGCTATGAATCAGGAGGGATAAACGATGCGAGAAGAGGTATTTACGAAACCGGAATTATCCTTTGGAACGTCAACTGCCCCTGGAAAGTCAACAAAGCTGGGAATGTCATGGTTTCAGAAAATGTGGAAGCGAATCGGACCGCCGGGTGTGGCCTTTATCTTATTCATCGGAGGCTGGGAGCTGTTCTGCCGATTATCTGGTCTTAAACCGTATTTGCTGCCTAAGCCTTCAGATATTGTGATGGCTGCATCGGAGAATGCGTCGAATTTGTGGGTATCCGTCTATACCACTATTACAGAAGCGGTGCTCGGCTTTCTTCTCAGCATTGTGCTTGGCGTTGGTTTCGCTATTCTGCTCGCCAGCTCAAAGCTTATTGAACGGAGCGTCTATCCTTACGCCATTATTATGCAGACCATTCCAATCGTTGCCATTGCCCCGATTATCGTCATTTGGTTTGGTGCAGGCATGAACGCTATTATCATTATTGCTTTCCTAATCGGATTTTTCCCGATGCTGTCCAACACGTTAATTGGTCTTAACTCGACCGACCACAACATGAAGAACCTCTTTTATCTTTACAATGCATCCCCTCTGCAATCCATGCTCCGACTACGTATTCCAGCTGCTCTTCCTTACATCGTGGCAGGGCTGAAAATCTCTTGTACGCTCGCTGTTATCGGCGCAATTGTTGGTGAGTACATTGCCGGTATCGGTGGAGGGAAAGGTGGACTAGGCTATGCCATTACGGTTGCTTCTTCCCGCCTGCAAACGGCTTATTTGTTCGCTTGCGGCTTATCTGCATCCCTGCTTGGTATCTTGTTCTTCCTGCTTGTTAATGCCTTCGCCAAATGGATGCTCAGCTCTTGGCATGAATCCGAGATGAATTCTTCCGAAGGCTAAACAACCGGATTAAATAGAAAGGAGAGATGTCGATTGCAATCACTTCATCTGGAAGCCATTAATGTGAAGCTTCCGCTGCAAGAAAACGAAGGGTTGTACACGGTATCGGTGAACGACGGCCGCTGGACGGCGATTGAGCGGCAGGAAGGTATTATTGTTTCTTCCGAGCATGTACCCATTCATTTGCTTGAGTACGACGAACTGCGGACGACTGCTCTTATTGACCTTGATGGCAAAGTGATGCTGCCGGGCTTCGTAGATGCCCATATGCATCTGGATAAAGCGTACTCGCTTCCTTGGGTCCGCAACCGGTCTGGTACCTTAATTGAGGCAATCGAGAACTACCGCTCTGTTGCACCAACCTTTACGAAGGAAATCATTCGTGACCGCATCGTGAAAGCCGCATTAAGCTCGGCTTCCTACGGATCGGCTATGCTGCGCAGCCATCTCGACGTACCGGTGCATCTCGGGCGTGATATGGCGATGCGAACAATTGAGGCTGCATTAGAAGCAAGGGAGATCGTCAGCGGAACGATTGATATTCAATATTTCCCGATGTTCTTCTATGATCCCGCATATGAGCGCGAACTGACCGACTTTTCCTCTGAAGCGCTTCGTATGGGAATTGATGGGGTTGGAGGCTCGCCACATCTGTCCCCAAATCCGGAGATCAATATCGCTTGGGCATTCAAGCTTGCTCAGAAATTTGATAAGCCGATTGATCTTCATTCGGATGAATCGGATGATCCATCGACGAAGACGATTGATATCTACTGTGATTACGTAAAAGCAGGCGGATACGGAGGCCGTGCGACAGCCGGACATCTTTGCTCCTTATCAGCAATGGAGCATCATGAGGCGGAACGGCTCATTGCGAAAATGGCCGATGCTGGAGTTGCGGCAGTTACTCTGCCGGCTGTGAACTTGTATTTGCAAGGCCGGGGAGATCGCGGGAATGTTCGTCGTGGTGTGACTCGGGTACGTGAGCTGGCGGAGGCCGGCGTTCCAGTCGCTGCTGCTTCGGACAATATCCAAGACCCGTTCCATCCGTTTGGCAGAGGAGATTTGCTGCAGATTGGTCTGATGACTGCTTACGCTGCTCATCTGGCCAAGGAGGAGGATATCGTCTCGGTTCTGCGAATGCTGACTTCCATTCCTGCTGCAATTACAGGTGTGCAGAATTACGGGATAGCAGCCGGCAATCCAGCTAGCTTTGTCATTATGGATGCTCGCTCTGAAGAGGAGCTGTTCCAGGAGCTGCCGTCGACGCGATGGGTTTATAACAAATCGAAGTGGACGTTTGCCTCGAAGCTGAGCCGGTTTGGGATGGAGCCCCGTTTCTCTGGAACGACCATTTCCCCTATCTAGATTAAACCGTACTTAGCGTGTTACGCGGTGTCTTTCCCAGCAAGAGGGATGCACATATAGATTAGATTACTTAGAGGATAAGGGAGGAAGAGAAACATGCTGACAACAACTGGAGCAAAGAAAAAGATAGGTGGACTCACCGCGCTTCTGGCCGTAACCCTCAGTCTGACTGCTTGCGGCAGCAATAATTCGTCAGGGGATTCAAAGGAACTCACGAAGGTTAGTCAGGTGACCAACTGGTTCGCGGAGCCTGAGCATGGCGGGCAATATGCGGCACTCTCTAAAGGCTTCTATAAAGAAGCGGGACTGGATATGACGATCCAATCCGGTGGACCAGGCATCTCTTCCACCCAGATCGTCGCCGGAGGCAAGGCGGAGTTCGGCATGGGGCAGGCGGATGAGATTTTGTTGGCACGTCAGAACGGAATCCCGCTTGTAGCGATTGCAGCAACGTTCCAGAAGAATCCGCAAGGGATCATGTTCCACAAGGGTCAATACAAAGATATTACGGAGCTTAACGGCAACAAAATCTTTGTCGGCAGCGGCGTCGTGTTCTGGGAGTATCTGAAGAAGGCTTACAGCCTCGACAAGGTTACCGAAATGAAATACACCGGTTCACTTGCTAACTTCGTGGCGGATCCAACGGCAGCGACGCAAATCTATGTCACTTCGGAGCCATTCTCGATGCAGCAGGAAGGCGTGGATGTGGATTATTTCCTCAACTACGACCTCGGCTATAAGCAATATGGCAATATCCTCTACACGACGGAAGATTACATGAAGAAACATCCTGATGTGGTTAAGGCTTACGTGCAAGCCTCCATTAAGGGCTGGGACTATTACAAAACAAATTCCGAAGAAATCAACAAAGTCATGCAAGAGAAAAATCCTGATCTGAAGCTGGAAGCGATGGCCTTTGGCGCCAAAGCCCAAGAGCCGCTTGTCTATGGCGGCGACGCTGAGGCGAATGGCGTTGGCTATATGAGCAAAGACATTTGGTCCGGTCTGCAGGATCAGTTAATTGACATGGGACTGCTGAAGAAAGCAGAGCCGATCGACGATGTCTTTACGAATGAGTTCTTGCCAGGCAAGTAATTGTTGAAAATAGAGTGGACTAAGGCTGGAGCCGCCGCATGCTGGTATGCGCGGCTCTCGCTTTATCAAGGGGAGATAGGAATGGCAAACGTACTGGTCATCTATTTCAGCGCGTACGGACATATTCACAAGATGGCGGAGGCTGCTGCAGAAGGGGCAGTCAGCGAGGGGCATGTGGCAAAGCTGGTGCGCATTCCTGATTTTCTCCATCCGGATAACATTACGGCGCTGCTAGATCATCCGGAACGCAGGCGGGGGGCAGAGGACAGCGGGTTGTCCGGCACCTTCCGGGTCGGAGGCAGATGGGAAAAGTACGAAGCGGCGCAAGAGGTTCAACAGTCCGTTCCGTTGGCAACCGCTGATGATTTGCGCTGGGCCGACGGGATTGTGTGGGGTTTTCCCACGTATTACGGCTCTATGCCCGCGCAAGTAAAATCATTCCTTGATCTGTCGGGCAGTTTATGTGCGAGTGGAGAGTTGGAAGGGAAGCCGACCGGCGTTATGACGAGTGCAGGATCGATTCATACCGGACATGAAGCGACGATATTGACGTCAATCATACCGCTCTTACACTTCGGGATGATATACGTGGGATTGCCGTATTCGCAAAATCCGGAATATTTGACGGCCGATGCGATCGGTGGTTCACCGTATGGGCCTTCTACGTTAGCTGGCCCTGACAGTTCTAGATCACCAGATGAGCGTGAGCTGCGGATGGCTGGAAGGCTAGGTGCTCGTGTAGCAAGATTTGCAGCAGCAACCATAGGCATAAAATGAATGGCGGGGATATAATGACGATACCATTTGAACTACTTCTTTCTCAGGTAAGGCTGCCTGGCAGCAACGGAGTGATAGACATTGGGATTACCGGCGGTATCATTGCTGCAATCGGCAGCTTGGCTGGATCTGCCTCCAAAGAAATCGTTCATACCCAAGGGAAATTGCTGATCCCTCCATTCGTTGAATCCCATGTTCATCTAGATACGACCTTAACGGCGGGTGATCCCTTATGGAATGAAAGCGGCACGTTATCGGAAGGGATATCGATATGGACTTCTCGTAAAAAACAGCTTACGCGTGAAGATGTCCTCGTTCGAGCGGAGCGTACACTAAAGCTGTTTCTGGGCTATGGCGTTCTGCACATGCGCGCAATGGTCGATATCGGTGACCCTCAGCTTACGGCGCTGCGGGCTGTGTTGGAACTGAAGGAGAGTTATCGGGAGCTCATCAATATCCAAGTCATTGCTTTTCCGCAGGACGGCATTGTCGCTTACCCAGATAATGAAGCCCGAATGGAAGAGGCGCTTCGGCTTGGAGCAGATGGTGTCTCTGCAGTTCCTCATCTGGAGCGGACCCGCGAGGATGGCGTGTTAAGCCTTCGCAAAGCATTTGGCATGGCAGAGCGTTACGGTGCGTTTGTTCATATCTTCTGCGATGAGACAGATGACGAGGCTTCTCGCTATCTGGAGGTATGTGCTTCGCTTGCCTTATCGACTGGGCTTGGTGCCAAGGTAACTTGCGCTCATGCAAATGCTGCCGCTTATTACAATGAGTCATACTTTCAGAAGCTGCTTGGTCTAGTGCGTCAATCCGGTATTTCGATCGTGGCCTGCCCTCTAATCAATAGTGTCATGCAGGGGCGGTACGATACGAGTCCGAAGGGGCGGGGAATTACGCGTATTCAAGATTTCCACCGGGACGGCATCAACGTTGCGTTAGCCCATGACGATATCCGTACGCCATTTTATCCGCTTGGAACAGGAAATCCGCTGGATGCTGCTCATATGGCAGCCCACTTGGCTCATATGTCTGGCCGACAGGACTTGCAGGATCTCGTTGGCATGATCACAACAGGTGGAGCCAAAGCTATGAATATAGGAAAAACTTACGGCTTCGACAATGGCTTACTTCGAATCGGTGATCCTGCGTCATTCCTGCTGTTTGAAGCGGCTGATACAGGCGAATTAATCCGGACGCGCCAAGCACCACGCTGCGTATATCGGAAAGGCTTGCTGGTCGCAGAGACAAAGCCTGCTGTCACGAGTCTTCTGAATACAGCGGACGGAAGAATTACGATTCCTTAAATAACACGAAAGAGTGCCTGCGGGGCACTCTTTTTGTGTTTCCGAAACAGGGGGACTGCCCGCATATATAAAGGACACGCCGCATAAGACGTAAGTAGTCGATTTTTCAAGGGGTGTTGCAGGCCGATGAGCAGGAAATTTATCAATTCTCCAACTGCCTATGCTCTGGGCATGTTTGCGATGATGGTGCCAAGTCAGGCTTTTGCGTCCTTCTTTAATTACTATTATGTGGAAAAGCTGGGCCTCAGCCTCGGGTTAGCCACGATTGCACGTACGATCTATCTGATCTGGGATGCGGTCAACAATCCGATGGCGGGCTATTTGTCCGACAGGACCCGTACGCGTTACGGCCGGCGGCGGCCGTGGATTTTTTTCTCCACGCCAGCTTTTATGCTTGTATTCATTATGGTCTTCTCCGTTCCGAAGGGGCTTGGCAATACGGAGTTATTCGTCTGGCTGCTTACTTCATTAGTTTTGTTCGAGGGGATCGCAACACTGCTATGGGTGAACTACGGGGCATTGTTTCCAGAGCTGTTCGAGGGAGACCGGCTGCGGGCGAAAGCATCCGCGGTCCAGCAGGGATTCCAGATCGTAGCGATTTTAATTGGAACAGCGCTGACTCCAATTCTGTACGAAGCGATTGGCTTCGGATGGATGTCGGTTATCTACTCGTTTATCTTCGGCATATTCATGACCTGGTTTGCCCTCTCCGTGCGGGAGAAGGACAGTACCCATCAGGAAGCACCGCTTCCGCTTCTTGCGTCATTTCGTGAGACACTGACGAATAAGCCGTTCTGGATATTTAATATTGCAGGCTCTTTTGCACAGACGGTGAATGGTCTCCTCGCAGCCTTACTTCCCTTTTATGCCAAATATGCGCTCAACATTTCGGAGGGGGAGGTATCTATCCTGATGGGAGCCGTCTTCGTCTCCATTATTCCGCTTGTAGCGATATGGTATTTGATCTCCCGGAAGCTTGGTGGTCTTCACAGCTGGCGGCTTGCGCTCGCCGTATATGCGGTGTCCGTTATTCCGCTTTGGTTCGCAGGTAATCTTGGCAGCGGCATTGCTGCTGGTATTGTTGTTGGCTTTGGCATGGCGGGCTTTCTGGTCACTCCGGCTATGCTTAGTGCTCGTATTATTGATCTTGACGCGGAGAGGACCGGGCAAAGAAGAGAAGGCATTTACACTGCGGTTGCCGGGTTCATTACACGGTCGAGTGGACTTATTGCGGCGCTTGCCTTCTGGATTGTTGGTCTTATTTACGGATACCAGAGTGGTGATGAACCTGGACCTCATCCGGAGACAGTTTTCCGCGTGCTGATCTGTATGGTACCTTTTATTTTACTGACGTTGTCATTTGTTATCTCCTTGTTTATGAGGAATTTAGAAGCTCGTGGTCAATCGGACCAGGCGGTATGATATGATAATGGCAAATTCAACAGACCAAGGGGAAACGCATGAAGCATGTAACGATTGGCATGTTCGCGCATGTCGATGCGGGCAAGACGACGCTGGCAGAACAATTGCTGTATCATACGAACAGTATTCGGGAGCGGGGAAGAGTCGATCATAAGGACGCTTACCTCGACAGCCATGATATCGAACGGGCGAGAGGGATTACGGTATTTGCTGATCAAGCCATTATGACTTATAAAGGTTCTACTTATTATTTGATTGATACACCGGGGCATGTCGATTTCTCGCCGGAGATGGAGCGGGCTGTTCAGGTGATGGATTATGCGGTGCTCGTAGTGAGCGCCGTTGAAGGGGTGCAGGGACATACGGAAACGGTCTGGCAGCTGCTTCGGAAGAATCGCATACCAACCTTCTTATTTATTAACAAAACGGATCGGACCGGGGCAGACGTAGATCGTGTGCTTGAGGAAATCAGAATGCATCTGACTGCGGATGCTTGTATGCTTAATGGCAGCTTCGCTGGCGGCCAAGTAGGAGAAGCTTTGATGGAAAGTCTGGCGGAGCGGGATGAACAATTGCTGGACACGTTTCTTGCGGGTGCTGGAGATCAAGCCTTCTGGCTGCAGGCGCTTCAGGAGATGATCCGGAGTGGTCAGCTGTATCCTTGCGCCAGTGGTTCGGCTTTGCAGGATGTTGGCGTCATTGAGCTGTTAGAACAGCTGCATCTGCTTACAATTGTTGATTATAACGAGCAGGCTCCATTCGGAGGACGTGTCTATAAAATCCGCCATGACAGCAACGGTACGCGATTAACCTATATCAAGGCCTTGAGCGGTACGCTTAAAGTTCGCGATGAACTTAGCTATAGCAGTGGGAATGAAGAGGAGCAGCTATGTGAAAAAGCAACCCGGCTCCTGCTTGTTAACGGAAACAAATCGCAGGCTGTTGATCAGGTCACAGCAGGCGATCTGTTTGCTGTGGTTGGACTTTCCGGTGCCGAGGCGGGGCAAGGCGTTGGCCTTTATTCGGACAAGCTGGCTTATGAACTTGTACCGGCGCTTACGTCGAAGGTTATTTTCTCGGAATCGCTTCATGTGAAGGATGTGCTGAAGGCCTTCCGTATTCTGAATGCGGAGGATCCATCCTTGAATGTTCTCTGGGAGGAGAGCCTGCAGGAAATCCATATTCATGTGATGGGCCTCATTCAGCTTGAGGTGCTGCAGCAATTGGTGAAGGAGCGGTTCCAGCTTGAGGTTGCCTTTGGCAGCCCGGAGATTCTGTATAAAGAAACGATTGCTAGCACGGTGAGAGGCTATGGCCACTTCGAGCCTTTGAGACATTATGCCGAAGTCCATCTGCTCCTTGAGCCTGGAGAGCGGGGTAGTGGGATTACCTATCATAATGCCTGCCATCCGAATGATCTCACCATCGGCAATCAGAATCTGGTTGAGACGCATCTGTTTGAACGCGAGCATCATGGCTTGCTTACCGGCATGCCGCTTACGGATATAAAAGTGACACTGCTGACGGGCGCTGCCCACAATGAGCATACACATGGCGGCGACTTTCGGGAGGCGACATTCCGGGCGTTGAGGCAAGGCCTTGAGAAGGCGGAAAATATGGTGCTGGAGCCATTTTACGAGTATAAAATCAAGGTAGAGCTTGATCATCTGGGCAAAGTTCTATCGGATCTTCAGCGAGCATCTGGGCAGTTTGATCCGCCGCACACGACCGCTGCTTATGCGGTAGTTACAGGCAAGGTGCCTGTCGCTACCTTTATGGATTACAACACGGAGCTTGCTGCCTATACTCATGGCAGAGGAAGCATTCAGCTTGTTTTCGCCGGTTATGACCGCTGTCACAATGAGCAAGAAGTCATTGAGCGCAAGGGCTATCGAAAGGATGCTGATCCGCTGTACAGCTCATCTTCGATTTTTTGTGCGAAGGGCAGCGGATATACGGTACCTTGGGATGAAGCGGAAGCAAAGATGCATTTGTTGTAATGATGGTTTCTTTAAATAGATGGTATCCTAACGAACCGCAGACACGCTGTTCCGTGAAAAAGATGATATCGCGGTTCGTTAGAAAACCAGATGATGATAAACAGGAGTCCTTAGCTATCTATTTAAAGGGCTTCGGTTGCTGCGTTGTGCACGCAATTGATATACTTAAAGATAAATAAGTGATTCATCACTAAATATAGCTAAAAAAGGAGCGATAGACGATGGCGAAAAACGATACAGCCTCGGTTAACCGGCGGACGGAGATTATTTCGGCAGCCATTGAGGTATTCGCGGAAACCGGCTATTACCGCACAACAACAGCCCAGGTCGCACAGCGAGCAGGCATTTCTCAGCCTTATGTATTCAAGTTCTTTGCGACGAAGGAAGCGTTAATGCTAGCGGCACTTGAGGTTTCGTGGGAGAGAATCACGGAAGCATTCAGTCAAGTGGTCGCAACAACATCACCGGATCAATTGGAGAAGGAACTAATTGAGACGTATGAAGAAATTCTAGCGGCACACCGGCAGGAGACACTGCTCCAGATGCAGGCACAGACGATGCAGGAGGAGCCAATTCGTGCTGCGATGCAGTCTGGCCTAAGAGAAGTTCGCCGTATTGTACTAGAAGCTTTTCAGAACAACGGGCTCTCAAATCCTGAGGATAGGGCGTTGCTCTTCCTTGCCCGCGGCATGCTTTGCAATATCTCGATGGCACTCGATATACCGGAGCTGATGAACAAATAATAGGGGCCTGCCAAGCCTTGGAATTTAGTGATTGATTAATCACTAAATAGATGTTATATTGAATTCAATAAAAGTTAGTGATTGATCAATCACAAATATGAGGAGTGGTCATTATGAATAAGGCAATTGTTATTGGGGCGACAGGCGGCACAGGTGCTGCTATTACGGAAGAATTAGTAACACGGGGGATTCCGGTCATTGCTTTCGGGCGGTCACGAGTTAAGCTGGAGCAATTTGCCAATAAATTAGGCAATCCCGCGCATCTGTCGCTTGCCATTGGGGATGCATTCAAAGCCGATGATGTGGAGAAGGCATCAATAGGGGCCGATGTGATGTTCCATTGTGCCAATGTTCCGTACCATGAGATGGCTGAACGTCTGCTCCCGCTCGGCGAGGCGGTTATGGAGGCAGCCAACCGGCTTGGTCTGAAGGTCGTTGTTGTAGATGGTATCTATCCATATGGAAGAAGGCAGATGGAGAGTGTAACCGAGGAGCATCCCAAACAGCCTCATACGCGTAAAGGGCGCACCCGTCTGAAGTTTGCTGAGATGATATTTGATAAACGGTGGAATCGAGCTCGTCCCCTCATTGTCCGGCTGCCCGATTATTATGGACCAACGGCAAATGAGGCCTCGTATCTTGGCTCTACCCTGGAAGCCATTGCTGCTGGTAAAATGGCCTTCTTTATCGGCAATATGCATGTGCCGCGCGAATATGTTTATCTGCCGGATGCCGGACACATGATCGTCGAAATTTCGTTGCGAGATCAGTCTTACAGACAGGAGTGGAACATACCTGGCGGTGGGGTAATCACAGGTCAAGAGATTGTCCGTATTGCGCAGGGAGTCAGCGGCTCCAGCAAACCCGTTCTGCCTCTTGGGAAAGTCGGCTTGTCGCTGCTTGGCTTGTTTGTTCCTGTTATGAAGGAGGTTGTGGAGATGCTTTATTTGACGACCGAACCACTTCGCCTCAGTACTAAAAAATATGAGCGGTTTATTGGTCCAATTACAGCAACAAGCTTCGAGCAGGGAGTTAAGGAAACAATCAACCATCTTAAGGGATGATATCGTGGCATTTTACCCCAGTTGGTGGCGGAGTCTCGTTATAATGAAAGCTGCTCGCGGCGCGGCTTTAGTAAGTACCACTCCACGATTATAAAGTTGAGGATAAGCGCTGCCCAAATATTGTTGTCCAGCACCTCCTCAATCATGTCCATACGACCGTCAGGGAGGGAAAACCGGTGCAGCAGCAGGTAAGTCAGAATTAGCAGCGGGACAAATGCTCTTGCACTTACTGCCGTTAAGGTCATGGCAAAGCTGCGGATCATCCACTTTTTATGAGCTTCGAAATCTTTGTTCATTGCTGCCCGGAATCCTTTCACCGTTGTAAACAGCCATAACAGATCCAGGAAAAGAAAAGACAAGGCTCTTCCGTAGTCCGGTTCGTAGCCTATAAGGATGAGGGCAAGTCCGCCGCTGATAAAGACAGAGCTTACGTACACCTTGCCAAGCAGGACATGCAGGGACGGTTTGTTCTTTCGTAGTGTTTTGTGGAATTGGAGAAACCCTGTAACTAAGGCGAGTAAAGCCAGTACGATATGGATGACTAAGGCAGGATATTGCAGCGCACGTGAGGAAATGACTATTCGGCTGCTTGCCGGATTCAAACTAAGATATGGAATGATAAAAGGCAGCATAATGGCAATGGATAGAAGAAACAGAATCCACCAGCTTTTTTTCATTGGACAGCACTCCTTTGAGATGTGTGTCCACAGTATAGCTGGTGGATGTTTACGGACTCTAAAGAGTTTCTAAAAAAACGATAAAAACACTGTATGAAGGATTTCAGGAGACCGATTTTGTCTGCTGCCCGGCCTGCACTTCCTTACTCCCGAGCAGGCCGCCTATCCGAAATGCGCCAAGCGATAGAGCAATACATATCGCAGAGAAGATCCCTATAGCTTCATAGCCGCCAAACTGTACATACAGGATACCGGCCAGCCAGGCTCCTAGTGTATTTGCTCCATTCATCGTGGAGTTGGCGAGGCTGGAGATCGTTCCCCTAATCGAAGCGTTAAGAGCAGTGAGCAATCCCATAACAAGAGGGAAGATCACGCCGAGAATAGTGAAAATGATGAAGTAGATAGCAGTAGTCATCGGGATGCCTGCAGCATGAGGACCAACTGCATAGAGGGCAACGATCAGCAGCATTCCCGCTGTAACCGCAGTGGTAATACCCAGCTTGCGAACAATGGCAGAGCTGATGATGCTTCCAAGCAGCGTGCCAAAGCCGAGGCACATCATAACGTTACCAATGCCGCCAACTGACAGCTCGAAATGGTCAGCCATCCATTTGCCGATAAAGGCGACAGCGGTGCCGCTGCCGAGGTGGAGCAGCAGGTAAGCGAAAAATCCGCTTCTTGCTTTGCCATTGGTTATTAAAGGGGTATAGCGGCTAAGAATGGAGGTGGACTGCCCGTTCTGTCTGCTGGGCTTCATATTCGGGAGCAAATAGAAGGCTCCGGCTGCGAGCAGTAGCGAAGCAGTCCCAATTGTCCAGAAAGGGACGGCCCAATCTGAGACAGCAAGCCAGCTGCCGATCGGTACACCAAGCGCCTGTGCGGCAGCAAGTCCGCCGAAGGCAATCCCCATCGTTTTCGCGATACGTGCTGCTGGCATGACAGCAGGGATAGATGCCCATACCTGGGGAGCGGTGAAGGCAGCGCTGACACCGGCAAGGAAGCGGAATAAAAGCATGGTTTCAAAGCTTTCTGCAAAGCCGCAGAGGGCGGTTGAAATAGAAAAGGCAACTAGTCCGCTGATCATAACCGTTCTGCGGTTCCAACCGTCAGATAAAGGTCCGGCGATAAGTGCAAACAGGGCAGAGCCTAACGTATAAGCACCAATCATCCAGCCCGCAATGCTGGTGGTTACACCATATTGCGCCTGAAGTGTCGGAAGCAGCGGCGAGATCAGGAACGTATCGGTTCCTATCATGAACATAATAAGGAAGAACAGCACGGAATATTTGAGCATGGTCATTCACTCCTTTGGTTTGGTCTTGCTTATTGCCCTTATCGTAACGGATAATAGTGACACATTCTGTCATTGATATTGAAATAGGAGGGATAGGGATGTCCAAATCCAAACGGTTAATGGAGCTCATGATGACCGTCAATCGTAAACGCCGTTTCAAAGTGCAGGAGCTGGCCGATGAGTTTGGTGTCTCCAAGCGAACCATTCTAAGAGATTTACAAGAGCTGAGTGAGCTGGGTGTTCCTCTCTATTCAGAAGTGGGGCCACACGGGGGTTATCAGGTATTGAGGGAGAGAGTGCTGCCTCCGATTGCATTTACGGAAGAAGAGGCGGTTGCAATGTTCTTCGCGGTGCATGCTTTGCGACATTACTCATCCTTACCATTCGAAACGGAAACCGCTTCAGCGCTGAACAAATTTTATTTGCATATGCCTGGTGATGTACGAGACCGCATCGACAGCATGAAGCATAGGGTTGATTTCATTACGCCAACAAGGCGGGGAGATGCTCCCTGCCTGTCCGTGCTGCTGGATGCAGCGGTAGACCAGAAGTTGTTAGATATCGAGTATGAGACGAAGGACAGCGAAGCGGGATGCCGTAAAATCCAGCCGGTATGCATTTATGCCCATAACGGGCTCTGGTACTGCACGGCGTATTGCTTCCTGCGCGAAGGCTTCCGTGTATTCCGGTGCGATCGAATCCGCTCAGCCTCAGAGGATACTTCGGGTACGGCTAAGAAGGATCTCGGGGATATCCGTCTTAGCCGCCAGGCGACAGTGGCGCCAAGTGATCCGATCCGTCTGCACTTGGAGCTAAGCAGGGTAGGTGTTCAGCGATGCGAAGCGGAGCTATGGCTGGCCCCTATGCTGCAGGTCCGAGAGGATGGCAGCGGCCTGATTGACGTGGACGTATCCCGCGGGGATATTCCTTTTTATACAGAATTTTTAATTGGGCTTGGAGAAGAAGTGGTGCTCAAGGGGCCAGATGAACTACGGAAAGCGGTGCGGATCAGCTTGGCGGGGCTAATGGACCGTTATCGCTGATCGCAAATAGGAAGAGAAAAGAACCCCTTTTGCTGGAAGGCAAGGGGGCTTTTTGGCATGGTCTATGAAGAGGGTTGGATTGTTGACGGCGAGCGCTGCATTGACGCTTACAACCAAAATGGTGGACCAAAGGCGAGATCCCGACAAATGGCGGGGTAAGGGTACTTGTTGCCTAACAAGATGGAGCTGTCCGTTGAGCAGCTCCTTTTTTTTGTCCACTCGAAAGGGATTTATCAAGCAGCTGCCGCTGGAGGTTTTTTCCTGTATTTGTCGAAATAAAGGTAGGAATAACCATTTTGGCATGTGTAGGGGGAGCTAGTTCGAATGAGTAATACGATTAGTATGGAGAAGCTGATTGATTGGGGGAAGCTTGTAAAGGTTGCTTATGAGATGTATGCGCAGAATCATCTTTCGCCAGTGGTGCCAACGGATTTTCCGGCAGGCTGGGAACTGGTCGCGAATTTGACAATGATACCCCGTCTTGAGGATCTGAAGGAAAGAGAGTTTGCTGGTTATATCGCGAGATCTTCAGATAATCCACTGCATCAGGCAGTGGTCATTCGTGGAACGGAGAGCGCGCTAGACTGGCTGGCGGATTTCGAGTTTGTGCTGGAGACCTTCCATGAGGTTCCAAACGGCGGCAAGACTGAGCGTGGATTTACGAACTTGTACCGCAGCATGATGGTGGAATATGCAGATGCAAGCCTGCCCTCCCAATCGTTGATGGATTCAATCGAGACACTGCCGCAAGGCACACAGCTTCTTGTAACCGGTCATAGTCTAGGCAGCTCGCTGGCGACTTTGCATGCTTTTCTTGCAGGAAGCAAGAATATCGATGTTGAATTGGTGACATTCGCCTCCCCTCGTGTGGGGGACAAGCTTTTTGTTGAAGCGTTCCAACGGATGAATATCCCTAACACTCGTGTATACAATAAACCGGACATTGTGCCTCAAGTTCCAGTTGAGATCGCAGGTTACCACCATCTTGAGCCTGGACTCGAGATCAACTCGACCTTATTCCCAATCAAGCACTCGATCCCATGCTATCACGCGCTTAGCACCTACTTGTACGTTCTTGGAGATACAGACGATAATATTTCGAAGTGTCAAGCGACTCCTTCATAAGGCGAAGAGGCATCCGGCAGGGTGCCTCTTTCTTTTTGCCGGTTGAGCAGAGTACAGGGCAAACTTTATAATAAAGGGACAACAACAATAGAGGAGACAGCATCATGAAGGAAACCGAAATGCAACAGTGGATTCAAGATTTCTACAAGCAGCGCGGCTGGTCTAACTACGGACCATTCGAACGGATTGCTTTCCTGACGGAGGAAGTTGGAGAGACGGCAAGAGCGGTGCGGGCAATTGAGATTGGGAGAGATCGACCGGATGAAGCCGTACAGTCTGCTGACAAGCTGAAGCAGGAATTGACGGAGGAGCTAGGCGATATTCTAGGCAATGTGTTTATCCTGGCTAGTATGTATGATGTCACGATCGGTGAAATATTAGAGGCACATAAGGATAAGCTGAGCAAGCGATACATCAAGGAATAGCAGGGGGCGTACTCACGATGAATAAAATTTGTGTATTTGCTGGTTCCAATGTTGGAAACAGTCCGGAATATGAGGTGGCAGCGACTCAGCTTGGGGAGCTGATGGCTGCAAATGGGATCGAATTAGTGTATGGCGGATCCAAAATCGGCTTGATGGGAAGAGTCGCCGATGCGGTGCTGGCTAATGGCGGACGAGTAACAGGCGTTATGCCGCGTGGACTGTTCAACGGTGAGATGGCGCATACCGGTCTGACGGCATTTCATGAAGTTGGCAATATGCATGAGCGGAAGGCGCTTATGTCGGATTTGTCAGATGGTTACATCGCTTTGCCGGGCGGACTAGGAACATTCGAAGAGCTGTTTGAGGTTGCAAGCTGGGCGCAGCTTGGTATACATAAGAAGCCTGTTGGCATTCTGAATGTGAAGGGCTTCTACCAGCCGATTACAGATATGCTGAATCAGGCTGTTGCGGCAGGATTTATGCGGGACACGAATCTTGAACTGATGCTTTTCGAAGAGAGCCCAGCCGTACTATTAGATAAAATGGCCGCTTACTCCCCGCCGGAGCAGGTGAATAAATGGGCTGAGCTGCCCAAATAAGCAAAAGGACGATATCCGTGGATATCGTCCTTTTCTATTATCTTTTAAGCCTTTGTATACTTCCCAATCAGGTTCGCAAGCTCGCTCCAATGCTCGGAGTTCTCCCAGTGGAAGGAAGCCGGAAGCTCGTACATCTCTTCCCACGAACGTTTCTGCAGGGCAGGCTTCAGAATTTGCTCGACACAGATGACCTGCATAATTGTTCTCATCCGGAATTGCAGCGGGTAACGCTCTTCTACCGAGATTGGCCTGAAGTAGGTTGCCGCCATATAATCGACCAACGCTTCGCCTTTTTCCTGCTCCTTATGCTGGTTCCACACTTGCTTGATCTCATCGGTTAATTGTCTCCACGGTGTATCTGCCTTCGGATATACAATCCCCATTGTCGCCGCATCCTTGTACGTCCAGAGCGCCCACGATACATCATGCTCTTCACACAAGTCGAGCATATCTTCAATAATCGTCATTTGGAAGTCGATCTGTTCCTGCTCGAACACGAGGCCAAGCTCGCCGCACCAGACAGGGCGTTTGTATTTCTCACGGATGCTGACTAGCTTGCCGAAAGCCTCGGCGAAAATTTCTTTGCGGCGTGCGCGGTCCATCTCCGGTGTAAGAACAGCCGGCTCGTCCACAAACGGGTAGAAGTGGAACTCATAAGCAACCTGCGGATCATCAATTGGATCAATCATCGTAAAGTCGGTGGTGAACTTGTTGCCTTCAATGAAGATGATATGATGCTCATCATACTGGCGAATCTCTGCAATAATTTTCTCATAGAACTCGTTGAACACCTTCGCATTGGTCACCTGCGACGGTTCGTTTACGATATCATAAGCGGCAACCCAAGGCTGATCCTTGTAGTACTGAGCGATATGGCCCCACAGCTTAATGACCGTATCGCGCAAAGCGCTGTATTCCCAGAACAGCGGCAGCCCGGAGTTCGTATCGCAATGCCAGTCCGGATTTTGTCCGCCGGGTACGGAGTGAAGGTCGAGGATACCGTAGATCTCATATTTCTCGCATAAGTCGACGATATGATCGAGATAGACGAAGCCCTCTTTTTTATACTCGCCAGGATTCTGATCATCGATAAAATATTTGTAGTTGAACGGAATACGCAGATGGTTCACGCCAATCTTCTTCAGAAACTCAAAGTCTCTCTCATCAACAAATTCAAGCAGGAAGCGGTCGAAAAACTTCTCAGCGCGCTCCTCGCCGTACACCTCATCGAATGCTTTCTTAATCATGGTGTCCGTGCCGGGCAGCCCAATCATGAAATGCTCAAGGTTCATCCAAGAGCCCAGTCCAAAGCCTCGGAAAAAGATTTTTTCTCCGTTCACGACAAAATCCTCGCCGCGTACTTGTACAAAGTTGTTCAGGTTTGTTGTCATCTATAAACCCTCGTTTCTAAAGTTAGTTTTTCATGCCGGTAGTGGCTACGCTCTGAATAAAGAACCGTTCGCCAACCAGGAACACAATGACCATCGGGATCGTTGCAAACACCGTACCAGCCATCAGCAGGCCGTAGTCCATGGTGTGCTCAGTCTGGAATGCCTTAAGGCCAAGCTGAAGGGTCTTCAGCATATCGTCGTTCAAGTAAATAAGCGGTGCCAGATAGTCGTTCCACATAAAAGTGAAGGTGAAGATCGCGAAGGTGGACAAGCTTGGCGCCGAGAGCGGCATAATGATCTTCCAGAAGATCTTCCACTCGCTGAGGCCGTCCACTCGGGCTGCTTCATTCAGTTCGTTCGGCAGGCTGAGGAAAAATTGACGCATTAGGAAAATACCAAAGCCGCTGAATAATTGAATAAGGACATAGCCGGTATGCGTGTTATACAAGTCGAGCTTGCTGACAATCGCGAACTGCGGAACCATGATCGAATGCCAAGGCATCATCAGATTCGTCATGAACAGGATAAAGATCGTCTGCTTGAACGGCACCTTCAGCTTCGCGAAGGCGTAAGCCGCCATGGAACAGATGACAACCTGCAGAATGGTAATAATGGCAGAAAGCTTAAGTGTATTGAGGAAGTATCGGCCAAACGGGATCGCCGTCCATACTTCTTGATAATTGTGCAAATAGAGCTTGCTTGGAATCCAGTTCATCGGATTATTGAACAAATCTACGTCCGTCCTAAGCGATGTCGAGATCATCCATAAGAACGGAAACAGAGTCGCAATCGAAAAGAGTGTTAATACGACGAGCAACACATAGCTGGCAAGCTTGCCCCATTTTGATTTAACAGTGACATCCATCATGAGTACCTCGCTTCCATCTTAGTAAGTCACCCATTTTTTCTCTAAACGGAATTGAATCAGGGAAATAATCATTATGATCAGGAACAGCACGGTCGACATTGCCGCGGAATAGCCCATCCGGTAGTTCACGAACGCTTCCTGATAAATACGGAAGACAAGCACGTTCGTCGAGCGGCCCGGTCCGCCGTCCGTCATAACGGATACCAGGTCAAACACCTGGAAGGAGTTAATAATGGTAAGAATGAGAACCATAAACAAAGTTGGTGACAGCGATGGCAGCGTAATGTACAGAAACTGCTTGAACTTGTTCGCACCATCCAGCTTCGCGGACTCGTATAGATGAATCGGAATGCCTTGAATGCCCGCCAGCAAAATAATCATGTAATAGCCAAAGCTCTTCCATACGGCAACAATAACAATAGCGAGCAGCGCCCACTTCGAGGACATGAGCCACTCCGGCGGATTGGCGATTCCTATTGCTTCAAGCATATGATTAATCGGGCCGGACATCGGATTGAACAGCAGTGCCCAGACGATTGCGATCGATACCATAGACGTTATTTGCGGAAAATAAAACGCCATGCGCAAGTACTTGCGCAGATGTAAAACGGAATTCAGTGCGATCGCTGCAAGAAGCGACAGCAGCATCGTTAACGGAACGAACAAAACGGTGTAGATCAGGTTGTTCTTGAGTGATACGAGAAAATAATCATCTTTGAACAGCTTCGTATAGTTGTCAAAGCCGATAAAATTCGATTTCACATTAAAGCCGCCATAATCGGTAAAGCTCATGACAAAGCCATAAATGAGTGGGATCAAGATAAAGACAGCGAACAGCACGAAAGCCGGAAGGATAAAGAGCGTCCCCGTCAGATACGGCTTGTAATGAGGCAGTCGTCTGCTGGTCATGGATTGGACCTCCTTGCTGAAATAAGATCGGCTTCCGTCATAAGAAGCGGAAGCCGACTACTGCTGAGTTATGCTTACGGGTTAAGAGCGGATTTACGATTATTCAGGAAGTTCGTAATGGCTTTCGCCGAATCTTCCTCTTCGAACAGGAATAGATCACGCTGCTCGTTGTATACACGGTTAATTTCATCGATTTGAGCAACCGGCTGATTTTCAATAACGGTATTTGCTTCGAAGAAGTAGCCGCTGCCTTGAATGCCGGTAGCGTTCAGGAACGCATCCTTTGTTTTATCGCTGGAGTAAGCTGGCAGTACACTAGATTGCGCAATAATAGATTCGCCTTGCTCGCCGGCTAAGAACGAAACAAATTCGAAGGCTGCATCCGTGTTCTTGCTAGCTGGGTTAATACCGATAAACGTACTCACACCGCCAACCGTAACGGGATCAGTTGTTCCTTCCGGAAGTGGAAGTGGAGCCATATCAAAGTTGATATCCGTCTTGCCGCTGGCAATATCGGCTTTCAGCATATTAACGGTCCATTCGCCGTTAACCAGCATGGCAACATTGCCGCTCTCGAACTGCTTGATCCAGTCGACGCTTTCACCCTTCATTTGCTTGTAGCTCATATGGGACTGATCTTTGTAGTACAAGCGGTTTTGGAAGTCGAGCCACTCCGCTACATCATCCAGGCTGTCATCGAGGATGGTAGTCCCTTTCTGCAGCGCACCAAGTGGTGCTGTCAGCCAATCTGCGAAGTAACCACCCCATTGCTTGCTTGTTCCGTCGCCTTTGGTCAGCTGTTTCGCCAGATCTGCATATTGATCCCAGGTCATCTGAGTTGGATAAGGAATGCCTTCTTTATCAAAGATGGCCTTGTTATAGAACAAGGCATATTCAGAAGTACGGTAAGGAAGGGCGTAATATTTGCCTTGGTTCAGCGTCTCTACAATATCCTGATAGCTTGGACCGTAAGCACCAACGTCCAGGTTAGCTGATTTGATCTTGTCCGTCAGATCAACGAGCTGGTTCTTAGAAGAGTAGAGGCCAAGGCTGGATGTGCCATTGATGCTGTACAGATCCATTTTGGAACCGCCGGTCAGGTTGTTCATGATTTTTGTGTTATACTCATCTGCATTATTGCTGATCGTGTTCATCTTTACCTCGACGGTGCTGCTCTGTGCATTAAAGGCGTCGACAACCTTTTGCATGTAATCGGCTTCATCCGTCCAGGTGTAATATTGCAAAACCTTTTTACCGCCGTCTGCTGAAGCATTAGGTGAATTTGTATCGTTGGAGCCGCATCCGGCAGCGGTTACGCCAAGAGCTGCAATAAGGGCTAAGCTGAGGTAGCTGCGAGTTTTCATCGTGATGTTCCCTCCTAAGTTTTGTAGTCCTTTTATAGTAAATCTGATCGGGAAATCCGGTAAGGTTGAAGTTTTATCATCGCTTATCCTAGGAGGGAGGGGGGCAAAGGGTATAAATCATTGCGAATTTACAGGAGTATATAGAGAGGTGGTTGTATAAAACTTCAACCTCCACAGCTGGGCGAAGATCAAATAAAATAAATTTTATTTGGTCATGAAAGGATGGCAGCTATGTTTATCTTCTTGGTATTCCTTTTATTTATAGCGATCGCCGTATTCTGCCTGACGCAACAGAAATATACGAAGGCTACTTTGTTTATGCTGCTAATGGGCTTGTCCTATCTGATCGTCGTCACCTGCATTATTACGTACATGTGTAAGGATGCTTATTATTACAACAGTATGGCTAATTACTTCGGCATCCAAAAAAGCTTGCAGAATCAGCTGTTGTTCCTGCCGATCTCGCGGCTTGTGCTTATTCGCATCTTTCATTTGTTTACGGTGATGTTTCTCTTTACCGGGCTTTGCTCGGCTATGTATTTCGCCTTTGATCTAACCGCAAGACGAAGCAGATGGCTGCTCGCTCTAATTGCTGTTCCATGCGTGCTGCAGGTCGTTATCTATGATCCATCCTTTTACGCTCATTTGTATTACTGGCTTTATCCTGACTTTATGTCTGCGCAACGATTTAACACGGTCTATGAATCGATTCATACCGTTACTCTGCTTATGAATGCCCTATACATTGCTGCGGGCATTATTCTGCTTCTCTATGCTCTGTATAATGCCCCGAAAGTCCGGCAAATACGAAGCAATATCGTCATGATTCTCATCTCCTATGTATCCGTTCATACGACGTATTACTATATGAACTACTGGGCTCCTGATGTATTGGTCAAAGTGTCGAAGGCTGCTCATTTTATCCGCTATAAGCCAATCAATCTGGTGGGTAACCCGTCTATTTACTCGTTATTGCCTTATGTCTCGGGTTTTTGTTTATTCATCAGCTTGTACAGCATCTATAAGTACGCCCGTATTCAAAATAAGATTAACAACCAGGAGACGATTATTTCACACAATATCGATTCTGCCCTGTTAACTTCGCAGGTGTTCAGCCACTATATTAAGAACGAGCTGCTTGCGATCAAAGCGCAATCGGAATATCTGGAAAGCTTATGCGAAGAGTCGCCTGAAGTCGTGGAGGAAATTCGTGTCATTGAACAGCGCTGCAATAAGGTCTATACTCGCCTTGATGCGATCCATCAGAAGAACCTGAAGTCCAGGATCGAGCTGGAGCCTGTGCTTTTGTTCGATCTGTTAGATAAGCTGCTAGCCGAGATGAGCGCGGAATTGAAAGCCATTAAGGTGAATTACGCCAGATCCGAGAGACGGGTTATGATTATGGCAGATCCTTATTACTTCTCTCAAGCCATCGAAAATATGATTGCGAATGCTGCGGAAGCATTGGAGTTTGTCCCGGAGAAATCCAGGCAAATTGATATGATCGTAAATGTGAAAAATAAGTGGGTTGAGCTCGTCATTCAAGATAACGGACCAGGCATATCGGAAGAAAATCTGGTGAATATTTTTCAGCCGTTCTATTCGTCCAAGCCTACTGCAACCAATTGGGGAATGGGGTTGTCGATCTGTCATACGATTATTACCTCTCACGGCGGCAAGATTAGTGTAGATAGTAAGGTAGGGACAGGCAGCGCGTTTCATATCGTTATGCCGTTACTTTCAATGGACAAGCAGGAAAGGAGATGAGGCAGCATGAGCATGCCCATTAAAGTACTGATTGTAGAAGATGATCCCTTAATTTGTAAGCGATATCAGATGATTCTGTCAAAGGATGAAGAGATTGAATTTGTCGGGCGGGCGGCAAGCGGCTATGAAGGAACGATGCTGGCCGCTCTGAATAAGCCCGATGTTATCTTAATGGATATCGAGCTTGAAGATAAGCAAGCGGGCCTTCGGGCAACGTCGGAGATTTTGAACTATATGCCGGATATTAAGATTGTGATGCTGACGGTGTGCGAGACGGATGAGACGGTATTCCGCGCGTTTGAGCTTGGGGCAACCAATTATTTACTGAAAAATATGCCCGCTGAGACGATTTTGGAAGCGGTCAAGGATGCCTATTATGACCGTCCATCTCTGCACTCGAACATCGCAGGGAAGATTACGAGGGAATTTAAGCGGATTAAGACAACGGAAGACAGTCTGCTTCATAACTTCTATATTTTCACCCAGCTGACACCAACGGAGCTTGAAGTGTTGGAGCTCTTAATGAAGGATTATACCCGACAGGAAATCTGCAAGCTGCGGCATGTCGAGCCATCGACCTTGAAATCGCAGATTAACAGCATTCTCAAGAAGTTTAATAAAAGCAGTGTCGTGGAAGTTGTGGTGCTCCTGCGGGAGCTGCATATTCCAGAGATTTTGTCGCAGCGTAAGGCGAAGAATTAATTAGAGCTAGCTGCAATAGTTCCATTAGCTCAGGGCGGATAAAGCCTACAATGGATTTCATCCAGTATAGAACGATAGTTGTTGTTATTGGACCTTCTGCGTTGGAATAAATGTAGTATTATGGGCTTTACAGCTTAGTTGTCTCATTTCAGCGAGGATTACGTTGGATGAAATCCATTGTAGTGAATACGAAGCAGCTTAAACGGATGATTTTAATGTAGAAAATCCAACGCACCGAAAAAGCAAAGGCTGTCCACTGTCATTTTTGATGACTTATGGACAGCCTTATTTTTCTGACCTATTAGTAAACGAACTTTCGCTGTACCATGTAGCTGAAGGCGAATAGGAACACTTCGGTCATCAGTTTGGCCACGAATAATGGGATGCCGATGCTCTCATGGAACAGATATAGAAGGGCATAGTTCGATATCATAATCACGATAACAAGGGAGAAATAACGGGGGAGCGACTTCTTGATCGCAATCCCTTGTCCTTCCGTAAATACAAATCGGCGGTTCATCGAGAAGTTGAAGATCGAGCTGACCAGCCTTGCTCCCATCACCGATACGAGCAAGTTTGAGGTCAGCCACTGCAGCAGGAACAGCAGGACAAAATCGAGAACGGCTGAGAAGCCGGACGAGGTGCAGAACTTCAGGAACGGAAAATAGATTCTGGCTGAATCCGTAAGCGGGCGGAAGTGGGAGGATTTGTTATCCTCCAGATAGACCGTCTCGATCGGCACCTCTACAAAATCATAGCCTGCCTTGGGCGCTTCCAGCAGCATGTTCATTTCATATTCGAACCGGTCACCCGGCACCTCGCACAGCCAGTCCAGCATATCGGAGGAATACCCCCGAAGGCCGGTCTGTGTATCTTGAATAGGTCTGCCGGTTGCGAGCGCATAGACCATCCGGGTCGCCGAATTGCCGAAGCGGCTGCGCAGCGGTACCTTGCCTGTGAATTGTCTGCTTCCTAATACAATATGATTGCGGTTCTTGCGAACAGCATCCGATATTCTGAAGATATCCTCCGGTAGATGCTGTCCATCACTGTCAGCACACACAACGCCGTCTGCATCACCATGCTGTCTTACATAATCGAAGCCTGTCTTAAGCGCGCTGCCTTTACCTCGATTACTGGCATGCGTCAGAACCGTACAGCCGGCTTGTTCTGCGGATTGGAAGATCCCACGATAATCCTCGCCACTGCCGTCATCTACAATTAGGATAGGGGCATCACCGGCCTCTTCTTTTAGATTGTGAATAAGAGCTAGCAGCCTTTCATCCGGCTCGTAGGAGGGGATAAGTATAGTCATATCATTTGCCTCCATGTCTTAGGATTGAGGAATATAGATAATATCGCTGACACCACGCTCTTGCCCCTTGCCCAGTGGATTGTTAACCACCCGACCCTGGAAATACATCGTAGACGAGCCGCCGCCATCGAGGTTGTAAGCTTCTGTTGCTCCAAGCTCCTTGAACAAATCAGCGAATTCCGTCAGTGTCATCCCACGGCTGTAACCCGAGCTCCGTCCGTCGACGATGACGAACAGGTAGTGGTTCGCCGAGATCATTCCGATGCCTGTCCGTGGATTAGATGCCTGGATCGAGCGGTTGCCGAAGTTCTTGTCGATCTCGACATGGCTGAAATCACCGGCGATCTCACCGTTTGTAACCAGTGCTGGTCCGAAGGAGAAGGCATTGGTTACCCCTTGAGCGAGCAGATCATCTGTGGAGGTTTCTTCTTCATCGTAAGACTTCATCGTACCGTCGCTAAACATGGCGAGACCAACTCTTGCAGGATTATCCCGGTACACGGTGCCATTGCGGATGACGACGCCATCCTCGCGGAAGCCGTAGTAATCGCCATTAATGGCGAAGACCGCATTGTGATTAGCCGCGATTGTCGACGTATTCTGAATAATATTGGTGCCAAAGGAATCTTTGGCGAAAGCGGTAAGCAGGTTGGTTGTGCTGTTAAAGGTCACATCGGCGACATAATAGGTGATCATATCCGAACCGGTACCGGTCTCCACCTTCTTGATGCTGATCGTCTGCTTGTCATCCTTGTAGTTCCAATCATCGGATACGGCATCTGTGGAGGGGGTGGTTAACGTTCCAGTGCTTGAACTAGAATTTGAGTTTGAACTGGAATTAGAGCTCGAGCTCTCCGTAATCGTTGGATTTGAGGTCACCTTCACCTCGACATGCTCGATCAAATAACGATCGGCCAGCTTATAGAGAATGGCTGAACTGATAAGCAGGACGACAACTATGATGGTGATGATTTTGGTTTTTTTGCTGGTGCGGATAATAATGATCACTCCTTCAATAGGCGTTTGCCTTGTGTTATGGAGTAATCTTAGATCGACAACCTTTAGCGAATCTTAAATGGGAGGGCGGGGGCAAAAATGCGGGGAGGAGGACTCTTATTGGGTCCTCCTTTTTTTCGGGGGGGGAAGTGAGTGGTGTTTGAGGGGCTGGGGTATCCCCTTCGGTCGCTGTTGCCTGGCAGGGAATCTGGATTGGAATCCGCATAGCGGATATTCCCTGCCAGGCAAAGGCGAACGCTGCGCTCCTCAGGGGATACCCCAGCTCCCTTCAAACGACCAACTTCCCCGTGTGATAAAAAGGAGGATCCAAACGGATCCTCCTTCCTATTTGTGCGGGTGGGAGCAGGGAAACTAAAACAATCAAAATCGGGAGTATAAGACACCTCCGTTCGCCGCCTACGTTGGATTTCGTACAGCATAATGGTGCACTAGGGCGAGTAGCTGAAGCTACATTGGATATCATCCAGCGTAATGAGCTCATTTGGTCGAACGAAGCTCATTCTAGCGAAAGTTACTGTATAGAATCCAACGTAGCTAGCAGCAGTCTGCAATTGAGTTGACTTAGGTTGAATGAAATCCAACGTATGGACGCGTCATGGTTGCTTAACTATTTACTAGAAGAAGCCCCGACTGTCACCTACGTTGGATTTCGTACAGCATAATGGTGTGCTAGGCTGAGCAGCTAAAGCTACATTGGATATCATCCAGCGTAATGAGTTCATTTGGTCGAAAGAAGCTCATTCTGGCGAAAGTTACTGTATAGAATCCAATGTAGCTAGCAGCAGTCTGCAATCGAGCTGACTTAGGTTGGATGAAATCCAACGTATGGACGCGTCATGATGGTTTAACTGCACCAGGACGCAAAAAAGCGGTCATGCAGGTTTAGCACCTGCATGACCGCTTAACTATTTGCTAACTGCGTTCAGCCGGCAGCTGGACGTAGAATGAGGTGGCTTCGTTTGGCACGCTTTTGGCGTGGATCCTGCCTTTATGCTGCTCTACGATTGCTTTAGCAATGGCGAGGCCGAGGCCGTAACCGCCGTTTTTACGGGAGCGGGACGCGTCAGCGCGATAGAAGCGGTCGAATATTTTGCCCAGATGCTCGGCTGGGATTCCTTCTCCGGAGTTGGTGACCGTCAGCATAATATCATGGCCTTGCTTCTTCAGCGTTAGATCAATCGTACCTTTCGTATTCGTGTACTTGATGGCGTTATCGAGCAGGATCAGCGCCACCTGCTTCATCTGTTCCACGTTGCCGTTAATGGATAAGTCGGATGAGATATCATAGCTGAGTGCAATATCCTTCTCGAAAATCACCGCCTCAAGGGTAAGAATAACGCTTTCCACCGCTTCACTTAAGTTGAACGGCGCGAAGATGACATTGTCCCGTGCATCATCCAATTGAGTCAAATACAGCAGGTCGCTCGTCAGCGTCTTCATTCGCTCTGTCTCCGATTTGATACGATGCAGCCACTTCTCCTGATTGCGGATGAGATCATCGTTATTAGATAAAAGGACATCCGCATTCGTATTAATGACGGCGAGCGGCGTGCGCAGCTCATGAGAAGCGTCGGCGATAAACCGCTGCTGCTTATCGAAGGCCTCCTTGACCGGAGAGATAGAGCGGTTCGCAAAATACCGGCTCGTGAAGTAGATGACAATGAGCATAATAAATCCTACCGCAAGGAAAGTGTATAAGAGCGTCATCAGGAATTGATGCTGATTCGTGACGTCAAGGAATACAACAGAATACCCGTTAGGGGTCGTCTGCTTGTCAAAAGCCCAGCGGTTACCGTCTAGGTTGAACTCACCTTGATCGGAATTATCTGTAGAAGCGGCTTTGATCGCAAGTGCGTAGAAGTCGCTGTCCATATCGAAGCGGGAATCCGTCTTTGTAATATTCCAATCACTATCCGCTTCAAGCGCGAAGGATACCGAGCGTTCGGGCGGCGGACCGCCTTTCATGCTGCCTTCGGGTGACATCATATCCCCATGGCCGCCGCCATGACTGCCGCCGTACTTACCGCCATCAGGACCGTCCTGTTTACGATAAAATTCCGCCACCTGCATGAGATCATCATTTATGGTCTTACGGTTGTTCTGATACGTAATTGTATAAATCGTTGAGAAGGCCAGAATCATAATAAAGCTAATGATGACCATATTCACAATTAGAAATCGGTTGCGCAGCCGAGTAAACATTAGGTGGTCGCCTCCAGTACATAACCAACGCCTCGAATGGTATTAATCTTCACCGAGGACTGCAGGAACACGAGTTTTTTGCGTAAGAAGGAGATGTAGACTTCCACGTTATTATGCTCCACATCCGAATCATAGCCCCACAGCTTCTCAATAATCTGCTCTTTGGAAGTCACCGCTGTTTTCCGCAGAATAAGAAGCTCCATCAGCTCGCTCTCCTTTAGAATGACTTTCAGCTCTTTCCCCTTGCACATCAGCTTCAGATTCGCTGTATTCAGCTCAATATCGCCGAACTTAAGTCCATCCTCGGGTACAACCTCGCCTCTTCTTCTTAAAGCCGCTCTTATACGGGCAAGCAGCTCGCCAGTCGAGAAAGGTTTGGAAATGTAATCATCAGCCCCATAATCGAGCCCGGTAATTTTATCATTCACTTCTCCCTTGGCTGTCAGCAGAATAACCGGTGTTGCGATTCCTTCATCCCGAATCTTCTTCAGCACCGTAATCCCGTCCATCTCCGGAAGCATGATATCGAGTAGCAGGAGATCATAGATGCCGCATAAGGCATTATCGAGTCCAGATTGGCCGTCATGAACGACGTCTACGGAGTAATTATTCTTTTTCAAAATTTGAGATAAGGCATCCGCCAGATTCACTTCGTCTTCTACTATTAGTATTCGCATGAAGCATTCCTCTTTTCGTTATTGCTGTCTTACAAACTTATTATAGGAAGGGAACCTTTAATCAATCTTAACTCGGACAAACGAACCTGAAGTAACTTTACAAAACATTTAAGATTCATTAAAGGTTCCCACTCTAAGATACAGTCATGAGCAGGCGGCAAGCTGGCCGCATGAAAGGAGCCTCAAGAAGATGGCCATTGAAGTATTCAACCGATATGAAAGCAAGTATTTGATGGACAGCCAATCGTTTCACGAGATTTATAACCGATTGCTTCAATACATGGAGCTCGATGAATACAACAAGAACGATCAATTCTACTCCATAAGCAATCTTTACTTCGATACCGATCAGCATTCGATTATTAGGAACAGCTTGTCGAAGCCGAAGTATCGGGAGAAGCTCAGGCTCAGAGCTTACGGCGTACCAAAGCCGGATGCCAAGGTGTACCTGGAGCTGAAGAAGAAAGTATTCGGCATCGTCAACAAACGGAGAACAGGGCTAAAGCTGGAAGAGGCGTATGAGTTCGTCCGCACCGGAGTCGAGCCAGAGCTTGCACCGTACATGAACAAGCAGGTGATTCAGGAAATCAAATACTTCCTTGGGCGCTATGAGCTGGAGCCAAAGGTATATCTGGCTTACGACAGGATCGCGATGTTTTGTAAGAACAACCGGGATCTGCGGATTACCTTCGACACCAATATCCGCACGAGACGGCATGACCTCAGGCTGGAAGCCGGTGACCACGGGGAGCTGCTAATGGCAAAGGGTCAATGGCTGATGGAAGTGAAAGCCGAGAAGACCGTTCCAGTCTGGCTGGCCCAGCTGCTGTCTGAGCTTGGGGTGTTCCGGACAGGCTTCTCGAAATACGGCAATGAATACCGAATGAACATAAGAAATGAAGAACGAATAAAGGAGCGCCTTTTATTATGATCGATTCACTCTTTTCAACCACCGCATCCGTAACCGAATTATCCTTTAGTAATGCTATACTTACGCTTTTATTATCTTTTGCACTTGGTGCGATGATCAGCTTTACGTATATGAAAACACAAACCGTCTATACCCAAAGCTTTGCCTTAACGATGATTGTTCTCCCTACGATCGTTGCGATTATCATTCTGTTAATTGGCAGCAATATCGCACGAGCATTCAGCTTGGCGGGTGCCTTCTCGATTATCCGTTTCCGAAGTGCACCTGGTGATCCGAAGGACATTGCGTTCGTCTTGTTCACGATGGCGTCTGGCCTCGCTTGCGGCGTTGGAGCTTACGGATACGCGATTCTGTTCACAATCATTCTCTGTCTCTTGATGTTCCTGCTAAAAGCAGTGAAATTCGGATCAAAATCCTCAACGCAGAAGCTGCTAAAAGTAACGATTCCGGAGAACCTCAGCTACGAAGAAGCATTTGCTGAAGTCTTCAACGTCTTTAACGTGCAGTATGAGCTTAGAAAAGTAAGAACTACCGAGCTTGGCAGCTTGTACGAGCTTGTCTATGCCGTCACACTTGACCCTTCTACGAATCAGAAGGAATTGCTTGATGCGATAAGATGCAGAAACGGAAATCTCGATATTTCCTTAACGATGACCCCTACGGTAGTAGAAGCCTAGATCCTACCAACAATAGAGAGGAAGAAAACCATGAATAATAAGAAAAGAATAAGCAAGCTTGCTTTCATTTTATTATGCGCGGCAGCACTGTCGGCATGCAACAACAATTCGAATGCAGTAACAACTGGCAGTACGGGTACGACGAATACTAGCGAAACGGGAGCTGTTCAAACCGCAAGCTTTGAACTTGATAATACCGTTGAATATGATGAGGATGACACTTATACGGATTGGAGTACAGCCGATGTAACGACAATAACATTGAGCGGCACTAGTGCAACGATCGAAGGCTCGGGAGCTGAAGTGAAGGGCGGTATTGTTACGATTACTGCAGCCGGTACCTATGTTGCCAGCGGCAAGCTGGATGAAGGCCAAATCGTTGTTAATGTAGCGGATAAAGGAACGGTTCGGCTTGTTCTGAACGGAGCGGAGATTCATTACAGCAAGAGCTCGCCGATTTATGTAGAAGAAGCGGGCAAGCTGATTCTGTCCTTGCCTGAAGGCACGAACAACGTTGTATCTGACGGAGATACTTACGTGTTCCCGGATGATTCGACGGATGAGCCGAATGCAGCTATTTTCAGCAAAGATGATATGACGATTAACGGTACCGGCAAGCTTACCGTAGAAGGTAACTACAATAACGGGATCGCAAGTAAAGATAAGCTGAAAATTACCGGTGGTACATTCGATATTCAAGCAGCGGATGATGCGGTAATGGGACGTGATCTTGTAGCTGTCAAAGACGGGCAATTTACGCTGGACGCAGCTGGTCATGGCATCAAGACAACGAATGATACCGAAGGCGAAGAAGGCATCATCGTGCTGCAAGGCGGCACCTATAACATTAAGTCTGGTGAGGATGCGCTTCACAGCACAGGAGGCTTGTCAATCTCAGACGGTGACTTTACGATCGCAGCCGGTGATGATGGCATTCATGCGGAAACAGCGATGCTGATCGCTGGTGGTACGATTGATATTACGGAGAGTTATGAAGGGATTGAAGCAACAGATATTACAATTGCAGGTGGAGACATTAAGGTCGTATCAAGCGATGATGGTGTGAATGCGGCAACCGGTGCAGATAGCTCTGGTGGAGAAGGATCGGCTCCTGGCGGTGGTGGCGGAGGTCAGGCAGGCGGTTCGGCGTCTCAAGGTCTCCTGACCATTAGTGGTGGTACTTTATCGGTAGATGCAACTGGTGACGGACTAGATGCAAATGGTTCGATTGTAATGTCAGGCGGCTCGGTCTTTGTAAACGGCCCAACGGAAAATGGCAACGGATCGCTTGATTACGACGGTACCTTCAATATGACAGGTGGTACTCTCGTAGCAGCTGGAAGCTCCGGCATGGTACAGGCGGCGTCGGACAGCTCAACACAAGCCGGCATTCTGATGATGTTCCCACAGACGCAACAGGCTGGCACACTGGTTCATCTGGAAGACGAGTCGGGCAAATCGATTGCAACATTTGCTCCAACGAAGAGCTACCAAGCGGTCTATATTAGCACAGCTGATATGGCAAAAGGCGCTTCATACACGCTGTATTCTGGCGGTCAATCGACGGGAACAGCAACAAACGGTCTTTATGCAGATGGTGAATACAGCGGGGGAACGAAGGTGGTATCGTTCACAGCAGAATCCCTTATCACTTGGGTGAATGAATCCGGTGTAACCGAAGCACAAAGCGGCTTTGGCGGCGGTATGGGAGGCGGCCGTGGAGGCCACGGCATGGGTGGCGGAGGCGGTCGCGGAATGGACGGTACTATGCCACAGGATGGTGGCACACCTCCAGATGGTGCTGCACCACCAGATGCATCAGCTAATGCTGATTCTACAACAGCTAAATAAGTGAGGAAGGGCGTCCTAGTAGTGGACGCCCTTTTTGTTATTAGATGACTGACTTATATTCAGATTTATATTTCACTGATCGGGTTTCTTATTGATTTTGCCGGCTTAATTTGGGATAACTAAGAGAAGAGCTTGATTTGATACACAGGGAGACGAAGCATGTACAACACATTTGACCTATCCGATTCTTCATTTGGAGAGTCTTTGCCGCAGCAAATATACCGACATATTTTGAAGAAAATTATTGCTCGTGAGCTGAATGCGGGAGATAAGATCGTTGAAGAGGAAATTGCCAAAGAGCTGAATACGAGCCGGGCGCCCGTACGGGAGGCGCTTTATTTGCTGCAGGTCGAAGGTATTGTGGAGCGGCTTCCGAGACGTGGCACGATTGTGAAGCCTTTCACCCAGCAGGAGATCGTGGATTATAACACCTTAATGGCAGAGCTTCTTCGTGTAGCCGTTCAATATGGGCAGCACAAGTGGACGCAGGAATATAAGGACATGCTGATGACATTTGCAGCGGATGCTGATGCGGCATGTGAGCAGGGCGATGTTCGGGATTATGAGCGAAAAGCGGAGCGTTTGCTGAGGCATGTTGTGTTTGTAGCGGATAACATGGCACTTGCGAAGTTCTATGAGAAAGCCAGTCTCATTCTGAACGTATTTGTTGAAGTAAGATGGAGTGAGAGCAAGATCAAGGAATTCCACACGCCGTTTCAAGTGTTTGCTACATCCATCCTGGCATCGGAATATGAAAAAGCGCAAGCTGCCATTTATGAATTTCTGATGGTAGGCATTAAATAAAAAACGGAAATTGGTGTTAATAGAAGAGCTTTTTAGGTTAAATTGTCGACAATCGACAAAGTAATCTGTTAAGATAGGTGTGTAAGCAAGCATGAGTAAATGTTTCATGCTTACGAAGTAAGAATCACCACAAACAGCCCTGAATTTGGCTGTTTAGGTGCTAATTCTTTTAAGGAGTGATTGTAGATGCAAAGTTTTGATTTTACGAATAAAGTAGCGATTGTAACGGGTGCAGGCGGAGGTATTGGCCGTGCAGCATCACTCGCTCTTGCCGGGAATGGCGCTAAGTTGGCTGTCGTTGATCTGTCTGAAGAAGCAGGGAACGAGACGGTTAAGCAAGTACAAGCAAACGGTGGAGAAGCCGTATTTATAAAAGCGGATGTTACGAAAGAAGAAGACATCAAGGCGTATGTAGAGCAAACCATTAAGACTTACGGCAAAATTGATATTTTCCTTAATAATGCCGGCTGGGAAGGCAAGATTATTCCTCTCGTTGACTATCCTACAGAAGTATTTGACCGCCTGATGGCAATTAATGTACGTGGCGTATTCCTTGGACTTAAACATGTTCTTCCTTATATGATCGCTCAGAAGAGCGGCGCGATTGTTAACACCGCATCAGCTGCAGGGCTCGTGGCAACACCAAACATGGTGGCATACGGAGCAAGCAAACATGCGGTGCTTGGCATGACTAAGACCGCAGGTTTTGAGGCGGCACCTCATGGTGTCCGCGTGAACGCGGTGCTTCCTGGCGTAGTTAATACACAAATGATGCGCTCGATCGAAAGCGGATATGGCAAAGGCAATCAGGAAGCGGCAGAAGCAGCAAGACAGCAAATGGCCGTGACTACACCGGATGGCCGTTATGCTGAAGCGGAAGAAATTGCTAACCTGATGATGTATCTGGTGTCTGACCTCTCCACGCATATTATTGGACAAGAATTCGTTATCGACGGCGGATCGATTCTGACCTAATAACGGCATAATAGACGGGTAATTGACTTTCATTCACATACACAAACTTTATGACAAAGGGGAAATCCATCATGGCAGAATTAACAGGAAAAGTGATTATTATTACAGGAGGAGCAAGCGGGATTGGCAAACAAACCGCTCTTCAGCTGTCCGCCAAAGGGGCAACAATCGTTGTTGCAGACTATAACTTGGATGGCGCTAATGCGGTTGTCGCAGAACTCGAGGGAGCAGGCGGCAAGGCTGCTGCTTACAAAGTTGATGTATCCAAGGGCGATGAAGTGAAGGCCCTTATTGATTTTGCAGTGGAGACATTTGGTACATTAAACGGTATCTTCAACAATGCGGGCATCGGGTTGGTTAAGCCATTCCTCGAGATGGATCCGGAATCTTACCACCGTGTCATTGACGTCGATCAGCATAGCGTTTACTACGGCATGTATTATGGCGCGAAAAAAATGGTTGAGCTGAACACACAAGGTACCATCGTAAACACAGCTTCCATCTACGGTACAGCGGCTGCGCTTGGCAGCTTCAACTATAATGCGGCAAAAGCGGCCGTCGTTATGATGTCCAAATCCGGTGCGCTCGAGCTTGCGGACTACGGCATCCGCGTTGTTGGTGTGGCTCCTGGCTTCATTGATACGCCAATCCTTGGTGATGACGAGGGTATGAAAAATGCACTGGGCGCCCTGCATATGCGTGGCAAACTTATTCAGCCTGAGAAAGTAGCAAGTGTCGTAACCTTCCTGTTTAGTGAAGGAGCTAGTGCAATTAATGGCCAGACTATTCCAGTCGACGATGGCTTCCTCAGCTTCAAAACTAAATAATTGCTATTATGGTCGCTGCCCTTCAAGGGTAGCGGCCCTTTTTTAACCGTATGGATTGGTCTCGATAGGGGATTTTAAAAAAGAAGGGTTAACAAAGGAGCTTAGGCAATGAACGACAAACAAATAACCGTAGCAGGCAGTGGCGTTCTGGGCAGTCAGATTGCTTTTCAGACGGCATACAAAGGGTTTCATGTAACGGTCTACGATATAAATGATGAAGCACTAGCGAAGGCGAAAGAAAGAATGGCGGAGCTCAAATCGCATTATGTGGCGGACTTGCAGGCATCAGAGGCCGATCTTAACGCAGCGTATGAGCGGATTACGTACAATAGTGACTTGGCACAGGCTGTGGAGAATGCGGAGCTTATTATTGAAGCGATCCCGGAAGTTGTGTCGATCAAGACCGATTTCTATAAAGAGCTTAGTCAGGTCGCTCCTGCCAAGACGATATTTGCGACGAATTCGTCCACCCTGCTGCCGAGCCAATTTGCTGAAGCAACGGGCCGCCCGGGGCAATTCCTTGCTCTTCATTTCGCTAATGAGATCTGGAAAAATAATACCGCAGAGATTATGAAGCATCCAGGAACAGATAATCAGGTATTCGAGGATGTAGTCGCTTTTGCCAAAGCAATTGGCATGGTGGCCCTGCCTCTGCAGAAGGAACAGCCGGGTTATATTCTTAATTCGCTGCTGGTACCGCTGCTTGAAGCGGCTCAGCAGCTGCTCGTCCGGGAAATTGCTGATGTGGAGACCATTGATAAGACGTGGATGGTCGCAACCGGCGCGCCGCTTGGTCCATTCGCGATTCTTGATGTGGTCGGCATCAATACGGCCTATAACATTGGTCTTGCGAAGGCGAAAGCGACAGGGAACGCAGAGTTTGAGAGGATAGCGGAGCTGCTGAAGTCCGAGTATATCGACAAAGGAAAGCTTGGCCGGGCAACGGGCGAAGGCTTCTACAAATATCCGGACCCGAGCTTCTTGAAGCCGGATTTCAAAAGCTAATAATGAAAAAGGAGATGCGCCATGATCATCATGGGCATCTCCTTTTTCTATTCAACTTGCTGAAGTGACCAATGTAGTGATCTAATTGAATATATTAGAAAAAATAAGGAAGGGTCCCCCATTATGAAGGCGATAAACGTTTATTTAAGCGAGTATTCGAAGCATGAGGTGCCATTTCATCATTATTTTGGAAATGGATTAGACAGCTATATTATCCGGCTTCAGGTAGAAGGGGGATGCCAGGCATTAGTCGACGGAAACATCAGAGAAATCGTCCCAGGAGACCTGCTGCTATTCAAGCCGGGTGATATCTACGATCTGCGCATTGGAATGGATGAGGAGGCAAATCTTTCCCTCGATTATTACGTTATTAGCGATGGTCCTGGCATGGAGGAATGGTGGGAGCAGAAGAAGCGGCCGACGCTTGCGAAGATCGCCGAGGACCGGAGGCTGAAGGCTGTCTGGCATCAGATTGTACTAGAGAAAAGAAGGCTCGACGGTGGTAATCCGGACATAATCACCTCGCTTGTCTGGTCCTTACTTATGCTGATTGACCGAGCAATCGAAGAGGTGCCGGATAACCAGTCGCCGCTTGCTTATCACGCCCTTCGTATGAGGCAATATATTGAGGAGCATGCTTCGGAGTCGTTGACGCTCCAGCAGGTAGCGCAGCATACCGGACTCAGTATCTCGCGGGCGGTGCATCTGTTCAAGGAGCATTTTGGCGTGCCGATTATCGGATATGCCCAGCAGCTTCGGCTAAGCCGCGCCATTAATCTGCTTAATCACAGCGCTTTATCGCTGGAACAGATTGCAGCCGAGACCGGGCTTGGCAGCTACGCTTATTTCCACCGGTTGTTTCGCGAACGGTACGGGATGTCGCCGGGGGCTTACCGGAAGAAGAGATAACCTTTCAATATTGTAAGGAAAGGTAAGGTTAATCGATAGCAGTGGAATTCCCTCCTTTGTTACGATGAGAACAAATCAATAGGGAGGGCTTATTTATGAGCTTACGGCGATTTGCTTTCAATAACGTTATTCGGAACGGGAGAATTTACGCGGGGTATTTTCTGAGCAGTGCTTTTTCGGTTATGGTGTTCTTCGTTTATTCGATGTTTGCATTCCATCCGGGTCTGGCTGACGGCAATATTCATTCGACTGTATCGGTTACGATGAAATTTGCCGAATCGGTTATTTATGTGTTCTCGTTTTTCTTCGTGCTTTATTCGATGGGTTCATTCCTGAAGACACGCAAGAAGGAGTTTGGCATCCTTATCATGCATGGGATGACGAGCATGCAATTAAGACGACTTGTGTTTATGGAAAATATCGTGATTGGTTTTGCTGCCACGGTGGCGGGGATTGTGATTGGAGTAGGCTTTGCCGAAATCATCCTTATGTCTTCCCAAAAGCTGCTCAGCCTCGATGAGTCGCTGTCGTTTTATTTTCCAACCAAGGCTATTCTTCTGACAGGGGCTGCTTTTATGGCGCTGTTCCTGCTCATCTCGTTATTTACAGTTACGGTGCTGCGGAATAACTCGCTTATTGATTTGCTGAAAGGTTCAAACAAGCCAAAGCCTGAGCCTAAAGCATCTGCGCTGCTGTCCTGGGCTGCACTGCTCTTAATTGTTGGAGGCTACACCGTAGCTCTGTTGGCAAAAGGGATGGTTGTCTTCTACGCGATGGTACCGGTAACGATCGTGGTCATTATCGGCACGTACTTCCTGTTCACGCAGCTGAGCGTATATGTCGTCAATAAAAGTCGTAAGAGCCGCTCGATCTTCTGGAGGAAAACAAACATCATCCTATTCTCGGACCTTGCTTATCGAATGAAGGATAATGCGAGAACGTTCTTTATGGTCGCGATCCTGTCGACGGTTGCTTTCTCTGCCATTGGGTCATTGTTTGGATTTAAATCGATGTATACGGATGTGATCCGGGACGAGAACCCGTTTGCGGTGAAGTACACCTCTTATGATGAGCCATCCAAGCAGGATGCTTTAACGATTGAGCAGGCTTTAAAGGAAGCTGGCTTGCCTTACCAGCAATATGAGCTGATGATTAAAAATGTTAAAACGTCTGGCGGCAAGCAGATTCCCGTCGTGGCGGAATCCGCCTTTAACGCATTTGTAGCTGCGGCTAAGGGGATCAAGGCTGATGTTGAGGGAGATGAAACGGCGATTGTCCATTACAGCAGTACCCTGATGGGAGCAGGTGGGCCGGAGCTTACACCTGTCATGTTGAAGGAATCAGCACTTACGCTGAAGCCGGTTCAAGCTATTGATACGCCCGCTATTCAGGCGGGGCAGGATTACTATGTGGTGACAGATGTGCGGTTTGATCAGATAAAGCAGACAGAAAGTGTCATTTATCAATATGCTTTTGACATCTCTGGATCTCATGATGCCTTGAAGAAGGTAGGGCAAGAGCTCGATAGCAAGCTTGGCGGCTCCGACAACTGGTTTATGAGTGTCGATTATGAGCTGTACAAGCAGGATCAATTTTTTGGCGTCGTCTTGTTTGTCGGATTTTTTATCGGCATCGTGTTCTTTGTTGGGGCGGGCAGCTTCTTGTATTTCCGGCTGTATACCGACCTTGGTGAAGATAAGCGGAAGTTCCAGGCGATTCACAAGATTGGACTTACGGACCGGGAATTGTCTGCCATTCTGTCCAAACAGCTAATGATACTATTCTTCGCTCCGATTGTTGTGGCTCTAATTCACGGGGCAATCGCTCTTACGGCGATGCAGAATATGTTTCAGTACAATATGATGAAGCCGTCGCTGACCGTGCTTGGGTCGTTCATCATTATTCAGACCGTCTACTTCTTGTTTATCCGTTCAAAATATATTTCGAATGTAAAATCAGCATGGGGCTTGCACCTTACGTAACGTAATGTTTTACAATAGAGTTGCCGGTAATTGAGCTAGCGACAACGAAAGGGCTGAGCATGAACAATCTTTGGAAAGTTGGAGACCTCGCCAAATTGACGGGGCTTACGGTCAGAACGTTACGATTCTACGATCAGATCGGTTTGTTCTCGCCGTCTAGTCAGACAGATTCCGGCCACCGGCTGTATGATGAGTCCGACCTGTCGCGTCTGCATCAGATTCTGACCTTGAAGGAATTGGGCTTATCGCTGGAGGAGATCAAGGAAACTTTATCAGCCAAGCAGATCAGCCCGCTGGAGATGGTGACGCTGCAGAAGCAGCGGATCAAAGAGCAGATCAAGCAGCAGCAGAAGCTGCTGGAACAGCTGGAGCATACGTCGAAAGCATTAATCGGGAAGAGAACATTGACCGTTGATGATTTTACGAGCTTGCTGCAGGCAATGAAGATGGAATTCGAGAAGCCCGTGATCGAGCGGAAGCAAAGCTGGGTTCAGCATTTGGACAAGCTGGGATCGCTGCTCGAGCGGGGTGAATGAGCCTACGCTTACGAAGTTTCACAATTCATTTTAGGAGGAGAATAACTAATGAACGAAAGATTTGTTAAACATGCAACCTTTGTTGTCGAACGTACTTACAAAGCATCTGCAGAGCGGGTATTTGAGGCTTTTGCAGACCCTGAGGTAAAGGGGAAGTGGTTCTCGAAGCCCGATCAATTCGAGTTTCGAGTTGGGGGGCGTGAGTACAGCAGCGGTGGACCGCCGGAAGGACCAGTCTTCACCTTTGATGCTGTATATCAGGACATCGAAACAGATCAGCGCATTGTGTACACCTACACATTGGACATGAATGAAACTCGGATGTCGGTGTCTACAACAACTATTGAGTTATTCGAAGCAGATGGGGGCACCAAACTGGTATTCACCGAGCAGGGTGCTTTCTTTGATGGACATGATACGCCAGAAATTCGCGAGCATGGCACAGGCGAGATGTTAGATGCACTTGGCAAGTTGGTTGAGGGATAGGCTGAACATGGAGAGTCTCTATAAGAGGCTCTTTTTTATTTGATCTGTTCTGTTATTCGATGTATTTTAGTAACAAAGGGGGAGTTGGCATGTCTACTATCACCATTGAAGTCGTAACGGACGGTAATATAGAACCTTGCAGAGTATTATGCGATGAGCTTATGGCTTTTCAACAGTCAAAGGCTGTGATGGCACCGGAATTATTCGACATGATGAACTTCGATACCCGAATGCGTAGAAGCTATGACCATGCGCTGCATACCCATGTCCTTATCGTAAAGGATGATGATGTACCAGTTGGTTATGCTTTCTCGACGGTTAGTAATGTAGAGCAAGAGGATCTTGGTATTCCAGCATGGGCGCCTAATCAGGAGCAGGAGGGCAGTAAAGGCTTTTACCCCGATTGGATAGAGACTCCGCAGCAGATTGGGTTCTTAAGCAACCTGTATTTGCGGGACGGTTACCGGAGTATGGGACTGGGATCCAAGCTGTTCAACATGTCCATGACATGGCTGGAGAGCTTCCCGGACGTGGATCTGCTTTTCATTTACGTCTCGAACGGCAATGAGGAGGCGCTTGATTTCTACATAAAGCAAGGCTTTACATACAGTCATGATGTATTTGGAGGATTTATTAAGGCGGTTTACCGGAAGAAAAAATAAATAGCCATTAGTGTATGGCAGGTTGCCTGCCGGGTGATATAGAAATAATGAGGATAAGAACTTGAGAGGGGCAGTGAGAATGCTGAATCCAGTGGCCAAAGCAGAAATGCTCATCAGAAGACCAGTAAGCGAGGTATATGAAGCCTTTATCGATCCCGCGATTACGACAAAGTTCTGGTTTACAAAGAGCAGTGCGAGACTGGAAGCAGGCAAGCAGGTGCAGTGGACTTGGGAGATGTATGGGGTTTCAGCGCCTATTCAAGTTCTTGAACTTGAGGAAAATAAACGGATTGTCATCGATTGGGGCACAAAAGCGGAATGGACGTTTGCTGCCCTGTCCGAGTCCGAAACCTTCGTGACGATTACCGATTCCGGCTTTCAAGGCGAAGCGGAAGAGGTCGCTCAGCGGGCAATCGGTTCAACCGAGGGTTTCACGATTGTCCTGTGCGGAGCGAAAGCTTATCTGGAGCATGGTATTCAGCTGAACCTTGTGTACGATAAGGCGCCTTATGCCCATGTAAAGGGATAGCTAGGGGAGGAGGGATAAACATGAAGTCGGTGCTTGGATTGGAGATGCTGGAGCGGGTGCAGAGCATTTGCGCAGCGCTGCCAGAAGTGGAACAAATCGTTGACGGCTTTGGCCATGATGTGATGAAGGTACGGGGCAAAACCTTCATCATGATGGGTGAAGGACATAATAGTGTCTTGCCAAGCCTATCAATCAAAGCCACGAAGGAGCAGCAGTTTCTGCTGCTGGAGCAGGGCGGTTATGTGAAGACGGCGTATATCGGCCATCACGGCTGGGTCTCCGTTGACATGGAGGCTGGACCAAACTGGGATGAGCTGACCGTACTTATTCAGGAAGCTTACTTGCTTGCAGCGCCGAAACGGCTGGTGAAACAGGTGCTGGAGAGTGTTCATAATTAAACAAGAGCGTATGGGCTACCAGCCCATACGCTCTTTTAACGAGGTGATCTGTGCGAGATGATGCCGGCCATGCCAGTCAAATCGCTGAAGAGCCATATCAAGTGTCATAACACCATGTGTAGGACTAGTAAAGGTTCTTTGGAAGTCGGAGGGCTGCATCGCTTGGAGCAGTACGGCAAACCGGCTGCGCAGTGATTCGATCAGTTTGTCCATCATCATGCCTTATCCCCTTTCAATAGCGCACCATAAAAATTTTTCTCCCGTTTCTGTCATTGACAGACTTTAAATAACCAATTATAGTTAGATTCAATGTGATATTGATAATCATTATCGTAATCAATGTATTTTAAAATAGTAAAGGGGTCGTATCATGAAAAAGTTTATTCCCGCTATCTTTCTTCTTGCACTCGTACTTGTTCTTGGTGCATGCGGAAACAATGCAGCAAACAACAAGAACAACGCTAATAACGGAGCTGCAGAAGCGACAGCAACACCTGAGGCAACAGAATCTGAAGCAGCAGAGCAGCCAGCAGCTGGAACTGTAACGTATCAAGCTGAAAGCGGTCCAGTAGAAATCCCTGCGAACCCACAGCGTATCGTAGCACTAGCTTATGCACCTAACTTGATTTCACTTGGCGCTAACATTGTTGGCGTAGACCAATGGACCAATATGAGCCCGCTCTTCACTGACAAACTGAAGGGTGTAGAGGTTGTATCCGATGAAGATCTGGAGAAAATCATTGAGCTGGATCCGGACTTGATCGTTGTAGGTACAGAAAGCAAGAACGTTAAGAAGCTGGGCGAAATCGCTCCTACCGTTGCTTTCACATGGGGCAAGTTGGATTACCTGAATCAACAGGTCGAAATCGGTAAGATCCTTGGTAAAGAGCAAGAAGCAACAACTTGGGTTGATGATTTCAAATCGCGCGCAGCATCGATTGGCGAAGAAGTTAAAGCGAAAATCGGAGCAGATACAACGGTCTCCGTCCTGGAAACGGACTCCAAGAGTTTTTATGTGTTTGGCAACAACTTTGCACGTGGCACAGAAATTATCTACCAAGCAATGGGGCTGAAAATGCCTGAGAAAGTAACCAAGGATGCTCAAGGGCCTGGTTATCTCACGCTATCGCAAGAAATTATTCCTGAATACGCGGGCGATTGGGTTGTCCTGAGCAGAAGTACCGCTAATGACAATGCCTTCATGAATACAGACGTATGGAAAAATATCGCTGCTGTTAAGAACAACCATGTCATTGAAATTGATACAGAAGCTTCTTCTTACAGCGATCCAACAACGTTGGAAAGCTTGCTGACAATCTTCAAGGACGGCTTCCTTAAATGATTTCAACCCTATAACAAAAAGCTCCTTCCTAAACAACTGGAAGGAGCTTTTTGCATCTTAATGGCTCATGCTTACTTGCTTTTCACCTTCAGGCTGCTGATCTCCCTCAGGCGGCTTTGTACGTTTAACGAACAAGCCGATGATAATTGCAACAATAGCGATTATAAGACCAATCCAGAAGGCATCATGAACACCTGCAACCATCCCTTTTGCTGCTTCAGCAGGAGCGGTTGGATCAGTTGAGGTCTTCAGATAGTCCTTCGTGCCATTGGTCATAATACCGATGAACAGAGCTGTACCGATGGCACCGGATACTTGCTGCAGCGTGTTCAGAATAGCTGTGCCATGCGGGTAGAGATGGCGCGGCAGCTGATTCAGGCCGGATGTTTGAGCTGGCATCATAACAAGGGATATACCAAGCATCATAATGATATGGATCATGATGATATGACCATTACTTGCTGTTGCGTCAATACCTGTGAACATCCACAGCGAAATCGCAACAAGAATGAGGCCAGGCGTCACGAGGATACGAGGACCAAACTTATCGAATAATACGCCGGAGATCGGTGCCATAATCCCGTTAATAATACTGCCCGGCAGCATTAGTAAACCAGATCGGAACGCGGTCAACAGCAGAGCTCCTTGCAGGAACATCGGAAGCAGCGTCATGGTGGAGAACAACGTCATCATAAGCACGAAGAGCAGAATCGTCACGATAGTGAACATAGGGAATTTGAATGCCCGCAGGTCCAGAATCGGAGCTTCCAGTACAAGCTGGCGCCAGATGAACAATAACAAGGCGATGCCGCCAATTACGATAGACCAGATAACAACGGGATCGGACCAGCCTTTGTTACCTGTCGAGCTGAAGCCGTATACCAGTCCGCCGAAGCCGATGGTGGATAGGAATATGGATAACAGGTCGACTTTAGGCTTGGTAATATCAGATACGTTTTTAAGGAAAACAAAGGAGAAAATAATCGACAATGCGGCAAGCGGAATCACGAGAATAAAGAGCCAGCGCCAGTTGAGCGAGTCCATAATGACACCGGACAGCGTTGGTCCGATCGCTGGAGCAGCCATAATGACAAGGCCGATCAGGCCCATGGCACCACCGCGTTTTTCCGGAGGGAAGATCGCCATAATGGTGTTCATCAGAACCGGGAGTAATAAGCCCGTTCCTACAGCTTGAACAATACGGCCTACAAGGAGGACACCAAATTCTGGTGCAACGGCCGATATGACTGTACCTGCAAAAAATAATGTCATGGCGCCGATGAACATTTGCCTTGTGGTGTACCATTGTTGAAGCAAAGCGGTTACCGGTACAAGTACACCAACGACAAGCATGTAAGCAGTCGATAGCCATTGAATAGTAGAAGCACCTACATCGAAAGCCCTCATTAATTCAGGGAGCGCATTACCAAGCAGGGTTTCATTAAGAATCGCGATGAACGCGCCTATAATAAGTGTAGCAATAATGGGACCACGCTTGATATTGGTCAAGTTGGGTGCAGAGCTGGACGTACCAGCATTAGAAGCATTCATTGATAATTGCCGTCCTTTCCTTCGCCTTTTGACGAAAAGGTATGTACGTTATTTTGTTAAGGCTTGATGGACAGTATGCATAGTTACAGCGTCCTTAATTTCCCCCTCCATAGATCTTTAATTAGCCCAATTTCCACTTTATCACAGGGGGCTAGGCAGAGAAAAGGGGCGGTTCGGGGAAAAAACGACTATAATTTGGTTAATTTATGATTAACGGATAGAAGGGCACCCGTGGGTGCCCTTCTATCCGTTTGTTACTCCTCTTCTTCCTCGACAATGATCCGAACTGTATTCGTAAGCAATCCTGCTCGGAAGCAGGACGATCCGAAACGGAATTCAAAAAGAACAGCAGCCTGGTTAATGATAATGCCGCCCATTGGTTCTGCTAATACATTAACCAGGAAGGTCAGCCGCCGTGTCATCCCTGGAGCAATTGTTCCAAGCGGAATCCCTGCCTGCGGATCAAGCTGTGGAATGCCATCTACAGTAAGGCTGCCTGATACGAACTGAAGCTGATTATCGAGCGGGTCGTAGAAAATAACGTTTCCCGCTGTAATATCCGCAGACAGGTTAGTAAGCGTAATATTATAATGGTAGCTGTCTCCGACCCTGACAATTTGGGCATCTGATGTTTTCAGGAACGAAGCAAAGTCGGCGGCCCGAATGGTGGACACCGGATTCGAGATTGTATTTGATTGGAAGGTTTGCGTCTGGAGCTGCTGGTTCGGCAGCAGGAAATCCGCCCTTACCTGACTCGTATTCGTTAAGGCGCCGCTGCCTCTGACCAAGACATCAAACCGGATGATGGCACTTTGATTAGGGGTAATTGGGCCGATGCTGATGCCTTCATTCGGATTATCGTCCAGCCTGAGCACATTATTCACCCGAATGGTGCCCGGAATGTATAAGGCATTGGCCGGCAAAGCATCAATGAGTGTCGTTCTTGCCGATACCGCATTACCGTTATTAATGATAAAGATTGTGTAAGTAATCCGCTGCCCGACGAATAATGAAACATCGAGGAAGGCTTTGGATACAAGCAGGTTAGGAGTACTTAGAACAGGTGTCGTAGGTACGGTGACAAAGCTGGTTGAAATAATCGGCTGAATGGTTCCTGTCTGAACAGGTATGGTTAAACCGACAAGCGGGGTAAGTGTAATCCCTGGAACGCTTACCGATTGATTGAGCACAACTCTTCCGTCAGCAAGCGAAAGTGGCCCCGAATTCGGGACTTGCCCAGGAGCTGGTGTCACTCCCGGCTTGAAGATTGGCAGGACAGGAAGCATGAGACCTGGAATGGGAGGTACCCCTTGTATCCCAATAACGGATGCTTCTCCTGGTGTACAAGTTGGTGGAACGGTGCCAGGTGGAACTGTGACAACAAATCCTGCGTTGGTAATTTGTCCGTTTGGCGGGAATCCCGCAACAAAGATTTGGAATTGGATGTTTACGACTTGCCCTACATTAACAAGGCCAATAATGACTTGCTCTGTAATGTCTACGCCGCTAAAGCGGCCGCCATCAATAATTAAGCTTGACGGAATAAATTGCACACCTGGAGGAAAAATTTCGGCTAATAACACTTCTCCTGGAGCGGTCCCCACATTGGTGATGGTTAAGGTATAAGTAATCGTATCTCCAACCTGAGCGGTAGCGACATTTGGCGTTTTTGTTGCGGTGATAATTGGACCTATATTAACAGCTGGTGTGGTCGTTGAAGTAGTTGTCGTTGTCGTCGTAGTGGGCACAGGCGTCGTTGTCGTTGTCGTCGTAGGGACAACAGTTGTTGTACTAGACGTTGACGAAGTACTCGAAGTTGATGTCGTACTTGTCGTTGACGTCGTGGAGGTCGTGCTTGTTGTCGTAGTTGTCGTAGTTGGAATAGCTGAAGTAGTAGTCGTTGTTGTTGTCGTAACATCTCTGGAAGGAATACAGCCCATGAATGGCACGTTATGCGCCTCCAGCGTACCGCCTACATTCGTCAGCGATGCAGCTACCAGCGTACCATTTATATTTCCGAATCCAATGGCTTCCCAGTTCGCATACGGAGCCAGCACGGAGCCAATAATGGCTATGTTCTGATTAAAGGCTGTGATAGCCTGATAGAAATTCCAGAGGATTAAAGCCCCCTCTCCCTCAGAGGCAGTAACCCCATTGCGGAAAATCGTATAGCTTCCGAAGCCGACATTATCGTCTCCTACATTAATAACAATCGTTGATCCTGCGGGAGCAACAATATTAATTCCGTTAGCCGTATCGAGGCGCAGCCCGTTCCCATCCACGTTATTACCGTTGAACATAAACAAATTGAAGGCCGGGTCTGTTCCCGTAAGAACAATCTGGCCAAAGTTGTTGGTTACTGTTCCTGTAGCCTCTGCTGCGGCAAGATCAAGGGAGAGCTGTGCCAATCCAATTTCTGCCGCATTAAAGTCGATTGGCGTGCCAACAAGCGGCTGCCCTGGAACCCCATTATTATTAGTCATCGTGTAATTGATAATCGTACTGCTTGGATACACGACCGTATTCCCTGCAAAATTTGTCCCCTGCGAAATATTCACATTGCCTTGTATGATAAGATCCGGTCTTGTTGTAGAGACGGGAAGCTTATCCCCTACACCATAACTACTAAGAGTTGAATTGCCTCCAACGGCCACTCTCCCTTCCGAGTCAACGAAGGATTGGGTGTGATCGCCAAATATAAATAGATTAAAATCATTGGCTATCCCGAGGTTAGTACACGCCATTCAATTATCCCCTCCATATTTGCAGTAATTAGCCCGCCGAGGCACACGTATGATATCTATGCATATTCCCTTTTTTTCAGGCATAGAAGAGAGTATTTAATCGGAAATAAAGGGGACCCGCTCATGAATGTCGCTATCCTGACGATGTTTAATGGCTTATCGAAGACTTATTCGTTAGTGAGTGTGGTTGAGGAGCATCTGCATATGCTGCTTGGCGGAGGAATGAAGGTGAAAGTGCTTGTCAGTCAGGATTGCCCCGACTCCGAGCGGTATGGCATATACAGCGATGAGAGGATCGAATGGGTCAAAATAACGAACCGGCTGAATGGCAAGCAGATTCATTGGCTTGATTATACCCAGCCGACCGGCAGAGTCCATCCGACTTTTTTTCAGGAGGCGGAGGTCATTGCAGCTAGCTTATATGAAGCTGTACGGGATGTCGACGTCGTCTTCCTCCATGATATTCTCTATCAAGGCTGGCATTTGGTACATAACATAGCAATTCGGCAGGTGCAGGCCCGGCTTCCACGACTGCGATTCCTGGCTATGAATCATTCCTATCCTGCCCAGAGACCACTGCGAATGGACTGGCCTCTCTCAGGCAGATATACACCGCTTCCCAATACAACGTACCTGTATCCGGCAGAGTCAGGACTACCCGCCTTAGCCAGTCAATATAATGTTCCACTTGAGCAGTGCCGGGCTATTCCAAATAGCCTGAATCTCTATGGTGGAATGAGCGAAGCAGTTCAAAGACTCGGTAATCTGACGGATCTGCTTGCACCAGACATTCTAGCTGTGTATCCTGGGAGGCTAACGACAGGCAAGCAATTCGAGAAAGCTGCTGCTTTGATCGGTGCAATAGGCGCAGAATCAGGCAAGCAGATCAAATTGATTTTCTGCGACTTTCCCTCCCTTGATATTGAACCAGCGTCGTACAAACGAATAATTAGAAGCGCAGGCGAGAGTTACGGGCTTGGCAGTGAGGAGCTTATCTTTACCTCCGATCTGGGCTGGCCGGACGGTTTTCCCCATCGCGGTGTAATGGAGCTATTTACGTTAAGCAATCTGTTTATTTGTACCTCGTATTCGGAATCCTTTGGGCTGATCGTGTTGGAGGCAGCCAGCAGAGGAAATCTGCTTGTGCTGAATCAGGCGGTGCCTGCCTTGGAGGAGCTTGGACATGGGCTGAATGCTTATTTTATGCGGTGGAATGCAAGGGGCTTCGACTGCGATACAAGAGAGAGCTACCATCCTTCAGAGGAAGCCTATTTACGAGAGCATGCAGGAATTATTGTCAGGCAGATAGAGAATAATCCGGTTCTTCAGGCCAAGACAATTACCCGCCAGCGGTATAATCCACAGTGGATTTGGGAGAACCGGCTGAAGCCGCTAATTGAGGGGCTTTAATTAAATCATATCCGTATCAAAAAGCTCTCTCTTGCCAAGTGCAATGAGGGAGCTTTTCTATTATAAAGGTTTACATGTCATGCATAATTTGGAATGGGTGGTGGAATGATTAACCTATCTTTTCCTGACTTAAAGGGAGCAAGGGGAATGGAAATCAGACGATGAGTGGAACAGCCAGTAAAATCAATATCACCCAGCTGCTTATGATATTTGCCTTAACGAACGGACTTATCGATCATGTCATTATTAACCCGATGCTGCTGGATTCTTCCGGGCGGGATGCTTGGATTACCGTGCTCGTGACGGGCTGTGTCTTTATCGTGTGGTGCCTGCTGCTGGCCTGGATGATCAGAAAATCGGGGCAGCAGCAGTGGCATAAGTGGATCTCCGAGAAAACCCATCCCGCTCTTTCATGGATATTAATGATGCCGGTCTGTGTGATCCTGTACCTAATTGGAGCTACAACGGTGGTTCATACCGTGAAGTGGAATACTACGAACTACTTGCCGGATTCACATGCATTTGTACTAACGATCACCTTAGTGACCATCTGCTTCATGATTACCTTATGGGGTCTTCGGGTCATTGCTGTTACTTCGGGGGTCTTGTTCCCCATCGTCAGTATGCTGGGGGTATTCGTCAGTGTATTTAATCATTCGGAAAAGGACTACAAACTACTGACCCCGATTTTGGAAAAGGGGTGGGAGCCTGTTCTCGATGGAGTCCTCTATGCTTCAAGCGGGTTTATTGAGGTTATCTTCATCTTGATGCTGCAGCATAGGCTCAGCCAGAAGATCAAGTCATGGCAGGTATTTGCCTACAGTCTGTTTATTATTCTTATTATGCTTGGCCCCATTATCGGAGCGATCACCGAATTTGGACCCACAGAAGCATCCAACCAGATGACCCCTCCTTATGAACAGTGGCGGCTGGTGAAGGTAGGGGAATATCTTGAGCATGTTGATTTTTTCTCCATCTTTCAATGGATGTCGGGGGCTTGTATTCGAATTAGTCTCGCCGTCTACTTGCTTACGGATACCCTTAAACTTAAGGGGCGGGTACGCCGATGGGCTACCGCCATTATTATGGTCAGCTATCTGTTTGTTGGCATCATCCCAACGAATGATGATTCCTATTACCAATGGATGTATGACGTCTTCTTGCCGATTTCTTTCGGCATCTTGTTTGTTGTGACGTTGATCTGGATGGGCATTACGCTATTCGCCAAGCCTGCAAAACCTTTTCGAAAGGATGAGCCCCAATGACAGCACCGGCAGTCAGTATGAACTGGTCGGAAGAACGCTTGAAGCAGTTATATAAAGGCTCGGCTGATGTGTGTGTGAAGCCATGCCGGTTTGGGACAAGCGATAAGGCTGCTGTTGTGCTGGTCTATGCGATTGGTCTATGCGACACCGGACAAATTCATGAATTTGCTCTTCCTGTCCTTGCTGAATATTATGAGCGAGCTGGCAAAGTAACAGCAGAAGAGATCAATCAGCTGGTGTCTAGACTTTCTTTGTTCCCTTATAAGGGCAATCCTACTGTTGAGGAGATTGACGAAACGATCTTTGAAGGGGGGTTATTCCTTTATTTCGTGCAAGAGAAACGTTATTTCCGTATGGAAATAGCTGACCGTCCTCAGCGTATGCCTACGGAATCAAGTACGGAGATCTCTATTAAAGGTCCAAAGGACGGCTTTAATGAAGATATGTCAACGAATGTGGCGCTCATCCGCAAACGGCTGCGCAGCCACTCGCTGTATGTAAAGGAATACACGCTTGGCAAACGAACGAAGACGAAGCTTTCTTTGCTCTATTTCTCGGATATTATCAGCCCCAAGATATTAGAAGAGGTTCATAAAAGCCTGGAATCGATCGATACCGATGGGGTATACAGCATTAATCAGCTGGAAGAGGCCTTAACGGGCTCGAAGTATAAGTTTCTTCCTTTACTGGATTATACGGGCCGGCCAGACTACTGTGTAAACTCTCTGCTGTCGGGCCGGTTTCTCATTGTCATGGATGGCAATCCGCTTGTTATTGTGGGGCCGGCGGGATTAAGCTTGCTGCTTAAATCACCAGAAGATATTCATTTTAACTATACCTATATTTCATTCGCCCGGCTTATCCGGCTGTTCAGTCTGTTCATAACGGTATTTCTGCCAGGCATTTGGGTGGCGTTAATGGCCTTTCATCAGGATCAACTGCCGTTCCGGATTATGGCGACTATCTCAGTATCCCGGCTGGGGCTGCCTTTCTCGGCGCAAATAGAGATGTTTATTCTGCTGATGCTCCTTGAGATTTTCCGGGAGGCAGGGGTACGTCTCCCAACGTCAATTGGCCAGACTTTAACTTCGATCGGTGGTCTTATTATCGGAGATGCCGCAATCAGGGCGGGACTTGTCTCTCCTTCGGTTGTAGTAGTGGGTGCTATAACGGCTGTCTCAGGCGTAACGCTGGTCAATCAATCCTTAAGCACGGTAGTCAGCATTATCCGTCTATTCTTTTTCGTTCTCTCTTCCTTCCTCGGTATGTACGGAGTTATTCTGGGGATCGTTATTTTTATTGCCGTGATGGGCAGTCAGAGGTCATTCGGAGTCAGCTATCTCGCGCCGTTATCTCCACTTAAGCTTCGAGATTTAATCGGCTCGTTCCTCAGGCTGCCCTGGTTCTTGATGAAAAGGCGGCCAGTCAGCCTGCAGGATCAGGACGAGGAACGGTAGAGGAGTTGAAGGCGATGCGCTCTTTATTAGGAATATGTGTCCTTTGTTTGATGTGGGTGCCGCTGCTTCAAGGCTGCGCCAATTCCAGGGATATTCAGAACCTGGCTTATGTGACGGCACTTGGCATCGACTATGAGGATGGCAAGTACAAGACGTATGTGCAAGTGCTTAATTTCTCGAATATCGCCCGGTCCGAGAATACGCAGCTGGGAACAAAAGTACCGATCTGGATCGGCAAAGGGCAAGGAGATACCCTGGCCATTGCACTGACAGATACAAATGCGACTTCACAGTTTCCTTTGTTCTGGGGACATCTGAAGGCCGTAGTACTTAGTGAGAATATCTTGCGGAGGGACGGCAAAGAAACGTACAGCACGCTGAACCGCTTTTATGAGGTGCGCTATAATGTCCTGGTATATGCGACGAGGGAGAAGATGACTGATATCCTGACGCAAAGATCTTTGTTCAACCTATCTCCGCTCGACACTATTATGTACACAAGTATGCAGGTCCGCAGCCAAAGTCCTTATATCCTCTCCGCTTATGGCAACCGTCTGATTGCGAATATGAATGAGCCGGGCAACTCTTTCTATATGCCGTCGATTGCTATCAATAGAAGCACCTGGCTGGAGGAGAAGAAGCAGAAAGGAATGTTCGAGATGGACGGAGCTTACTTTTTCAATCAGGGGCGTTTAGTGGACCGGATGTCGGTTGATGAGCTGAAGGGCATACGGTGGGCGACAAGAAAGATTGTCAGAACGTCGCTTCAAGTTCCACTGGACGAGGGTAAGAAGGCTGTTATTTCGTTTACACACCCTAAGCTGAAAGTCAGGCCGAAGGTAACGGGCAGCGGGGATGTGACCTTTGATCTCTCTGTGACGGTAAACGGTACAATTAGGGAATCCTTTAATGCACCGATAAAGGAGCTTGAGCAGAAAGCGGAGCAGGCAATTGAAGACGAAATTCGGAAAACGTACCGGATCGCTTTATCGAAAAAATGTGATCCGTTCCAACTGGAAGAAGCGCTGTATCGCCAGAACCCGCGTGTCTTTCACAAGCTGAGCCAAGGGGGTAAATTTTTCTTGAACGAACACTCCCTCGGCAGCCTGCGCATCAAGGCTAATGTTACAAGTACAGGCAAATATAAAGAGGTTGTGAAATAACCAATTACAGTGTCTGGCCGCTGTCAACGGTAATGATCTGGCCGGTCATGGCTTCCTGTTCGAGAGCAGCGCATATGAGCTGGGCGATGTCCTCGGGCGTTGAGATTTGCTTCAGCAGCAGGTTAGGGGCAAGTGACTTCATCTGTTCCTCTCTGCCGTCCCACCACCTAGTTGCAACAGCCCCTGGCACAACACAGTTGACTCGAATGAGTGGAGCAAGGGCGCGGGCGAGAGATTTGGTGAGGCCGTGGACGGCGGCCTTAGATACTGCATAAGGCAGGGAAGACCCAGAGCCGGTTGTACCGGCAATACTGCCGAGGTTGACGATCGCCCCTTGTCCTTGCTTCCTCATGTGAGAGGCGACGGCTCTTGCACAGTAAAACATCCCCTTCACATTGACAGCTAGCAGCACATCCCATATCTCATCTGTTACGGCTTCCAGGTCTGGGAGCGGGATGTGGCGGGTAATGCTCGCATTATTGACGAGCAGATCCACTGTTCCATAGCAGTTTACGATCTGATCAACCATGGCTCTAACTTCGTTATCTTTCGAAACATCAGCCTGCATGGCAATGGACTGCCCGCCTAAGTCTTGAATTAGCTTCACGGTTTCTTCGGCTTCTTCTTTGGAGCGGGAGAAGTTAACTACGACAGAAACACCGCGATGAGCCAGGGCAAGGCAGGTTGCCCGACCGATGCCTGTGCCTCCACCCGTTACTAACGCCACTTTATTTTGCAGATTCATGGAATCTCCTCCTATGGATTACATTTATAAATAAATTGTATCTCTCAGCTTCCGATTTGTATAATTGAACATAATGAATATTTTGTTCAATATTATTGAACATAATTGGAGGAGAGATAACGGATGGATCTGAAGACGTTTAAGACGCTGCACACGATTGTGAAAAGCGGCAGCTTTCATCAGGCAGCGGAGGAGCTGAACTATGCGCAGTCAACGGTAACGATGCAAATTCAAAGGCTGGAGGCCGATTTGGGTGTACAGCTGTTTGAACGGGGGAAGAAAATAAAGCTGACGGAAGCGGGACGGGTGTTCTATGAGCAGAGTCTGGATATTACGTATCGGATGGAGCAATTACAGGCTCACCTATCGGAAATGCAAAATGGCGAGGCCGGCAAAGTGCGGCTTGGCGTAACAGAGCCGTCGGCCAGCTGCCGGCTGCCGATGCTGCTGCAGGCTTTTATGCGCGAGTATCCAAAAGTTGATGTGTCGCTGGAGATTGCTAGTACACCTGCGCTGGTAAGCAGCCTTAAGCAGGGAGAGCTGGATTTTGCTTTGTGCTCGCCACCCGAGGCTGGTGAGGAGCTGTATTTTCACCCGCTGTTTCAAGAGGAGTTTACGGCTCTGCTGCCGGAAGGTCACCTGCTTGCCGACTCTGAGAGCATTAGGTTAAGTGATCTGGAAGGACACCGGTTGTTAATTACAGCGGCGACCTGTCCCTATCGGAAGAGACTTGAACGAATGCTGCAGGACGCCGCTCAGCCCTCGATTGCGACGATGGAGATCGGCAGCATGACGGCGCTTAAGCATTATGTGGCAAGCGGATTTGGCATTGCTCTTGTTCCCCGAATTGCCTTAGACCCTTTGCCTGCCGGCACGTTGACGAGAGAGATCCGTGGTGAATCCATTGATATGCTTACAGGACTCTTGAGCAGAACAAATCCGCTTGGACATGCAGCAGTGAGGCTTTACGAGAATTTAAGGCAGAAGTTGGAAAGGATTTGAACCCTTGCATAGAGAAGGTATAATGTGGAAACGATAGAGCAAGGTTCGATCGTTCATCTAAATCTCAATGGAAGAGGGTAAACATTAATGTCTAATCTGAATATCGGTATTATTCTGGGTAGCACCCGCCAAGGCCGCGTAAGTCCGCAAGTAGGCGAATGGGTGAAGGGCATTGCTGACAAACGTGGCGATGCAAACTACGAAATCGTCGATATCGCTGAATACAAGCTGCCAATGTTTGGCGAGGTAGATGCAACGGAGCAGGCTACTGCTTGGAATACGAAGCTGGCAAGTCTGGACGGATTCGTATTTATCGTAGCGGAGTACAATCACAGCATTACGGCTTCTCTGAAAAATGCACTCGATTTCGCGCGTGATGCTTGGAACAATAAAGCTGCCGGCATCGTGAGCTATGGCTCGGTGGGCGGCGCCCGTGCAGCTGAACATCTGCGTGGCATCTTGGGCGAATTGTCGGTAGCGGATGTGCGCGTGCACCCGGCTCTGTCGCTGTTCACTGATTTCGAGAACGGCTCTGTATTCAAGCCAGCTGATCTGCATCTAACGAATGTGAACGGTATGCTCGACCAAGTTGTGGCTTGGAGCGGTGCATTAAGAACGCTTAGACAATAATTATCTGCTAGGAAGTAAACAAGGCTTTCCGCCATTACTATGGTGGAAGGCCTTGTTTTTTTATAATGTTAATTTTGTGTAATTTGTAACCTTCTTGTCCTATCATGCGTCTGTAGCACTGTCTTGAATTTCGTAAAATCAACACTACATCAAGGAGAGTGCTAAACGTGAAAAAACCAGTGTTTATTCTGTTATTTACGATCCTCATCGGCCTAACGCTGAGTGCCTGTTCTGAAAAAGGCAGCAACTACGATCCAAAGTTGTCGACACAAGAAATGATCGAGCAGCTTACGAAGCAATACGAGCAGCCGCCCCAAACTGATCTTGAGACAGCTGGGGTAAAAAATCTGTACCATTTGGACCCGGCACTTCTTGACACTTATACCATAAAGATTCCACTGATGAATGTGAAGACCAATGAAATTGCGGTGCTGAAAGCGAAGGATGCCAAGGACGTTGAGGCTATACAAGAAGGCGTGAAGCAGCGTGCGGCTGACGTTCAGAAGCAGTTCGAAACTTATCTGCCTGACCAATATGAGAATGCAAAAAATTATAAAGTAGTCGCACAAGGCAGCTATGTTCTGTTTGTCATTGGAGAGAATGCGGATGATATCGTAACCGCCTTCAATGGATTCTTCGAAACGAAGTAACCGGCTATGGTATTTAGCAGCCTGCTATTTCTGTTTGTTTTTCTGCCGGTGGTATTCCTGCTCTACTTCCTGTCACCCCGCAGGATGAAGAACCTTGTTCTTTTCCTGACAAGTCTAGTCTTCTACGCCTGGGGTGAGCCGGTCTATATTGTCATCATGCTGATCTCGACCGTTACGGACTACAGCTTTGGGCTCTTGTTAGACAAACCAGGTTGGGGGCCGAAGCGGAGGAAAGCAATCGTTGTTGCATCGGTCATTGTAAATTTGGCTCTGCTGTCTTATTTCAAGTATGCAGATTTCGCTATCCATAATGTGAATGCGCTGCTTGGAACCGATATTCCGCTGACTGAGCTTGCTCTGCCGATCGGCATCTCGTTTTATACATTCCAATCGATGTCCTACATTATTGACGTGTACCGTGGAACGGCCAAAGCGCAGCGTAACTGGATCGACTTTGGTACGTTTGTTGCCTTGTTCCCGCAGCTCGTCGCAGGGCCAATTGTGCAGTATAACACGCTGGCGGAGCAGCTGCGGGAACGCCGTGTGACGATGGAGATGTTCGCCGAGGGTGTGAAGCGCTTTATTATCGGCCTTGCCAAAAAGGTGCTGCTTGCAAATAACATCGGCTTGCTCTGGCATGCGATCTCGGACGCAGATGCAGGCACCTTACCGGTTCTGACCGCATGGCTTGGTATTATTGCATTTGCCTTCCAGATCTATTTCGATTTCAGCGGTTATTCCGATATGGCGATTGGACTTGGACTTATGTTTGGCTTCCGATTCAATGAGAACTTTAATAAGCCATACACGGCTCAGAGCATTACAGATTTCTGGCGCAGATGGCATATCTCGCTGAGCAGCTGGTTCAGGGATTATGTGTATATTCCTCTCGGAGGTAACCGGAAGGGGCTTAGTAAGCAGCTCCGCAACATTCTTATCGTCTGGGTGCTGACCGGGATTTGGCATGGTGCGGCATGGAACTTTATGCTGTGGGGCTTGTACTTTGGTGTCATTCTTATCTTCGAAAAATGGGCAGGGCTTCGGCTTCTCGCCCGGGCACCAAGATGGATCAGGCATGTCTATGCCAGTCTGCTTATTCTTATCGGATGGGTATTGTTCGCCTTTGATGAACTGCCGAAGGTCAGCGGCTACTTGAGAGCCATGTTTGGACTGAATGGGCAGCCGGTCTGGAACGACGGCACGATGTATTTTGTTTATACGAATGCCGTTCTGCTTGTTTTGCTTATTCTGGCCTCAATGGCTTGGAAGAGACAGCCTGTGGTGGAAGGAACGGAAAGACGTGTCGATGGCGTGCGTTCAGTGGCAAGCTTAGCGTGGCTGGTGCTGCTGTTCTTCCTTTCCGTCTCCTATCTCGTCGACGCGACGTTTAATCCGTTCCTGTATTTCCGTTTCTGACAGCAAGGGAGGACAACATGATGAAAAAGCAAACCGACCGGCTGCTCGCCATCTGGTTCGTCGCGACGTTACTTGTTCTAGCTCTGATTTTCCTCTTCTCACCTGCCAGCAAGTTCTCCGAGCTCGAGAACCGTTATTTGCAGGCAGCACCAAAGCTTACGTGGGATAACTTGATCTCCAAAAAATTCGCAGAGGAAGCGGAAACGTTCGTGACCGATCATTTTCCAATGCGCGGCGAGTGGGTGTGGATGAAGTCGCTGTCGGAACAGCTGAGGCTTCAGCAGGAAAACAACGGCATCTACAAAGGGAAGGACGGTTACTTGTTCGAGAAATTTACGAAGCCTGATTCGGCGCTGCTCGCGCAATATACAGATACGATAAAAGCATTTGCAGCTGCCCATCCGGACTCGGACATGAAGTTCCTGCTTGCACCAACCTCAATTGGCCTCTATCCGGACAAACTGCCATGGAAAGCGCCTTATGATCCGCAGGATCAGGTGAATGATGCCGCAGCGGAACAGTTGCAGGGGCTTGCGAATCTGACGTTTATGAATGGGTTCGACGTTCTGATGCCGCATGCCTCTGAGGATATTTATTACCGGACCGACCATCACTGGACAACACTTGGCGCCTATTATGCTTATGAAGCGTATGCGAAACAGATGGGGTGGACGCCGCATCCCGTGACGGATTATGAAATAAAGACGGTCAGCGATTCCTTCCTCGGAAGCTACGATACGCGAGGACAATTCAGCCTTGTCAAACCGGATTCTATAGAGAAATATCTGCCGAAGCAGCCGGTTGGAACCTCGGTATATGTAGCTGATACGGACACAACAACAGATAGTCTGTACGACGACAGTTATCTGGCGAAAAAGGATAAGTACTCGTATTTTCTAGGCGGGGTTCATGCACTTATGACCATTACGAGTGATATTCCACAGGGCGAAGAGGATTTGGACAAGCTGCTGGTGATCAAAGATTCGTATGCACACAGCTTCCTGCCTTTCTTGACGCAACATGTGAAAGAGATTCATGTCATTGATATGCGCTATTACAACGGAAGCATCGGGGATTACATGGAGCAGAATGGCATCAGCCATACGCTGCTGTTGTTTAACACGGCGACGTTCGCGGAGAATGGCGAGATCTTAAAGCTAAACAAATAAACGAGATCATAATAGGGAGAGTTCTTTCATGAAAAAACGCGCGATTATTCTTCTACTATCCACGATGATTCTGGGCGGCGTGTTAAGTGCTTGCAGCAGCAATAACAACAGTAATACGGGGGCATCGCCAAGTCCTACTGCTACAGTGAGTCCAAGTGAAGAAAGCCCATCGGTAAGTCCAGATACGGAGCCAAGTGAAGAGGCTGGGGAGACGCCAAGCGAAAGTCCTTCGGCGAGCCCAAGCCCTAGTGCATCACCTTCACCTAGTGCTACCCCTGAGCCAAGCAAGACGCCAGCTCCAACGAAAGAGCCTGCCGCAACGAAGAAGCCGTCTGAGCCTACGAAGAAGCCAGCTGCAACGCCGGCGCCAAGCGCGAAGCCATCTGCAACGCCAAAGCCATCGCCGAAGCCAACGGTTAAGCCAAGTCCAAGTCCGGCTGCGGATGCGAGTGCAGGTGATGTGATCGAAGCGATGCTGAAAGCCGTGGAACAGCCCGCTCTTATGGCGATGACTGCCGATGATGTGAAGAATATGTATGGCATCGATACGTCAACCCTTGCTGACTTCTCCGCACGTATGCCGATGATGAATGTGAAGACGAACGAAATTGCGGTATTTAAAGTGAAGAAAGAAAAGGATATCGATGCCGTTAAGAAAGGCATGGTAAGTCGTGCTGAAACGGTTCAGAAGATGTTCGAGACCTATCTGCAGGACCAATACGAGAATGCGAAGAACTATAAAATAGTCGTACAAGGCAACTACGTCCTATTCGTCATCTCGGAAAGTGCGGATGATCTCGTGAAAGCTTTTAAAGCGGCGTTAAAATCATAATAAAGATAAAGGCCATGATCTCTACTGAACAGAGATCACGGCCTTTTTTACTAAAGTGTTACTTGATACCGAACTTAATGAACGAATCTACGATATGACGGCGGAGCAGCAGATAGATGATCAGAACCGGCAGACAAGACACGGTAGTGGCGGACATTAAGGAGCCCCACATATTCGTGTCCGAGTTGACGAACAGCTTCAGACCAATCTGAATCGGCGAGTTTTCCATCTTCTTTGTGATCAGCATCGGCCAGAGATACTCATTCCATGCGTTGATGAAAGAGATGATGCCAAGCGACGCGATCCCCGATTTGATGTTAGGAATAATAAGCCGCACCAGAATGTCCCAATCATTCATGCCGTCGATACAAGCTGCTTCAATCAGAACGCTAGGGAACGACTGAAACGATTGATATAACGACAGAATTGCAAAGGTAGAAACGCAGAACGGAAGCACGATACCAAGCATGGAATCATTAAGTCCCATGTTATTAACGAGTACATAGTTCGGAATCATGATGGCCTGGAACGGAATCAGCCAGGTCAGGCTCAGGATCGAGAAGATCAATCCCTTGCCGCGGAATCTCCAGCGGACGAGAGCGTAAGCCGCAAGCAGGCTTGTTACCAGTTGGAGAAGCGTCATGAGAATCGAGATGCCAAACGAATTAAAGATCATTCGGACAATCGGCATTTGGGAAAAAGCATACGTATAGTTGCTAAAGGTCGGTGCTTTCGGGAAAAAGCTGGATGTGAAAATCTCAGACTCGTTCTTGAGTGAGGAATTAACCATCCAGTACAGCGGAATAATCGCAATGATGCACATCAGAGCCAGCACCCCATGCCGCAGGATTGCCGCTACCGGGGATCGTTTGTTCATCGATAACTCTCCTTCACCATTAATTGTCGTAGAACGACAGCTTGCGGGATACTGCATTGAGCAGCAATGCGATTGCGCCAAATAGGAAGAAGAATACAAGCGCAGCTGCCGAGCTGAAGCCAACATTCAAGTTCGAGAATGCGTAGCGGTACATTTCGTAATAGATGTTTGTTGAAGTGCCGTATGGACCGCCAGTTGTTAGGATATCGATATAAGCAAATGTCCATTGACTGGAGAACAGGATACTCATCATCAGCATGAACATAATCATTGGCGACATGAGTGGTACAGTGACGTTAATGAATTGGCGCAGGCTCGAAGCACCGTCAATGGCAGCAGCTTCGTAGTATTCCCGGTTAATGCTGGTTAAGGCAGCCGAGAACATTATGACGCTGAAGCCGATCATTTTCCAGCCGGTAATGAATAGAATAATCCACTTCGCATAATGCGCGTCGGAGAAAAAGGCGATAGGCTGATCAATCATGCCCATCTTGAGCAGGATGTGGTTGACTACACCGTTGGACGGATGGAATAACCACCGCCAGATGGCGCTGACCGACACAGGGGCCAGAATCATCGGGATAAAGAAGATACCGCGGTAAACGTTTTTCATTTTGCCGTTCATGTTGTTCGTGACGACGGCAAGGACAAGCGGAATAAGAATCGAGAACGGCAGAAGCCCTACCGTGTAGAAGACGGTGTTGCCAATAGAATCGATAAAGGCCGGGTTATGGAACAGGCGATCGAAATTATCGAGACCAACAAATTTCTTTTCAGTCCCAGGAACCATGTTCCACTTATGAAAGGCCAGATAGAAGGTCGTAATTAACGGCTTATACATCCAGACGCTTAGCAAAATAAGAGCAGGAGCCAAGTAGAGGAACGGTTTAATACGCCGCCACAGCTTAGCTTTATTTAGACTTCTTCTTGCGATTGCGGGGTTCCCCTTTAAAGGGGGGGCATACGAGTTTTCGATAGTTTGGCTCATAACGATTCCTTTCTTATGGAGGAGCAATCTCTCCAGTGTTATGGCTGCTATTAAGGCATCATACTGTTGATTTGGTCTTGTGCTTCTTTAAGGGTTTTTTCTACATCTGCATCCGTGCTGACTGATTTGACAATCGCATCCGTGAAGGCAGTAGCCATCTCTGTTGCACTTTCACCTGGCCAGATCGCAACCGGTTGAATGCGAGACAGCTGCTCAAGGTTGATTTTGTACAGCGGGTTCTGCTCAACAAAGTCCTTCAGACCGTTCGGATCATCAGCAAGACCAGTACGAAGCGGCAGGTAACCGATTTGGGACGTGATGATCGTATAACCTCTGTCACCTGTTACGAACTTGATAAACTCCCATACCGCTGCATTTTTCGTCGGTGAATCCGGGCGAACAGCCAGCACAGAACCGGAGTTAACAGGAATCGATTCCTTGTCTCCGAATTGCGGAAGCGCTCCGCCGTATACTTTCCAGCCACCTGCTTCAGAAGCTTTCTTAATGCCGCTGTACAGCGATGTAGAAGAAACATACATACCGAGGTTACCAGCCATGAATTGCTCAGAAACTTCAGCGTCCGTACCTTTAGCAGATGCACCGTTCGTGTACAGGTCTTTCCACATCGAGATGGCATCTACACTTTCCTTATTCGCGAACTCAGCTTGCTTGTGGTCTTTGGACAAGACATGGCCGCCGTTGCTTAAGATCAGGCCTTCCGTTACCCAGCCGTTCTGTGGAGAGAGACCAAATCCGTCTTTGCCTGTTTTTTCTTTAATTTGAAGTGATGCTTTTTTAATGTCATCCCAAGTCTTCGGCGGATTAGCCGGATCGAGACCAGCTTCTTCGAACAGCTTGCCGTTAATGAAGACGATTGGCGTACTGAACGTGAAAGCAAGTCCGTACATTTTACCGTCGATTTTGCCAAGCTCAAGCGCGTTTGGCGAGATACCCTTCAGGTGCTCATCAAGCTCAGCTTTTGGGAATACGTCCTCATAAGCTTTAAAGCCAAGTCCAAGACGGGAGCTGTCCAATAAGTTAAAGGTATGCTGAACAACGTCAACCTCTTTGCCAGCCGAAATATCCGCTTTGTATTGTTGGAAGGTTGCATCAGGCACGCCTTCAACAATAACGCCTTTTTCTTTGCCGACCGTGTCGTTAAACTCTTTAATCAGCTGCTCCATACCAGCCTTCATCGTAGGATAAGCAAGGCTGTAGGAATAGAACGTCACTTTCGTTGGATTCGCTGGGTCGAGCGTTCCGAGTTCAACTTGATTTGCTGCCTTGTTGTTGTCTCCCGACGCATTTGCATTGCCGGATGTGTTATTCGATTCGCTGTTCGCTCCGCAAGCACTGGTCAAGAGGAGTGAGCCTACCGTCATAAGGGCGATAGCGCCTTTTGCCAAACGTTTCATTTGTTATTACCCCCGCTATAATTTTGGTTGGATACTATTCCAAGCAATAGTCCTGAATCTGCTGTCTGAGCGCTTCATCAATGCCGAACTCTTCCAATAAATAACGTTCGAATGTTTCGTACTCACGAGTAATGCTGTCTAGTGATGCCTTCAGGTAGATTTCCTGCAGCAGCATCGCTTCTTCAAGAGCTTTGAGATCTTCCGTGCTGACATATTTGGCTGCCATGTCGAACATTTGCTGATGGAATTTCTCAAGCGTCACATTAGACAGCAAGTAATCTTCCAATACTGCCTCATAAGGTACGCCAAGCGTCAACAAGATCAGCATGCTGCCAACACCCGTACGGTCGCGGCCGCCGGCGCAGTGATGAACAAGCGGCAGATTCACTTCAGGTTTACTTACCAGCTCCATCAGTTGCTTGTAGGAAGCGTTCCGAATCGGAAGAGCTGCGTACAAGTCGATGAGCATGGTATTGGAAAACTGCTTATGAAGCCCATTTGCAAATACTTGCTCAAGATCCATATGGGGAGCATCCTCAGAAGCGAGGTTCGCGGGAATACGGATATTAACCGCTTGTCCAATCTGCGGATCTGGCTTCTGCTCCGCTTCGCCAAGGTTGCGGTAATCGAAAACATGGCGGAAGTTGATCTCATTAAGTAAGAGATGATCTTCAGCAGTCAGCCCAGTTAATTCCGCTGCGCGGAATAACAGGCCTTTCTTGACGGTACGGCCATTTGCCGTCCGGTGACCGCCCATATCGCGGAAATTAAACACCCCTTGAAGGGGGAGCAAGCTTGCAGGCATAACTTGATTCGTCATGATGAAAGGAACCTTCTTTCTATTCGTTGTGGGCAGCTGCTGCTTCAAGGGAGAAGCGGAAAAACTCTTCCTGCATGCCAGGCAAAGCAATGGATTGTACAGTAATCCCTTCTTCGAAGACGGAGACGATGTTGTAGCCGCAGAAGTCGACCATCTTGAATTGATTGTCTTCAGCTGCTTCACCGCCAAAGGCTGTTCCCGTTGCCGCAACGTTGCAGATTCCTTTATAGGTGCCTACATTGTTGGTATGCACGTGGCCGGCCACAACGCCGATGACGTCTGTGCCTTCAAGCACAGCACCCAGTTGTTCACGGTTAGCGAGCAGGTGGTCGGCAGGCATGCCGTTAATATTAAGCAGTGGATGATGAAGGGCTACGATTGTACCATTCTCAGCCGGTGTACGGAGCGTTTCTTCAAGCCAAGCCAATTGCTCGGTATCGATCTCACCGTGGTGATGGCCCTTGATTTGGGAATTCAGGCCGATCAGACGAACGCCTTGAATCGTGTGGGAGTAAAAATACGGCTGCTCGGAGGCCTCTTCCTGCAGGAAGCCCTCGCGGAATGGAGCACGGTGGTCATGGTTGCCAAGTACAACATAGACAGGTACATTCAGCAGTGCCGAACCTTCGTCAACAATCGTGCGGATGTATGCATAATCCTGAACATTTCCTTCATGCGACAAGTCGCCTGTAATGACAACAAAAGCAGGGGAAACTTTAGAATCATGAATATGGGCGAATACGCTTTTTACTTTTTCAGCTAGATTGAGCTTAGAAAACATATTGTCGGTATGAGGTGCATTCATATGCGTGTCTGTCAGGTGAATGAATTTCAGCTTTTCCATGGTTAGGGCCTCCTATTGTTCGGATCTATAAAAGATTAGTGGTACTGTGGTTCGTAATTTTCAACCGCGTCAACGCCATCCAGGTGAATAACCCGGTAGGTTGGAACACCGTTTTTCATCGTTACCCACAGAATCAGGTTCTCGTCTGAACGATTGCCGCCATGCGTCAAACCGCCGGTACGGCCAAGCTGAATGTATTGCTTGGAAGCTTCGGAATCATTCGTATATTCAAGGGAGTGGAAGTGACCGGCGAATACCGTGTAGGAGCGGCCCTCAAGCATACGCTCGATTGCTGCGAAATCAGCATTGTCCGATTTCCAGCCTGGCTTATGCATGGTCACAAAGGTGTGCTTCACATCCCGGTTGTTCTCTAATACTTCTTGGAAGAAGGCAAGCTGCTCTTCACCGATGGCGATATCGAGCTTGCTGAGCGCTGCGGCTTCCTCAGGTGACATCGTCGCCATGCCGCTGAACAACTCTTGAAGTGGTGTAGTTGGGTGTTGTTTGAACAGCTCTGTTGCCTTCTTAATGGTGTCGAGGACGAGATCAGGGAACTCATGAGGCGGATTCTCGGTATTTACGACCAGGTAGAGGACATCATTCAATCGGAATGCATAATATTCGAAGCCTTTGCGGGCTCTCCAGACGTCAGCCATCATGGGATTGCCGTAATCATGGTTGCCGACCACTTGGAAGAAAGGAACGCCGGTCGCTGCTATTTTTGCATCAATCTCGTCCCACTCTTCATGAACGTCGGCTGGATCACGCCAGTAACCTTCGATCAAGTCACCAACGGAGAGGATAAAGCTAGGCTTGAGGTCAGTCAGCAGGTCCAGTGCTTTCTCGAATACGCCAGGTGTTGCCAGACCACAGCGGTCTCCTACTACTGCGAAGGAAAAGTCTCCTGCAGGCAGTTGTGGAAGCTCGCCAAACCATGGACGTTTATCTGTTGAGAAGTTTTTTTCATCGAACCAGATCCCCGATATTTGCTTGCCTAATTGAATGGTTGTCATCTTGTATTTCCTCCTCATAACTTTTTGCTTCTTGCTTAGTATGCAGGTTGTATGTAAGTCGTGTGTAATCGTGAGATTGAATATTTGTAAAATTCAAAAACAAAACCGGAAGCTCAGAGAGCTTCCGGTTTGTGCGATCTATGAACTTATTTCATCAAGCCATGGACGATAAAATGCTCGTGAGTATCCGAGTATTGCTCGGATATGGCGGCTTTGGCTGCGGCGATATCACCGCTCATTATGGCTTCGTAAATTCTGCGGTTCGTTTGAACAGAGCGGCTAGGCTGGTATTGGGGATATTTTATGCGATAGGATACGGTACTGAACACATAACGGCCACGATATAGCTCCATAATTTGCAGCATACTTTCATTATGGATGGTACGGAGAATCGTCTCTGTGAACTGCAAGCTGTTATTGTAGTAGCCGTAATAATCGCTTTGCTCCATAGCTAATTGCTGCTGCTCTAGTATTTGAGCCATGGCTTCCAAGTCAAAGGTTAGCTTGCGTTTAACGGCTGTATCCAGCACGAACAGCTGCATGGACACAAGAACCTCATACATCTCGCTGAATTCATGGGCGGATACTTCCTTCACCATGACGCCTCTTCCCCGGAAGGATCCCACAAGCCCTTCCCGCTCTAATAAGGAGATAGCAGCTCGGATTGGCGTCCTGCTCATGCCAAGATTAACAGCAAGCTCGTTCTCTGACAGCATAGAGCCAGGCATATATGCTGCCCGCATAATCCGCTCCCGGATTTCACGGTAAGCAGTTGTTTCCAAAGAGGTTGAAGACATATCAGCAGTTTCCTTTGTAAGTTTTTAGCTTAATAGTAACAAATATTCTAAAAAGAATGCTATAGGGCCACTAAGCAATATGGCAGTCCTGTCTTCTGCAGTCACTATTGCGCAGCAGCCTCCTCCGGATCCCCGCCATTATCAAGGACTCTTGAGTCATCCAAATGAACAGTCGGCGAGCCTTCGCCTTGCTGAATATTACCATCTACTGTCACATGAATCAGATGATAGTCACCGCTTCCTCCATCTATAATCACATTCCCTCTAATATGCATATTCCGCAATGTAATGTCAGGAGAGGCCAACGTCACGTTCCCATATATCGTTTCGACCGCCGAGTCTAACCCGTAGGTGCCTGGAGCCGAATAAGTTCGGTTTACAATTCCTGATTTCAGCATCGCATCAATTAGAAAGACAGCGCTTGCACGGGTGACGGGAGCAGCGGGCCTGAAAGTGCCGTCAGGATAGCCTTTAATAATCCCCTTTTCAGCGAGGCTAGCAACCGCTCCCTGATCCGCTTCGAGAATCAGGTCCTTATCCTTGAAGGGAGGCACCTTCTCTCTTGGCAGTTCCAGATGGACGAAGGATGCCAGCATCAGAGCCGCTTCCTGCCGTGAAATGATTTGCAGAGGCATGATCCTGCCGTCTTCGAAGTCGGTTATGTAATCTGCTTTCACGGCTTTAGAGAATTCGGTGTAGAACCAGTCCGTTGTAGATACATCTTGGAAGGAGAGGGGGGCCGTATCCGTCAGCTCGAAGGCTCTGTTCATCAGCGATACCATCTCCGCCTTTGTCACAGGCTCATTTGGCTTGATTGTGCCATCCGGATAACCTTGAAGCCAGCCTAAGTCGAGCCATTCCTTTAATGCTGGGGCGGCCCACGATTGTTCCGCTTCTTCGTATGCCGTCCTTGAGGCGGCGTAGCCCGTTACTGCAAAGGTAAGGAGACAACATCCTATAAGCAGCGGTATCAGAGGTTTCCATCGACTCATCCACGCATCACTTCCCTTCCCGATTTGTTCTCCTATTAAAGTGTACGAGATCACAAATGCAATAGCTGTCGAATGGAAGTGGGAGGCTGTGCGAATAATAGGAGGACGATGAATGACAGGTAAAGGATGGATAATGGATGGCAAATCCGTTTCATGTATTTAAGAAGGATGTAGGTTATTTTCTGAAAAATAGGATGCTTATCGTTACGTTTATTGGCGTTGCCCTCGTTCCGATGCTGTATGGCGGTTTCTTGATTAAGGGGAATTGGGACCCGTACGGCCAGCTTCAAGATCTGCCCGTTGCCGTTGTTAATCTGGACAAAGGAGCGGAGTATGAAGGAAAGCCGCTGAATGTCGGCGAGGAGTTTATAGAGGAATTGAAGGATAATGAAACCTTCGATTGGCGCTTTGTAAGCGAACAGGCTGCCAAGGAGGGGATGATTAGCAACCTTTATTACGCGACGATTACCATACCTGCCGAGTTCTCAGAGAATGCGGCTTCCTTAACGAGTGCAACTCCTAAGAAGGCAGATATTATTTTCGAATCGAACAGCTTCTACAACTTTATATCCGGGCAGATCAGCGAAAATGCGACAAAGGAGCTGCGAAACAAGCTGTCGCAAAACCTCACCGAAGCGTACTCCAGAAGCATGCTTTCGCAATTCACGGCTTTATCGGATGGACTCTCCCAGCTAGCTAAAGGTGCTTCCGATCTTCATGACGGAGCCGTTCAGCTCGATAATGGAGCGGGCACGTTGAGCAGCAAACTGCATGAGTTGTCCAGCGGAGCCGCGAAGCTTCACTCCAGCATTGGTCAGCTTCAGGATGGAGCATCGCAGCTGAATACGGGGCTGCAAAAGCTGAGCAGCAGTGCTGCAGCGCTATCCAGCGGGGCAGAGCAATTAGGCGCTGCGTCAACGCAGCTCCAGCAGGGGGCGGATAAGCTGGCGGATGGAACGGGACAGTTGAAGGACGGCATAGGATCGGCGAAGGATGGTGCGGATGCTCTTTATGCTGGTATTCAGAAGCTGATAGACAGCCACGAAGAACTAGCATCCGATCCGGCATTGCAGGCGTTGCTCGCTGGCAGTAAGCAGTTAAGTGATGGGCAGAGCAAGCTGCTGCAAAGCGCAACGCAGCTCGCCGCAGCACAAGGTCAGCTGCAGGGTGGGCTCAAGCAATTAGGGGCGAAGTTTCCTGCGTTTGTCTCGGGCAGTAAGCAGCTTGGACAAGGGGCAGTACAGCTGGCACAAGGCGCGAAGAAGCTAAAGGACGGCATCGGCCAATTCTCTGCTGGAAGCGGTACGCTCGCAAGCGGGGCTTCCCAGCTGGCAACTGGAGCTGACCAGCTTGGTACAGGTGCTGATAAGCTGGCATCGGGCTCGGCGCAATTGGCGGATAAGCTATCTGATGCCGCGAAGCAGACGGCGAGTCTTCATGCAGACGAGAAGACCATCCAGATGGTCGCCGAGCCGGTAACGATAGTAGCGAATGATGACCGGAAGGTCCGGCTGTATGCCAACGGGATATCGCCTTATTTTCTATCGATGGCCTTATTCGCTGGTTCGCTTGTCTTCACGACAATGTTCTCGGCGAGACGATCTTCGTCGGACGAGGCAGACGGTTTTCCATTGTTTCTCAGCAAGCTGCTCACCTTCGGGGTGATGAGTCTAGCGCAGTCCCTTATATTAAGCACGGTTATTCTGTACGTGCTGGGATTAAAGGTGCAGAGCGTGCCGTTATTTTATATGTACACCGTATTAACCGGGTTTACGTTTATATTTGTTGTCCAGACCTTTGTGACCTGGCTCGATAACCCCGGCCGGTTCGTGGTGCTGCTGCTCATGATCTTCCAGCTTGTCTCAAGCGCGGGCACCTTCCCGTATGAGCTGCTGCCGAGCTGGGCGCAGGCGATGAATCCGTGGCTGCCGATGACCTACAGCATTCGCGGCTACAGGGATGTGATATCGAGCGGCGACTTCGCTCATATGTGGTCGCAGGCCGGGCGGCTTGCCTTTTACATTGCGATCTTTATCATGCTGACGAGCCTGTATTTCGCAATGACCAAGAAACGGGATAGGGATGAGCAGCAAATGCCTGTGAAAATTTAGATTACCTGGTAGACTGGATCTCATACAGTGAAAAATGGACAGGAGTGTTAGATAGGTAGTCTAAATTGGATTCTGTGCAGTCAAAATACCTTCCCTGGCAGTTGTAGAGTCCTTTGAAGTGAATTTGACTGTACAAAATACAATCTACGTACGTCGTCCATACGATCAACCTAGGATTCACTGTACTAGCTCCAACGTAGGGAATGTATTAATTCCGGATTGTCACGTAACGACAGGATTGGTATGGTCCAAAAAGCATTATTTATCAGTTGCGGCGCAAAGGTTCCGGCAGTTTGTAATCGATTATTTCAAAAATCTTGAGGGGGCTTAATTCCTGCTCCGCATATCTCTTCTATAATAGCGCTTACAGATGACAATTTATTCTGGTTTACTCTCCATATGGGGAGGCTTGTCTGCCTATAGGTAGTCTTATGTAGAATTTTGTGATAACATATTGACTTAAAGAGAACGTGAACGAGTACATACGCCCATTCCGTTCGGGCCGATAGATCTGCCGGTTGGAACCGCATAACAGCAGTTGAATTGGGTATGATTGAAAGGTCTAGTCATTTATTCGAGGAGGATTTAACAATGGCATTGGAATCAATGAAAGACATGTTGAACAAAGCTTTGCAAGGCGGTTACGCTGTTGGTCAATTCAACATCAATAACCTGGAATGGACTCAAGCAATCCTTGACGCTGCTCAAACAGAGCAATCCCCAGTAATCCTGGGCGTATCTGAAGGCGCAGCTCGTTATATGGGCGGCTTCAAAGTTGTTACGAACATCGTATCCGCTTTGATCGAAGAAATGAAAATCACTGTTCCAGTTGCAATCCACCTGGACCATGGTTCCAGCGTTGACAAATGTAAAGCAGCTATCGACGCTGGTTTCACTTCCGTAATGATCGATGCTTCGCATGATCCATTCGAAGACAACGTTCGTATCACTAGCGAAGTTGTTGCTTACGCTCACGAGCGCGGCGTTTCCGTAGAAGCTGAACTGGGTACAGTTGGCGGCCAAGAAGACGACGTTATCGCTGAAGGCGTTATCTACGCTGATCCTAAAGAGTGCCAAGAGCTTGTACAACGTACAGGTATCGACTGCCTGGCTCCAGCCCTCGGTTCCGTTCATGGCCCTTACAAAGGCGAGCCAAAACTGGGCTTCAAAGAAATGGAAGAAATCTGCCAAACAATCAAATTGCCACTCGTATTGCACGGTGGTACTGGTATCCCTACTGAGCACATCAAACGTGCGGTTTCCCTGGGTACTGCAAAAATCAACGTGAACACAGAGAACCAAATTGCGTTCACTAAAGTTGCTCGTGAAATCCTGACTGCGGATTCCGAAGTTTACGATCCACGTAAATTCTTGGCTCCAGGTCGTGAAGCGATCAAACAAACAGTTATGGGTAAAATCCGCGAGTTCGGTTCTTCGAACAAAGCGTAAGTTATCCTTATACGAAAAGGCTGAACACTGCGAATAGCAGCTGTTCAGCCTTTTTTTTGTTATGTCACGCATCTGCATAATTTGGCGCTGTAGATCCATCCTATTATGTAAGTGTTGTTGCAAGGAGGTTACGCAAATGAATGAAAGTATGTTCCATCTATCTTATATTATTTTGTTTGGTGTGCTGCTGGCGGCCGGACTTGTTGCTATGGGTTGGATGATTTACCACCGTAGAAAGAGAAAGATACGTTAAAGATAGCCCCTGTATAAAAGCCATGACTGTCCACCTTAGGAGTGGAGTTCATGGCTTTTTTTGGTGACTGCAAATATTCGGTCGATAGGTTATCGAATTGCGATATAATAGAGTCAAATTTATGGGGCAAGGGGATACCGGGGATGAACAAGACAGCGGAAAGCAACAAGTTAATGAAAGCCGATACGGTGAATACGGCCGTTATTCCAGCGACAAAGCTGGAAGAGGACAGCTACGATTGGTGGGAGCGGCATGATCAGGTGCTGAAGATTAAGAATGAAATTAACCCTGAGATTGTGCTGATCGGAGATTCCATTACACATTTCTGGGGAGGACTCCCGGAGTCGACAACTAAGCACGGTGAGGGACAAGCATGGGAATCCGTCTTTGGCGGGCGGCGTGTTCTGAATCTTGGCTTTGGCTGGGACCGGACGCAGAATGTACTTTGGCGCCTTGATAACGGGCAAATGGAGGGACTGTCTCCTGAGTGGGTAGTTATCAATATTGGTACGAACAATACGAGTGAGACCGATAATGCTCGTGCCAGTTCAGCAGAAGAAGTCCGAGACGGGGTGCGTGCAATTATGGAGCGAGTTCGGACATATGCTCCTTCGGCACGCATTATTCTGATGGCGGTATTCCCGCGAGAAGAATCGCCGGAGGATCCGCGCCGAAAGCTGATCGGTCAAATGAATGTGCTGTATGCCGATTTGGCTGCGGAGCTGGGCGTAAGGTTCCTCGATATCGGGCAATCGATGCTAGCCGCAGACGGTACCCTGCCGAGAGAGATCGCTTTTGATACCTGCCATCTTACAGAGCAGGGGTATCAGCTGTGGGCAGACGCGCTCCGCAAAGAGATGGATACGGGGTCGAAATAGAGCCAGGGTTATGAATGCCGTCCGATGGGGACGGCTTTTTTTATTCCGTACATTTACAGTGGCAGCTTCGAAAAAACTCCTTTCCGCCTAAGACGGAAAAACCGTACTACAGCGCATATGAGATAGTGCGGAGGCCGATTAGAGGGTGAATAAGACGGAAAAACCGTACTACAGCGCATATGAGATAGTGCGGAGGCCGATTAGAGGGTGAATAAGACGGAAAAACCGTACTACAGCGCATGTGAGGTAGTGCGGAGGTCGATTAGAGGGTGAATAAGACGGAAAAACCGTACTACAGCGCATGTGAGGTAGTGCGGAGGTCGATTAGAGGGTGAATAAGACGGAAAAACCGTACTGCAGTGTTTAGTCCTAGTGTGTGACAAAAACGTCACTTTAGAATCCCTTACTTCGATGGATGCCCGCTCTTGATATGTCTATATTAATAGATAGAAAGAGGAGAGGGGCTTTATCATGGAGACAGTTATCCAAACCAAAAATTTGTCCAAAAGCTACGGAGCGACGCCAGTATTGAAAAACATTGATATAACGATACAGTCAGGTGAGCTGACTGCGATTATGGGGCCTTCGGGATCCGGAAAGTCAACGCTGATGAATGTGTTGTCTACGATTGATCAGCTCAGCGGCGGCGAGGTATGGATTGAGGGGAAATCGCTGCTCGATATGAAGAAGAAGTCGCTGCGGCAATTCCGGCAGGAGCGGATGGGTTTTATTTTTCAAGACTATAATCTGCTCGATACGTTGACGGTAAAAGAAAATATTCTGCTTCCGCTGTCACTTCGTAACTACAAGGCAGAGGAGATGGAAGCTAGGCTCAAGCCGATTCTCGAAGCGCTACATATTGAAGGGCTGCTCGAGAAATACCCGAACGAAATATCCGGCGGGCAAAAGCAGCGGGTAGCTTCGGCACGCGCCATCATTACAGAGCCGGCAATCGTCTTCGCCGATGAACCAACGGGTGCACTAGACTCGCGTTCCGCAACCCAATTGCTTGAGCAGCTTGTATCGCTTAACGCAGCATTTCATACAACAATTATGATGGTCACACACGACAGCTATGCGGCGAGTTACTGCAAGCGGGTTATTTTCCTGCGGGATGGTGCAATTGTTAGTGAAATTTATGCAGGTGAGCAGCCACAGAAGGCATTCTACGAGCGCATTCTGGAGACGCAAAGCCTAATAGGGGGCAAGCTGCGATGAGCCTGCTCGATCTTACGATTCGGAATGTGAAAAGGAACTTCCGTCTGTATTCGATTTATTTACTGTCTATGATTATTGGCGTCATCATTCAATATACCTTCTCGTCATTGATGTTCAATCAGGATATTATCGATGCTATGCAGAACCGCGAGATGTTCCAGACGGGTATGGCGATCGCCTCGATCGTTATCTTCCTGTTTAATATTTTCTTTATTCTATATGCGAATTCATTCTTCATGCGGCAGCGGAAAAAGGAATTCGGCATGTACCTCTTGTACGGATTGAAAGAACGACAAATTGTACGTATGGTCTTTTATGAAACGCTGATAATGGGTGTAATTTCATTGGTTATAGGGATATTGCTGGGAGGGCTCTTATCGAAGCTGTTTGGCATGCTGCTCATGAACTTAATGCAGTATGATCAGGTGGTGTCACTATCCTTCCCGCTTGGGGCAATGGCAGCAGCGGCGGGAGTTATCCTCCTTATCGCCGTAATCGTCAGCGTGCAAAGCTATGTTCTCGTGAACCGAGTGCAGCTGACCGAGTTATTCCATGCGAATCAAAAGGCAGAAAAACCTGTTCGCGTATCCGCAGCAATGGCGATTCTAGCTGTTTTCTTGATTGTTATGGCATTTGTACTAATTTGCAGCGGTCAAGGCTCCGCAGTCTGGAAGGATTACGGAACGTACAGTATGATCGCCACTGCAATCGGCATTATCGGTGGAACTTACTTGTTCTTCCGTCAGTTCGCAGGATGGCTCTTGCGGCTGATCAGCCGCCGAAAAAAATATCATGAGGGAAACACCGTACTTTGGACGTCCTCGCTGCGTTTTCAGATCAGAGGCAATACGCTTAACCTAACCTTTATTTCCTTGTTTAGTGCGGTTATTATCATGCTGCTTTGTTTTGTGACCATTAACTATAAGGTTCAATTTGAAGCGGTTGGCATGAATGTACCAAATGACATCGCGTATGAGTCGCTCGATCCTTCCACGAATGAGCAGGTTGAGGAAACGATTAATAGCTCAGATCATGAAATCCGGTACCATCTGAAGCCAGAGGCATTAGTTGTAAGTCCAGTTACAGATCGGGGCATCGCCTTTGATAATCCGGAGTATTATATTCCTGGCTTATGGCTCATTGCGGAGAAAGACTATAATGAATTAATAGCACTTCGTGGCGATAAAGAGCAGGTTGATCTGCAGGGTATGGAGGCAGTATCTCTAGCGCAAGGATCGGATTTTCCGAAGACGTTTGCCGCTGGGGAGAGACCAAGCTTTACGGTAAAGGCAGATGAAGAGAAGACTTTTACGATTAGCATGAAGAAGGACTATGCCTACCTTGGCTGGGCTACCGATCCGGTCTTGGCGATGGATAAGAAAGCAGCGGTGTTCGTGATTTCGGATGAAGCATACCAACAATTAGCCAGCCATGCGGATAAGAAGACATTCGAGATCTACGGGCTGACAGATGCGAAAAATGCAGATGAGTTGTCGAAGCAAGTACATGCGATTGTCTCCAAAACGGAGGGTACGTACTACTCCTCATTCGCTGATGTGTACTCCAAGCAGATCGAGAGTTCCTCCCTTCTGCTGTTCGCAGCCGGATTCCTTGCTCTAATAGCGACCTTCGCACTGGCGAGCGTGATCTACTTCAAGCAGCTTCGCGAAGCGACCGAAGAACGGCTCCAGTATTCGATATTGCGCAAGCTAGGCGCCGAGAACAGTCAGTTCCGCAGTGTGATCCGTAAGCAGCTGCTGTTCGTCTTCCTGCCGCCAATCGTGCTTGGGCTGCTGTACAGCTGGACCATTATCAAATACTTCATTCTTGATTCCGTGAAGGATTTCCCGGAGCTGCCTGGCATCGTATGGAGCATTATGGGGATCTACTTCCTGATCTATCTGGTGTTCTACTCGTCTTCGACGAATCTCTATTACCGGATAATTAATAGGAATTCATAAATAAACAGAAGCCCGTCCACTGGACGGGTTTTTGTTTTTACAGTTATTCTCACCGCTGCAGCGTATTCAGATACGGGTCATGATGCCTTGGGAAATGAATCGTGAACGCTGTGCCACTGCCAGCCTCCGATTCGCAAGTGATGTAGTGCCCAAGCTTTTTCGACAGCTCTTGGGCTAGATACAGGCCCATTCCGGTCGACTTCGCATGTGTGCGGCCGTTCATCCCAGTGAAGCCCCTGTTGAAGATCCGGGGCAAATCCTTCGCCTCGATGCCAATGCCATTATCGCGGAGAATAAGCAGCTTTTCGTCTGGTGTGGCTGCCGTTTGCACCGTAATGACTCCATGCTCGCCGGTATATTGCAGGCTGTTCGTTATTATCTGATTGATAATAAACAGCAGCCATTTTGAGTCGCTTTGTACAATCATGTGCGGCAAATCAAGCTGAACACGGATCCGCTTGGAGATGAACACTTTGGAGTGGGCTTTGATGACCTCCTTCATAAGCGGCTCCAGGTCGCAGTTCACAATGTCATAGTCCTGATTAAAGCTGTCCAGCTTCGCATAATACAAGGCCTGATCCACATAATGCTCGATACGCGACAGCTCCTCGTTCAAGCTCTGCGGATCTACCTCGGTCTGCTGCATCAGGCGAAGAACAGAGATAGGTGTCTTAATCTCATGGAACCAAGAGATGATGAAATCATAATAGTCTTTTTGTTTCGACTGAACCTCATTTAAAGCCCGAATATGGGTAATGCCGGTCTCTTCAAGCGTATCCCGATAAGCTTCTGCCTCCAGGGAGAGGGGCTCGGAATCCTCACTTCGCATCAAGCGGATCGCCTGCAGATTCCTTGTATAACGATAGGCAGTGAAGGCTGCCAGCCAGAGAACCACAAGCACCAGTGCATAAAAGAACGTCGGCCAATGCCAAGACGACTGCGGGTCCGTAGCAAATACGGTGATGATGAGCAGGAAAGCAACGCCATATAAAATAAAATAAGGCCGTTCGTATTTCAGGAATCGCCAGAAATTCATTCGATAATGTACCCCATTCCCTTGCGCGTCACGATGAAGTCTTCAATGCCAAGCATCGCAATTTTGCGGCGCAGCCGGTTGACGTTAACCGTCAGCGTGTTGTCATCAATGAACTGCTCATCATTCCACAGCACCTGCATGAGATCATCCCGTGATACGATCTTCCCAATCTGGCGCATCATGGTCTGCAAAATAATAAATTCATTACGTGACAGTTCGGCAGTATGCTCCCCATATTGAACAGAAGAGTTCGACAGGTGGAAAATAAGCTGCCGATGTGTAAGCTGCAGACTCTCATCTTGATAGGTATAGTTCCGGCGCAGCAGAGCGCTTACCTTCGCGACAAGCACACCGAGGTCAAACGGCTTCTGAACGAAGTCGTCTGCTCCCATATTAATCGCCATAATGACGTCCATATTCTGATTGCGTGAGGAGATAAAGATGATCGGTACCTTCGACACGGAACGAATTTGCTGGCACCAATAAAACCCGTCAAACACGGGTAAGTTTACATCAAGCAGCACGAGATGGGGCTGTCCGGCTTCGAACTCGCCCAGCACATTCTCGAAAGAGGCTAGCTCTATGACCTCGTATTGCCATTTGCGTAAAGCATCTGCCACAATTCTCCGAATTTTCTCATCGTCTTCAATAATCATGATCCGAAACAACAGGATTCCTCCTAGCCCAAGAACAAATATAAGGTAAATTATATCATTTTCGGATCGCGAAAGCCCCCTCTGCACGTATGTACAAAGAGGGCTTTGATTGATGTCTATTTTCCTTGCAAGTGAGATTTGGACACGGCAGGTACAGCAGGTTTGCTGCGAGAGCTTAAGATGAAAATAAACGGAATCGCAACAACGGTAACGATGCAAGCCACCATAAATGTATCGTTCATGGCAAGAACAGAGGCCTCTTCCTGTAAAGATGCTTTAACGGAACCCCCGGTACTCAGTTCAGTGAAATGGGACTCTGTTCTGACTGAGTAGATCGTGCTGAATATCCCGATGGCAAGTGAGGCGATGACCTGGCGAAGCCAGTTCGTAATAGCGGATGCATGGCCAGTAGACTCCCTTGGAATGGCACTCATCGACAGCGTCATAATATTCGGTGAGGAGAAGCCAAGTCCAACGTAACGGCAGATCATCCAGCCGATGATGAAGGTATACGAAGTCGTCATCGATAGGTGGCTAAACGCCAATGTGGCGATAACGAGCAGAATCACACCTCCAAGCAATGGATAGACCGGACTGATCTTCCCGTGAAGCCTCCCCGACAGGAGAGAGGCGCAGATCATTAATAAAGCACCTGGCAGCATCGCAAGACCAACCGTTAAGGACGAGGAGCCGAGGGCATTTTCCATAAAGATTGGCAGCAAGAAAGCTCCTGCGTACAAACCGATAGTCATGATGCAGTTAACGATAATACCGAAGGTAAAGGTTGTGTACTTGAATACCCGAAGATTAAGGAGCGGCGATTTGGCGGTCAGCTCACGCCATATGAAGCTCGCAATGCTGATCACGCCAAGCAATATCCACATCAGTCCCAAGCCGGAGCCCCAGCCGATTTTGTTCCCTTGTGTAAAATACATCATCAGTGAAGTACTGCCAATTATGACGGTAAATAGCCCAACGTAATCGAGGGAACCGCCTTTCTTCACCTGCTGCATAGGCAGATAGCGGGCAGCCAAGGCGATCGCCAATAGGGCAAGCGGAATGTTCATGAAGAATATGGCCTTCCAGCCGTAATACTCTGTGAGCAGACCGCCCAAGGTAGGCCCAATCGCTGGAGCGAACATGCTGGCTACACTCCATAGACTAATGCCAAGCGCCTGCTTTTCTGCCGGAACCGCTTGATACACGATAGTCAGCGTTGCAGGAAGAATCGCCCCGCAAAAGAGGCCCTGCAGAATTCGGAAGAAGATGAGCGACCCGATATTCCATGAGAAGCCGCATAAGATGGAAGTAAACAAGAAGCCTACTAACGAGAACATATAAAGCCGTTTATAACTAATCTTATCTCCTACATAACCAACGATTGGAGCGATTGATCCCATGGCGAGCATAAAGCCCGTCGTCACCCACTGTGTATCATTCAGGTCCGCATGAAGATCCTTCATGATAAAAGGAAGAGCTACGGTTACTGTCCCTGAGTTCAAGATAGACGAGAAGTTACCGAAGAAGATGGCCAATATAACAAACCAGAAACTGTTGTTCCCTTGTTTTGCATTCACAATAACTCACACTCCACATATCTACGTGAGGACGATTATAATATAATGGATTCAGATGTCATACCATCTATTCTTGATGGTAATATAAGCAACGCTAATATGAAGAGCGGAGGTCGTCCATGAATATTGAACAATTAGAGATTGTGAAGGAAGTATTCGAGACGAATTCCATGTCGCTAGCCGCGCTAAACCTCCATGTATCACAATCGGCCATCAGTCAGTCCATCTCTATATTAGAGAAAGAGATTGGTATTCCGCTCTTCAAGCGATCCCGTTATGGAACCGTTCCAACGGAAGACGGAAGAACGATCATCAAGATCGTACTCGAGATTCTAATGAAGGTTGATGAGATCAAGGACGAGGTGCAATCGATTACCTCCATTTATAAGGGAGAGCTAATCATTGCGACGATTGCGAGCTTAAGCATGACCTTTTTGCCTAAGGCGTTAGCGAGGTTCAGAAAGGATTATCCCCAAATTCAAGTGAAGATTGTCGAGATGGAGAGCCGGATCGTGATCGATAAGATCATTCATGACAAGGCACACTTAGGATTAATCTCGCTTAACCAATATACAAGTGACGGGCTACCGGAACCCATTGCGTTCCATTCCTTTCAATACAAAGGGGAGCTTCAAGTGATCATCCCTAATGATTCATTGCTCTCGCTGAATAAGGAGCTTATGCTGAAGGATCTCGCAGATTATGCTTTTATTTTGTCAGCGAGCAGCTTCTGGGATGGGGTCACTGAGGATATTCGGCAAGCTTGCGGTGACATCAATGTCATCTTCACAACGACCAATCCGGAAGTGATTAAACGAAGCGTTGCGGAGGGGCTTGGTATTAGCCTGATGTCCAGCTTAATGCTGCGGGATGATCCTTATGTAGAGAGCGGTCGAATTATTGCGATTCCTCTTGTGGGGTATAGCCTGGATGCGAGCAGGACGTTTGGAGGCATCTATTCGAAGAAAGGCAGCCAGCATCGGCTGGTCCGAAAGTTCCTGGAGTATATCGAAGTGTAAAGTAAATTATGAATTAGGAGGCTGAGACAATTGAAACAAAATAAATATGATGATCCGGACTTTTTCGAAAAATACAGCCAAATGGCGCGCTCAATCGGCGGATTGGAGGCAGCGGGGGAATGGCATGTTCTCCGCGGTATGCTTCCTGAACTGAAAGATAAGAATGTGCTTGATCTTGGCTGCGGCTATGGCTGGCATTGCCGTTATGCGCGGGAGCAAGGGGCTCGCAGTGTACTTGGCATTGATATCTCGGAAAAAATGATCGACCGGGCGCGGGCGTTTAACGAAGATCCACATATCACTTATCGTCAGGCTGCAATTGAGGATATTGATATTGAACCTGGACAGTTTGATGTGGTCATTAGTTCATTGGCACTTCATTATATTGAGGATTTCGTAAGTGCTTGCCGGAAGATTTATGACAGCCTGGCACCAGGCGGCAGCTTTATTCTCTCTATGGAGCATCCCATCTTTACGGCGGTTGCTGCGCAGGATTGGCATTACGGGTCTGACGGGGAGCGGCTTCATTGGCCGGTAGATCACTATCAGAGCGAAGGTCAAAGAATCGCGAGGTTCCTGGATTCGGATGTCGTGAAATATCATCGTACGGTGGCGTCGATCATGAATGCTCTTATTCAAGCGGGGTTTCGGGTCACAGAGGTTGCGGAACCTGGTCCGTCCGAGGATGCTTTGAAGCAATATCCGGATATGATCGACGAGACTCGCAGGCCGATTTTCCTACTGCTCTCAGCACTTAAATAGAAATTCCCACATTTGTTTCTAGTTGTGTTACGATCAGTGGCAGAACGAAACTTTCACATTGGAGTGTAACAAGTATGGGAACACCTTATTCTGCTGTCCTGACTCTTATGGTGACAGCTGGTGTTATTAATATCATCATGGGCATTTATGTGATGTCGAACCGGTCCAAGCAGTTGATGGGGAAGACATTTATCACGATGTGCTTCTTATCGGCTATCTATATATTTGGTTCTGCTCTTGAGCTGTCGTCGGGCACGCTTACGGAAGTGAAATTCTGGATTACGGTCGAATATTTCGGCATGCCCTTCCTGCCGCCGGTCAGTCTGATGCTCATTATGCATTTCCTTGGGATGGAACGGTTTTTGAAATGGCGTTTGCGCTTCATCATGTATCTAATGCCGTTTATTACGCTGGTGCTTGTTATCACCAATGACCTGCATCATTTCTATTACCGCTCGATTGAGCTGCATATTGAGCCTGATCTCCATAAGGTCGATCTGAATGTAGGGCCTTGGTACATTATCCAAGGCGGTTATACCTTCGGCTGTATGATTGGCGGTGTTGTTCTACTGCTGCTCTATTGGAACCGGATGCGGTCCTCTTACCGTCTTCAGCATATTATAATGACCGTCGGGCTATTGCTACCGCTTCTTGGCGACTTTCTATATCTCGGCAACCTGACACCGGGTGGGATTGATCCGATTCCCGTCATTATGACGATTACTGCAGCTCTATATATGTGGGGGCTCGTCTCGAAGGGGCTGCTTAATGTCGCACCGGTTGCGCGTGATACCTTATTTGAAAGTATGAGCGACGGCGTACTGGTGCTGGATATGAACAATCGGCTGGTTGATTATAATCCGGCAGCGGCGTCCGTTCTGCCAGAACTGACTACCTCTTCTCTTGGAACGGCGATTGAGCCTATTCTTGCCCTTCATACAGATGTTAATTTACTCGCTCTGCATGCAGGTGGGGAAGAAGAGACGCCGCGTATCCATGATGAGATTAAGTGGACGGCCCGTAATCAATCTTACTACTATCAAATCCGCTCTTCCTTTGTTCGGAACAAAGGGGGTCAGGAGACAAGCAAACTGATTGTAATGATTGATATGACGGAGCGGGTAAGACTGCAGGAGCAGCTTCGTGAACTTGCCTACCATGACGGTTTAACTGGTATATTCAACCGTCTCCATTTTATTCACTTGAGCGAGGCGCTTCTTCATCAATCGATAACCAAGGATGAACCACTTGCCCTGTTATTATTTGATATCGATCATTTCAAGCAAATTAACGATGTATATGGCCATGATGTAGGAGACCGCGCGCTGCTGCATGTCGTAGAGGTATGCAGGAATATACTGCGTCCGGAGGATGTGTTCGGCCGTTATGGCGGTGAAGAATTTGTTATGGCCATGCCAGGTTTATCTTGGGAAGCGGCGGAAGCAGCCGCCCAGCGAATACGGAGTGAGATCGCGGCACAGTCGATGGTTGCAGCCACTTCGGAGCAAGAAATCTCCGTAACGGCCAGCTTTGGTATCGCTGTTGCCCGGGGAGGCTGCGAGGAAAAGGACGGCGGTATTAATCAACTGTTGAAGTCAGCAGACAATGCGCTGTATGAGGCAAAGAACAGCGGCCGGAATACAGTTCGCTTAGCCAGTAGCAGCAACTAAGAAGAAGCATGTTCCTTGAACAAGGGAAATGCTTCTTTTTGTCATATTAGGCTATCGAAAGATAGCGAAATGCCAAGAGTGATGTCTGATTTAGGAGATAAGAAGGAATTTATAGTCCTAGATGGAATTATAGTAAATAAAGGAAAACGTGTGTAATAGCGGATTGAAGATGAGGGGAGGAGCATCCTTGTTTCGCGGCAAAAGCTTTTCGTTACACTTTGGTATTCTTCTACTAGTGTTATGTGCAGGATGGCTAATATTGCTGCGGAATGAATCGTTCACCGGGGTAGTCGTCAGTAATATTCTTCAGACGTTGTCTGCATTTTATGCCTCCTTCTTACTGCTTCGGACATCGTATAAAGAGACGAGGTTCTGGTTCTATTATGGCCTCGGACTCTCGTTATATGCCGTTGCTCAGCTCATCTGGACGATCGTTACCATCATGTGGAATCATGAACCTGATTATATGGGGATTCCAGAGGTATTATGGCGGATTCAGTATGTGTTTTATTTTATCGCGATCTATATGCAGTACCATCAGCGCCGCTCGCATCTTGCTCTGCGGTTCATCCTTGATATTTTATTGTACGGTACGATTGCTTCCACCCTCTATTGGAACTTTCAAATGAAACCGATTCTGCCTCATCATTATGTAGGCCAAGATACGATTGGTTACACCATGTTTAATTCTTCGATTAGCGCCGTTATGGTATTCCTTCTGCTGTTTTTCAGCTGGTATGGGAAGAAGGTGCTTTCAGGAAGATCGCAGCTCTTGCTGTTATCCGGTTTTATCATTAAATTATTAGGCAACATGGCATTTGTCTATTTGCTGCCTTACACAACCGTTGGCTATCAATGGGAATGGGTGTCTGATTGTTGCTGGTTTCTCGGTATCCTGCTTATAGGCTTCGCTGCATTGCCGGACAAGAACACGGAGACAGCATCACTCAGGCCGGGGAATGAAGCGAGACAAACCTTTGTGAAACGTTATGCGCTTATCATCTTTGTCTGTGCGGCGCTCATTGCGGTCATCTGCAGACTTGGCGATTTCTCGATTATTAGCGTAGGAGCTATTGTGACGGTTGTCCTGCTTGGGATTCGATTATCGGTCGGCATCTATGAATTGGAATCTGCAGGAGCAGCTTTAATGCAGTCTCGCGTTAATTACGGCAATTTCGTAGAAAGCTCATTATTTGGCGTCTTTATTGAGCAAAATGGCAGACTGGTCTATATGAACCAGCATGGAGAGAGTATGTTTGGCTGCAAGCAGGGGCAGATGCTGGGCCAGCCGCTGGCGAGCTATATGCTGGAAGAGGACCGCGACAGATTAAAGCAGGAATTCAGCGCGATCTGCCGTCTCAAGCAAACCTCCCGGATTGCTGTCGCTGCACGCAAAGCCAACCAGACGGATCTTTTCCTCGAGATGCAGGCAGCTCCGGCTTACTTCCGAGGGCAGCCTGCAATATCGGGATTGCTGCTGGATGTAACGGAGAGCAAGCTGTCTGAGCAGCATTTGATTCGGTCTGAGAAGTTGTCTGTCATCGGTCAATTAGCCGCGGGGGTTGCCCATGAAATTCGCAATCCGCTGACTGCGCTAAAAGGCTTCACTCAACTGCTGCACCGTTCGGCCGTTCATAACCGCCATTACTTTGACATGATGCTGACGGAGCTGGAACGGATTAATTATATTGTTGGCGAGTTTATGCTGCTTTCGAAGCCTAACCAATGGCAGCAGATGACTCACTGTGATATGGGGTCGCTATTGGATGATATCATTCCGATTATGCAGTCTCAGGCGATTATTACGAATGTGATCATTTCGGCTGAAAAAAGCCCGGATTTGCTAATCGTGTTATGTGATGCCAATCAGATCAAGCAGGTTCTCGTCAATTTGATGAAGAACTCGCTTGAAGCTATGCCAAACGGCGGTACGTTATATGTTCATCTGAAGAGGGATCATACGGGGTATATTGTCATTGATATTATCGATCAAGGAATTGGAATACCGCAGCATGTCATCGACCGGCTTGGTGAACCGTTCTATACGACCAAAGAGACGGGAACAGGCTTAGGACTTACCGTATGCTTCAAGATTATTCAATCCCATGGCGGCACCCTAACAATCAGCAGTGAACCAAACGTGGGAACGACGGCCACGATCCGATTACCGGTATAAACAACAAATCCCCTGGAGCTGCTCCAGGGGATTCTTGTTTGTTAAATACGGATATCGATCGTATTGCCGGTCATGCCGTTAAGAGCTTGGTTGTTCCGGCTCATGTTGACGCCAAGCTGGCTGCTTGCTGCACTTTGTTGATTCATGTTTTGTTGATTCGAGCTTTGTTGATTAGCCGTTTGATCGGCTGCCTTTGATTGTTTTTGCGCAATTTGCAGCTGAATTTGTTGAATTTGCTGTTGAAGCTGCTGCGTCTTTGTTTCCTTCGTCTTAGCATCATCTTTACTTTGAGCGACTTCCTTGAGCTGTTTCTCCAGACTCTCGAGTTGTTTCTCCAGGGAAGTCGTATCTGAAGCGCTGCTTGAAGTGTAAGAGGATGAGCTTTGCGATACGGATGAAATATTCAATGTGTTCACCTCTTCCATGTGCGATCTACGTTCACATGGTTTATCGGTTTGGAAGATGAACGGAGCATGAACACAGTCTGAAAGTTAGCTGAATGTCTTTTTATTTCTTAAGATCCGTACGATAGCTGAGTAAACCAAGGATCAGGGCGGAGCCAGCCAGAATCGCACCGATCCATGGAAGCGCACCAAGCGCAATATGAGTAATGACCCAGCCGCCAATGAAAGCACCGGCTGCATTGCCAAGGTTGCCGGCCGAATGGCTGGACGTGGAGGCGAGGGCAGGTGCTGCCTGCGCTAGACTCATAATGCGTACTTGAAGTCCCGGGAATACCGCAAAGGATGCTACTCCCCATAGGAAGATGGTAATGACCGCCGTTATTTCATTATGGACGGTAAAGGTGAAGATTGTCAGAATAACAGCAATCGCTAGATAAAGACCAAGGATGGAAGGCATCAGTTTCCAATCCGCCAGCTTGCCGCCCACAATGTTGCCGACGGTTACGCCGATGCCAAACAGAATAAGAATCCAAGTAACGCTATGCTCAGCAAAGCCTGTAATATCGGTCAGCATAGGCGTAATGTACGTAAATACGGCGAATAGTCCGGCGTTGCCGAGTGCTGTAATAAGCAGGTACACGAGCAGCTTGGGTCTGATTATGGCGGAGAGCTGCTGGATCAGGCTGACCTGCTTACTCAGCCGTAATTTTGGAATAAAGATCATAATGCCAATGAGCGCAAGAACACCCATGACCGCAATTGAGCCAAAAGAAGCCCGCCAGCCCCAGTTCTGTCCGATATAGGTGCCGATCGGAACACCGATAATATTGGCGATCGTGAGGCCTGCCATCATGATGGACACAGCTCCGGCCTGCTTATCCGCTCTTACGAGATTAGAGGCAATGACAGCACCAACGCCAAAGAAGGTGCCATGGGTTAAGGCTGTAATCATCCGGGCGACCATAAGCACCGCGTAGTTTGGCGCTACGACGGCTAACCCATTGCCAAGGATGAAGAGAAGCATGAGGATGCAAAGCAGGTTTTTCTGAGGGATGCGGCTGGTCAGGATGGTCATGATTGGAGCGCCAACCGCCACGCCAAGGGCATACATTGTAATCAGCTGTCCTGCAGAGGAGATGCTGACATTCAGGTCATTCGCCACATTCGGGAGAATGCCCATAATGACGAATTCCGTCATTCCAATGGCGAATGCGCCAACGGTAAGGGACAGGACAGATATAGGGAAGCGCTCTTTGGAGGCTTGCCCTTGCGATCCTTTATTACTGGTCAATTGTTGTGAGACTTCCATTTGTAAAGACAACCTTTCTATTGCGCGAGCACCGTGCTGAATAATAACCCCTATTATTTCGCTTCAAAGGCATATAAGCAAGAACATTTTTTGTGCTGAAGGATAGGAATTGCTGGTATGATAACAAGAAAGGGCTTACATCATCCAAACAAAGGAGACGGGGTTAAAGGTGCGTTTCTTCTTCCATCTGAAAGCCCCCAAGAATCCTTTGTTCCTCAAATTTCTGAAGCGGCTGCATTATGATCATCACACGGATCCACATGATTTGAAGCTTCTATTCCTGCCGGTCTGGTACAGCCTGCCGAACCTTTGCGCGTTTGCGCTGTTGTTCTATCTGGTTACGGGGATGATTGATATGACCTTTGCCTTCGCTGCAGGTCTTGTTGCGATGCTGCTTGTGTATGAGTGGAAGCATTATGTGGCGCATCGGCCCATCCAGCCGACGTCAAAGGTCTGGAAATGGAATAAGCGGATGCATCTGCTGCATCATTTTAAGAACGAGAATTACTGGTATGGCGTATCTACGCCGCTAGTGGATGCGCTCTTCGGAACGCTCAAGGATGAGAAGGATGTGCCAACGAGTGATACGGTGAAAAATTTGGAGAAGCGCGGGCAGACGCTGACGTCTTGAAAGGGGAAAGCATGGACAAAGGGACTTTAATCGGTAAAGGCATGACCGCTGAAGTATATGAATGGGGCAATCGGCAAGCACTGAAGCTCTATTATGAGGGTATTCCGAAGGATTGGATTACATACGAGGCGGAGATTGGGCAGGTTGTACATCAAGCGGGCGTACCTGCACCGGCTGTTTATGAGCAGCTGGAGGTCGATGGGCGAAAGGGGCTGCTGTATGAGAGAATCTCCGGCCAATCCCTGTCCGGAAGTATGCTAAGTGATCCTGAACGGGTGATGCATAACGGAGAAGTATTTGCGAGGCTGCATGCAAACATCCATCGCAGCAAGACGGATAAGCTGCCTCGGCAAAAGGATCGGCTGGCGCAGTTTATTGAGCAGTCTGCTCCCTTCTTGGGGGAAAGAGTTCATCTGTTGCTAACGGTGTTAGAAGGTTTGCCGGATGGAGAATACATCTGTCATGGTGATTTGCATCCAGATAACGTTCTGCAAGCAGATGGCCAACTGACGGCCATTGATTGGATGGATGCCAATAGGGGAGATCCGCTATGTGATGTCGCCAGAACATCAATGATCTTCTTGTCGCCATTCCTTGCGATGCCGCCGATTTCTATTAGTCCAGCGTTTAGTCATCAACTGAACAATGCTTACTTGACCGAATATTGCAGGATCACAGGAGCGAGCCTGACAGATATCGACCGCTGGCGGCTGCCAGTCGCCGCCGCAAGACTTCGTGAGCGGGTGCCATACGAGCAAGAGTGGCTGCTCGCGTATATTGATGAGCAGCTAAATCTCAGCTATTAATCCAATAAAAAAGTGCGAGCCGTCTGTCGGCCCGCACTTTTTTTAATCTTTATTTCGAAGCCGCGGCAATTTCCTTACGGACAATAGGCGCCACTTTGGTGCCAAGCAGTTCAATCGCACGAAGCATATCTTTATGCGGAATCGAGCTGGTGTCGACATGCAGGAAGAAGCGGGTGAGGCCAAGGTTTTTGTGCAGCAAAATAATTTTCTCCGCTACATATTCGGCTTCTCCGACATAGAGTGCACCACGCAGGCTGCGCGCCGCATCGAAAGCTTCAAACGTGTATGGAGGCCATCCGCGTTCACGGCCAATCACATTCATCATCGCCTGCTGAGCAGGGTAGAAGAGCTCGGCTGCTCTAGCTTCTGTATCGCTGATAAAGCCATGCGAATGCGTGCCGATCTGCATCTTTTTCGGATCATGGCCTGCACGGATGTAAGCTTCCTTGTACAGTTCAACGAGTGGAGCAAATCGTTCTGGCATGCCGCCTATAATAGCGAAGCATACTGGCAGGCCAAGTGCGCCTGCACGAATCGCCGACTGCGGGTTGCCGCCCGTTGCAATCCAGACCGGAAGCGGGTCCTGCACCGCACGCGGATAGACGGACAAGTTGTTTATTGCAGCGCGGTGATTACCTTGCCACGTGACTTTTTCCTCTTTCGTAATTTGAAGCAGCAGCTCCAGCTTTTCATCAAACAGCTCATCATAGTCCTCTAAGCTGTAGCCAAACAGCGGGAAGGATTCGATAAACGATCCTCTTCCTGCCATAATTTCAGCTCGTCCATTCGAAATGGCATCTACCGTAGAGAAGCCTTGGTAGACGCGGACCGGATCATCTGAGGATAATACGGTAACCGCGCTGGACAGGCGGATATGCTTGGTCTGTGAGGCTGCCGCCGCCAAAATAACATGAGGTGCACTCGCTGCATAATCTGCCCGGTGATGCTCCCCGATTCCATATACATCAAGGCCAACTTGGTCGGCCAGGATCATTTCTTCGACACTGTTGCGGATTCGCTCGGCATGGCTGTAAGCCCCGCCCATACCCGGATAAGGTTTTGCTTCTAGAAAAGTACTAATGCCAAGTTCAAAATTAACTGCTGATTCGGTCATATAAGTCCGCCTCCTTCATTTCTTCTAGTGTACTAATTTTTTTGAAGTTTCTCAATTATAGTTAGCAAGATTATCGGGAGTAGGGCGGGAAAAGACAGTTGTCTTAGGATGATCGAATCAGGGTAGAGATATGAAATTCGAACTTTAGCCATGGGGAATTGGATATATGTGTGCAACAAATTCGGTTATTTTGCGTATCTTTTGTATGAAACGGGGTGTTACTTTGTTCGTGACAATAAGCAGGAAGTTATTCGAGGTGCTTGGTGATGATGAATTAAGGCAGGCATGTATGGGACCAATCGTGGAGCAGATCCGCGGGAAGAGCCTTGCTGTAAAGTCGCAGGCACTTGCTGGGCTGAATCAATCGCAGCAGGCCTTGTTCATGTATGGCGTCTGGTTTGATCATGCCAAGCAATCACCGATGGAGCTGTACTGCTGGACCGCTCAAATGCTCAGCCAGCCTGGTTATTGGGAGGGCATTACGAAAGCGCTCAGGTACTTTGAGAATGAGGCGATGTCAGGTATTCTGGAAGAGATCCGTGTGCTGCTCGACGTTCATGTCCTGCAGAAAGGCCGTGACTTAAGTGAAGTGACGTTCAAGGATTTGGAGCAGCAAGAAGATCTGAAAGAACAGGTTCAGGAATGCTACAGAAGTTTCCAAGCGGAGGTGCCATGCAGTATGCACCGGCTGGCTCAATATATCCGTGCTCATGCGGAAGATTTTATAACCTTTTTACCGGAGGCAGAGAACAGGGATGATTGATTTGCTTGCGATTGTACCTGAGCTTCAAGATTGTATACGGCTGGAGCTGATTCAAAAAGGGTATTCCAGCGATAATAAATATATCGCTTATAATCGTAATGATCAGCCGCTGTACCTTCTCCGGACTTATACGTTTGAAGATGAAGCGCGTAAGCAACAGGAATACCATGTGCTGGAGCAGATGCGGGATCAGGATGTGCTTTGCTCAAGGCCGATCGCAATTGGGGTGCTGCAGGAGCATGCACGGGGATATATGCTGCTATCCTATATAGATGGCGGTGAGGCGACTGACGAGCTGCCGCTCTTAAGTGAAAGCCACCAGTATGAGATAGGTCTGCAAGCGGGAGCGGAGCTTCGGAAAATCCATCAGATTCATGCACCGGATGACATCAAGCCATGGTATGACCGTACGGTTGCGAAATATAAGCGATATCGGGAGAGTTATGAACAAATTGGAGTTAAGCTGGCTTTTGAAGACAAGCTGTTCTCTTATATAGAAGCTAATCTGCTGCTTATGAAGAATCGCCCGAATATCCTGCAGCATGATGATTTCCACGTGGGTAACCTGATTGTGAAGGATGGAAGGCTTTCCGGCGTTATTGATGTGAACCGGTTTGACTGGGGAGATCCCATACATGAATTTTTGAAAGCAGGCTTTTTCAGCGTGGAGGTTAGTGTTCCATTTGCGGTGGGTCAAATCGATGGCTATTATAAGAATGGAAAGCCTGATGATTCATTCTGGGCGTTATATTCGCTTTATACCGCGATGACCATCCTGTCCTCCATTGTATGGATTCTCCGTGTTCGCCCGGAGGAGCTGGACGATATGCTAAGCAGAACGAATAAGGTGTGGGATGACCATAACGGCTTTGATCTTCTTGTGCCAAAGTGGTACACCACCTATCAATAATAAAAAGAAGAGCCTTCACACGAGTGAGGGCTCTTTGTTTATGGCTTGACCGGAGGCATCTCCTTCAGCCCGAATGTTGCGAACGGTCCATAATTGGCAACATTCATCATAATAGAAGCCATTTGGGCGGGCGTCTGGTCAAGATCAGATTCAATCCAATGCATAAGCATACCGAAATGTGCCGAGGTCATATACGCGACAACATAATCTCGTCGTACGTTCAGGTTAGTAGCATCAGGAATGCTGACCTTCTCATAAATATGATTAGCCATGAGCTTACGGAATTGGATCGCATATGAAAGGTCGCCGTTTGGACCAAACATCACCTTCAGGAAGTCCGCGTGCTTGGCAAATTCCTCAAAGACTTGGATACCTAGTGGATAGGGTTCCCTGCGGTCGGCATATTCTATTGCTTCACGAAAGTTCAGCTTAATCACATACTTTTCGACGCTTTTGAACACATGATCCTTCAGCTGCTGCAGCATGTCGGGCACATCCCGGTAGTGCAGGTAAAAGGTTCCTCGATTCAGATTCGCGTGATTCGTAATATCCGTGACGGTAACATGATCGATGCCTTTTTCCCTGATTAGAACCATCAGCGATTCATAGATCTGCTGCTTCGTCTTTGCTTTTCTCCTGTCGATTTTCTCTGACATGGCTTAGACTCCTCTGCAATTTTGCTGCGTTTATGAACACTTGCTTGCTTATGTGATGATTAATGGACATGACGGTGAGTAATGATTATTGTGTATTTCCTCTGTCTCTCATTATAATTAACAGCGTGATCACTAATCAACACAATGTTCATTTATAGAGATAGGGAGATGGGGATGAAATGGCAATCTTTAAACAAAAAATGTTATGGATCGGAATTCTGATCGTTATCGTTGTACTTGCGGTGTTTGGACTGGCGATGATGGGTTCTGTGCTTGGCACAAAACCTCAACATGTACCCGTTGCACTGGTCGTACTTGACCAGCCGGTCGATCTGTCAACTGGCGATAAATTGGCTGTTGGCGAAATGCTGAAGGAGCAGCTAACGTCAAATAAACAGCTGCCGATCAGCTGGAAGATCGTTGGTTCCGAGGAAGAAGCTCGCAAAGGGCTCGACTCCCGTGACTATTATGGGGCGCTGGTGCTTCCCGCAGATTTGAGTGCTGGGGTGGCTTCGCTGATGGGACCGTCCCCAACACCGGCTACTGTGAGTATTATCAGCAATGACGGGATGAATACGCAGGCGGCAACCGTTGTGAAGCAAGGCCTTGGTCAAGTGATGAAGATGGTTTCTCTTGAAATGTCGAAGTCCGCACTGGAACAGATGTCCCAGCGTACGGATCAAATATCAGTAGATGCAGCAACAGCACTGCTCACTCCGATCCAGGTGACGGAAGAAACAGTCCATCCCATCGGCACGAACAATGCGAGCGGGAATGCGCCGGGCTTGCTGACGCAAATCATGTGGATGGGCAGCTTAGTTAGCGCCATGATCCTGTTCCTCGCAAGCGGCAGCGCTAAGAAGGCTTCTGGCCGTAAGTGGTCGGCGCATCTGCTGCAGCCTATTATCGGTATCGTATTGGTCGGCGCAGCATCTGGCTTCCTTGTTTGGATGGCAAGCGGATGGTACGGCATGGAGCTGACGTCTGCTGTAGATACATGGTTGTTCTTATGGCTTGGCGGCTCGGCGTTCTACTTGATGCAGTCCATGCTGCTCAACTGGATTGGTTTCCCGGCCATGGCGATTCTCGTGCTGCTCATGTTCTTCTCGATGCCGATCCTGAACATGCCGCAAGAATTCCTGTCGGATACTACGCAAAACCTACTGTATTCGTGGACACCACTTCGCTTCGTCGCTGGTGGACTGCGTGAAATTATGTACTTCGGCGGCTTGAAGGCCGTTAGCACGAATGCTGCAGTGCTTTGGAGCATTGCAAGCGGCTGCTTGGCGCTGCTCTTAGCCGCAGGTGTGAAGAAAGGCAAAGCCGCTGCGGAACAATCTGCTGCAGTGTAAGTCAAAGATTAGGCTGTCCCAGTGGGACAGCCTTTTTTCTTTGCCTACTGGCGCCAGACCAAATAAGACGGAAAAACCGTACTACAGAGTGCGGGCATGGTATCTTGTGGTGCACGCGCACCGGGCTAATTCATTTTTTCGTGTAATGGCGGGGCTTAGAGGTTACAATAAAACTTGGAATAAATAAGAAATGAGAAGGACTGAGTATATGGGGATGCAGCGAACAACGATATTAATCGCGGAGGATGACCCGGATATTGCAGAACTGATCGCACTCCATTTGGGCAAAGAGGGGTATCAGCTTCTGAAGGCTGCCGATGGCAGGGAAGCGGTTCGTCTCGTTCAAGGGAACAGCATTGATCTGGTTATTCTCGACATTATGATGCCGCATATGGACGGCTACGAAGTCATTCGTGTCATTCGGGAGCAGCAGTACCGGATGCCGATTATTTTCCTAAGTGCCAAGACATCCGACTTCGATAAAATAACAGGCCTCGTTATGGGAGCCGACGACTATATGACCAAGCCGTTTAATCCGATGGAGCTGCTGGCGAGAGTGAATGCCCAGCTGCGGCGGTTCAAGCAGCTTAATCAGCCGGCTTCACCCACCAATCAAGCGACGATTGTCGCAGGAGGGCTGACCATCGATCTCGAGCAGCGCACCGTTACTTTGTACAATGACCGTATTGAGCTCACGCCAAAGGAGTTTGATATCCTGTACCTGCTGGCTAGCCATGCCAAAAAGGTATTCAGTGCGGAGCATATTTTTCAACAGGTATGGGGCGAGGCTTATTATGAGAGCGGTGGCAACACGGTGATGGTACATATTCGGACGCTGCGCAAAAAACTTGGCGAAGACGACAAGCAGAAGCAGTGGATTAAAACCGTATGGGGGGTCGGCTATGCCTTCCAAGGCTAATAAGACGCGTAGCTTCCGGACCCGGATGATTGAGCTGTTCGTCATGAGTCTGCTTATCTCCGGTGCAATAACTTTTCTGTTATATAGGCTATTGCAGTCGTACTATAACTCGAGAGTCCGCTATGCGGATGATCCAATCGCTCAAGCTCGTGGCTGGATTTACGACATAGGCGATTTGAATTTTTTCCTTATCGTCTTTCTGCCGTTATCGTTCTTGCTCTTCTATTTATTCACCAAGCCTTACGTGGCCTACTTTCAAGAAATATCGAGCGGCATTCATCGGTTGGCAAACGGCGATTTCAAGGGAGGAGTATCGATCTCCTCGAACGATGAGTTTGGCATCATTGCCAATGACTTGAATACGGCGGGAGAGATGCTTCAGAAGGCCGTTGAGCGGGGAGATTTTGCGGAAAACAGTAAGCATCAGCTCGTCTTGAATTTAGCGCATGATCTTCGCACACCACTTACGTCGGTACTGGGCTACCTAGACTTTATCCTCCGTGATGAGCAGCTGACCCCCGAGCAGATGAAGCATTTTGCCACTATTGCGTTTAATAAGTCGCAGCGTCTTGAACGGCTCATTGATGAGTTATTCGAAGTGACCCGAATGAATTATGGCAAGCTGACGCTGGACAAGCAGGCGATTGACTTATCCGGGCTGTTGTTGCAGTTAAATGAAGAGCTCTACCCATTGTTCAACAAGAACCGATTAACGGCGAGGCTGGAGCTCCCTCCTCAACTGATGATGGAAGCAGATGGCGAGCTAATCGCGCGGGTTTTCGAGAATTTGCTGACAAACGCCGCCCGTTACGGCCAGGATGGCCAATATGTCGATGTGAAAGGGCGGATCGAGAACGGCGAGGCTGTTGTGGAAGTGATCAATTACGGCGAGTTGATTAAGCCGGAGGATCTTCCGCATTTGTTCGATATGTTCTACACCGGTGATCGCGCCAGATCTCCGGAAGGAAGCACGGGACTTGGCTTATTTATTGTTAAAAATATCGTCGAGCAGCATCAAGGCAGGATCACCGTAGAGAGCAGCGCCATTCGTACCATATTTACGGTTCGATTACCAATTTAAGAAAAACTTTAACTTTTTCCCCACTTCTTCTTAAAAAGTGAACGCTATTCTTAGTTGCATGAACAAGCAAAGGGGAATGGAACATGAGGAAGTGGGTATTAGCGTTTTTACTTGTTATCCTGCTCAGCTATGGCGTCTCACACTATATTACAAAAGATGCCGATGACAGCAAGGTTGAAATAAATGATGCGTCAGAGCCACCGCAGGATGGCCAAATGATTACCGTCAGCAAAGAGCAGGTCTATCAGGGTGATCTGCTGCTCGTCAATACCGACTATGCCCTGCATCCCGAAGGGATCCGCTCAGATATTGTCTCGCTCTCGAACCGTCAAGATCTGGTGAAGGGCTATGGCTTGCTGGATCCTTCCATTCAGCTGTCGGAATCGGTAGTTAAGTCGTTTAGCAAGATGGTTGAAGGGGCAAAAGAGGATGGCGTTGAGCATTTTCTGATCAGCAGCGGCTATCGGGATGCCGATAAGCAGGAACAGCTGTATCGCGATATGGGCCATGACTATGCCTTGCCAGCTTATCACAGCGAGCACAATCTTGGGGTGTCGCTTGATATTGGCTCAACGGAAGCAAAGATGGACGAAGCGGAAGAAGGCAAATGGCTGAAGAAGCATTCGGCCGAATATGGGTTCATTTTGCGCTATCCGAAAGGGAAAGAAGAGATAACGGGTATCCAGTACGAGCCGTGGCATTTCCGTTATGTTGGTATAGCGCATAGCTCGATTATGCAGGAGCAGGAGCTTACACTGGAGCAATATTTGGACAAGCTTAAACAGACCAAGGCGATATCCATCACCGTCGACGGGCAAAAATATACGGTCACTTATTATCCGATCGTGGGAGACAGTGCGACAGTCAATGTGCCGCAAGGCAAGCGGTATGATATTTCCGGCAACAATTATGACGGTGTTATTGTGACGGTATATGAATAAGTGGGAAAAGCGCACAGCGGGTGCGCTTTTTTTGTTGCTGCACCAGAACGAAGCCATGTATCAATAAACGAAGTAAGCCGGCTATCGTCTTAGACGTGACCGGCTTTATTTGTCCCAATGAGCGGGGTGGACGAAGGATGAAGGCAGCTTGGTACTGGAATTACCTTTAGCAGACTGAAGCTGAACCTGAGTAAGGAATAAAGTGTCGCGTAAGTCCGCTCCACTTAGATCGGTATCGCGCATATCGGCTCCGATGAGATCCGCGTGGCGGAGGTCAGCATTCCGTAGATCGGCGGCGATGAGATAAGCCCCCCGTAAATAAGCCCCTCGGAGGTCCGCACCTTGAAGCTTGGCACCGATCAGATCTGCGCCACGTCCGATCGTTTTTTTGTGCCGAATGTTCGTCTTGTTCTTAGGCGCTTGCGCCCGAACAAGCTCGCTTGCCTGCAGCAGCAACGTATTCACCTTGGCGCGGTGGGCGGCGACATCCAGCTCCAGCAATGATTCAACGCTTAAGCGGGTTAGCTGCTCCGTATCCTCGATTGCCACTCGAAGCTCTGTATGAATGGACTCGGCCGCTTGCTTCTCAAGTGCATCGGTCAAATACCAGAGCAGCTCGTGAAGATGCCATAGGGCAGGGAAAACGCCAAACATCTGCTTCGCGGTTTGTGGATTATGCCGCCAGTCGCGCCCGCCGAAAGTAATCTGTGAAATCTTTTGCCCGGCACCAAAACAGTCATATACAGTGCAACCGCGAAAGCCCTGCTGCCGCAGCTTATTGTGAATACCGCATCGGAAATCCTCCTGCAGATTTCGGCATGGCTGCCCGCTGTGTTTATCGATCGCAAAATCCCCGGAAGCGGCAAAAGGAAGTGCGACGCAGCATAAGCCAAAGCAGCGCTCACAATCCCCTTTTAAATCCTTACGGTCAAGGAGCATTGGACTCCCTCCTTTTACTCTTTTATAATCACTATTTTATAAGAAGCTGGGAGGGGAATATAGGGAAAAAACAATTATACTCCTTTAAGTGGAAGTTATGGTTGTGACGAATGAATAAAGCTCTTACGAAGCATATTTAGTAGAATAATTCTGAGGATATATAAGGAGCAGCAAGATGAACAGCATGATGAAGGCATTAGTATTTGAACAGTTTGGCGGGCCAGAGGTATTGGTCTATAAGGAGATTGCAGCACCATTGCTTGAGCCGGGAACGGTATTGGTAAGGATGAAGGCGATTGGGCTGAACTATGCGGATATTTATCGCAGGCGTGGTAACTATCATTTGGCGGGTGAACCGCCTTATCTATTGGGCTACGAAGGTGCTGGCGTTATTGAAGAGGTTAGCCCAGAGGTTGAAGGGCTGAAGCCGGGGGACCGCATCGCCTTCTGCGATGTGCCATTTGCGAATGCAGAGCTGGTGCAAGTCCCGCTCGCGAAGGCCATTCCGCTTCCTGAAGATATTAGCTTTGAGACAGCAGCGGCAGTATTGCTTCAGGGAATGACGGCGCATTATTTGACGCATGACAGCTACAAGGTGCATGCGGATGACGAGGTACTCATCCATGCTGCAGCCGGTGGCGTTGGGCAGCTGCTGCTGCAGCTCGCGAAGCGGCAAGGAGCTCGCGTGCTTGGGCTTGTCTCTTCAGAGGTAAAGCAGGAAGCGGCGTTAGCAGCTGGAGCCGACGAAGTGCTGCTTTATAGCAGCAGCTGGGTGGAGACGGCCAAGAGCTGGTCTTCCAGCGGAGAAGGAGTAACAGCTGCATATGATTCAGTTGGTTCAACCTTGATGGACAGCTTTGCTGCTGTGCGGACCAAGGGGACGGTCGTCTTCTACGGGATGGCGGGAGGAGATCCGGCTTTCGTAGATCCGCGGATGTTGATGGATACGTCGAAAACATTAACCGGCGGCGATCTGTGGAATCATGTAACAACACGGGAGGACCGTATACGGCGCGCATCGGATTTGTTTGACTGGCTGCTTGACGGGAGTCTGAGGCTGGAAACGCATAGAGCGTTCTCCCTTCAGGATGGCGCGGAAGCACACCGTCTGCTGGAGAGCCGGCAAAGCACCGGTAAAATTATTCTTATTCCATAATATTGGCTAAGCCGGGACATTCTCAGTGTGGGAGTGATCCTGGCTTTTTTATCGAATGGAGTTGCTGTAAGTAGGACATCTTATCGATAGAGGAAAATGAAGGAGTTAATGTCAATTTGCTAAAGTTAACGTTGACGTTAACATTAATCTAGTGGTATCGTAAAAGGACAGAAAGAAAGGAAAGAGGCGATGAACATCTTTTACAAAATCGAGGACGTAGCGAGGATGGTTGGCTTAACGAAGCGAACGCTACGTTATTATGAAGAGATTGGGCTGCTTACTCCTCCGGAGAGAAGTGAAGGCGGATTTCGTCTATATACCGATGCTCACGTAGAGCGGCTTAAGAAGCTAATTAATGCACGGGACGTGCTTGGTTTCTCGCTGCAGGAGCTGCAGCAGTACGTTTCGATGAGCGAGGAGTTCATTAATCAGCGTGATGAGTTCAAACAAACGGAAGACCGGGAGTTGCGGCTGCAGAAAATCAATGAGCTTGAGCAGACAGTTAATAAACAGCTGGAGCTGATTGATCTGAAGCTTGAGAAAATGAAAAATATGCGATCGGAAATCCATCTCTTGAAGGATAGAATTACCGAAGCCAAATCAAAATATAAACAGGAGTGATGATGAGCGTGGCAAATTCATCTCAATCAGATTCGTTAACAGAAGAGAAAAGCGGGTTTTTCAGCCAGCCCCGTGCGGTATGGGCAGTTTTTTTCGCAGGTATCATCGCATTCATGGGGATTGGCCTTGTTGACCCGATCTTGAAAGCTATCGCGGAAGAGATGCATGCATCAGCTAGTGAAGTAAGCCTATTGTTCACCAGCTACAATGCGGTTATGGCGGTAGCCATGTTGATTACTGGTGTTGTGACCTCACGCATTGGCATCAAATGGACGCTCCTGCTTGGTGTCGTCATTATTGCGATTTTCTCGCTGCTAGGCGGGTTGTCGAATAACATATGGGCACTTGTTGGCTACCGTGCCGGCTGGGGTCTCGGTAATGCTTTCTTTGTTGCAACGGCTTTGACTGCTATCGTATCCTTGTCCAAAAGCGGCGTGACAAAAGCAATTATCCTTTATGAAGCCGCTATTGGTATTGGTATTTCGGTAGGTCCTCTGCTTGGCGGTGAGCTTGGTTCGATCTCATGGAGAGGCCCTTTTCTGGGGGTTGCTGGACTAATGGTTATCGCGTTCCTTGCGATTACCTTTATGATGCCCAAAGCAGCACACGCGCCAAGAGCAGCTGCTACGAATTCTAGAAAAACCTCTCTGCTCGATCCGTTCCGGGCATTAAGACATCGTCCATTAGTTGTCTTTGGTCTGACGGCTTGCTTCTACAACTTCGGCTTCTTTACGCTGATGGCTTATGCTCCGTTTGTAATGGGCTTAGGTATTCATGGGCTCGGCTATGTGTTCCTCGGCTGGGGGATTCTGCTCGCTGTTACTTCCGTATTTATGGCACCTTGGCTGCAGCGGAAATTCGGCACCGTAAGATCGATGGCGGTTATGCTGACGCTGTTTGGCCTTACTTTGCTCGCGATGGCGATCTGGACCGATACGCAATGGGTTATTATCGCAAGTGTTATTTTTGCAGGTGCCTTGCTTGGGAACAACAATACGTTAATTACGACTGGTGTTATGAATGCCGCTCCGATTGAACGTTCCACCGCTTCTGCGGCATACAGCTTCCTGCGCTTTATTGGCGGGGCGATCGCGCCTTATTTCGCCGGCAAGCTGGCAGAATGGTATAACCCTCATATTCCTTTCTATGTGGGTGCAGGCTTTGTTATCTTATCTGTACTGTTCATCCTGATGAATCATAAGCATGTGAAGCATGTCGATCAGGCAGGCGGCCATTAATATCCCTCTCTAAAATAAACGAGAGCTATTTCTTCTGGTCCCATTGGGCCAGCTTGAAATAGCTCTTTATTCATGGAAGGAAGGGATTTACATTGTTCGCGGCAAATAGATGTATCTGTATAATCACGACTTACCTATGTTCATGGGAGGATGTGCAGCAACATGCGAAAATTGCCTGATTCGTTTACATTCCAGGATGGCCGTCGTGTCCTAACGAGAGCCGACTGGGAAGAACGCTCGAAGGAACTGCAAGAGCTGTTTCATTATTATATGTATGGTGTTATGCCGGAAACATCAGGAGAACAGGTATCTTATGTCAAAACAGAGCAGGGATTACAGGTTCATGTTACGCGGGGAGAGGCGAATGCTGTCTTTACCGCAAGGTTCAGTTTACCGCCTGAAGATTGTGCGCTGGAAGGACCCTATCCAGTCATCTTCACGATTGGCTCATTAGAGGGCTGGCACCCGGAAGGTACGACTGTGACGAATCACATCGAGCAGGCCAACAAACGTGGTTATGCAGTAGTTACATTGCTGCCAGCGGAGATCGCTTCTGACAATTCGGCAAGAACAGGGGCTTTCTTCACTCTGTATCCATACTCAGCGGAGATGGCCGATCCAGGTATTTTTGTTGCTTTAGGCTGGGCGGCGGGAAAAGTTATGGATGCGCTTGAGCAGCAGCTTTATCCTGACCTCGACACGGAACGAACCATTATTACCGGCTTCTCCAGATGGGGCAAGGCCAGCCTTGTTATTGGGATGATGGACAAGCGATTCGCGCTTGTGAATCCTCATGCGTCGGGGGCAGGAGGAATGGCCTCCTTCCGGCACTCATTCGAAGGGAAGAACTACCTCTGGGGGACTGCCGGCAAAAGCGAGCCGCTTGAGGCGCTGCATAGTGAAGGAGAAGCACACTGGTTCAACTCAACCTTCCTTCAGTTCAAGGACCCAGCGGAGCTGCCTTACGATCAGCATCAGCTGGCTGCACTTATAGCACCAAGAGCCCTGCTCTTAACAGGCGGTTACGAGGATGATTGGGTAAACCCCGAAGGGATGTACGTCTCCTACGCCGAGGCGGAGCGGGTATTTAATTTCCTTGGTGCAGCCGAGCAGATTGGTATCGCGTACCGAGCTGGCGGACATAACCGAACGCAGGAGGATATTGACCATCTGCTCGAGTTTTGTGAATGGCGCTTAAGAGGGATTCAGCCGGTTAGCTGTGACTTCAAGTCCAGCTTGTACGAGCCCTGGCAGGGTTAATTCGATTTGAAAAAGAAGCCGTTTCAGAAGATTAATTCTGTGAACGGCTTCTTTTTGAACTTAACAACGTAACAATGTTATGTTATATTAAACGGAAGGGAGGCGTTATGATGGAAGAAGAATTGATATCCAAGAAGGAATTGCTGGAGCTTACTGGCATTTCTTATGGGCAGCTTTACCGGTGGAAGCGTAAAAACCTGCTGCCTGAGGAGTGGTTTATCCGCAAGTCAGCGTTCACTGGACAAGAAACATTTTTTCCAAAGCAAAAAATATTAGACAGAATCGATAAAATTGTTCATATGAAGGATGATCTTTCCTTAGATGAGCTTGCAGATATGTTCTCACCAGCATCAAAGGCGATTTCCATCCCAATGAAGCAATTAATAGAACGAAACATTGTTTCAACAAATGCAGCGAAAACAGCTGAAGTCTATATCGGACAATCGGAGCTGTACACGTTCGAGCAGACATTATGTGTCTACGTACTTGATTACTGTCTGCAGACGGGTGAGATCAGCCTCGAGGAGGGTAAGACGTTAATCCCGACCTTCCTCGAGCACTATAAGAAGTTCAAGGAACAGCAGTGTGATCTGATTCTGCTTCGGAAGATGGGTGTCTCGGTATTCTTACTTGTCCCAGCCGGCGGAGAAATTCATTTCGAAAGCGGAGTAAAGATCATCCTCCGAGTGGATGTGCCGGGGCTCATCGAGCAATTAAAATTGAAGTTAATGGCGATATAACGGAGGTGTGGAAATCTGATGGAAAATAATCGGAAGCTGATCATTACAGGAATCGGCAAGTCAAATGGCGGTGATGTTCATCTCGCAAAGATCGAAGGAATGGGCAAAATCGAAGGAGATGTCAACTGTACGGAGTTTCAAGTGGATGGCACAGGCGATCTACAAGGCAGCTTGAAAACCATGAAAGCTGTGATTAATGGAATCGTTACGATACATGGCAGTCTGCACGCCAATACGTTTAACCTTGAGGGCAAATTGAAGGTAGAAGGCCACATGATCAGTGAGCATATCCGGATGAATGGCATGGTAACCGTGAAAGGCAACTGTGAGTCAGAAACCTTTGAAGCCAATGGACGGATGCAAATTGAGATGCTTAACGCAGGGCAGATTAAACTGAGTTTGCAGGGCGCAAGCCGAATTGAGGAGATTGGCGGCGAAGATATTCATATCCGTGAGCAGTCTAGTAAGGGCTTCGGTAAGTGGCTGCAATCCACCCTGGGCCCATTCAGCAACAAACTGAATGCAGGGGTTATTGAAGGCGACCAAATCTACCTTGAAAATACAACAGCTGACATGGTGCGCGGCGGGGAAGTTAGGATTGGTCCGGGCTGCACGATTGGTAATGTGGAATACAAGCAAAGTCTTGATGTGCACAGCAGCTCCAAAATCATCAAACATGTTCAGGTCTAAAAGGATGGAGGCGATTGTATGAACCAGCTTATAAGTGAAAAGACAAGAAGAAATCTAACGATTACCGGCAGCTCAAGCGTCATGGGCGGTATATATAACAATATCAAGATTGTTGGAGAAGGTACGATCGAGGGCGATACAGACTGCAAGAAGTTGAAGTGTATGGGGACGATGGAGATTAACGGTGCGTTATCCGCTGCAGATCAGGTAAGTATTGTAGGAACATGTGACATCAAGGGCGGATTGAAAGGCGGTATACTCAAGACATCAGGTACCGTTGCAGTCGGCGGGATAACACAGCTTAAGGAGCTGAATATATCTGGCACGATTGAGTCGAAGCACGACGTGTATAGTGAGAAGATCAATTTAAGAGGAATGCTTCATACGGCTGGAGATTGCGAGGCGGAATCGTTCACGGCACGGGGGATCTTCGAAATCGGAGGCTTGCTGAATGCCGGAAAGCTGGATATTAAACTGTACCGCGATTGCAAAGCACATGAGATTGGCGGTGGACAGATTACCATTCGGAAAGCGAGCTTAATGCATCCGCTCAGTTTAATCTTCAAACCTTCTTCCAGCGCAAGGCTTACAGTGTCAGTTTTGGAAGGAGATCATATCTATTTGGAAAACACAATTGCTGATATAGTAAGAGGGAACAAAGTTGTGATCGGACCTGGCTGCGAGATTGGATTTGTCGAATACAAGGAACATTTCGAACAAAAAAAAGACGCCGTCGTAAAAGATAAACGAAAAGTTTAGGCGATTTTGTGATGTTTTGGCAGATCGATTGACATCGCATTGGCCTTGCGCTAAAATTTCGCTGTGCGATCGTTCAGTGAAACTTATGTTACGAAGTAAGAATTGTCGCCGAACAATTTGATGCTTACGAAGTAAGAATTGTTGCGAAGCGTATGCTTTAAGCAACAACAATTCTTTTAAGGAGGTGGCGACGATGTCTCGCAACATCCGAAAAGAGCAAGCGGCCGAAACGCGTGAGAAAATACTAGAAGCTGCAAAATCATTGTTTGCAGAAAAAGGATACCATGGCACCCCAGTACGAGAAATCACGAGGAAGATCGGGATGGGCGACGGTATCCTTTATCATTATTTTCCGGACGGAAAGCGCGAAATCATGTCGGTGTTGCTACGTGAAAGCTTCGAGCACCGTAGAAAAGAAATACAGCAGATAAACCGCGTCATCGAGGATCTGGATCTAAAAGACGCGATGATGACGATCAAGCGCCGGATATACGAGTTATTTACGGCGGATATGGATTTGACACGGATTTTGTTCCGTGAGAATGATTTGCTTGGCTTTGAAGAAGCTGAGCAATTGACGACGCTGCTCCGTGAGCAGAGCGCCATCTTTGAAGAGTTTCTGAAAGACCGGCATGAGAGAGGCGAGATTCGTGATCTTGATTTCCGGATAGCGTCGAGACAATTCTTGTCTACAAGCCTACATGCGATTATGAGCAAATCGGTTGGCATTCAGCTTCTTAACGAACCGGATGTTTATAAATACATGGAAGAGAATGTGGATTTTACAATAGATCTATGGAAAAATCCTTAAGCCACACATAGACAGCTGAGGATTATTTTTCGCGATTTGAAATGAAAGGTGATGACAAGGGTGTCTCTAATAACTAGATTCTTAAATAGACGTTTCTACTACTTCCTTCTTATTTTGCTTATTAAAAGTATAGTAGCCCGTAATGTTGTGTTTGATAATGGCTTCTCGTGGCTTACGATTCTGACGGAGGTTCCATTCTTTATTGCTGTATTCTGTCTGATCGAATTTTTTGCAGGTAAACGCAAGATGCTTTATTACATGATAGTCAACCTGCTATTCACGGCCTTATACTTCGCGATTCTGATGTATTATAAATATTACGGCATTATTGTTAATACCGATGCTCTTAGCCAAGCTAATAAAATGGCGGAGGTAGGGGAAAGCACCTACTCGCTGATGGATCCTTATTATTTGCTGATCTTCCTTGATATTATCGTCATTGCGGCGGTTTTAATTCTGCCGAAATTCAAGAGAGCCCGCCTATCGGCTGATCTTCGTCCGGTGCGCAGCAAAGTTTGGATGGCCGTATTCGCATTATCCATTGTTGTTTGTCTTGTTAACGTTTGGCCTAACCGTGCAAGTATGAACGAGAATAAGCAAGCTGAAGAAATGGGTCTTCTCGATTACGAAGTGTACAATATCATTGATAAAATGCTGGAAAGTGAACCAATTACGCCAATGGGTCAAATTACACAGGCGAGAATCAATGAGCTTAAAGGTATCACTGAGCCAACAGCACCGAAATACTTTGGTGCAGGTAAAGGCAAAAACGTTATTATTCTTCAAATGGAATCGTACCAGGACTTCCTGATTGGTCTGAAAATTGGCGGTGTAGAAATTACACCAAACATGAATAAGCTGGTTCAAGAAACTACTCATTACAAAAACTTCTATACCATGGTTGGTCAAGGTACAACTTCTGACGCTGAGTATGTCGTAAATACGTCGTTGTACGTACCGAAGCATAAAGCGGCAACTGACGTTAACGTTGATAAAGCATTGCCTAGCTTGCCGAAGCTGATGAAAGAGAACGGCTATGCAACAGCTACATTCCACACAAATGCCGTTGATTTCTGGAACCGAAGAGAGCTCTATTCTGCAATCGGCTGGGATAAATTCTATGATCAAGCGTTCTATGGCGATGACGATCATATTGCCTTTGGCGCATCAGATGAAGTGCTGTACTCGAAGACAATTCCTGAGCTTGTGAAGATGGATCAGGCCGATAAGCCGTTCTACGCGCAAGTCATCTCAATGAGTGCGCATCATCCATACAATATTCCGACTTCGAAATACCGGATTGAGCTGCCGAAGGAATTCAAGGACGACAGCCTTGTCACACGCTATATTAAAGCACAAAATTATGCGGACTATGCACTTGGTCAATTCATCGACGGTCTGAAATCGAGCGGTCTGTGGGATGACAGTATCGTCCTCATGTACGGTGATCATCAAGGTCTGCCGCTGTACTCGCTTGATGATGACGAGAAAGCTTTGATGAAAGAAATGCTTGGAACAGATTATGGTCATACCGAAATGTTCAACATCCCGCTTATTATGCACGTTCCAGGTGTAACTCAACCATCCGTAGTAGATCAAGTTGGCGGTCAAGTGGATATCCTGCCTACAGTTGCGAATCTGGTGGGCGCATCGCTGGCTAATCAAATTCACTTTGGCGAAGACCTTCTGAACCAAAGCTCGGAGCTGATTCCTATGCGTCACTTCCTGCCAAGCGGATCGGTAATCGATGAAAAGAACCTGTATATTCCGGGTATCAGCTACGAAGACGGAACAAACCATAAAGTAGCTGATGGTACAGAGACGACAGAAGGCGGCGTGACTGAGGATGAGTACAACAGAGCGCTAGAACTGTTGCATCTATCCGACAGCTATGTATCGCAGCTTCCTCTTAAATAATAAGCTTAAGCCATAATTCAAAGGGCTATCTCAAAGTCATCATAGATGACAATGGGATAGCCCTTTTTTTGAACAAATTAAAATGCGACTGTGCAGGATTACACCCTGTTCAGCCGCATTTGTTGATTACTAACCGAGGAAATGTTTGATGAAGAAGTCTAATTGGTATTCCAAGCTCAGTGGATCGTTAAAGTAAAAGGTCTTAGCATCAGCTTCGAAGACATGATTGTTCTTGACTGTAGGAATGTTCTTATAGGTTTCTGTTTCTTGGAATGAATTATCCTCATCCGCGTTTTTGCTGAAAATCACGTAGTCACCCATGTAATCCTTAAGAACTTCCGTCGATAAGGCAAAGTAGCCGTCTGTCTTCGTCGCTTCAGCGACTTTCTCCGGCTTAGGAAGTCCGAATCCTCCGTCATAGAGAATCTCCGTACCCCGAGCATAGTTATCGCCATATACATAAAGTTGTTTGTTGAATGTCTCAATGACTGATACCGTTGCTTTATCGCCGATTTTCGCTTTAATTTTATCTCCGGCATCTTTTACCCGTGCTGAGAAATCATCAACCCAGGCTTGAGCTTCTTTTTCCTTATTCAACAATTTGCCGATTTCCAGCTGTTGTGTTAAGTAATCGACTTTTCCGTACGTGAACGTGACGGTAGGAGCGACTTTCTTGAACTTGTCGACGTTCTTAATATCCGAGAGACCGATAATGAGATCCGGGTCGAGCTCCATGATTTTTTCAACATCTTCATCTGTAACAGCTTCAGCGTCTTTCAGTTTATCCGTAAAATTCGGATTGTCCTTGGACATCTGATCAACACCGACAAGTGGTACACCAAGCGCCATTACATTACCGGTCAGAAATCGTGTAATAACCACGACCCGTTGCGGATTGCTTGGCACCTCAACTGGCCCTTCCTCGGATTGGTATGTGATTGTACCGGAATCGGAGGCTTCTGGGGAAGGTGAATCTGACGGTGCAGCGGATGAAGAGTTGTTCGCATTCGCATTATTCGCAGACTTGGAATTGCTGCCGCAAGCGCTTAGGATGAGGATAAGGACAAGGGCTAACAGGATAGACGTTTTTTTCATAATAGGTAATTCTCCCTTTTGAGTATGGTGCTAATAATTATGAATTAGCTTCACAATCTCTTATTTAGGTGCATCTATTAATAATGATAATCATAATCATTTAATTGAGAAGTATACTCAATGAATATGTAATTTGTCAATGAATGTATGATTTTCGATTGTCTATAACTTGTTCAAGTGTTTGTTCAAACCAAAAAAATAGTGGTGCAGGCAGCTGCTATTCGTGGGTTTATTATATAGAAGGGAAGCGTACGCTCGCCTTCATCGATCATACGGCCGAATGCACCAGGCCACGAATGGAGGCAGGGCCAAAGCCCAAGGCAGCTGACCAGGGCAGCAGAAGGATACATGCTGCCCCTGCCAGCTGCAGATATACAACAGACTTAATCGGGCTTGCTGACTGCATCATAACAAGTGACATTGTACCTGCCAGGAAGTAGGATAGCGCGATAACTATAAAGAAATAAGACCCTGAGAGGGTCTTATCGCATTAACTCTAAATCATTTTTACTCGATGAGACCCTCGTGGGGTCTTATTGCAAATTCCAGCCTGTGATAACCGAAGAACAGTTATTTTTTCAGCAGCAGGAACAGGAAGTACGGTGCGCCGATCAGGGATACGACGATCCCAGCCGGCAAGCCGCCGGCAATGTCGATCTGGCGGCCGATCGTATCGGCCAAGACGAGCAGCCATCCGCCAAACAGGATGGAGATCGGGATAAACAATTGATTACGCGGGCCAACTAAGGCTTTCGCAATATGCGGTGCGAGCAGCCCTATGAAGGCGATCCCGCCTGTGACGGACACGGCAGACGCCGCCAGAGCAACTGCCGAGAAGAGCAATACAATACGCTCCTTCGTCAATGAGATACCGACGCCAACCGCCACATGCTCATTTAAAGAGAGGATGTTGAGGCGATTCGCCTTGTATAGAGTAAACGGGATAAAGATGACGAGCCATGGTGCCATGGCCAAAATAAACGGCCAGTCTGTTCCCCAGATTCCGCCGGCAATCCATTTGGAGATAAAATCAACCTTCTCACGATCTGCTGAGGAAATGAGCACGATCATAACGCCGCTAAGCGCCATTTGGAAGCCAATACCCGTAAGCACCATACTGACCGGCTGGATGCCAGCATGCCGTTTCCAGGAGAATAGAGCGATAAGACATGCCGTTGCTATAGCGCCGATAAAGGCGATAACAGGCAGGGCATAGACGAATGGTCCAGCTTCCGTCGGGAAGAACAGGAAGAAGATCGTTATCGCCACGCCTGCTCCCGAGTTGATGCCAATAATGCCAGGATCGGCCAAATCATTACGGGTCACGCCTTGCAGAATAGAGCCGGATAAAGCAAGCGCCATACCGGCCAGAAGAGTAATAATGACACGCGGCATCCGTATTTCGAACAGAATGAAGTTTTCATTTTTCGTACCGTCACCAAACAGAACAGGTATCAGCCTTTTAAAGGTCAAGGTTGAATAGCCAAGGCTGAGGCTGACAATGATCGTCGCGACGATAAGCAGAAATAGAATGGCGAGAATAATACGTTGTTTCCGAACCATATGCGATAAAATCATTTCAGTCCTTTGCCTCCTCTTTTAACGATAATGAGGAAGAAAGGCAGACCCACAACCGCGATAATGGCCGCTACCGGCGTTTCATACGGGGCATTAACGGTCCGGCCAATCAAATCCGCGAGCAGCATGAAGGAGGCACCTACAATAGCGGACATCGGAACGGAATAACGATAGTCCTGGCCAACAATAGCACGCACCATATGCGGGATCATCAGGCCAAGGAAAGCTAGGTTTCCGACAAGCGCAACGGAAGCGCCTGCGAGCAGAATCGTAACCGTGAACAGAACGCCTTTGATAAGACCGGTCCTTTGCCCAAGGCTGGTCGCTACATCTTCATTAAGGCTAAGTACGGTCAGCTGCTTCGACATCGCGATTGCAATGAGAATACCAACCACAATAACCGGAACAATCGTTTGAAGCTGTCCCCATGATGTTCCGATCAGACCGCCGGATGTCCACATGTTAACATCTTTGGATACTTTAAAGGTAAGGCCGATGCCTTCTGCAACAGCATATAAAAAAGTAGAAACCGCTGCTCCCGCCAGTACGATGCGAATAGGGGAGAAGCCGCCTCGTTTGGCTGCGCCAATCCCGATAACGAGAATCGAGCCAAGGGCAGCGCCGATAAAGCATGCAATCATAATGCCAAAATAATTAATGCTAGGGAATAACGCAACCGTTGCTGCAAGGGCGGCATTTGCTCCGGCAGATAAGCCGAGAAGTCCCGGATCTGCAAGCGCATTCCGAGTCACGCCTTGCATAATGGCGCCGGATACGGCTAGTGCCGCACCAACAAAGATTGCCGCGAGTTCTCGCGGCAGCCTGATTTCGCGCAAAAGCGTCACTTTCTCACTTGTATCGTGAGGTGACGTCAGCGCGAGCCATGTTTCATGGACCGTGGTGTCGGCAGCGCCGAACACCATGGCCAGGAAAAAGATTGCGATAAAGAACAGGATCCCTGCACTCAATTTAATAACAAATGGGATTGGGCGTCTCGTTTCCTGTGTCATCATCGGCTTACTTTCCTAGGAACTGCTCTTTGAAGAAGTTCAATTGATAATCAAGCGTATAGGCATCATTGAAGTAGAAGCCTTGGGCATCCGCTGTGATGACATGACCGTTCTTAACTGCAGGAATGTTCTTGTAAGTCTCGGTATCTATAAAGGCACTTGCGGTATCTTTCATTTGGCTGAAGACCAGGTAATCACCGACGTATTCAGGAAGAACCTCCAGCGATAAGGAATACCACCCGTCTTTCATTGCCATTTCTTTTACTTTTTCTGGCATCTTCAGGCCCATTGCCTGGTACAGGATTTCTGTGCCGCGGCCCCAGGCATTGCCGAATACGTACAGCTCCTTGTCGTAGTTCTCAATGACCGTAACCGTAGAGTCTTCACCAATCTTCGTTTTAATATCTTTACCGATTTGTGCAGCGCGGGCTTTGAAGTCCTCGACCCAAGCGGTTGCTTCTTTTTCCTTGTTCAGCGCTTTACCAACCTCGATAAACTGCTGTAAATAATCGACTTTATTGTAGGTAAACACAGCTGTTGGAGCGATTTCTTTTAATTTATCTAGGTTTTTTGTCGAATCAGTGGCAATGATCAAATCCGGCTCCAGCTCGAGAATTTTCTCGACATCTTCATCGGATACTACGGCTACATCCTTCAGCTTATCAGTGAATTTAGGATTATCTTTCGCCCAAGAGTCGACGGCAATAGGAGTAAGGCCAAGTTGTAATAAGTCACCAGTATAAGAAGACAATACAACAACACGCTGTGGGTTGGCAGGCACTTCCATTGGACCACTTTCTGATTGGAAGGTGATGGTTCCTGTTGCTTCAGCAGCAGTGTCTGTTGGTGGCGATGCATTTGCTGCCCCGTCATTGTTGCTTGAAGCTGTGTTCTCTGCTCCGGCGTTATTGCCCGTGTTGTTGTTGTTTCCGCATGCGCTCAGAATAATTACGAAGAGCATCATGAGGGAGATGAGGTTTTTTTTCATGGGTGTTAATCTCCTTATAATAGAATGGAATACATGAACGACCTAGGCTATATAATGCAACACATGATGATAATGATTATCATTGTCTAGTGCCATTTACTAAATTATAGGGATTTAGTCTAATTGTCAACCGCTTATTGAAAAATGTTCTCAAAGGCCTTATACTATTGATAATGATAATCAGTGCTAATGGTGGGTTTTCTGAGGAGGGTGTTCATGCTGCAAGAAGAATTATTTGATGTTACTGTCATTGGGGGAGGTCCTGCGGGACTGTACTCGACTTTCTATAGTGGGCTTAGAGAAATGAAAACAAAGCTGATCGAATTCCAGCCGTTCTTGGGCGGCAAGGTGCATGTATATCCGGAGAAAATGATCTGGGATATCGGGGGCTTAACGCCTACTCCAGGAGCACAGTTAATTGAGCAGATCGTTAAGCAGGGGCTGACTTTCGATCCGGAGGTTGTCCTGAATGAAAAGATCGAATCCATTACGCGTAACGAAGACAATATTTTCGAGCTGCAAGGTTCCTCCGGACGTATCCATTATTCGAAGACGGTCATCATCGCAGTTGGCGGCGGTATTCTGAATCCAAAGAAGATCGCAATTGAGGGCGCAGAGAAGTTTGAGGTAACAAACCTTCATTACACGGTGAAATCGTTGAAGAGATTTAAGGATAAGAATGTGATCATTTCCGGTGGGGGCAACTCGGCCGTTGACTGGGCGATGGAGCTGCTGCCATTCGCGAAGAAGATCTACATTACATATCGCAAAGAGGCCTTGTCCGGGCATGAAGCGAATGTAACGACATTGATGAACAGCCCGAAGGTGGAATGCTTGTTCCATACAGAGATTACGAAGCTGCTAGCAACCTCTGGCGATGAGCTCGTTGAATGCGTGGAGCTTACCAATAGCGAGACAGGTGAAGTGTCGCAGCTGGCTATTGATGAAGTTGTTATTAACCACGGTTACGAACGAGATTCCTCCCTGCTCGAGAACAGCAAGCTTAACATAGAGATGGTGGATAATTGGTATGTGAAAGGCAGTCCAAGCGGAGAGTCGTCCGTGCCGGGAATGTTTGCGGCAGGCGATATTCTGATGCATGACGGCAAGCTGCATTTAATTGCTGGGGCATTCCAGGACGCGGCCAACGCGGTGAATAGAGCGAAATCTTACATCCAACCGGATGCGAATGCATACGGAATGGTCTCATCCCATAATGAAGTATTCAAAGAACGGAACCGCGAGCTTGTGAAGCAAATGATGGCTTAGTATATAGATGAAAGACGATGCAGAACGAATCTGCCTCGTCTTTTTTTGTTTCTAGGGCTATGCCATAATGATTGTAGTGCCTGTTAATAAGGGAGAGATGCGAGAATGGAAGCAAAGCAGCCGAAAGAGAAAATAAGAGCCATTATTACGGGAGCTACAGGTATGGTCGGGGAAGGTGTTCTGATGGAATGTCTGCAGCATCCGGATGTCGAACAGGTACTTGCTATTACTCGCCGGCCAAGTGGTGTTACGCACCCGAAGCTGAAGGAAATCATACATAAGGATTTTTATGACTTAACCCCGATTCAAGATGAACTTAAAGGATACAATGCCTGCTATTTCTGCCTTGGCGTCTCATCGGTGGGCATGTCGGAAGCAGACTATACCCGTGTCACCTACGATCTGACGATGCATGTTGCACGCTTGCTCTCGAGCTTGAACCCGGACATGGTATTCTGTTATGTAACCGGCGCCAGCACAGACAGCACGGAGCAGGGCAAAGTGATGTGGGCTAGAGTGAAAGGAAGAACGGAGAATCACCTTCTGCAGCTACCGTTCCGACGTGCATTCATGTTCCGTCCAGGCTATATGCACCCAACGAAGGGGCAGATGAGAGTCCCGAAATGGGCCTATGCGCTGACATGGCTGTATCCGATCTTAAGACCTTTGTTCCCCAATCATCTTATTACGCTTCGGCAGGTTGGTCTTGCCATGATCCAAACCTTTTACACGAGTTATGAACGCCATATTCTCGATCCAAAAGATATTATTGCTCTTGCAAAGGAAGGCAGCTAACGACCATCACATCCATTTTACGGCCGTTCTGCAATATCTTTTTTACGATGGACGGCCGGAGCATTCTTGCGAGCCAGCTCCTTTTCTCCTGACCAATGATGAACTGAGTACTATTAAGCGCATTGGCATGGGTGAGCAGAAAAGCCGGGAGATACTGTGTCTGCCTCACCTCTTTAACAACAAACGTTCCGCCTAGCTGCTCCGTTAATTGAAGGAGTTCCTTCATACGACGATCTATTGCATGTCCGCCGCCATTATAAACGACCATGACATGCCACTCGGCCTTAAGCCGGTGGGCAATACGGAAGCCTCTGCGGATCAGTCGATCCGCTTGTGCAAGGTCTGTGATGGCTACAAATATGACCTCCTGCCTCCGCCACGGGCCACGCAGCGACCCTGTCCGTTCCCAAGCCTCAAGCCTTTCATCCACATCATCCGCAATTTCGCGCAAGGCAAGCTCCCGCAGGGCAATCAAGTTACCAAGCTGAAAAAAGGCACCTAGCGCCTGTTCGACCTTGCCCATGGCATAGATTCTGCCTTCCCGCATCCGTTCCTGCAACGCTCTAGGCGATACATCAATAAGCTCTACTTCATCGGCGATGCGCAGCATGCTGTCGGGTACCGTCTCTCTGACCCGTACCCCTGTTATTTGCTCGACAGCGTCATTTAAGCTTTCGAGATGCTGGACATTAACGGTGGAAATAACGGAAATGCCGGCATCCAGAATGATACGGACATCTTCATATCTCTTCTTGTTTAAGCTGCCCGGCACATTCGTATGGGCAAGCTCATCGATAAGGACCACCTCAGGAAATCGCTTAAGAATAGCAGGGACGTCCATCTCCTCCAGCAGCATATCCTTATAAGCTATTTGTGCCCTTGGAATGGAGGGCAGCTCCGCCACCTGCTCCATTGTGTCCTTGCGGCCATGTGTCTCAAGAAGACCAATCACGACATCAATGCCTTTGCGGAGGAGGACATTGCCCTCACGGAGCATGGTGTACGTTTTTCCCACTCCGGGTGCAGCACCAATATATACTTTGAAGGTGCCGCGTTTCATACGCTCAGTCGTTTGCTTCTTCTCGGCAATGCTGAGTCTTTTATAAGTAGAGCGGGTCTCCGTGCGATGCCTCGCAGGAAGAATACGTTCTCCTTCCTGATCTGTACGATCGGCAACAAAGAAGAGATCGATTGGTTTGGCTTGCTGCAAGATCCCATTAGCGATGGAGCCATGAAGCAGCTCCTGCAGCCAGGTATGCTTGGAGTGGCCCAGCACAATGCGGGTTACACCATGGGCCATCGCATACTCGGTAATATGCTGGGACAGCAGGCGCCGATGAAGGTGGGGGACAACCAGCTCCTCGAAGGATGCCCCAATCTTTTGCGTGAGCTTCACAATCGAACGCTTAAATGCAGCTGCTTCTTTTGATAAAGAGGTGTTATCCGATATGAACGATACAACGAGCAGTTCCCCGCTGAGCCGCTTCGCCACCTGCTGGCCGCGCCGGACATGGATGGAGCCGTTCCAATGATACTGTACCGTCACAAGTATTCGTTCGGATGCGCCGGAGGGGCCAATAAGGCCTTGATTCCTCCGATGATGCTCCAATGATCCGTTGACATCCTCAGCCATCAGGCGCAGAGCGAGTTCGCGCAGCTTATCAAGATTTCCCCTCCGGAGAAGGTGAGGGGTCTTGGCGTTGCGCAAATGGCCTTCATTTAATCGTGTCAAGATGGTCTCAGGCGAAACGTCGATAAGACGTACCTCATCCGCAAGCTCGAGAATATCGTCGGGTACGGTATACTCGGCTTCGATCCCTGTTAATTGATAAGCAAGATCGCAGACGCCGTCCAGTTCATACACATTGATCGTCGTCATGACGCTTATTCCGCATGCGAGCAGATGCTTGATATCATCAAGCCGGGAAGGGAACTCTGCCTCTGGTCGGTTGCGATGGGCCAGCCCATCAACGAGCAAGACTTCGGGATTACGCGTCTTGATGGCCCGTAAGTCCAGATCCTTCCATTCGACTCCTTCCTTAAACCAGTGGATGCTGGGAATCCGTTCGATTTCTATGAGCTGCTCCATCGTCTCGGGCCTTTGCATCGTCGAGACAGCACAGGCAACGACATCAATGCCTTGCTTCTGAAGCTGCTGGCCATCGCGCAGCATATGATAGGTTTTACCGGTGCCGCTAACCGCACCGATATAGATTTTAAGCCGTCCATGATGGAGCTTCGTTATCGCTTGCAGAAGCTCCTCGGGTGTTTTTCGACGGTAGCCGTTGTCCATGACGGGTTGTTCCTCCTTTCCTCTTAGCGTGTGAATGCCCCGCCTGCAAGTGCAAGCGGGGCGTTCTGCTTTATTTTCTAAGCTGGATTAGTTCGATATTGAGCTCCAGTACATTAATGCGCGGTTCACCAAATACACCAAGGTCACGTCCTTCGGTATGCTTTTGGACAAGCTGTTCCAACGTATCGGTCGATAAGCCGGTCAACTTGCTGATCCGCGGGATTTGAACCTCAGCTGAGCTTGGCGTAATATGCGGGTCGAGGCCGGAACCAGAGTTGGTAATCAGAGCAATCGGAAGCTTGCTGATTGGAACGTCTGGATTGGCTGCCTTCCATGCGGCAATCGATTCCTGCGTCCGCTTGAGCATATCTGGATTAGAGGGCGCATAGTTGTTGGATCCGGAAGCTTCTGCTTTATAGTCAATGCTCGATACACGCCCTTGGAAGTAGGCAGGGTCGGTAAAGCTTTGCCCGATAAGGGACGAGCCGATAATCTGGCCTTCTGCGTTCTTAATCAAGCTTCCGTTCGCCTGATGCGGGAAGAGCAGCTGCGCTAAACCCGTAGACACGAGCGGATATATAATGCCGCATAATATAATAAATGCGATACTCGCTCTGATGGCGATGATCAGGATTGAGCCACCGCCTGATGCGGATGATGAAGCGGATTGATTCATATGATCTCTTCCTTTCGAATAACGCATTAGATCCAAATATGAACGATAAGGTCAAGCAGCTTAATACCAATGAACGGTGCAATGACGCCGCCAAGCCCGTAGATAAGCAGGTTCTTGCTTAACAACTTGGATGCATTTATCGGTTTGTAAGCAACCCCTCGCATCGCAAGCGGGATGAGGAGCGGGATAATGACGGCGTTGAAGATAAGGGCCGAGAGGATCGCCGATGAAGGCGAGCCAAGTTTCATAATGTTCAGGACATCGATCTGCGGGATCGCAATCATGAACATCGCAGGGATGATGGCAAAATATTTGGCGATATCATTCGCAATACTGAACGTGGTCAAAGCGCCGCGGGTCATTAGCAGCTGCTTGCCGATAGCCACAACCTCGATAATCTTCGACGGGTCGGAATCCAGATCGATCATATTCGCAGCTTCCTTCGCTGCGATTGTACCGCTGTTCATCGCAAGCCCAACATCGGCCTGGGCAAGAGCAGGGGCGTCATTCGTGCCGTCGCCGGTCATCGCAACAAGACTGCCTGCGGCCTGCTCTCTTTTGATCAGCGCGATTTTATCCTCAGGGCGGCTTTCCGCCACAAAGTCATCGACACCTGCTTCACGGGCAATCGTTGCTGCCGTCAGCGGATTATCGCCCGTACACATGATGGTCTTGATACCCATCCGGCGGAGCTCAGCGAATCTCTCCTGCATGCCTGGTTTAACGGTATCCTTCAAATAAATAATACCTAGAATCCGGTTATCAACGGAAACAGCAAGTGGTGTTCCGCCGAGGACAGCAGCGGCTTCACCGGTGGAATCGAGATCGGCTGGGATAGTACCCCCTAGAGACAATACCCATTTTTTAACGGCATCAACGGCGCCTTTACGTACTTTTCTTCCATCTGGCAAATCGGTACCGCTCATCCGTGTTTCAGCTGTAAAAGGAATGAAGGAAGCCTGCTCAATCTGCTCAGTTGGGTAGGAGAGCTGCTTGGTCTTCATCAGCTCTAATACGGAGCGTCCTTCCGGCGTCTCGTCTTTGGCCGAGCTGAGTGCTGCCCACTCGCCAAGCTCTTGGATGGTTGAGCCCTTAACAGGAAGGAAATCGCTGGCCATCCGGTTCCCGAATGTAATCGTACCGGTTTTATCCAGAATCATTGTGTTAATATCGCCGGCTGCTTCAACGGCTTTGCCTGACATTGCCAATACGTTAAACTGTGTCACGCGGTCCATACCGGCGATTCCGATGGCTGACAGCAGACCGCCAATTGTGGTCGGAATGAGACAGACGAGCAGGGCAATCAGCACGGGCACATCCAGCTCTACACCAACATATTTGGCGATAGGGGCCAGGGTAACGACAACGATCAAGAAGATAAGCGTCAGGCTTGTAAGCAGGGTGTTCAGAGCCAGTTCGTTTGGCGTCTTTTGCCGCTTTGCGCCTTCAACAAGTGAGATCATACGATCAATAAACGATTCGCCGGGATCACTCATAATGCGAACCTTGATCTGGTCGCTGACGACACGTGTACCGCCGGTAACGGAGCTGAAGTCACCGCCAGCTTCTTTAATAACAGGAGCCGATTCACCGGTAATGGCCGATTCATCAACAGAAGCAAGACCTTCAATGACTTCGCCATCGCCCGGAATCATCTCGCCTTGTGAGACGATAACCATATCGCCTTTCCGAAGCTCGGTAGATACGACTTGTTTTACACTATTGCCGACCATTTTGTTAGCCGTAATGTCCTGTTTGCTCTTCTTAAGCGAATCGGCCTGCGCTTTACCGCGCCCTTCGGCCAATGCTTCTGCGAAATTCGCGAAGAGTACCGTGAATAGCAGAATAAGAAACACCGTCAGATTAAAGCCTACCCGATCTTCTGTACCGAAATAGCCGGGCAGCAATGTCATAAGCAGTACGACAAGTGTACCGACCTCAACGACGAACATGACGGGGTTTTTCATCATTGTTAGTGGATTTAATTTAATAAAGCTGTCCCTGACCGCTCGGCTTAAAATAGCGGAGTCCAGCATAGATTTACGTTTCGTAGTCACCTTTTACTCACCTCATCCTTATCCGTTAGCGAAGCGTCAGATACTCTGCAATTGGTCCAAGAACAACGGCAGGCAGGAACGTCAGCGCTCCAATAATTAATACGGTTCCTACAAGAATCCCTGCAAACAGCACGTTATCTGTCCGGAATGTACCCGATGTCTCTGGCACAGGCTGCTTACGGACCAGTGAACCGGCAACGGCAAGCATGGCAATCATCGAGATATATCGTCCAAACAGCATGACCAGTCCGGTTGTAATATTCCAGAAAGGTGTATTATCGGCTAATCCCTCAAAGCCGGAGCCGTTATTCGCTGCTGATGAGGTGTACTCATACAGCACCTGTGAGATGCCGTGGAAGCCTGGGTTGCTAATTGAGCCTTGGCCTAGGTCGGTAAGGAAGGCGATAGCGGTCGGCACTAGGATAATAAAGGGATGGGCGAGAATGGCGATCGCGATGAGCTTCATCTCACGCGGCTCAATTTTCCGTCCAAGAAACTCCGGCGTACGTCCAACCATAAGTCCGGCGATAAATACTCCGAGTATGGCGTACATCAGCATGTTGATGAGACCAACACCCTTACCGCCAAACACAACGTTAAGCATCATCTCGGCAAGCGGTACGAGTCCGCCAATTGGTGTCAGTGTATCGTGCATGTTGTTAACCGTACCGGTGGTCGCTGCTGTTGTGACGGCTGTAAACAGAGCGGATTGTGCGATACCAAAGCGTACCTCTTTACCTTCCATACTGCCTTGTGAGGCATCCACACCAAGATTGTTTAGTAGCGGATTGCCATGCAGCTCAGCGGTATAGACCGTTGCCAGAAAGACAAGGAACAAGGTCATCATCGCGGAAAATACAACCCAGCCCTGCTTACGGTTTTTCGCAAATCGTCCAAATACATAAGGTAAGGAAGCAGGCAGCGCCCACATCGATAAAATTTCGATGACATTCGTCAGTGGGTTTGGATTCTCGAATGGATGAGCCGAGTTGACTCCGAAGAAACCGCCGCCGTTTGTACCTAGATGCTTGATTGATTCAAGGGATGCCACAGGTCCGATCGCGATATTTTGCGTGGCACCTTCTAGCGTTGTTGCGGTTATGTTCGGATCAAATGTCTGTGGCACATGCAAAGCCACCAGTACCAGCGTGACAAGCACGGCCAGCGGCAGAAAAATCCGGGTATGCGACTTCACGAAATCCTCGAAGAAGTTACCGATTGTTGTGCCTTTGCTCGTCAGACCACGGATAAATGCAATCGCAACCGAGAAGCCTGTAGCCGCTGATGTGAACATCATCATCATAATGACAGCCATCTGCGAGAAGTAAGAAAGCCCGGTCTCCCCGCTGTAATGCTGCAAGTTCGTATTCGTGATGAAGCTGATGACGGTATTAAAGGACAAGGTCTGTTCCATACCGCCGATGTTATTCGGATTGCCAGGGAGCCCGCCTTGAAAGCGCAGGATCAAATAGCTGATGGCAACTAATACGATATTAGTTAGAAGAAAGCTAAGCGCGTATTTTTTCCAGGTCATGCCTGCTCGCGATTTTAAGCCGATCACGCTGTAAATGATTCGTTCAGACCACCCGAATACTCGGTCGGTTCGGTTTGGCTCATTCGAGTAGACGTGATAGACGTACGAGCCAAGTGGCTTGACGAGCAGAATAAGCACGCCAATCACGATTAGAAGCTGTAAAATATCCATATTGACCTCCCGCGATCGTTTAAGGGATTAAAATTTTTCTGGATTAATGAGGGCGTACACTAAATAGAGAAAGATAAGTAAAGCCAGACAGAGTGTGACAATCATCGTTTGTCCTCCTCTTGAATCGAGCGGTCGCACCATTGCATAAATCCGGCGAAGAGTACGAATACAGCTGCTAGAAGCAGCACCATATAAATATCCTGCATAACTCTATTCTCCTTAAAAGAATTGGTACACAAATGGCCTATCTCAGCCAATTGAGCAATTCTTGCTTCGTAAGCATGGATTTTTACCCGTTGTCGCTGCCTGTCATGAAGTCGCTTGCTATGAGAAAAGAAGTCTCTGTGCTACTGGAATGAATCACATAATTCGCGCCCATTCCTTTATAGATCAGTCTCGGGTTTGTGCTGTTGGTAATGACACAGATCGATTTCGACGTCCAGCTGCGGCAGATCTGAATGTAGCGGCAGCAAAGGTTCAGGCTTCTCTCGAAAAGAAAAATCCGTCCAATAGGAAGCTCCGGTACCCGCCAGGTGGCTTCTTCAGTCGTGCTTATGACAATGATCGTATTTACCTCAAGTGCGAGCATCCGCTCGTATTCCGCTTTGTTATTCACAAGCGCTGCAAACGGGATATGCCGGCGCTGCAGCTGTTTAATAAAGTCCTCGCCCTGTACGTTTGGTGCAGATACGAGAATATAATCGTTCATGAAGCTCGCTCCTCTTTTCGATAGAGGATTCAACGACAAAAAAACCGCGGAAGAGGGACTCTTCACGCGGCTTATAAGCGCAGCAGAAAATAAACCACGCCTATATTCACGATCATCGTTGCCTCTCTTGTTACGCTTACGAGGTTAGCTGACGGATTCGGGCGTAAGAGTCGCCCTACGCCATGCGGCTTATTCGAGCCGTTCTGGCGATTCACCCCGTGGAAGGCGGGTTGTTTAAATTCAGCCTGCCGTCCGATTGGTTCCCCCGTTCCCCTGTGAAGGAGATTAAGCGATAAAGACATTTTGGAATACAATAGAAAAAGACCGCAGAGGAAAGTTCCCCGCGGCCCCATAAGGTCACAAGATCACATCATCCTCTCTACCTGGAAAATGCCTTCGCAGCCTTAGCTTGCTGGAACAGACATTTTCTTCGCTTACGAGGTTAGCTGACGGATTCGGACGGTGAGAGTCGCCCTACCAGGTTCGGCCGCACGAAGCCTTTCCTGGATTCACCCCTGATAAGCAACAAGATTCATTGGCTCTCACACCGATGACACTGCGCTTATCGATTGGTTCCCCCGTTTCCCATGACGGAAACTCAGCGAATAAAGCATACATTTCAATTGCTGAATCGTATGTTACGCCTGCCTAAGGTTAATGTAAATGAGACATGGAGGCTGCATATTGTCTAATTATTACATTGTGATTGGTTAGAGCGTTTACATCTCGGATGAACTCTACGATGCTCTTTCTTAATTCCTATATCTCTAGATTGCGCTAATTGTGCTCTTAAACTTTTATTTGAAAAAGAAACAATGGACGAGGTAAGATCCATTAGGGACACTAACCAGTGCAATGAATGGTCAAACGGCGAGCTTAAGTTCCCTCAAGGACCTTAATGCAGCGGATGGAGCATCGGAACAGAGGGGAACTTGCCGGGGACCTTATCGCAGAGAATGAGGCGATAAACGAAGGTGAACTAGTCGGCTGCGGCAGCAATAAGACCCTCGCAGGGTCTTATCCGAGCAATGGAGCGGGGAGCGGGAGCCTATAAGACCCTGTCAGGATCTTATGAATAAGAAAAATCAGATGAAAGGTAGTGAAACTGGACTATCTGGAATGAATAAGGCCCTCGCAGGGTCTTATGGGCCAGTTCTGCTGGAGAAAAAATAGCAATAAGACCCTCCGGGGGTCTTATCCGAATAGTGCTGTTGCGAGCTTCTGTCAATTGGCGGGAATCGCCCCTTGTTTTCGTTCGATAATTTTGGGACAATAGGAGTCAGTATGCGGTTTAGGCCGCGTTTGTGAAAAGAGGATAAATAATGAGTACACCTTCCATATATGGATTTACATTAGAGCAATTAATCGCATGGCTGGGCGAGCGCGGACACAAAAAGTTCCGGGCGACTCAAGTGTGGGAATACCTTTACCGGAAGCGGGTTACAAGCTTTGCAGCTATGACAGAAGTTAATCCTGACTGCGTGAAGCTGCTGGAGGAGAACTTTACTATTCAGACGCTGGTTGAGCATACGAAGCAGGAGTCCAAGGATGGAACCGTGAAGCTGCTACTGAAGCTCTTAGACGGCAATCTGATTGAGACGGTCTTGATGCGCCATAAGTTCGGCTTGTCTGTCTGCGTGACAACGCAAGTTGGCTGCAACATCGGCTGCAGCTTCTGCGCAAGCGGCCTGATTAAGAAGAGCCGCGATCTGACCAGTGGCGAGATTGTCGAGCAGATTATGAAGATTCAGCTTCATCTTGATGAAGCTAATCAAGGTGAGAAAGTCAGCCATATCGTTGTGATGGGGATCGGCGAGCCGTTCGATAACTTCATCCATCTGAATGACTTCCTTACAACCGTGAAGGATCATAAGGGTCTAGCGATTGGTCCGCGTCACATCACCGTATCCACCAGCGGGCTTGCTGATAAAATCAGAGAGTTCGCCGACAAGGATCAAGGTGTCAACCTGGCTGTATCGCTGCATGCTCCTAATAATGAGCTGCGGACTCGCATTATGAAGATTAACCGCGCGATTCCAATCGAGAAGCTGATGGACGCTATCGACTATTATCTCGAACGCACGAATCGCCGGATTACGTTGGAGTATATCCTGCTAAGGGACGTTAACGACCAGCAGGAGCATGCGCTTGAGCTTGCCGAGCTGGTGGGTGACCGCCGCCGTTCACTTGTAAACGTGAACTTGATTCCTTACAATCCGGTCGACGAGCACAGCCAATACCAGCGCAGTGAGAACGACTCCATTAAAGGCTTCTACGATACACTTAAGAAGCAAGGGGTCAGCGTCAGCGTCCGTCTGGAGCATGGCGCCGATATCGATGCGGCCTGCGGCCAGCTGCGCAGTAAACAGATGAACAAGGAAAAAGTGGGTTAAAGCAGCTATAAAAGAAGCCATGATCAGAGGATCATGGCTTTTTGATTGGGAACAGTACGGGCTTTATGACTAATGCAGGCTGCAATGCAGAACTGCGCAGCATAATAGGTCGTCATAATGATCACGTCGGAGCTCGCAACCTCCGAGATGAATTTATTCCAGGCCAGAACGGAGTCCGAGGCCATAAACAGCAGTGCGCCAGCTATCGCCCATTTGTTGCCGGACATCATGGCCGACCAGCCCATTAAGGAAATCGCCGTTACATAGACAAGGACAGGTCCTTTCAGACCGCCGTCTCCTGATTTGGTAAGTGCATCAAGTAACTCATATCCCATATAAACAGCATAGGCACCAATAGGTACAATAGCGGTAAGCCGCCATAGGGAGAATTGCCATTGCCCGAAGAACCCGCTCAAATAAAACAAATGTCCGATTAAGAAGGCTGACAGCCCAATAATGAAATTGTCGAGAGTGACATCGCCGATGACGCAGAAGATTAGGCCGATGAGCAGGATGTGCTGAAATCGCTTACCATTTTCGGCAGGCTGCAAGTAGGCGTAGGCGATGATAAGGAGCATCGGTATGCTTTTGAAAATTAGCTTGACGGCATGCGGTTCTGAAGGAATGATAAAAATGTAAAGCAAGCCCATAAGCAAAATGAGTGCAGGCATTATTTTATTCAATTGTCATCGCTCCTTTTGTCCTACTATAGCACAGATAAATTCCTTTTATTAGTACATAGTCTTCTATCGAAAAGGCGGGGTTTAGGATGAATGGATTACAAGTGTTTGAAAAGCAGCAGGCCTATTATCGCACGGGTGCAACCCGGAGCTTGGAGTTTCGTCTGGGGCAGCTAGCTAAGCTGCATAAAGTAATTGTGGAGCGGGAGGCTGCGATCATGCAGGCTCTTCGCGAAGATTTGAACCGAAGTGAAAAGGAATCTTTTCTGCTTGAGATTGGGCTCGTCTTAAAGGAAATCTCCTTCATGCAAAAGCATCTTAAGCGGTGGATGAAGCCCGTCAAAGTGAAGACAGCCTTCACTCATTTCGGCAGCAAAGGGTATATCGTGCCAGAGCCTCTTGGGACTGCACTTATTATTGCTCCGTGGAACTACCCGTTCCAGCTGGCGATAGCGCCGCTTGTTGGGGCAATCGCTGCAGGCAATACGTCTGTGCTCAAGCCATCGGAGCTGTCGCCGGCAGTGTCCGAGGTGATGTCCTCCCTTATTCAAGATACGTTTGATCCAGCTTACATTACCGTCATGGAGGGCGGGGTGGAAGTAAGCAAGGAGCTGCTTGATCTGCCGTTTGATAAAATTTTCTTCACAGGCAGCGTTAATGTAGGTAAACAGGTGATGGCTGCCGCTGCTAAGCATTTGACTCCGGTTACGCTGGAGCTTGGGGGCAAGAGTCCGGCCATTGTTCACCATGATGCTAACCTCAAGCTGGCGGCTAAGCGGGTTGCTTTTGGCAAATTCATTAATGCAGGGCAGACCTGTATCGCTCCTGATTATGTACTCGTCCACCGCAGCGTAAAAGAACAATTCATAGAGCTCCTTCACAAGTCGGTTGCGAAGTTTTATGGCAAAGATCCGCTGGAACATCCGGATTACGGGAGAATTATATCGGGGCGTCATTTTCAGAGATTATGTGGATTTCTCCAGCAAGGAGAGATTACTATGGGTGGGCGCACAGATGAAATGTCCCAGCGTATTGAACCAACCGTCCTGACTGAGGTGAACTGGAATATGCCGGTCATGCAGGAAGAGATTTTTGGCCCAATCCTGCCCGTGCTTGTCTATGATGAGCTCCAGGAGACAATTGATCTGATTAACGCGAGACCAAAGCCGCTGGCTCTCTATCTGTTCAGTGATAATCAAGCGATTCAGAAGCGGGTGACGGAGGCAGTACCGTTTGGCGGAGGGTGTATAAACGATACGCTTATGCATTTGGCGACCCCTTACTTGCCGTTTGGCGGGGTAGGCGAGAGCGGCACTGGGGCTTATCATGGCGAGGAGAGCTTCCGTACATTTTCTCATATGAAAAGCGTGCTGAAGCAAACAACGAAGTTTGATTTCGCGTTCCGATATCCGTCGGCAAAAGGCGGACTTGCGATCATTCGGAGGCTGATGAAATAAGGGATGGGATAAGAGCAGAGGGCTGGAAACGCTTCATCTATTTTTTACCAAAAAATCAATTGACTTCTACCGGTTTGCTCAGTAACATGGGGAGGCAAAACCATTACTTACAGCACTCGTCCGTACATCCTTGGCGTAATGGAGCAGTCAATTGAGGAGGTAATAAACGGATGGAACAACAGCTTACACCTACACAGCCGGAGCAGGAATTTCAATTAAAAAGCATTTTGCTCCCGCTTGTTGCGATTATTCTAGGCTGCTTTATGGTTATTCTCGATACAACTGCGATGAACGTGGCACTGTCGAAGCTCGTGGAGGATTTCCATACGCAGCTTCCTACTCTTCAATGGACGGTAACGGGCTATATGCTTGCTCAGGCAGCTGTTATCCCATTGGCAGGCTGGTTATCTGACCGATTTGGTGCGAAGACGATTTTCTTGACCTCGGTCGTACTTTTTACGCTGGGGTCGCTGCTATGCGCACTGCCGAATGACCCGCAGATGTTGATCATGTTCCGTGTCATACAAGGGCTTGGTGGTGGTTTCGTTATGCCGGTAGCGATGGCTTATGTGTACCGTCTCAGCCCGCCAAATAAGGTGGGGCAGGTGATGGGGCTGCTTGGTGTACCGATTCTGCTGGCCCCGGCGATTGGACCCGTTCTCTCAGGCTGGCTGGTCGAATACCATTCTTGGCGCTGGATTTTCCTCATTAATCTGCCAGTTGGCGTCATCAGCGTATTATTTGGTCTATGGAAGCTGCCGAAGCTGGATACCAAGAAGCTTGCCGGCTTCGATATACCGGGCATGATTCTAGGTCCGCTTGCTTTCGCAGCGCTATCCTATGGCCTTAACCAAGGCGCAGAAAGCTGGACTTCGGATAAAACGATCGGCGGGCTTATCGTTGGTGGTATTGCGCTTATCGCGTTTATCTTTGTTGAGCTCCGCGTGAAGCATCCGCTGCTTGATCTCCGTGTATTCCGCTCTGTCGATTTCTCTTTTGGGATTGTGGTGCAGTGGATCGTTCAATTCTCGTTGTTTGGCGCGATCTTCCTCTTGCCGCAGTTCCTGCAGCAAGGACGAGGATACGGTGCATTTGATACGGGACTGACCTTGTTCCCACAAGCGTTGGCCTCGGCCTGTATGATGCCGATCGGCGGTTATTTGTTTGATCGAATCGGGGTTCGCTGGCTCGTTGTAATCGGGCTGAGCCTAGTATCAGGTGCGATCTTCCAATATTCTAACCTCGATATTCATACAGGCAGGGAAGATCTGCTGCTGCCGCTTATTATGGCAGGCGCAGGTATGGGGCTTATGATGATGCCTCTGAACTCCCATCTGATTAATAAGACGCCACGTGAGCTTGTAAGCCGGGTAACCTCGCTTACCAGTGCGATGCAGCAAGTTATCAGCTCACTGGCTGTTGCCTTGCTGGTAACGATTCTAACGAAACGGATTGGGACGCTGATGACCGAGGCGAATGTATCTCCGGATGTGCTGGCTAATCAAACCTCCGGCAATGCCGCGGAGGCCAATCCGGAGCAGATGCAGCAGCTGTTGGCTCTTGCCGTTGATGCGTTTGATTATACGTTTGGCATCATGGTGTTTGTCGCGATTACCGGTGCGCTGCTTGGCCTTCTGCTCCGCAGAGGTAAGAAGAACACAGGCGAAAGCACGTCAGCAGAAAAGCCGGAGTCTGCACTCGAAGGGCTTCATATGGGATAGACGTATAAGCGCTCGGCTTTTTTAGCTGGGTGCTTTTTTGCTTTGTAAGGTATGAAATAGCTGGAAATGTTCACAATAAAACAAGTTCAAGCTACTCATTTCATGCCTGAAGGAGAAAACAATCAACATGATGAAACAGAACAAGCGTTGGAAAACGACCATCATTGCCGCTGCGATGGCGCTAAGTCTAAGTCTTGCACCGGCAAATAGCTGGGCGGCAAGTCAGGCAGGCCAGGCAAGTGAGCACGGAGCTCATCGAGTGTGCCTGAATCCTGCAGCCGAGAAGCTGAAGGCTGATCTAAGGCTGCTATGGATTGATCATGCGGTATGGACACGTAATACGATGATCAGCATGCTTGCAGGGCTCGAAGACACGAAGCCGGTGCTGAATCGACTGTTGAGAAATCAGCAGGATATTGGCAATGCCATTAAGCCTTATTATGGTGAAGAAGCCGGCAATAAGCTCGCGGAGCTGCTTAAGGAGCATATCGTACTTGCCGGCAAGGTCATCGAAGCAGCTAAAAACAACAATAAGAAAGATTTCGAGAAGTTCAATAAAGAATGGTACCGGAACGCTGACGATATCGCGAAGTTTCTAAGCGGCGCTAATCCCAACTGGGCATATACCGATTTGAAACAGATGATGGATAAGCATCTGGATCTGCTGGCTGGCAACCTGACCGCAAGGCTTGCGAAGGATTGGGAGAAGGATATTGTTAATTATGACGCAGGGCAGGCGCATCTGATGATGCTGTCCGATACGCTTGCTGAAGGCATCGTGAAGCAATTCCCTGATAAATTTGGTGGTCCGGCAACGGGCAGCGCAGCGCCACGAGCAAATCCATAATAATAGGAAGAGGTTGTCCCATTGGCCGGGGGCAGCCTCTTTTTGCGTATAAACAGACTTGTTTGTCGGGTGTTGATCTCTCACTTCTCGGGTTTTGCTGCTGCCTATCTCATTAGATAATAGAAACAGATCAGGCACACAGATTGGAGATGAAAGAACGACATGAATTTTGGCGTTTGTTATTATCCGGAGCATTGGCCGGAAGAACGCTGGCCGCTGGATGCGAAGATGATGCGGGAGGCCGGCATTAATGTCGTACGGATCGGGGAGTTTTCCTGGTCCAAGCTGGAACGAAGAGCTGGAGAGTACAGTTTTGAATGGCTGGACAAGAGTCTGTCGATTCTGGCCGCAGAAGGGATTCGGGTTGTGCTGGGGACACCAACGGCTACTCCGCCCAAATGGGTCATGGACCGTCATCCTGATATTTATATGCAGGATAATAAAGGGGTCGTCCGCGGCTTTGGCCATCGAAGACACTATTGCTACAACAACCCGAACTACCACGTCCATGTTCAGTCGATTGTAACGGCAATGGCGGAGCGCTACGCTCACCATGAGAACGTGATTGCATGGCAGATCGATAATGAGTTTGGCTGTACCGATACCACGCGTTGTTATTGCAGCAACTGCCGCACCGCTTTCCAACAATGGCTGGAGAAAAAATATGGCGATATCGATCACTTGAACGAGCAGTGGGGGACCGTATTCTGGAGCCAGATTTACAATGCTTTTACTGAAATCGAGCTGCCTGCCTATACGGTGTTTCCGCTGCACAATCCGGGAATGGAGCTCGACTTCCGTAGGTTTTCATCCGATTCGGCTGTGCAGTTCCAGAAGCTTCAGCTGAGCATCTTACATGCCATCGCTCCGAACCAGCCAGTCACACACAACATGATGGGCATGTTTAATGAAATCGATGACTTTGATTTGTCGAAGGAACTGGATTTCGCATCGCTGGATACGTACCCGAATCTGATGTTTGCTGATAAGCCTGACCCTCGGGATACTGCACTTAACCTGGATGTTACCCGTGGCTTCAAGCAAGCGAATTTCTGGGTGATGGAGCATCAGAGTGGCCCGCCGGGCGGTAATATTTTATTCCCAACGCCAAAGCCGGGCGAGCTTCGCAAATGGACTTATCAATCTGTTGCTCATGGCGCAGATGCCATCCTTTACTTCCGCTGGCGGACCTGTCTATTCGGAGCCGAGCAATTCTGGCACGGCCTGCTGCCGCATGACGGCAATCCAGGCAGGCGTTATGAGGAAGCGGCACGTACAGGCGAGGAGCTGCAGCGGTTGCTGCCTCTTATGGAGGGCTTAAGCAGCCAGGCAGAGGCGGCGATTATCAGGTCCTACGAGAACGAGTGGACGATGGAGATTCAGCCGCAGACCTATGAGCATCGCTATAGCCGGCAGCTTATGGCTTACTATAAGCACTTCTATGACAATCGGATTCCTGTGGATGTCATATCGGATGATTGCGATTTTGAAGCTTATAAGCTGGTCGTTCTGCCGCACTATATGATGGCGAAGCCGGGAGTTGCCGAAAGGCTGGAGCGCTACACGGCCGCAGGCGGTACGGTAGTGCTCGATATCCGCGCCGGGACTAAGCTGTGGAACAATCGAATGGATGATGCCCCACTACCGGGAGCATTCCGCGAGCTGCTTGGCATCCGCATCACCGACTACGGTACGCTTCGTCAAGGCGAATCCCGCCGGATTACAACAAGGGATGAAGAGAATGCGGGAAGCGGAACGATCTGGTACGACGTCATCACTGCCGAGAAGGCCGAACCAATCGCTTGGTATGGTGAGGATTATATGGCAGGATCACCAGCAGCCACGTGCCATGCCTTTGGGAAAGGCACCGCTTATTATTTCGGCATCGGAGCTGATCCTATTGGTATGCGCAGCCTTATGAGCCAAGTATGCAAATCCGCTGATATCCGTCCGATCATCGAGGTAACGGCGCCGGAGGAGGTGGAGTTGGCACGAAGAGCGGGCAGCACGCAGCGATTTGTCTTTGCGATTAATCATGCGGGAGAGGAACGGACGGTCCAATTGGCAGCTCCAATGTTCGAATTGATCTCCAACCGCATGCTGGAAGGCACAGCCGTCATTCCTGCCTATGGCGTGTACGTATTTACTTCGCTTAGCTGAATCGATGAACGACCAACCTGCTGTCAAGAAAGGAGACTAACATGGCCAAACCCGCCAATACACTAACGAATCAGGAGATTGTCCAAACGGCCGGGAAGAAGGCGGGCAAAAGCCTCGTCATACGAAGACAGTATCAGCTGCTTTTGATGTCAACGCCTTTCGTGCTTCTCGTTATGCTATTTTCCTTTGGCCCGCTATGGGGCTGGATCATGGCTTTCCAACATTACAAGGTAGCGTTAGGGCTGTGGCACTCACCGTGGACCGGCTTCGATAACTTCAAGCTGCTCTTCCAGGATCCGCAGTTCTTTAACGCTCTTCGCAATACCATTGTCATGGGCGTATTGAATCTGGTAACGAGCTTTATTGGGGCGATCTTCCTGGCGTTACTGCTGAACGAAGTCCGATTTGTTTTCTTCAAACGGGTTATTCAGACATTGACCTACATCCCGCATTTCGTTTCCTGGGTCGTTATCGCCAACATATTCGCTACGCTGCTTTCCCCGGATGCCGGAGTTGTGAACGCTATTCTAATGAAGCTGGGCTTTATTCATGAACCGCTATATTTTCTCGGAGAGGAAAAATGGTTCTGGTGGATTCACACGGCCGCGAACTTCTGGAAGGAGCTTGGCTGGAATACGATCATCTACCTTGCGGTACTCGTAGGTCTTAATCCAGAGCACTATGAAGCAGCAGAAGTAGACGGGGCAACGCGCTTTCAGAAGATGCGCTTTATCTCAATTCCGGGCATTATGCCAACAGCCGTGCTGCTGCTCATTTTGAATGTCGGATGGATCGTGCAAAGCGGCTATGAATCGCAGTTCCTGCTTGGTAATCCAGTCGTCATTAACCGCTCCGAAGTGCTTGATCTTTATGCTCTGAATTACTCGACCAGCATTGGCGATTATTCCTACGGCGTGGCGGTCAGTATGTTCAAATCAATTGTCAGTCTCGTGCTTGTCCTGCTGGTCAATTATACAGCCAAGAAAACATCCGGCAGCCGCTTATTCTAAGCGGAGCCGGCGTGCCAAGGAGGTGAGAGAACATGTTAGTCAGGCGGTCCAAAGGAGATGCCATCTTTAGTACACTCAATTACATTCTGCTGCTGGTGCTTGGAGTCGGAACGTTGTTCCCGTTCCTCAATCTGGCTGCCATCTCCTTGAACGATGCGGGCGATACGCTGAAAGGCACGATTTATATCTGGCCCCGCGTCTTCACCTTGGAGAATTACAGTACGATCTTCGCAAATCATGGTCTCGCGGCGGCAGCGATTCGTTCGGTCGTCCGAACGGTGGTGGGTACTGCCCTCGGCGTACTTTGTACCGCGATGCTCGCCTATGCCCTGAGCAGGAGGGAATTCTTCCTCCGCAAGACGTATAACGTTATTCTAATCATTACGATGTACGTGAATGGCGGTCTGATCCCGTTTTATCTGCTAGTTAAAAATATCGGACTTATGAATAACGCACTTGTGTATATCCTACCGATGCTGATCGGCGTGTTTAACGTCATTATTATGAGAAGTTATTTCGAGCAGCTGCCGGAAGGCATTGTTGAGTCTGCGAGAATCGACGGCGCAACGGATTTTCAAATCCTGTTTCGGATTGTGCTTCAGATCAGCTTGCCTGTGTTATCAACAATTACGCTGTATATCGCTGTTCAGCATTGGAACTCCTGGTTCGACAACTACCTGTATGCAAGCCGCAACGAGAACCTGAACCTGCTGCAATACGAGCTGCAGAAAATTCTGATCAGCTCCGTAAACCAAGTGATGAGCGCCAATACCCACATCGATGCAACGGATGCCAGAAGGACCAACCCGGAGACCATTCGGGCGGCTATGACGATCATCGTCACCCTGCCGATTCTGCTGGTGTATCCGTTCCTGCAAAAGTATTTTGTAAAAGGCATGACCTTCGCTGCTATGAAGGAATAGGCCGCTAAGATTGGTGTTGTCGGATCAATGAATCCGGTGATATTATCATGACAAGATGAGAGGGTGTCCATATGTCAACGACATGGAAAAAAGGGTTAACACTGATGGCTGCTTCAGTCATGCTCACAGGAGTAATGGCAGGCTGCTCCTCCAATAACAATGGAGGCAGCAATACAGAGGAATCCAGCAACGGCGGCAATGCAGCAACAACTAATACAAAAAATGAAGGCGCTTCCAACGAAGCGACGAAGGCACCAGCAGAGCCCATTACGTACACGATGAATACGACCGACCGAAGTTGAATTGGGATACCCCCATTACGAAACTATTTACCGAGAAAACAGGCGTTTCCTTAAAGTACGATCTGATCGTTGGAGAGGAAACCCAGAAGGAAGATCTATGGCTTGCTTCCGGAGACTATCCGGATGTAATGGCCATGGGTCCACAGGAAATCCAGAAATATAAAGACGGCGGCGCACTTATTCCGCTTAATGATCTAATCGATCAATACGGCCCGAACATTAAAGAGAAGTTTGGCGAATACTTTAATCTCCTGAAGGACGCAGACGGCAAGATCTGGTCCATCTACGGTGTGAATAAAAGCCGTGAAGCGAAAGCCGATGCTTCTGCCAACTTTATCGTTCAATACGATGTGCTGAAGGAAGCAGGTTATCCGCAGATCAAGACCCTTGATCAGCTGTACGATATCCTTAAAGCATACAAAGACAAACATCCGCAAATCGATGGCAAAGATACAATTGGCTTCTCCGGCGCGATGTCCGGCTGGCAGGTCAACATTGAATATAATAATCCGATTATCAGCGCATCAGGACTTCCTGACCACGGCAACTTCCGGATTGATGACAGCGGCAATGTGCAGTACAACCCGGTTACCGAAGATGCGAAGAAGTACTATTCCTTCTTGAACAAACTTTACCAGAACGGACTGTATGACAAGGAGGCTTTCTCACAGGATGATCTGTCGAAAAAGCTGGCGCAAGGCCGTGTATTAGCTGCCTATGCACCAAAATGGATGGTTGGCAACGTAGAGACGCAATTCCGTCAAGACGGCCATCCGGAACGTCAATATGCTTATCTGCCGCTATCCTTCTCGGAGGATACAGTAGATCAGACCAATACGGTTGTACCAACCTTTGCCGGCAGCTTGCAATGGGCAGTAACAACATCCGCGAAAAATCCGGAGCGCTTCATTCAGTTCATCGATTACTTGTTCTCGGATGAAGGCCAGATTTTATCGCAATGGGGCATTGAAGGGACGCATTACGAAGTGAAGGACGGCAAGCGTACTTTGCTGCCAGCTGAGCTGGAAGCGCGCAAAACCGATCCAGACCATGGCACCAAGGAAGGCTTTACAAGCAACGGAACGGGCAGCGGGGCTTGGTTCAACGTTGGCGATGGCGCCAAACTGAGCGACGGTGATTATGCGACTCCATTGACCAAAGATTATCAACTTAGCGTGTATGACGATATGACCAAAGAAGTGCTGGCGAAATACGGCAAAGAAATTTGGGCAGACTTCCTGCCGCCGGCAGTAGTTGTACCGGGTTACCTGTGGCAAGTAACGCCGCCGGACAATATCAACCTGCAGGCGAAGAAGATCGAAGAAGCCTGGAAGAAATATTTGCCTAAGCTCATTATGTCGAAGAACCAAGCAGACTTTGACAACAGCTGGGATGGCATGAAGTCAACTATGGAAAAAGCAGGGCTGAACGAAGTGAACGATGCTTATACGAAGCTCTGGGCAGACTTTAATGACAAATTCAAAGCTACCATCGGGGAGTAACTAACTAGAGAGCCAGGCAGTAAGCCCGCATAACCGCGTACGCCTTGACACTTGTGCAAGGCGTACGTTCTTTTGCTTCATTGTACACACCACCCGGGGGGCGAGGAATAAGACGTATGAAAATCCGGACGAAACTCATTTTAGCTAACCTGTTCATCGTCTTATTTCTGCTCGGCTCCGTTACGTTTGTGCTGACCAAGCGAAGCAGTGAACTTGTGCATGAGCATATTGTGCAAAATGCTACGTTATCTCTATCGCAGATCAGCCAGAATCTCGACAACCGACTGGCTTCCTACGAAGATGTCGCCAATACGCTATTCCTCAATCCGTCACTTAATATCATTCTTGATCAGCGTTATGCGGATCAGCTGGAAGCTTATGAGGTCTACTCCGAGCAGTTCCAGCCCTTCCTCTCAGCGATTCAGTCTACCCGGGATGTGATGAAGGTGGACGTATTTACGGACAATCCATCCTTCTTCTTTTCCAACGTACAGCTGATCGACGACGATATTCGTTCTTCCGCTTGGTACAAGGAAGTGATGGGCAATAACACGGGAGGGTACTGGACGCATCCATATCTGACTTTTCCGAAAAAAGAACCCGTCATCAGCTTCCGCAAACGACTCAACAATGTGAACCGGGATTCGCCAAGCGTTGTGTCGCTGGAGGTTCGGCTGAAGAATCTCGCACAGCTTGTTGATCTGGAGAGCAAGAACAAACGCGTCATCTTCGCATTGTCCGACGGAACGGTGCTGATTGACAGTGATACGGAGAATGCAGTCCAGAATATAAGCCAGCTGTCATTCGGCAGTCAGGTGATGAAAGGTACAAATGGCAGCTTCGATCAGATGATGAACAAGGATTCTTATCAAATCTTGTATCAGACGCTGGACTCGCGCAATATCGTCAAAGGCATGAAGGTCATCGCCTTTATTCCAACACAGGAGTTATCCGGGAAGCTGCAGCAGCTTCGTTCGATGGCCGTGCTGCTTTTTGCAATGGCGCTTGTTGCTTCCGTCCTGCTGATCTCGATTATGTCTGTCAGTCTGACCCGTCGTTTGTCGGAGCTGGCAGTGAAGATGAAGCGGCTTAACCGTGATAAGTTCGACAGCTTTGTTGAGGTCAAGGGCAGTGATGAAGTCGCGCAGCTTGGCGAGATGTTTAATCTGATGGTCCGAAGACTACGAGAACTGATCGGCGAGGTGTATCAATCAGAGCTCGACCGCAGGGAGAATGCGCTTCGGACGAAGGAAGTGGAGTTGTACGCGCTGCAGACCCAGATCAATCCGCATTTTCTATTTAATACGCTTAATATGATTCGAGGTAAGCTGCTCATTGCGGGTGACCGGGAGAATGCGAAGGTCATTGGCCTGCTCGCGAAGTCGTTCCGAATGATGTTGAAGAAGGGCGGCCCAACGATCCGGCTGTCGGAGGAGCTCGATTTCATATCCAGTTATCTGCAAATCCAGCAGTACCGGTTCGGTGACAAGTTTACTTATGAGATTGATGTGCCGGAAGAAGAGATGGATGTCCTTGTACCAAAGCTGTGTATACAGCCAATCGTTGAAAATGCCATTTCCCATGGGATTGAGCTAAGCCCAAATCCTTCCCATATCCGGATCAGCGGACAGCGGAGCGGGAATCTCCTGCTGCTGACCATCAAGGATAACGGTCTTGGCATTCCTCTCGAGCGATTGGCAGAAATTCAGCAGCGGTTGAATAGTGATGAGAGTCTCGCGGGTGACTCACATATCGGTCTTCAAAATGTGCAGCACCGGCTGCGGCATCTATTCGGAGAAGGACATGGGCTTGAAATTACGAGCGAGGCTGGGGCCTGGACAATCGTAACCATGAGCATACCAAGAGACGGACAGGGGGAGACGCCGGATGTACAACGTGTTGATCGTGGATGATGAGCCGGTGGCGAGGCAATCGCTGCGTTATCTGATTGATTGGGAGGAACTTGGTTTCACGGTTAAAGGGGAAGCGCAGGATGGACAGCAGGCGCTTGACATGCTGCGCAGCCAGAGCTACGCCCTTGTGCTTACCGATATTCGGATGCCTGTCTTGAACGGTCTTGAGATGGCGGCAGCCATGCAGGAGTTCACCGATACGCCAGTCGTGATCTTAAGCGGCTATGATGATTTTGCCTATGCCCGGGAGGGACTTCGGCTGGGCGTGAAGGAGTATTTGCTGAAGCCTGTTGATGAGGAAGATCTTATTGCCTTATTGCAAAAGCTTGCTGCCGAACTGCGCGAGCAGCAGCTTCTAGAGAAGCGGCAGCGGCTTGGCCTGTCGGCCGGAAGGGATCAGCTTCTTCGCCGATTGGCACATGGCCAGGTGGCCGCTCGAGAACTGGAGGAGCAGCTTTTGCTGATGGAGCTTCCTTCGCATCATGAGAGATATGCCTGTTTGCTGCTTGAACTTGATTTCCTTGCTGATGGGGAAATGCCGGATCGGGATACCGAGCTCATGCGTTTTGCGATCCGCAATATCGCGGAGGAATTAGCAGATGGGCGGGGTTATATATTCGAAGAATCAGAGGAGCGAATCGGCGTTCTGTTAGGCGGTACCGACAAGGAAATGGACGTTGAAGAATGCCGACTGTGGGCAGAGTCTCTGCGTTCCTCGACGATGAGGTACGCCAAAGCCTCTGTCACGATCGGCATTGGCCGAAGCGTGGGATCAATCATGGAGATTAAGCGTTCTTGGAGTGAGGCGGAGGAGGCGCTCGACAGGAAGTTTTTGTCGGGAGCAGGAACGGTTCTGCTGCCACATGGTAAAACCGAGACAGACGGTGAGCCCGACATGCTTAGAACGCTTGAGTCGGAAGTGCTGGAGATGGTGCGCAGCAGCCGGCGTGCAGACACATTACGGGCATTGGCTAGGCTGTGGGAATGCTTCAAGACGGAGCAAATATCAGAAGGCCGGGCAAAGCTGTCGGTATTGGAGCTATTTATCCAGCTATTCCGTCTCGTGAAGGAGCAGGGCGCCAGCCATGACCGGTTGTTTGATCCCGCATTAGGGGATTACGAGCGGATCATGCGGATCAAGACGATGGATGAGCTGCTGCGTTTTATGGAGAACAAGTGTGGAGATGTACTCGATGCCCTGCAGCGGACGAAGGAGATCAGACCGAATAAAATCGTTCTTGAAGTGAAGCAAATTGTACAGGAGCAGTACGCTGGCAATGTAAGCCTGCGAAGTGTGGCTGCTATGATCTATATGAACCCGAATTACCTTGGCAAGCTGTTCAAGGCTAATACCGAGCAGTCTTTTAACGATTATGTGCTGCAGGTTCGGATGGAAAAGGCGAAGGAGCTGCTTCTTCATACGGATAAGAAAGTATATGAAATCGCTCTGGAAGTGGGGTTTAGCGAGCTCGACTGGTTTTATAAACGATTCAAAACGTATACGGGCGTAAGTACAAGCGATTACCGGAATGCCCGCTGACGGGAAAAGGAGGAGAAGATGGACGAGAATAGAGCGTGGACGGCGAAGTGGATTTGGGCAGGTCCTGATCAGGCGGTGAATGGTAATGGGTCTATGGAGAACGTGCTTTTTCGGCGGAGCTTTCAAGTTCCTGCAGAGGGTAGCTCACAGCTTAAAGTCCATGTATCCGCGGACAGCCGATACCGGCTGTATGTGAATGGACAATCCATTGCACATGGGCCTTGTAAGGGGGATCTTAATGTTCATTATTATGATTCAGTAGATGTATCGCCTTTCCTTCGTCCAGGTATAAATGTGCTGGCGGCACAGGTCGTTCATTATAAAGGGGATAAAGGGCCAGCTTCAGCATGGCGCAAGGACCGTGGTGTGTTTTTGCTGGAGGGCAGCCTGAAGGATCATGGCGGGGTGGAGTTAGAGAAGCTGCATACCGGTCTCACGGGCTGGGATTGTTACCGGACCCCAGCACGGTCGGCGATGCTGGCGCCGGAAACTGCTACTCTCTTCATTGGCGGCGGAGAAATCATAGATGGCGCCGACTGGCCTTATGGCTGGAGAGAGAGTACCTTTGCCAATACAGAATGGCCGGCTGCAGCCGTTGTGGCGGAGACGCATGACAAGATGTACGGAGGCTTGAGCAGTTGGCTGCTCACTCCACGTCCGATTCCTTTCATGAGGGAGGAAGCATTATCGTTTAAGACAATCGTCCAAGGGGAATGTGGCGACAAGGTCTATGCTAGCGAACCGATGAAAGATGAGGGACTGCTTGGTATTGAAGTGCCTGCAGGCGGCCGACTGGTCCTTGAGCTTGATGCGGGTGAGCTGGTGGCTGGATTCCCGCAGCTTGTACTTAGTGGTGGAACAGGCACAGCGTATTTATTGTATTCAGAATGTTATGAATATGAGCCTTTTCCGAATGGACAACGCAACAAGGGAGTACGTGATGAGCCGGAGGGTAAACAATTATATGGATTTGAGGATACGTATCGGATAGCGGGATATGGAAGACGCGCTGGCGAGCATGAAAGGTATGAACCTTTTCATCGGAGAGCGTTTCGATTCATCCGTCTTACTGTAGAGGCAGCTGATGAACCTGTTGTTGTGGAGAGCTTAACCTACCTTAGAACGGGGTATCCGCTTGATGTTCAAGCAACCTTCCAGAGCTCGGATCCATCACTCTTACCTTTATGGACGATCAGCTTGAATACGCTTCGCAATTGTATGCATGAGACGTATGAAGATACTCCTTTCTATGAGCAAATGCAGTATGAAATGGACAGCAGGCTGCAGGCGCTGTTCACCTATTATGTAAGCGGGGACGACCGCCTGGCGCGCAAGGCGATCTATGATTTCCACAGCTCGCTGCTGCCGACGGGCATGCTGCAAAGCCGGTATCCGTCTGTGAATCGTCAGATTATCCCTGGTTTTGCTCTTTTCTGGATCATGATGGTTCATGATCATTATTGGTATACCGGTGATTTGGAGCATGCCGCGCGGTACAGATCTTCGATGGATGCCGTACTTGCGTGGTTTGATGCACGGATAGAGCCGGAGACTGGACTGGTCGGCATTATGCCGGAAGCTTATTGGTCCTTCGTGGATTGGACGGAGGAATGGCGTGCTAATGCGGGGGCACCGCCTTCAGGCAGATCAGGACCTAATACGATTTATAATTTGATGGTTGTAGATGCACTGTTTAAAGCAGCTGAGCTAAATGAAGCAACAGGGCGGCGGGATACAGGACTAGAATACCGTCAGCGTGCTGAAGCTTTGCAGCAGGCTGTCCGGAAGCATTGCTGGTCGGCGGAGCAAGGTGTATTCGCAGATAGTCCAGGTGTTGATGCATATAGTCAGCATGCTCAGATATGGGCGGTACTGACCGATACGGTTACTGGTGAGGAAGCGAAGGCGCTGACTGTGCGGACACTGGAGACGAAGGGACTTGCCAAAGTATCGTTTGCGATGGCCTTTTATTTGTTCCGTGTGCTGGCGAAGACCGGGCTGTATGCCAGATCGTTACCTTTATGGGACGACTGGAAAGCTCAGGTGGATTTGCATTTGACCTCCTGGGTGGAGGATCCGGTCTCTGTTCGAAGCGATTGTCATGCTTGGGGAGCCCTGCCGCTATACGAATTCCCGACGGAGCTGCTTGGTGTCCAGCCGTTAACTCCAGGCTTTGCGAGTATCTCGGTTGCACCTAGAATTAGCGGCTTGCAGGAGATATCTGGCTGTGCAATGACGCCGCATGGAGCCGTTCATATTGCTTGGAGTATGCAAGAAGGCCGATTTAACTTACGGGTTGAACGGCCAGATACGATACCGGTTCAGATCAAGCTGCCTAATGGTGAAATGCTTTATTGTACGGAAACAGGACCGGTTGTGTGTGAATGTGAGGTTACGATAAATGAACATATAGAGGAGCTTGCGCCATGAAGCTTGGAATAGCTTATTATCCAGAGCATGAACAATCGGAGCAATGGGATATCGATTATAGCAAACTAGCAGCGGCGGGTATTCTTTCCGTTCGAATCGCTGAATTTGCCTGGGCGGTGCTCGAGCCCCGTGACGGCCAATTTGAATGGGAATGGCTTGATGCCGCAATTGAAAGAGCCGCTTCACACGGTATTAACGTTGTTTTATGTACGCCAACGGCATGTCCGCCAGTCTGGCTGGTGGAGAAACATCCCGATGTTCTCCCCGTTAATAAACAGGGACGTGTCATCGGTTTTGGCGCCCGCCAACACCGGTCTTATTCATCGGACAATTATGTGAACTATTCCTTGCGGATCGTAGACGCAATGGCCGAGCGTTATGGCAATCATCCGAATGTTGCCGCTTGGCAGCTGGATAATGAATTTGGCGGGGAAACCAAATATGACTATAGTGATCCAGCGAGAGTTGCTTTCCATCGTTGGCTCGAAGAGCGTTACGGCTCGATTGAGAGGCTGAATGAAAGATGGGGAACAACCTTCTGGTCGCAGCGTTATGAGCGATTCGATCAGGTTCCGCTGCCTGCTCCAATTGGCGCAGACGTGAACATGTGGCAGCATCCGAGTCTGGAGCTGGATTTTGCCAGGTTCTCCTCGGACAGTATGGTGCGTTTTGCGAGCCTTCAAGCGGCAGTTCTGCGTCCCTATATCGGGCCCCGGCCCATCACAACCAATGCCTTCATGTTCTGTTGGGGAGATAACCTGAACTGGCCGGACCTATTCGCAGATTTGGATGTTGTGGGTATGGATATTTACAGCAATAAGCCGCATGAGATTGCTTTTTATGCAGATGCCTGCCGCGGGGTGCTGGGCAAGCCTTTCTGGATGATGGAGTATGGCACTGGAACTACGGAGCTGGAGCGGGATATGAATGTGGTCAGTGAGCGTGGCTGCAGCAGATTCTATCTGTTCAAGATGAAGCCATTCCCATGGGGTCAGGAGCAAGGCGGCGGACAGCCGGAGCTTGTGACGTTAACCGGAGAGCCCTCCCGGAATTATCATGTCGTACAGTCGTATACAGCGAAACATGCCCATGAACCGGAACTAACGGAGACAGGACGGGCAGCAGTTGGTGTGTATTATCATTTCGACAGCTCCTGGAGCTATCAGCTTTCCGTAGTTGACCGTATCGCTTATCCGGACTACATCGTTCATAACGTTTATCGTCATCTATTTGAAGCGGGTATTCGTACGGAAGTTGTCTACTCGGGCGAGCAGTTGGATGGGTTGGAAACGTTGATTATTCCTCTTCACCAAATCTATGATTCTGTCTTGGAGGAACGTCTCATTGCCTTCGTGCAGGCAGGCGGCAGGCTGATCGTTACTTCCGATTTGTTCCGCAAGAATGCGGATAATGTCTATCTACGGGAAGTACCTCGTCTATTCGCCGAGCTGCTCGACTGGCAGGAAAATAACTTTGCAGGTGATGTAATCGCCGAGGGCACCGTCATGATCCGCAAGCATATGAGCGGTAAAGGCGAGACATGGCTCGTTCACCGCAACTCCAGTGCGGAGCAGTGGAAGGATGTGCTGGCTGGCATTATGGAATACGCTTAATTCACAAACACCCGTCGGCGGGCTTTGACCTGCTGGCGGGTGTTTGTAGTTTGTGCGCCGCATCAAGCAAGCAGCTTAAGAGGTAACTTTTCATTTTTCGTTGTATGATAAATAGACAAGTGATAAGGAATACAAGCGAAGAAAGGATAGGGGCGAAGCACATGTTACAGCCGTATACGATGAGAGTTATCGAGACGATCAAACAAATCCCGGAAGGTAAAGTGATGACTTACGGGCAAATTGCAGCTCTCGCTGGGAGCAGCAGAGGGGCGAGGCAGGTCGTACGAATTTTGCATTCATTAAGCAGCATCCATCAGCTGCCTTGGCATCGGGTTGTTAACGCAAAAGGAGAGATTGCGATACAAGAGGATGAATCGCGTATGATTCAGCAGCATTTACTGGAGGCTGAAGGGGTAGAGGTGGGAAAGAGCGGTAGAATTGATCTTGCTCTTTTCCGCTATGAGCCGGCTGTTGAACCGGAATTATAGGACTCCTCATATGTTAACCTATATGATAAAATAAGGTTAACATATATATGAAGGAGCGATTGATCGAATGCAGAGCATATCATTAAGAGGGCATCATTTATTTTGTCTGCTTGGTTATCGGGGCAAAGGTTATTCGGATGGCTTCTGTACCAATATGACAACTGTATACGAGACGCTGCGCCAGCAGCCACAAACGATGATTGAGATCATCGAAGGCCCGGATGTGATCTGTGCTGCATTCCCGACGGATCAGCCGTCCCACTGTCAGAATCCTAGCGTGTATCGCAAAGACAGTGAGATATTAGGTGTGCTTGGACTTACGATTGGAAGCCGTCTTCGCTGGGAAGAGCTTTGCAGCCTCGTGGCAGAAGCAATCGAGCCAAGTGATATCCATCGGCTGTGCTATGACTGCCCTTGGGAGCCGTATGGCCTCTGTCAGGAAGGGGTAGCACATATGCGAGAGGCGAAAGCGCTCAGGGCTTTGCCTTAACCCTTTTGCACCAACCTGAACAGAACAAAGCGGCAGCTTAAGGCTGCCGCTTTGCAAGTTTCTCCTGTGCCATCCGAATCATTTCGCGTATCATAGGTCCGCCGATCCTGCCGCCTACATGCCCGGCATCCTCCGTCTTCATCTGCCCGTTGTCGCCGCGATTCATCCGAATACCCAGTTCGCCAGCTACCTCGTATTTCACGTCATCGGGTCTGTTCTCATCCACGGTGTAACCTTCCTGCCGCATGACATTCGCTTTTAATGTCTGCATGGCTTCGCTAGCCTCGGGTACTAGAAGCCGTCTATTCCGTCTTCCCATTCTTTAACACCGCCTCATCCATGATTGTATTGCTGGCTTTTATTTTCCCCGGTAAGCCCTGCAATTATGAAGGCGATGAATTAAATATACTGGCTAAGGATGGCATTAACTTTGGCACGGTTGGAGATAAAAGTATGGCGTTTCAGGAGCCGCTGGTTCAGCGTGTTTTTGCTATGCACGACGACCATGTAATTGCGCTTTCCACCCGTAGTTAGAATCTCATGCTTATGCTTGATGACTCCGCTGTGTCCATCCACTGTTTTGTAGCGAAACCCGTTAAAATACTGCTCCGACTTATAAATCCATGTATAAAAAGGCGGAGAAGACTTACTTACCGTAGCGATTCGATGCTTCACGCTGTCGTAAATATAACCGGCCTGGTTAATGAGCGCCCGAGTACCTTGTTTGGGTTTATATTTGTGAAGCTGGTCGATTAAGGTGTGGTGGTACGTATCATCGCAATCCAGTCGAACGAGGTAGAGCAACTCATTGCTGCCAACCGTTTTACGCAGCTTATCTTCGTATTTATTTTCTGCTACAAAACGGATATGGCTCGGAAGCTTTGGGTACTTTGCTAATTCAGCTCGGACAATTGCTTCTGTCCTTTCGGTATATCGAATGAAAGTGTGGAAATGTTGATTGCTTTGTTTCAGCAGGCTTTGAAGGGTATATTTCATAAAAATCGACATTCTGTATTTGATCCATTGAGGGGTCAGCCCTACCCGATAGACACCACCCCTATTCGAACGGTTGTTAAACTCGATTTCCACAACAATTGATTTTGTCATCTCGTCCACCCTCCCTTACGTCTGAGATAATATATTCCAAAGGGGAAGATTGGTATGGGACAGCATCTCTATAGAAGAACTTAAATCATGCTTAATGTTGGCAGTATAGTTTGATCCCCCGAAAAGCAAACCTAAGGGCGTACACAATAACCTTAAAGGGGCGCTACTGACAATGAAAAAGGCTTACGCAATGATTCTTGCTGCATCCCTCATGTTATCTGCCGCATCGGTTCCTGCTTTTGCTGCTGAGCATTCCAGTAAGGAAGAAGCAGCCATGGATAACGGGCATACAAACAGCAGCAAGTTTGGTACAAACAGTTATGGCAACTACGATTCAATCAGCTCAACACCAAATCCTATAAACAGCAACAGCTTTGGCACAAACAGATCCAACACTTATGGTACGAACAACTATGGCACTTACGGTACAAACAGCACAGTACCCAACCGTACAAATAACTACAATGCAACAACGAACCAAATGAACACTTACGGTACGACTGGTACCGGCACAGGCATCAATGCTAATAATTACCGTACGACTGGTACCGGCACAGGCGTCAATGCTAATAATTACCGTACATTAGCTAACGATAATAACAACCATAGGGGTTGGGGCTGGCTGGGACTACTTGGCTTGGCTGGCTTGTTTGGCTTAAGAAGCCGTGACCGGGAACGCACCTAATATTCTGCTTTAATAATGCCCCCTGTTTCTGACAGGGGGTTATTTATTGGAACCGATGAAATTGAATGTTTTGCATGCGCCTGAGCATATTAATCCCGTTGCAACTAATAAAGAATGAAAAGAGGCATATATAATGGGGATTTTAAGTGGTAATCCGAAAGATGAACCGATGCACTACGGCGAGGTCTATGCAGTATGGCAAGCTTCTATAGTCGCAAAAAGCGCTATTTCCTGCTATCAGGCTTATTTAAACCATGCGGGTGACAAAGATCTTAAAAAAGTTCTGGATGCCCTTATTGATCAAGCAAAGCTGGAGATAAAAGAACTCGACACATTACTTACAGATAACGGTATTACTCCAGCGCCTGTTATGTCAGAGAGACCTCCGGTCAAACTTGAAGATATCCCTGCGGGAGCAAGATTTGCTGATAATGAAATTGCCGGTGCAATAGCAGCCGATGTGTCAGCAGGATTGGTGGCTTGCAGCCAAGCAATGGGCCAATCCATAAGAGAAGATGTTGGCGCACTATTCGGGAAATATCATCTTACTAAAGCAGCCTTAGGTGTACGTATATTGGAAATGGTTAAAGAAAAAGGGTGGCTTATTCCTCCTCCGCTTCAATTGAAACGTCCGGAGCCTGTAAAAGCATAGATTCGTTTTTAGCCCTGCTCCTTGAGCAGGGTTTTTATTTGCTTGACAGATATTTCAGTTGAATATAGACTGGTGAAAATTTCTGAAGTGTTGTCTCATGCTGTTGCCAAAGGGGGAATCGAGATGTGGGAGAGGCAGAAGCCTGAAGAATTAGCTTTACATATGCTTAAGACTCCGTCTTTTATTGCAAATGAAGTGAAAATGAACCTGCTGCACCGGATTTGTGAGATGAGCCAATCGGTATGCTTCAGACACATGGATGGATCGGCCATTTTCGCAGGTTCGCCAGGCCATAATGCTTGGTTATGGGTCGATGATTCGTTAACCGAAGAAGTAAGGCGCCCTATGCTTCAAGATCTGATAAGGCAGCTTGCGAGCCATACTCTCCGCGGTATTACGGCTGAGCCAAGGCATGCCAAGCTGTTCGCTGAGCTGTATGCTTCACGTTATCGAGTGCGTCCGGAGAACAAGATGGGGATGGAAGCTTATTATTGTCCGGTCGTGAAGGATCCGGCAGATGTCGAGGGAAGTCTGCGGAAGGCGGTTTCTTCAGATGGACCGCTGGTAGCTGAATTTATGGCAGGCTTCGCCGAAAGCGCATACGGGATAAAGGTTCATCCAGCCAGCCAAATACCTGCAGCGGACAATGCAATTGCTTCGGGTAATTTATATTTATGGATTATAGAGGAGACCCCCGTGTCGATGGCGCAGATCGCCCATCGCTCTCCGCGTCATGCACGCATTAATTACGTGTATACGCCTTTTGAATTGCGTAAGCGGGGATTTGCCAGCGCGACGGTAGCGGCATGCTGCGACTTGATCGTACAGGAGAATCGGGTACCTATGCTGTATGCCGATTTGACTAATCCTGATTCGAATAAGGTGTACAAAAGCATTGGTTTTGTGGAATGCGGCAAAGTAGCGGATGTTAAGTTTGTCTCTTAACAGCGATCGATAAAGTCAGAAAAACCTCTCAGCTGTAGAGGTTTTTCTTCGTCTTTGCTTGTTTATTTATTGCCCCGGTAGCTTTCCGGCGGCCCCAGATAGCTTGGCTTCACACCACCGGTGTCGATAATGATTTTTTGCAGGATGACAATCGGATCGACCATCCATATTTTGAGCGTATGGTAACCAGCTTCAGACACGATATGCCTCGATTCTGCTGTACGGATATTGAGAATTACGCTTTGCTCCCAATCCTGTTCCGAGTAGCTGCCGTCTTGTGCTAAACCGATGGCAGTAACGACGTGAACCGGACCGTCATCAAACGATACACCAAGGCGCAAGCCCTTACCTGGAATAAAGTCGATCGTTGGAGCGATCAAGGCATCTACTTTCAGTTCACCTGGTGTTACCAGATATACTTCATACTCGAGACAAGGCGAGTTGTCGATTGCAGGCTCCGGTGTGGATGATGCCGTTACCGGGAAGATGCCCATCGATGACAAGGTCCGTCCGTAATTCGGAATAACCTGCCAGCTTGCCTCGGCTGTTTCTTTACTGGCGCTGTAGTGCTCCGCTTCAATGGAGATATAGCCATCCGTTTCGATAAAACCAGATAAAGCTTCACGGGAAGGAGCCGCCGGGTTACATGCGCAGATCATGACAGTGAAGGCTTTTCTGTTCAGCATATCGATCAGGGTGACCGTACCGCAAATTTTATCGGACTCAGGTACCTTCGTCCAATCGATATCGATCCATAGCCGCTCTTGAGCATTCACGCTGCCTTCTGTCATGCTCATCATAATCCAAGGCTCGTCCGCTGTGGCGGAGAAAGGGAATGCCTCGGAGCCCCGATTGAACAGATCGATATAACGGGTCTCCCGCGTATAATTGTTGAACAATAGAGGAGGCAGCTGTGGATCACGGGGCCAAGCCAGCTCCGAGCCTTCAATTGCAACACCCATGCCGGAGTTTTCTTTGGTCAGCGCAATTGTTCCTGTCTCGGGCAGGATATGCTCCTCTGGCTGCTGCCAATAGGTGTAGCCGATGTGGAGCTGATCCATCATATGGTTCCATTTGCCGCCTCCCAGCTCGTGATTATAGGCGTAAGTCAGCTTCGCATCAGCCTCAAATAGCTGTTTGACAAGACGAGCCTCCGCATTAGCTGAAGCCCTTCCTTGCGCTGCATACAACTTGCTTCTCTCAACGCGGATATACATTTCCAGCACTTGAGCGGAAGCTTTAGCCGGATAGAGGGCCAGTTGGAAGAACGAGTCCTTAAGCGACTCATCCAGCTCTTCGTAGATTTGCTCCGCGAGCGCAACTGTCTCATGCAGCTCGTTCAGGACGTTATCCGCCTCTTTGTAATGAACGGAACTAAAGAGCGGTACGGCGTTCAAGAGCTCCGGCTTCAGCCTGCCGTTCCACTTGGAATAGCGGTTGATAATGAGTGCCGTCTCTTTCGCATAGGCAGCGCCAAATTGCTGCTCCGCCCACCTTACGCTGAACTCTTCGATGTTGTTTTTATTGAAGTCATTGATATTCCATCCAAGCCGCAGGAAAAACTCCAGCTGGCATTCCACCGGCTTCAGGTCACCGACATTAACGACCCAAATGCGGTCGGCCCCATATTCATAGGCCTTATGCATCTGTTCCCAAATTTTCTCAAGCGGCACGGAATTGACCCACTTGTAGGAACGAGGACCGCCGACATAGTCGAGGTGGTAATAGATACCTGCACCGCCGGAACGGCTTCGTTCGTCAGCGGTTGGTACCCGCCGCAGATTGCCATGGTTGTCATCCGACCATAGAAGCGTAATATCATCTGCCACGCGCATGCCATTTTCATAATAGTCCTGCACTTCTTTATAAAGAGCCCACAACTGCGGGACATCGGAAGCCTCTCTCTTCGACTGTTCGCTAATAATATGACGCTGATCTTGTACGATCCGCTGGAGCAGCTCGATTTTTTCCTGGAAGGTTAATTGGCCGCCCATGGCTTCATCGCCGTCTCCACGCATACCAAGTGAAATAATATTCTCGTAGCTGGCACTTCTGCGAATACCTTCTTCCCAGAACTTGTACAGCACTTCTTCGTTAACGGAGTAATCCCATGGCCCCTTCTTATGCTTCTTCCAGTCACCGTGCGGACGCTGCATCGGCTCGTGATGCGAAGTGCTGATAACAATACCGTACATATCAGCTACAGCAGGGTTCAGTTCATCATCCTCATAGAATGTATTATCCCACATGGCCGGCCATAAATAGTTTGCTTTCAGACGCAGCAAGAGCTCGAACACATGCTCATAGAAGTTATGTTTAAAGTCGCCAAAGTTCTCTCTTACCCAAGCCATAAGCGAAGGGCCTTCATCATTTAAGAAAATGCCCCGATATTTGACGGATGGCTCACCTTGCTTATAAATCCCATTACGGAACATGAGCTCCGAATGCTTGCTGACAGGGACATCTGCCCAGTAGTGCCAAGGTGAAACGCCAATCTGCTCGGCTATCTCATAGATGCCGTAGATGGTGCCACGTTTATCGCTGCCGGCGATAACTAGCGCTTCAGCGATACCTGGGAGAGGGTTCGTAACCGTTTGCAGAACAAAAGACTCCCATTTGCCGCTAAGCTCGGAAGCATCCAGCTTGCCATCCTCAATCAGCTTGTCGATCAGTCCACTTTTGCCGATTGTACCGATGATAACGGAGTTGTTCGTCAGCTCTTCCTCATGGTGAATCAGGTGCGGCTTTATTTGTGCGACCTTATTAATATCCTGCTGCAGATCCTTCGCTGCCCGAACTACTCCATCATAATCGTCTTGAGAAACGTAAATGTCTGCCGCTATGCCCTTATAGGCAAGCGGGAAATGGCCTTCGAGATAACGAAATGCGATAGCCTTTTCGTTCAACATGCCAAGACCCCCAGTTTAATAGATGTTATTAGAGTGGGACTATTATATAACAAGGGTCGAGCGAGGAATCGGGAAGGGGACAACTTGTTTAATTTTCACGATAAACTCTTTAATTTTTTAATCGAAAATAGTACCGTATGAAATTCGAAAATGGGGAATAGTAAGGCGTGGAAAACAATTCGAGATGAACAGGAAGGTGTCTTTGGAAATGAAATGGGACTGGTTGTTGTCTTCCCGTGAGAGCACTGGGAAGCCTAGTAAAGCAGGCAAGATCATTGGCGCGGTCGTATTGTCTGCTGCATTGATGTTTAGCGGAGCTGGCACAAGTCTAGCTGTCGGCAAAGGAGCCAAAGGGCCGGATATCTATGTTATTCAAGGGATGCTGAAATCAGTTGGCAGCTATTCCGGCAAAATCAACGGCTATTATGATGCGACAACGGTAAGAGGGGTCAAGCATTATCAAAAAACGCATGGCCTTGCAGTGACAGGATCAGTAGATGCGAAAACATTCCAGTCCATTACTTACACTTACAATAATGCTAAATATGGCAAGAAAGTAAGCGCGAAAGGCGCAGGTAAAGCGAAAGGGCTTGGCGTAGGCAAAGGCGGCGGCGGAGTAGGCGGCGGAGCAGGCGGCGGTGCTGGTGCTGGCGGCGGAGCAGGCGGCGGTGCTGGTGCTGGCGGCGGAGCAGGCGGCGGTGCTGGTGCCGGCGGCGGAGCAGGCGGCGGTGCTGGTGCCGGCGGCGGAGCAGGCGGCGGTGCTGGTGCCGGCGGCGGAGCAGGCGGCGGTGCTGGTGGCGGCGGATTTGGCGGCGGAGGCCAAATGCAAGAAGGCGGTAAAGGCGGCAAAGGATTTGGCGGTGGTGGCGGCCAAATGCAAGAAGGCGGCAAGGGCGGCAAAGGATTTGGCGGCGGTGGCGGCCAAATGCAAGAAGGCGGCAAGGGCGGCAAAGGATTTGGCGGCGGTGGCGGCCAA